>JACCQN010000005.1 GCA_015709215.1 Bacteroidales bacterium
CGCCGGAAAAGCCAATGTGTTGGTTTTCCCCTCTCTGGAAACCGGTAATATTGCTTATAAGCTCGTTCAGCGTTTGGCTGGGGCAGAAGCTATCGGACCCGTTTTGCAGGGACTTGCTGCTCCAATTAACGATCTTTCGCGTGGCTGTTCGGTTGAAGACATCGTTAACCTTGTCGCTATTACTGTGAATCAGGCCAAAGAAAATCAAAAATAATTGAGGTATTTATTAATTAAGATAAATGTGATATGAGTGAATCATTAGCAGATTTTAGTTTGGGAAAGAGAATTCAGCCCAAAGGCATAATTCAGAAAGTTGGTGTAATTGGCTGCGGAGCAGTAGGGCAGGAAATTACGCGAGCTATAAGTCAGTATGGTATTGATGTGGTTTTTCTGGATCTGGACGAAGAGAGAATTAAACTGATATACAAACAGATAGATGAACAGCTGGACGATGTTATTAACCACTGGGGTCTTACACCAGGTGAAAAGCGTGCCATTATGAGTCGCATCAAAGGGACTACCAACTATAATGACTTGGCCGATTGCGACATTGTAATAGAATCAATCAGTTCGCGTAAAAGGGGAACAAGTATCGAAATCAGAAAGGAAATCTTTTCGAAGGTTGAAGAAGTAGTGCGCGAAGATGCCATTATTTCTTCAAATATTGCCACCTTGATGATTTCTGATTTGGCTACTGTTCTTAAACGTCCGGAAAGAGCAATCGGGATTCATTTTATCTTACCTGTTCACAGAAGTCATGTGATTGAGGTTGTTAGGGGAATCAATTCTTCGGAGGAAGCTTATCAGCAGGTCATCAAATTTGCCGGTATGATCAATAAACGAATCATCCGGGTAAACGAATCACCGGGTAATATTGTAACCCGCATGCTTGTGACAACCATCAATGAAGCTTGCGAAATTTTAATGGAGGGTGTTGCCTCTGTTGCAGATATTGATATTGCAATGAAAGAATCGTCCGGCAATATTTATGGGCCTTTTGAAATGGCCGACCGCATTGGGTTGGACAAAATCCTGAAGTATATGGATAACCTTTATCAGGAGTTTGGCGACAAAAAATACAAGCCATCACCTATTATTAAAAGGTTGGTCAGGGCGAATTATTATGGCCGTATTACCAACCGCGGTTTTTATAATTATGAGAGTGGAAGGGCTGTTGATCAAACAGTTGTTTGTGCTGTTATCAAATAATTAAAATTGTTAATATTATGAAGATTATTGTGTTGAACTGTGGAAGCTCATCCATTAAATATCAGCTATTCGAAATGCCGTCAAAAACTGTGTTGGCCAAAGGTCTTGTTGATAAAATTGGTTTGAAAGGCGCTGCCATAAAGCATAAAAGGGAAGACGGAACCGAAGTAAAACTCGAAGGCGAAATCCTGGATCATCAGGCAGGGATTCAGTTTTTGCTTGGTATTCTGGTCAGCGAAAAATATGGCAGTATTAAATCTATCGAAGATATTGATGCTGTGGGCCATCGCGTGGTGCATGCCGGCGAAAAATTTAGTGGTAGTGTGTTTATTTCGGAGGAGGTAATTGATGCTTTGGAAGAATGCGTTGATCTGGCTCCTTTGCACAATCCGCCAAACCTTAAAGGTATTTATGCCATGAAAGAATTGTTGCCGGAAGTGCCGCAGGTAGGTGTATTCGACACAGCTTTCCATCAAACCATGCCTCCCTATGCGTACCTTTATGGTATTCCTTATTCTCTTTACGAAAAGTATAAGATAAGACGCTATGGATTTCATGGAACAAGCCATAAATATGTTTCACACAGAGCATGTGAAGTTTTGGGACTGGATATCAAAACACAAAAAATTATTACATGTCACCTCGGAAACGGCGCTTCAATGACTGCTATCAAATACGGTAAATCATTGGATACCACTATGGGAATGACTCCAATCGAAGGTCTTATCATGGGTACACGCTGCGGCGATCTTGATGTAGGCGCCTTGCTTTATATTGCAGATAAAGAAGAAACCAGCATTCAATATACCAGCACTTTGGTCAATAAATTTAGCGGTATGTTAGGTATTTCAGGTGTTTCATCTGATATGAGAGATATAGAAATTGCTGCTGAAGAAGGTAACGAAAGGGCAAAAGTTGCGATGGAAATGTATCAGTACAGAGTTCGCAAATACATTGGCGCTTATGCAGCTGCAATGGGCGGTGTTGATTTGATAGTATTTACTGGCGGAATCGGTGAGAATGATACAGTAACGCGTACAAAATCACTCGAAGGTCTTGAGTTTCTGGGAATTGATATCGATACCGAAAAATCTTTGAATTCCAGAGGCAGGGAAGAGCTTGTGAGCAAGGCTGATTCTAAAGTTAAAGTGATTGTTGTTCCTACAGATGAGGAACTTATGATTGCCACTGACACACATGAAATTGTTGAAAATCTAAGCGAGGCCAATACATTCTGAATGTAAGGCCTTTACAGCAAAAAACCACCCCGGAATCATTTCTGAGGTGGTTTTTTTCGTTTGAAGCATTTTAGTTTTTACCAGCTGGAAACTGCAATTCCTACAGCAAAAGGATAGAGTTCCGGCCCTTTGTCTTTGATGAATAAAGTGGTAAGCGAATAGTTTGCATAAAGGTTCACAATTCCCCATCCCATTCTGATTCCAGCATCCAGTTTGAATGGCCGCATATGGAAGCTGTCGTAATCTTTGGTGATATTTCGGTTTGTATTTCCGGGACTCTGCATGCTTCCAGCAAGCAAATTTCCGGTTTCAGGATCGCGAAGATTGAATACCTTGTTGGATTCATTATAATACACTTTGGTATGACTGCTTATTCTCCATCCGGCAACAATACCGGCGGCGAAATGTAATTTTTCTTTGTTTTTGTAAGATTTTGACTGGAACTCAAAAAACAGGGGAAGCGTAAGGTATAGGTTTGTCAGTTTACTTTTTCTAACTGATATGCCTTCCATCAGATAACCTTTAAAAATAATTGAATCACCTGTTAGAAAGGTGGAATTTGCAAAGCGGTAGTTATTCCAACTAAGACCTAATCCGCCAAACATACCAAAGGTGCCTGATTTGTTGAGATTGATGTTTTGCTCATAAAAATTTAGATTCACATTGATACTTTTTTCCATGCGCAAATCGAGGTAGCTTTGGTTTGCAGGATAGCTCATGTTGAAATCGGGTGTAAGCAAACCGTTAAGTCCAATTTCAAAACCTGCCCAATGCCCGTTGAAACGGTGTTTTTTCGTGCGCGTCACAGTTACGTTTCCATTGTTGTCAACAACAATAGTGCGGCTTCCAATAACAATTTTTGTGGAGTCGTCATCAATCACTTTAACGTCCAGATTGCCTAATTTAATGCGAACACTATCGGCTCTTTGTGAATTATAGCCTTCGCTGATCGAAATCACATCACTTTTTTTTTCATACATGGCAGGCGCTTTGTCATAACTCACATTGGAGGCTCCGCTTGTATTGCTGTATAGCGCTTCGGTAGCCCATACCTTGGCATCGCTGGCACCGCTGGCTTTGATATTTGAAGTATTGGTTTTAAAATCAGTAGCATGAAGACGGGCAGCTCCACTTAAATTAGATTTATGCGTTTCAGCTGAACCACTGAGCGTTAATCTGCCGGCACCTGAAACGTCCGATACTAATTCCTTAACCCTAAGGCGGGCAATTACTGTTGAGGCACCACTAACCTTGATTATAAACTGGTCGGCTTCATAAGTTTCGGGAATATCTACTTTGCTTGCACCAGAGGCTTCAATTTCTATAAGTTCCGGAGCTGTTATTGTAGCAATCATACGGGTGGGTTTCCTGATATGGCTGGTAGCCAGCTTTAATGTTTTGTTTTCAACTTTTACTTCAATGTGTTCAAAAAGGTTGTCATCTGTTTCGATAGTCACAGTTTGATCTGCAGAGGGAACAAAAACCAGTTGAAAGTTTCCGCTCACAGCAATTTTATCAAAAGTGCTCAGATCAAAAGTGCGTTCTGCAAGATTTCCGTTTCCGTAATACTGCGCTGACAGCGTTATTGACAATCCCATCAAGAGGATCAGTATCAGGCTTATGGTGTAAGATTTTGATTTCATGGTTTTTGGTGTTTAAGGATTAAATTTTCTGTTTCTTTTGTTGTGTGACGTTTGTTTAGGTCTTGAAGTTACAACTCGTTTAATTTTTTTAGATATCTGCTTTCCACAGCAACATTTATTTGGGTTTTTCGTTCATTTACAATGGATTTTTATTTACGAAACAGCCATTCAATGGATGGAATAATTGTTTTAATCTTGAGTTTATATTTTCAGTTTTTTAATTCCGTAAATTTGCCTCACAAACGCAGAAATTTACCTTGAAAAAAATATATGCTTTTACGCTTAAGTCCTACCTTGGCCCTTTGGTGCTTACTTTTTTCATAGCACTTTTTATCTTGTTGATGCAGTTTTTGTGGAAATACATCGACGATCTGGTGGGGAAAGGTTTGGAAGGAGCTATCATTGCCCAGTTAATGTTTTATGCCAGTGCAACTTTTGTTCCACTGGCTTTGCCTCTTGCGATTTTATTGTCCTCACTGATGACGTTTGGGAATTTGGGAGAAAATTACGAACTTGTAGCAATGAAAGCTGCCGGGATTTCTGTGTGGAAAATTATGCGTCCACTCATGATATTGTCTTTAGCAATCAGTATGTTGGCATTTTTGTTTTCTAATTATGTTCAACCTTATGCCAACCTCAAGTTTCAATCGTTGCTGTATGATGTACGCCAGCAAAAACTGGCTTTTGATATTACAGAAGGTGTATTTTATCATGGCATTGAGAATTATGTGATCAGGGTTGGAAGCAAAGAAAAAGACGGTCGTACAATTCATGATGTGAAAATTTACGATCACACCGACAGGCTTGGAAATATCAAGGTAACAACAGCGCAATCAGGTTATATGGAAATGAGCCCTAATCAGGAGTATATTATTTTTACACTATTCGATGGATATTCTTATACCGACATTGTTTCGGAGCGTAACTATCGAGATAACAGACCTTTTGACAGAACTGCTTTCAAGCAGCAACGGATTCGCTTCGATCTTTCTGAATTTAACATGAACCGAACCAAAGAGGAACTTTTCAAAAGTCACTACACCATGCTGAATATCAAACAGCTTAATATGTCTGTAGATTCTTTGGAGCAGCGTTTTGAAGAACGCAAGAAACGCTATAAGACAAGTTTTGCACAACGTTACCAGAATTTTGCTACCCTGGATACAACTTCGAAAGCGATGCTGGCAATGAAAAAACCAACCGAAGAAGTTGTTGTGGATACCACAAAATCTTTTATTGATCACGACTCTACATTCCATCTGGAATGGCCCTTTATCGCAAATTTTGATAAGAAAGAGAAAGGCAACCTCCTGGAAATGGCACTAACAGCTGTCCGATCAGCGCGCGATAATGTGATCTTTAATAAAAATGATTTTAACTATCAGCAGGAAAATATTCGCAAGCATCTGATTGCCTGGCATAAGAAGTTTACACTGAGCATCGCCTGTTTAATTTTGTTTTTTATCGGTGCCCCAATGGGAGCAATAATTCGAAAGGGAGGTTTGGGATTGCCGGTTGTGATTTCAGTTTTGTTTTTCGTGATCTATCATATCACAAGCATAACAGGCGAAAAAGCAGCTAAGGTTGGCGATTTGGATGTTGTGACCGGTGTGTGGCTTTCGTCGCTGGTACTTTTTCCAATGGGGCTGTTTCTTACCTTTAAAGCAACAACTGATGCTGGTTTGCTCGATATTGACAGTTGGAGAAAGATATTCCGGAAGTTATTCCCGGCAAAAACTAAAACCATAGCATGATGAAAGTGCTTTTCATTTGTAATAAATCCCCTTTCCCCGCACATGAAGGTGGTCCCATCGCTATGAAAAGTATTATAGATGGCTTGCTCGAATCAGGTCATCAGGTTAAGGTACTGGCTGTTAATTCAGAAAAATATAATGTAAATCTCGATGACATTCCGGAGGATATTAAGCAAAGAACAGGGCTAAAACTGGTTCAATTAGATTTGCGCATAAAAGTTTTCGGCGCTTTGAAAGCATTTTTTAGAAATCGCTCGTATCACGTGGAGCGTTTTGTTTCAGATTTGTTTAATCGTGAACTGATGGCAATACTTAAGGCTGATCAGTACGATGTGATTCAACTCGAAACTGTATTTATGGCTCCTTATATTTCGACCATTAGGGAGCACTCAAAAGCCGTAATTGTGTTGCGGGCTCACAATATTGAGCATCTGATATGGAAACGGCTCGCACGGCAAACACTCTCCATTGTTAAAAAGTTTTACCTTAATCATCTGAGTAAAACACTGCAGCGTTTCGAATTAGACAGTTTGAACGAAGTTGATGGCGTTGCAGCAATAACACGCAAGGATGCTGCATTTTTCAGAGGATATACACACAAACCTGTTGTGGATATTCCGTATGGAATTGATCCGCATGGTTTTAATCCAGCCTTTGAAATGGATGAGTTACCCGTTTTTTTTCATTTAGGATCTATGAATTGGATTCCTAATATCGAAGGTATTCGTTGGATGTTGGATAATGTATGGCCATTAGTGATAGCAAAAATACCTCAGGCTCGTTTTGTGCTTGCAGGGCGCTTTATGCCCGAATGGCTTTTAAACTATAAAGCTCCCGGAATTGAGGTGGTTGGTGAAGTGATAAATGCAACTGAATTTGTGCAAAACAAGCATATTGCCGTAGTGCCTTTATTGTCGGGAAGTGGAATACGGATAAAGATTATCGAGGCTATGGCGTTGGGAAAAACAGTTGTTACAACACGCATTGGGGCCGAAGGAATTAATTATACTGACCAGTCAAATATTTTTATTGCTGATGATGCAGCCAAGATGGCAGCAATAATGGTGCAGTTGCTTCAGTATCCTCAAAAAGCCTTCGATTGTGGAAAAGCTGCCCGAAAATTGGTTGAAATGCAACACAATAGCAATAAAGTAAACGTTAGGTTGCTAAAATTTTATACTAATCTTAAAGATAATACCTGCACAAATTGAATGGTATGTCATATTGTCCTGTTCTGTTTTCGGTTTTTTTACTAATTCAACCAACAACAAATAGCAAATTAATCTCCTGTAAAATCATTTACCTTTGTTCGCAAATATAAACCTGAAACAGTTTGATGAAGATTTTTGTGCTGCTCTCACGAATTCCGTGGCCTCTCGAAAAAGGTGACAAACTGAGAGCTTATAATCAGTTGAAACAGCTCTCGAAAAACAATGATATCATTCTTTGTGCCCTGAACACAGATCGTAAAGCAAACAAAAAGGAGGCTTTTAGCGCACTGCAACCTTATTGTAAATCTATCAATTTTATCGATTTGCCCGGAATCGGGATATTGCTTAATCTGATGGCAGCATGGCTCAACGGAAATCCGCTCCAGGCAGGTTATTTTTTTAATGCAAGAGCAGCCAAACGCATTCACAATTTAATTGCCGAACATCAACCTGATTTGCTTTATGGCCAATTGTTGAGGGTTGCATCCTATTTGAGAAAAGAAAACCTCCCTAAAGTTTTGGATTATCAGGATGTTTTTAGCATGGGGATGAAGCGGCGGCTGGATGTTTCTTCCTGGCTGATGAAGCCTTTTTTGATGACCGAATACCACAGATTACAGCGTTACGAAGCAGCTGTTTTTAAGGATTTTGAACTGAAAACAATTATAAGCGAAACAGATCGGAAATTGATTCCACATCCAAAACGTGACGAAATTCTCGTTATTCCCAATGGTGTTGATCATGAATATTTTAGCCCGATTTTAGGAGATAAAAAATACGAAATCGTCTTTACCGGAAATATGGCCTACCCGCCCAATGTTAATGCTGCAGCTTTTTTGGTGCAGGAAATTATGCCGCTGGTTTGGAAACAACTTCCTGATGCTAAGCTTTTATTGGCAGGAGCTACTCCGGATATAACGATACGGCAGGTAGCTTCAAAAAAGGTGATTGTTACCGGATGGATGGACGATATCCGTGATGCGTATGCCCACTCAAAAGTTTTTGTGGCGCCAATGCGAATTGGAACCGGACTTCAAAATAAATTGCTGGAAGCCATGTCGATGGCTTTGCCTTGTGTTACTACTTCGTTGGCTAACAAACCTTTAAACGCCAAGTTGAATCATGAATTATTGGTTGGTGATAACGCAGTAGAAATTGCCGGCCATTTGGTAAAACTTTTAAGTAACTCTGAATTTGCTGATCAAATAGCGTCAGCTGGCTATGAATTTGTTCGCCGACAATTTAGTTGGGATACGGCTAACGAAAAGCTTGAAAATGCCATGAAAAGGCTTGTTCAGTAAATCTTTTTATCAGAAACCGAAACTTAAATTTCAGGTTGAAGGAGTGAGTATTGTTATGATTTAGAGATTTTCTCCGGCTTTCTCTGGGGTAAAAAGATTTGTAGTTTTGCTGCTCATTAATTAAGTCATTAAACTAATAATCAATTATATGTCGGACGACAAAAAAATCATTTTTTCTATGGTGGGGGTGAGTAAAATTATCCCGCCTTCCCGTCAGATTTTAAAGGATATTTACTTGTCATTTTTCTATGGAGCTAAAATTGGCATTATTGGTCTGAATGGTTCCGGAAAATCTACCTTGTTGAAAATTATTGCCGGAAAAGATAAATCCTATAATGGTGAGGTGGTCTTTTCGCCGGGTTTTTCAGTAGGTATGCTGGATCAGGAACCGGATCTGGATGAATCAAAAACGGTTCGCCAGGTTGTGGAAGAAGGAGTGCAGGAAGTAGTTGATTTGCTAAAGGCTTATGAGGAGCTTAACAATAAGTTTATGGATCCGCTTTCTGACGATGAAATGAATAAACTCATTGAGGAACAAGGACGTTTGACAGATTTGATCGAGCAGAAAGATGCCTGGGAGTTGGATAGTAAGCTTGAACGTGCAATGGATGCTTTGCGCTGTCCGGAAAGTGACGCATCAATTAAGAATCTTTCAGGTGGAGAACGTCGTCGGGTGGCTTTGTGTCGTTTACTGCTCAGCGAGCCGGATATTCTTTTGCTGGATGAGCCCACCAACCACCTGGATGCTGAATCTGTGGAATGGCTCGAAAAGCACCTGCAGCAATATAAAGGAACTGTTATTGCAGTAACCCACGACCGTTATTTCCTTGATCATGTTGCCGGGTGGATACTCGAACTCGACAGGGGAGAGGGCATTCCCTGGAAAGGTAATTATTCATCATGGCTCGAACAGAAAACAAAGCGTATGGAACAGGAAGAAAAAACGGCATCCAAAAGGCGTAAAACACTTGAACGGGAGTTGGAGTGGGTGCGAATGGCTCCTAAAGCGCGCCACGCAAAGTCAAAAGCGCGTTTATCGTCTTACGAGAAAATGCTTAACGCAGATGTCAAACAAAAAGAGGAAAAACTCGAGCTTTTTATTCCCGATGGACCTCGTTTGGGGAATAAAGTTATTGAGTTTAATCAGGTTTCGAAAGCGTTTGGCGAGAAGGTTCTTTTCGAAAACCTTAGTTTTAATCTTCCACCTGCCGGAATTGTTGGCATAATTGGTCCTAATGGTGCCGGAAAAACAACCCTTTTCCGCCTCATGATGGGGCTTGAAAAGCCTGATAAGGGTAGCTTTGAAATTGGCGAAACGGTTCAAATAGGATATGTGGATCAGGCTCATGCAGATATCGATCCCGAAAAAAGTGTTTATGAAATAGTTTCTGGCGGACATGATGATATCAAGCTGGGCAACAGAATTATGAATGCCAGAGCGTATGTATCACGTTTTAATTTTAGCGGAACAGATCAAAATAAAAAGGCTGGTGTGCTCTCGGGAGGTGAACGAAATCGACTGCACCTTGCACTCACACTAAAACAGGAAGCTAATGTTTTATTACTTGATGAGCCAACCAACGATATTGACGTAAACACACTTCGGGCTCTTGAAGAGGGAATTGAAAACTTTGCTGGTTGTGCCGTTATCATCTCTCACGACCGCTGGTTTCTGGATCGGGTTGCAACCCACATCCTTGCCTTTGAGGGCGACTCACAAGTATATTTCTTCGAAGGAGGCTATACAGAATATGAAGAAAACAAACGGAAACGATTGGGCGATAAAGGCCCATCGCGAATCAGGTATAAGAAACTAACAGCAGATTAGTTGAATAAAAAAGGCTGGAAATCAATTATTTCCAGCCTTTTTTATTTGTTATTGGATCAGTTTTACTAGATAAATAGCAATTGTGTGAGTATGTAAACCGGTAATAGTACTACAACCGAAAACTTAAAGATATACCCGAAGAAGCTTGGCATTGGAATTTTATTTTCCTCAGCAATAGCTTTAACCATAAAGTTAGGGCCGTTTCCAATATAAGTCATGGCGCCAAAGAATACAGCTCCTATCGAAATAGCAGTAAGCAGTTCTTCCGGAATACCTGCCACATATCCCTGTGCTGCAATTGCAACGCCACCCTCGTTCATCCCCAGGGCTAAATTATGAAATGCTAATGCAGTAGGAGCATTGTCGAGAAAGGCGCTTAATCCACCGGTGGCATAATAAAAGATGGCCGCACTGTTAATCCCCAGAGAGTCGGCATTGGCATTTAGCCATAATAGGGCAGGTACCATTGTGGCAAAAATGCCTAAGAAAAGGAAGGCCACTTCGATAATTGGTCCCCAAGTAAATTTATTGTCAATGCGCAATTGTTTTTTGGTGAAAACGAGTGAAAGTGCGGCAAAAAACAGCATTGCACCTTCACGAATAAACCCGATATACGGGTTTTCTTGGATGATAGCAATGTAATTTTGGTTTAAAAAAGCCACAGAAAATACAACGCCGAGCAGGAAAAAAAAGTTGAAAGTTCCTTTTAAACTGATAGGGACAGTCTCCATATGATCTTTTACGACATTTTTGATGGGTTCTTTTTTGTGGTAGTAGGTGTCGAGCAGATAGTAGATCAGCAATAAAACGCCGTTAGCAAAAGCCCACTCTTTGGTAAGACTAAAGAACCATTCAAATGGTGCACCGCGTAAATAAAGCAGGAAAAGTGGCGGGTCACCAAGCGGGGTAAGCATACCACCGGCATTAGCTACGATGGCGATAAAAAACAGAATCGTATGAACCTTGAATTTTCTTTCGGAGTTGGTTCTTATCACCGGACGAATCAAAAGCATCGCTGCTCCTGTTGTCCCCATAAAACTTGCCAGCACGGCTCCAATCCCCAAAAATAATGTGTTGATAGCAGGTTTCGCTTCAATATCACCCTTGAGATGAATACCTCCTGTAATGACAAACAACGATCCCAAAAGGATGATAAATGGCACGTAATCAAACATCATCTGGTGAATGAGATTGTGTGATAACCCATTATAAATAAGCCAGATAGATGTTGGGATACCCAAAGCCAGAGAAACAATTAATTTGTTGCGATTGTTTTCCCACCAATGATGAAAAAGCAGTGGCCCAATAGCAATAAAGAGTAATATAATCGCAAAGGGAATTGAAGCCCAAAGCGGAATAAATTCAAGTTGGTGATGATCCATAAGTTTCAATTTTTTGAATGAAGGCGCTAAAATAATATCTTTCGCATTTCTGGCAATCTACAAATATTGATATTAAAGTCAATTTAGAATGAGTTTTAATAATTATAGCTATTTTTCATGTGTAATTACCTGATTCTATTTGTTATATGCTTTAACATCACAAGTAAGACCGAAATTTAACTTTTCATAAATTCTTACGGATGGCCGAGATCCTTATTGAAATAATTGAACTTTTTTGCAATAACAGAAGCTACAGAAAATTCTTATAATATCCGGTGCCTGATGAAGAGCTGTTGAAACAACTCGTTGGACTAACGCGTTTTGCGGCTTCTTCAAAAAACATGCAGCCGCTTAAATACCTGTTGTTTTCAGGGAAATAGGAACTTGATTTTACTTTTGATCAGCTTGAGTGGGCATGGTACTTAAAAAATGCGGAAAGCTCTTCCCCTAATGAGCGTCCTAAGGCTTATTTTATTGTAATGCTGGATAAAAACTTAAGCGAACATGCTGAATTTGATGGTGGTATCACGGCTCAAACTATTTTGCCTGGCGCCACAGCAGCAAGATTTGGCGGCTGTATTATCAGACTGCAAAATAAATTTACCTTATCAAGGCATTTTAATTTAGATAAAAAATCGGTAATTTTGATAATGATTGCTTTGGGCAAACCAAATCAAATCTTTGTGCAGAAAGATTTAATAGCTGATGAGTCAATTGATTATTAATCAGATAAATCTGGAAAACAAATCGTTCCCAAGGGAATTTTAGACGAAATAATTTGAGCAAAACAAATAAAAAGCTATGATTAAAATCGACGAAAGCCTGCTTAACAGTGTTTCCGAAAAGGCAAAGCAATCAAGCAGGATGCGGATGAATCTGAATTTCCATGATAAGCCCGAAGCGCTCATGCAGCGGATGCTGAATGCCATGGAACCGGAAACGTATATCCAGCCTCATAAGCATGAAAACCCGGATAAATATGAAGCTTTTTTTTGTCTTCGGGGAAAAATTTTAGTCGTCGAATTTGAAGCCGATGGCCGTGTTAGGGATCATATTTTACTGGATGCCTCTTTGGGTAATTATGGTTGTGAAATCCCGCCCCGCACCTGGCATAGCATTATCTCTTTAGAGCCCGGATCGGTGGCTTATGAGGTGAAAGACGGGCCATATGATCCAAAAATTGATAAATATTTTGCTGCCTGGGCACCTGCTGAAGGAGATCAAAGAGCGACAGCATATTTGCAAAATCTTAAAGCAAAGCTCGGTTACTGACTTTACTTGTTTATTTTCAGGGTTTTTATCCTAAGCAGTTTGCAGATAGTTTGCCAACTGGCTTTTTCTTACCTTTGCGGCTCTTAGAAAAATAGGCATACTATGGCTCAAAAACCTACGATACCAAAAGGAACGAGAGATTTTGGCCCGGCCGTCATGGCGCGACGGGATTATATTTTTAATACCATAAAAGAGGTGTTCAAACTTTATGGTTTTGAACCGATTGAGACGCCTGCAATGGAAAATCTTTCCACGCTTACCGGAAAGTATGGCGATGAAGGTGACAAACTCTTATTTCGGATTTTAAATTCAGGTGATTTTCTTTCTGGTATAGAAGATATTGAAAGTCAATCGTTTGAAAATTTGAGCCCGAAAATTACCGAAAAAGGTTTGCGTTATGATTTAACGGTTCCGTTTGCCAGGTTTGTAGTGCAATATCGCAACGATATCAGTTTTCCCTTCAGAAGATATCAGATTCAACCAGTTTGGCGTGCCGACAGGCCACAGAAAGGTCGCTATCGCGAGTTTTATCAATGTGATGTTGATGTGGTTGGAAGTGATGCGCTTATCAACGAAGCTGAATTGGTTCAACTGGCGGATGATGTTTTTAACAGGTTGAAAATTAATGTTGTAATCAAAATTAATAATCGTAAGGTTTTGGCCGGATTAGCAGAGTATATCGGCAGACCCGATGCCTTAATCGACATTACAATTGCGATTGACAAACTGGATAAGATTGGAATTGATCAGGTGAATGCTGAACTTCGTGAAAAGGGATTGAGTGATGAAGCTGTCGAATTGCTTCAGCCTGTGCTTTTTATGGAAGGAACTACCACCGAAAAGCTGACAAGTCTGGAGCAATTGATCGGGCAAAATGAAATTGGTGCAAAGGGAATTGCGGAATTAAGGCAACTCTTTGCCTATCTCGAAAACATGAATATTGAAATGCCCGTTGAGCTCGACCTCACGCTGGCAAGAGGTTTAAATTATTATACCGGAGCAATTTTTGAAGTGAAAGCACTGGATGTCCCTATGGGAAGTATCTGTGGAGGAGGAAGATATGATAACCTTACCGGAGTTTTTGGCATGCCTGATGTTTCGGGAGTGGGTATCAGCTTTGGCGCCGATCGGATATTTGATGTGATGCAAAGCCTGGACCTTTTTCCTGAAAAAGCCATGCAATCAACGCAAATTATTTTTTTAAATTTTGGTGCTAAAGAACTGGCCTACTGTTTGCCTTATCTGCAAAATTTGAGGTCAAATGGGTATAGTGCCGAAATTTATCCGGATGAAGCCAAAATCAAGAAGCAACTCCGTTATGCTGATCAAAAGCAAATTCCAATTGTAATCATGGCTGGTGAATCAGAAATGGATAACAATCAATTTACAGTTAAACAGATGCAATCAGGCCAACAATGGACTGTTTCAAAAGATGACTTGATTGAAAAGCTTTCCGACTTGTAAAAAACAGCTCATGACCATTGCCTTAATGCTTGACTTTCTTATTAACGTTAACAGAACTGCTTTATTTGTATGGGCTTTAGGTCGTTAAAAACTTATGCTTTAACATTTCTTGTTCACCAAAATTTTAAACATCATGCAAACACATTATATTTCATCTGATAAATTAACTTTTCAAAGAATTTTCGACATTATAGAGCAAGGGTATAAGATTGCGCTTTCGGAGGAGTCTGCTGCTAAAATAGAGAAGTGTCGCTCCTATCTCGATCAAAAAATTGCCAGTCAGGAAGAGCCCGTTTATGGCATTACCACCGGATTTGGTTCGCTTTGCGATACCAGCATTTCAAAATCAGAGTTAGGACAGCTCCAGGAAAACCTTGTGATGTCGCATGCTTGTGGCACAGGAGATTTGGTTCAGCCGCCAATTGTTAAGCTGATGCTTTTGCTCAAAGTTCAAAGTCTATCCTATGGGCATTCCGGAGTGCAAAAGCTCACAGTCGAAAGACTAATAGATTTCTATAACAATGATGTGATTCCGGTGGTTTACGAAATGGGTTCTTTGGGAGCTTCAGGCGATTTGGCTCCGCTGGCTCATCTTTCTTTGCCTTTGCTGGGGAAAGGGGAAGTGTATTATCAAGGAGAGCGTCAGCTGGCAGAAAAAGTGCTGCAAAACTTTGGATGGAAACCGATTAAATTGCAATCCAAAGAAGGCTTGGCCCTGCTTAATGGAACCCAGTTTATGAGTGCGTACGGTGTTTTTACCTTGCTCAAAACCTTCAGGCTTTCCATGTTGGCTGATATCATTGGTGCCTTATCCCTCGAAGCTTTTGATGGACGTCTTGAACCTTTTTACGATCAGGTGCATCAAATCAGGCATCACAAAGGCCAGATAGCCACAGCAGAACGCTTCAGGAAATTACTCGAAGGTAGTGAGTTGATTTCCAGAAAAAAAGCACATGTTCAGGATCCTTATTCTTTCAGGTGTATTCCGCAGGTTCATGGCGCTTCCAAGGATTCAGTGAATTATGTTGCTTATGTTTTTAGCAATGAAATCAATGCCGTAACTGATAATCCAACCATTTTTCCGGACGACGATCTGATTATTTCGGCTGGTAATTTTCATGGCCAGCCACTGGCACTTGCCTTGGATAATCTTGCAATTGCACTAAGTGAATGGGGAAATATCAGCGAACGCAGAACCTATCAGCTTTTGCATGGCAAACGTGGCTTACCCCCATTTTTAGTTGCAAATCCCGGCCTGAATTCAGGATTTATGATTCCACAATATACTGCTGCAAGCTTGGTGAGCCAAAATAAGCAATTGTGCACGCCTGCTTCGGTAGATTCCATCGAGTCGTCGCAAGGACAGGAAGATCACGTGAGTATGGGCGCAAATGCTGCTACCAAAGCTTTACGTGTAGTTTTAAATCTGGAGAAAATCCTGGCTATTGAGCTTTTCAATGCAGCCCAGGCACTTGAGTTCAGAAGACCTGCCAGATCATCTGATATTATTGAAGATTTTGTGCGTGCATACCGCAAAAAAGTAGATTTTATTGAAAATGACAAGGTAATGTATCCCGAAATAGCCAATTCTGTCGAATTTCTAAGGGAAGTGCCACTCAAAATCCCTGACGCATTGATGATAGGAATTTGATTTTTCTAGTCGATTAATAAACTGTAAGGCCTGTTGATCGCAGCATCAAGTTGTGGTATGGCAACGTATTTGCTGAGTCGCTGATGTTCGTGGCCATCAAAAATCAGTAAAAGCGTAGGACTGGAAAAAACGCCAAAGTGCCCTGCAATTTCTGGTTGACTCTCCGAATCAATGTAAATCAGTTTCATGGCCGGATAATTATTACTGAGCAATTGCTCAACTTTCGGCCGTAAGCTTATACAGGGAGCGCATTTGTCGCTGAAAAAATAAAGGAGCAAAGCCGGCGTGGTATTGATTTGATCCTGAATGGAGTGAAGGCTTTCTTTTTGCATTGATATCGGTTTGATTTGAAAGTGCAAAATTACAAATCTTTGCTTGCATAAGCTTATTTCTCTAATTTAGCTTGTTGAAAATGGAACGTTTAACAAAAAACTAATACTTAAATGAAATCAAATCTTATTATTACAGGAGCTGGTCTTACCATTGAAGATGTTGTTGATGTTGCCCGTCATCACCGTAAGGTTGAACTTGATCCCCTTGCTATTGAGCGTATTGAAAAATGCCGTGCCATGCTTGAGCAAAAAATCAAAGCCAAAGAAATTATGTATGGTGTAAACACTGGTATTGGAGAGTTCTCTGAAATAGTGCTGGATGATGATCAGGTAAAGGATTTTCAGAAGTACCTGATTTATAACCATGCTGCAGGAATAGGCGAACCCATGCCCGAAGATTGGGTTAGGGGAGCAATGCTCGGACGAATCAATGTACACGCTCATGGACATTCGGGTTGCAGACCAGAAATTACTCAGACTTTGATCGAAATGTTAAATAAAGACGTAACACCTTTTGTTTGTCGTAAAGGAAGTGTAGGTGCTTCCGGCGACCTGGCGCCAATGTCGCAGATCGCACTGCTGATGATGGGTGAAGGAAAAGCCTATTATAAAGGTGAATTGCTTTCCGGAAAAGAAGCAATGGATCGTGCAGGCATTGAAATCCCGGGATTACAAGCCAGAGATGGATTAGCCACCATAAACGGATCGAATGTGCTTACAGCTATGAGTGCATTGTTTTTGTATGATGCAGATCGGTTTTTACGTCAGGCAGAAATAGCCGCTGCTATGTCGCTTGAGGCGCTTAAAGCTAATATGAAACCTTACGACCGTAAAATTCACGAAGTGAGAGGTTTTGCCGGTGCTGTTCGTTCTGCAATGGCAATCAATAAAATTGTCAAAGGTGGCGATTTGGCCGAAGGAAGGGTAAAATGCAAAGTACAGGATGCTTATAGTATGCGTTCAACACCTCAGGTAATTGGTGCAGCTCATGATGCTATGGCCTGGGCTCGCTCGCAGGTTGAAATTGAACTCAACGGCGTTGGCGACAATCCAATTTTTTTCCCGGATGAAAACCTGCAACTCTCAGGAGCGAATTTTCAGGGTTCTCCTGTTTCCTTGCCAATGGATATGGCCGGTGCAGCTATCACAATGGTGTGTGTTCTGTCGGAAAGACGCATGAATCGCTTGAATAATCCCGCTTTGAGCGTTGGCCTTCCGGCTTTTTTGACAAAAGGTGCCGGTATGTTTTCTGGTTTGATGCTGTCGCAATACACGGCTGATATGCAGATTGTTGAACAGCGTATTCTATCTGCTCCGGCAAGCATTCAGTCGATCCCTGCCGCTGCCGATCAGGAGGATTTTGTGTCGATGGGCATGAATACTGCTTTAAAGAACTTTCAGATCATGGATAATGCCTACGGAATTTTGGGTATCGAACTGATGGCAGCAGCGCAGGCACTCGACTTTAGAGAGTATCAATTTGGTGCAGGAACAAAAAAAGCTCATGATGTTATCCGTCGTTATGTTAAGTTTCTCGAAGTAGATCGTCCACTGTTTGATGACCATAATGCGATGAAAGCTCTGGTGGAGTCAGCAGAATTGTTGGAAGAAGTGGAAGCATTAATTGGTAATCTCGCTTAATACAAAAATAGTAGGATGGATCAGATTGAACCTCAAAAAAAGCGACCAGCATTGCTTACTTTTCTTTGCGTGTTGAGTTTCTTAGGAGCTGGCCTGGCAACCGTGAGTAACTTCTTTGTTTATTTTAATTATGCCATGATTGTTGAAATGATTGAGCAGGAAACCATAGAAACCATGGGCTTTGATCTTGGTTTTTTCGGCAGGATCGATCGCGCCTATTTTTTAATTTCGGCTTTGCTCCAGGTGATTTCATTTAATGGTGTAAGATTAATGTGGAATTTGAGGAAAGCAGGATTTCACCTGTATGCCATTTCACAGTTGTTGATTTTAATTGTTTCGACAATCTATATCTATAAACCGGTTGATATGTTTCCGATGTTTGATTTGCTGCTTGCTACTGTTTTTATATTGTTGTACCTTCGCTTCAGAGATTTAATGGACTAACCATTTTTTCTTAAAAAAAACGCAATACAATATACTATATACTATGAGATCATAGCAAACAAAGGCCTCAAAAAGCAATGACGACAATCGGGCAAAAAAATAATAAGAAGAGCATTCGGGTTTTACCGTGGATCGTTGGAACGTTTGCGCTAACCTATTACTTAACTATTTCGATACTGGCTTTGACAGCTTTAATACTTAACAGATATATTTTGGAGTGGGCAGGATTGAGTAACAGGCCAGAAACCTTTCAAATAGTTCCGTCTTGGATCGTAATCTTAATAGTGTTTTTGCTCAATGCAATGGTTGTTGTCGGAATTGTAAGATACCTCAGGGCAGGAAAAAGAATGATTTTCGTTCTATTTGGAATTTCATTCTTAGTTGTTCAAATTACTATTGGAGGGCTTGACGGCTGGCAAAAACTAGTTCTTGAAGGGTTTTTGATAAGCCTGATTTCGTTTTTACCTTATGGCAAAACTGCCTCAAAAAACGAAAATAGCGCTAAAATTAAAGTTGATACACTGCCAACCGGGCAAAAAAAGTAAAAAATGTTTTAATCTAAGAACTTGTAAACCTGTAAAATAGCATGTACATATTATGAAAATTAAAATATTTTTTGATTAATTTTTTGTTAAATACACAGATGTTTATAACTTGCACGCTTAAATGCAATCGTTTTAGCTCTTTTTTATGAAACGAAAAATATGTTAAATTTAATCAATTCACTAACCAAAAATCACCATTATGAGAAAAATTACGATTATGTTAGTGTTCTTACTGATCGCAGGTGTGAATTTTGCATTTGCCCAGTCGAGAACAATTACTGGTAAGGTTACCAGTGCACAGGATGGGATGGGAATTCCCGGAGTTACCGTGATGGTAAAGGGTACTACTATTGGTACAACCACCGACCTTGACGGTATCTACTCTATTGATTTACAGCCTGAACATCAGGTATTAATTTTCCGCTATGTTGGGATGACCACGCAGGAAATTAATGTAGGAAATCAAACCTCTATCAACGTTGTGATGCAGGCCGACGTTCTTCAAATTAATGAAGTAGTTGTTACTGCTCTTGGTATTCCCAAAGAAAAACGTACACTCGGATATTCTGTACAGGATGTAAAAGGTGATCAGTTGTCACAAACTGATAACTCAAATTTTATTACATCATTGTCGGGCAGGGTATCTGGTGTTCAGATTTCTAATTCTGCCGGTGCAATGGGTGGTTCATCCAGGGTATTGATTCGTGGAGCGAATTCAATTACCGGCAACAACTCTCCTTTGTATGTAGTTGATGGAGTTATCGTTGATAACTCTGATTTTAACAGCGCAAACACTGCTCGCGGTGGAGGTGGTTACGATTATGGTAACATGGCTCAGGACATCAATCCTGATGATATTGAATCAATTTCTGTACTTAAGGGTCCTGCTGCATCTGCACTTTATGGCTCGCGTGCAGCAAACGGTGTTATCCTTATCACTACCAAGAAAGGACAAATGACTAGCGATAAAAGTATTGGTGTCACTTTTTCTACTGGTGTAGCTATGGATAAGGTTTCCTATCTGCCTAAATATCAGAATTTATATGGTGGGGGATTGATTTATGATGGTCCCGGAACTTACAATGGTTTTCAGGTTCAGAATATTGATGGAACTGACTATCTGCTTGTAGATTATGGTATGGACGAAAGCTGGGGTCCTGCTTACTCAACAGACCTGAGTGCTTATGGCGGTGTTTTACCTTGGAATGCTTTTGATGAATGGGATACTGAAAATTATATGAAACCCAAACCATGGAAAGCTCCCGAACATGATGTGAAAGACTTTTTTGAAACCGGATTGATCTTTTCAAACAGTGTTGCTTTAACTGGTGGTTCTGATAAAGCTACTTTCAGACTTTCTTATGCTAATCAGTCAGGTGATGGATATATGCCTAACAGTAATATGGATCGTCACTCTGTAAGTTTGAATGCTGATGCAAACTTGTCTTCCAAGCTTAAAACTTTTACAAGCTTTAACTTTGTAAGCACAAAATTTACCGGCCGTCCTGAAACAGGCTATGGAGACAATAACCCAATGGTTCGTTTCAATCAATGGGGTCAACGTCAGCTTGATATGGAAGAACTGAAGTCTTACATAAATCCTGACGGAACCCAAAGATCCTGGAACAGGAGTTCGTGGGATGATGGCACTCCAGTTTATTCCAATAACCCTTATTGGTCACGTTACAAAGATTATCAGAATGACCAGCGTAATCACTATTTTGGTAATATTGGATTAATCTATCATATCACTGACTGGTTAAGTGTACAGGGTAGATTTAACCTCGATCAATATGATTTCAAAACCTATGAAAGAATAGCAGTCAACTCGGCATTTGTTTCTTCTTACAACCAAACTTTCCGTAACAACAGTGAGTTAAATATGGAGGGAATGTTGCTTGCTGATAAAGAATTGAGCGATAAATTTACTATTAGTGGTAACCTGGGCGTAAACCAGATGAAGCGAAATTATGAAAATATGTATGGTACTACAAACGGAGGATTAGTTGTTACAGATCTTTATAATCTAAGTAATTCAACTGACCCGGCCACGGTTACCAATCGTCAGGAAGAGAAAAAAATAAACAGTATTTTTGGTAGTGTTACTCTGGATTATATCAGGATGCTTACTCTTAATGTAACAGGCCGTAACGACTGGTCGTCAACATTACCTGATGGAAATAACTCCTATTTTTACCCTTCTGCATCATTAAGTTGGGTATTTACCGAACTTCCAGGATTAAAGGATAATACTATTTTACCTTTCGGTAAAGTTAGATTAAGCTGGGCACAGGTTGGTAATGATACTGATCCTTATAGATTGGCATATAACTATATTCCGGTAGATAACTTTGGAAACAATCCTAACTACCGTCTTTCATTCCAATTAAATAATCCTGATCTTGTGCCTGAAGAAACTACATCACTGGAATTTGGATTGGATTTAAGATGGTTGAATAATCGCCTTGGGTTAGATTTCACCTATTATGATATGGAAACTACCAATCAGATTATTCCGGTTGCTACCTCAGCTGCTTCGGGTTATACTACTCAGTTAATTAATGCAGGGAAAATGACCAACAAAGGTATTGAAGTTCAGTTGTATGGTACTCCAATACTGGCTAAAAAGAAAGGTGATTTTAACTGGGATATAACTGTTAACTATTCGCAAAATGACAACGAAGTTGTTGAATTGGCCGAAGGAGTTGATTCTTACCGTCTGGGTTCTATATTTGGTGCCGAAGTTCATGCAGAAGTTGGTAAACCTTTTGGTTCAATTCGTGCTAATAATTTTGTTTTTGACCAGGATGGAAATAGAGTTGTTGGAACAAATGGCCGTTACCTGAATGGCCCGATCGAAAGCATTGGCTCAGTATTACCTGACTTCAATATGGGATTCTTGAATGAGTTTAAATACAAAAACTTTGATATGTCTGTGCTTATCGACTGGCAAAATGGTGGCTCTTTATTCTCATTAACTCATATGTGGGGTATGTATAGTGGTATTCTTGAAGAATCTGCTGCAACTAACGACAATGGCATGAATGTGAGAGACGATATTGCAGATGGCGGTGGTGTATTGGTTGAAGGTGTTTACGGATATACTGATTATGATAGCGAAGGTAATTTGGTTGTTCACTTGACTGACGCAGAAGGTAACCCATCGGATGTTCCGGTCGCTAACAGCACTTATATTGATGCTATGACATGGGCAGCCGACCATTATTCAAGAGCCAGAGGTGGCCAAAACGTTTTTGACGCCGATTATTTCAAGCTTAGAGAAGTTAAAATTGGATATACATTCAACTTTAAAAGCTCCAACATTATTAACAGACTTAACGTTGCAGTTTATGGCCGTAACCTCGCTATTTGGGGACGAGATATTGATCATATTGATCCCGAATTTGCCACAAGTGCTGGTAATGTTCAGGGTATTGAAGGTGGTCAATTGCCTGGGCTGCGCTCATTCGGTGTTAACTTAACTTTCAACTTCTAACCCTTAACACATCTTAAATATGAAAAAATTTAATTTCAAATCAATATTCGTTCTGGTGCTTTTAACCCTAATGCTGGGTTGTACCAAGAACTTTGACGAAATCAACAAAGACCCCAATAACCCTGAAGAAGTAGCTACCGGTTATATCTTTACATATGTTCAAAAGAATGTGATGGATAACCTTCGCGATGAGTGGGCTGGTGGTCGTATGTTTTTCCTGCTTCCACAGTATTGGTCACAGATCAACTATACTGATGAAGATCGTTATGCATTCCGTACAACAGTAACTGACGGTTTTTGGCGTGCAATGTACACTTCCGCGATGAATCTTCAGAATATTATCAATCTTAATACAAATGAAGACACGAAAACGGATGCTTTAGCCTCTGGTGCAAATGAAAATCAGATTGCCGCTGCAACTATTCTTCAGGCATACATATTTTCTGTATTGACTGATGCATTTGGTGATATTCCTTATTCAGAAGCCTTCCTTGCTAACGAAAACAGAACGCCAAAATATGATGCTCAATCAGAAATTTATCCTGACCTGATTAATAAACTGAAGGAAGCTACAAATATGATTAATCTCAATGCCCAAGGAATTCGTTTTGGAGATATCATGTATGGTGGTGATATGCTAAAATGGAAAAAGTTTGGTGCCAGTCTCGCTCTTCGCCTTGCCCAACGCATGGAGAAAAGAGACGGCGGTGCGGCTCTGGCAGATATCGTAAGTACTTATGGAATTGATGGATTCTTTACTTCTAACGATGATAACGCCAAGTTTGTTTATGTTGGTGCAGGGGATAACGGCCCCTTATATGATGCCTGGTTTACTGAAAATCGTAATGACTTCACCCTTTCAAAAGCCTTTGTTACTTTGTTAAAAGGTGAAAACGATGATCTTAATGGTAAGATTAATCCTTTTGCCGGTATTTCAGATCCAAGACTTCCAATTTTTGCTCCAGGCTATGACGACATAATTGGTATGCCTTATGGTATGCCCGATGGTGAAACACAGGCCTTTGCTGAAAACTGTCCCGACTTCAGAAATAATCCTTCTGTAGTTCAAGCTGCTACCTTTGGTTATACTTATATGGATTATGCAGAAGTTTGCTTTATCCTTTCAGAGGTAAATAATTGGGATCAAACCTGGTATGAGAAAGGCGTGAGAGCAAGTATGGAAGACTGGGGTGTTGCTAGTGCTGATATTGATGCATTTATTGCTGCTATGCCAGCTGCTTCTGAAGCAACTGTATTAACACAGAAATATCTTGCCCTCTACATCCAGGGTGAGCAAGCTTGGTTTGAATACCGTCGTACTGGCCAACCGGAAATGCTTCTTAAACCAGGCGAAATTGCTAATGGCTCAATCGTTTTTGAACCACTGGAAGGTGGCGGACAGGCTATCCCAAGAAAGATTCCATTCCCTGTTGAAGAGTATAATATAAATCGTGAACGTGTTCAGGAAGCTGTTGCTGCAATGGGTGGTGATGGTCTTGATGTTCGTGTTTGGTGGGATCAATAGAATTTTGATCTGCACTTCTACTTAATAAAAGGAGCCTCAAAAGGGCTCCTTTTTTTATTTCAGTGATATTGACCTGATTTTTTATAATTTTCCGAAAATAATTTGGTTGAATGGTTTCATGTCCTATTTTTGTAGCTTAGAATTAATCTAAATAACCATCAAAATTGAATTCCATTAAAATCAAAAATTTTAGTGTATTGTTTTTGTCTTTTTTGTTTTCGATGATAGCTTCTGATACCTATGCAGACATACGCAATGGACAGATGATAGCCTCAGAAAGTGATGCAACCATTTACGTTGATGCTGTAAAAATGGGTATCGATCGCTTGGATATTGTTGTTTTAGATAATAGCTGGGTTACTGTAAAAGCCGAAAAGGTTGGCTTTTTGGAAGATGCCCTTATTTTATGCAATAGGAAGAATTCTCCCAAGTTACTAAAGACGTATTATTATATTGAAAAGCGCGGGGATGATCAGCATGAAGCATCAGTGCAGCTAGATATTGCCAATATTGATAGGGAGATACGAACCAATAAGCCTTACGAAGATGCCTGGAAGCTTATTAATCAAATAGGTATAAGTTATTCTGATGCTATTGAAATTATGGATAAGGAAACGGGTTATTTCAGGACTTCCTGGGGCGTTCAATCCTATACCCAAAACACTATCCGTACAAGAATTATTGTAAAGTTGGGTTCAGAATATCCTTTGTCATTTAAAATAAAACGGGTAAGCGAAATCTCGTGTCAACCGCTAACCATTGTAAAAGCTGATGAATTATTTAGAGAATGTGATCGCGTTTTGCGTAAATATGCCAGCTTAAATTCGGAAATTCAATGTCGTTTGTAATCCTAAAAAATTAAATCATGAAAAGTTTGATTGCATCATTTTTAATAACTATCGGTTTACCTTTAGTTACTTTTTCTCAGGTATTTACAGGTGAGGAAGCTACTGCCGAGCCCCAACAGCAAACTCAAGCACCTAAAGATCATTCAAAAGGTGGTTCGAGAGCATTTAAAACAAAATATATACATTTTATATATTTTATGCCCGATATGACCTCCGAGATTAACTATACTTATGGTCCTTTTAAAACCGGGGCAGGGCCTAAGTGGGGTGCTATGATTGAAAGTGGTGCCTTCCGATTTTTTGATGATAACTTTATGTTTAAAGGTGCTGGAAATATTGGTTTGTATTCCAGTTTTGGTTTTGGTGTTTCCATTCACGATTTTAATGTACCGCGTGATTTTGATGGCTTGAAACTACCTTTTTTCTTTGCTGACCTTAAACTCGGACCTGATATCAGGCTTGAGTTTATTGATTTTGCCAAAGTTGATCTTTATGGAAATATTGGCGTCTTGGCCAGTTATGGTGGTTTAGTGGGTAATATTGATCAGGATTTTACATTTTATAAACCTACAAAACCAGTTTTTGCGCTTCAAACAGGGGTGGGGCTAAATGTTGCGCTCGGACGTTTTGTGCTTGGCGTTCAATATACAATGGCTAAGGGGAGTTACGAATTTGAGGTTACCGAAGATTTGACAGTTTATCCAAATGGCCCTGTTGAGGACACGCAGCAATATGATGTAAATCTTAACAGCCTAAGGCTGCATATTGGTATTTATACCGAGCGAAGAAGAAGATAAGCACTAAAGGTTTCAGCAAAAAATAAGTCACCTCAATGTGGGATAACTTTTTAGCTTTTGGGGTTTACTTCTTCAGCGTTATCTTTGCTTTTTCTTGTTTCATCAGCTATTGTTTTTAAAAGATTAAGCTTCGATTGCCAGTTTAAAACATGATCGTTATACTTGGACAAATTAGTTGAATCAACAGGTTTGGCCGGAGGAGATTCAACAGTAAGTGGATTTACAGCATTCCCGTTTCTGAAAAACCTGAAATCAAGGTGTGGGCCGGTCGAAAGTCCTGTACTGCCCACATAACCTATCAGTTGCCCCTGACTTACCCTTACGCCTTGCCCTATTCCTTTGGCAAATCCCCTGAGATGCATATAGGCTGTTGTATAAGTGCCATTGTGCTTGATATACAGGTAGTTTCCGCCTCCACCTTTTTGGTATCCTTTCTTTGTAATTATACCGTCGCCAATAGCATAAACGGGAGTACCCAAAGGGGCAGCATAATCAACGCCATGATGAGGGCGGTATCTTTTTAGAACAGGATGATAACGGGCATTGGAAAAGCCTGAACTGATACGACTGTATTTTAAGGGTGCTTTCAAAAAAGTACGCATCAAGCTTTGTCCATTTTCGTCAAAATAATCTCCAACGCTATCTTGCTCAAAATAAAAAGCAAACAAGTCTTTGTTGCGATGCTGGAATCTGGATGCCAGGATTTTCCCAATTCCAATTGGTTTGTCATCAACATAAAGCCTTTCATACATTAGCTCAAACTGATCGCCTTTTTGGATCCCAAAAAAGTCGATGGTCCAGGCATATACTTCTGACAACTTATTGGCAAGATTAGGGTCGTATTGTCCATCCACCATGGCATTCCATAAGGAGGAAGTTATTGTGCCAAAGGCTGTTTCAGTTTTCTTATAAATTGGTTTATGGCCTTTGCGGGCAGTGAGACTGTCAGTTAAGCTAAATACTACATAATCAGTATGATCAATTTCGTAAATAAAATACAAAGGTGTTTGAATAGAGTCGTTGGCCGAAATAAAAGTGTACTGATTTCCTGCTCTTATTTTTCTAACATCAAATACAGCTTTATGGTTGCGGGCTATGTTGTCAATAAGATTGTAATTAACTCCTTTCGAAAGCAATATATCTGCCAGAAACTGGTTACGTTGCACTTGTTCCTGCTCAACAATTAAGGAATCAACAGGGATTTCGAACAAAAAAGTTTGTTGCTTTTCTACCTCAGCTACAGCAGTTTGAGGTGGAATAGCTGATGTTTTTTCTTCGGAAGAGTTGCAAGCAGTAAAGCTAAGTATAACTAACCAAATGAAAATGAAATATTTATAGTGAAACGATAGCGATTGTAGCGGTGTATTTGGCATAGTAAGCAATCCTGGCATGTGTAAGTTTATTTTCTTGTTGCAAAAATACCATAAGCAGGTGTAAATTTCCAGTTCGAATTATTTAAAACATTAGAAATAATTAAAAAAGTAAACTGCATCAGAATTACCAATGCAGTTTAGTGGAATTCGATTACAAAGATATATTATATTTGTTTAAGTGCGTGATTGCGGCCAGCTCGTAGGGCTTTCAGGTTTAGTTCTACTATTTCGTTTCCTTTATTTTTAAAAAGATTTTTCACAGCAGTTTCGATGCTGTTTTGTTCTAATCCCAGAAAAGGAGTAGCAGCCCCCAGCACTACCATATTGGCTGCCTTTATACTGCCACAGTCTTTGGCCATTGAATTGGCATCCAGAGTAATATAGCGGGGCAATTTCCAGATTTCCTTCATCAGATGTTCCATTTCGGGATAATCTGGAATATTGACAAAAGGATTGATACTTGTTATAATCCAGCCATTAGGATCAAGCATAGGGAGGTATCTCAACGACTCCATTGGTTCAACAGCTACAATAAGGTCTGCTTTTCCGGCTGGTATCAAGTCAGAGGCAATAGGATCAGACGAGAGTCGCAGGTTGGATTGCACTGCACCACCACGCTGGCTCATGCCATGCACTTCGGCTTGTTTGAGGTATAGCGTTTCTTCAAGAGCGGCTAAACCAATACAGGCAGCTATACTTAAAATTCCTTGTCCTCCAACACCGGCAAGTATGATGTCTTTTTTCATTTCTTTGCGTTTTTATAATTAAATATTCATGGTTTTGGCCTTGGCTTTCTGGCGCATGCGACGACTAAGCGTTTGGATGCACTCACGACGAGGTATAATTATTGAAACACCTTGGTATTCAATCTCTTCTTTGATTACAGCTACATTTTCATTATGATATTTACGTAGAGGTTTTAGCACTTTGATATGCTCCTCGGGCACGCCAAGCCCCCGTACAATGTTCTCAATCTTACCAAAAGCCGACGAGGTCTGTCCACCAGTCATACCAGTAGTGGAGTTATCGAGAATGATTATGGTTATCGGGCTGTTATTATTAACAGCATCCAGCAAACCAGTCATACCTGAATGGGTAAAAGTAGAATCCCCTATGGCTGCCACAGCAGGCACTAGTCCGGCGTCAGCTGCGCCAATTGCCATCGAAATGCTGGCACCCATATCCACACAGCTGTTGATGGCTTCCAGAGGTTCTAAAGCACTGAGCGTATAACAGCCAATATCGCTGAAAACACGGCCTCGACCGTAAGAAGCAAGGGCTTCATTTAAAGCCAGAAAGGCATCGGTATGAGCACAACCATCACAAAGTTTTGGAGGACGGTTTTTTACCAGCTCAGGAACGGCTTGGCCTTGTGGATATTTTTTGCCCAGGGCATTTCCAACAATCACAGGGTTTAGTTCTCCATCACGCGGTAAAGTGCCGTCGAGCCTGCCTTTAATTGGTTTACTCTTGTTTAACAAACCACGCAAGAGCTCCTCAATAATGGGGTAACCTTCCTCTAAAACAAGTATTTCCTCGCAGCTTTCATAAAGTTCGTTTACCAAATCAAGCGGTAGTGGATATTGACCTATTTTTAGTACCGGATTTTCAATTTTTCCATCAGTATAATTTTCAAGCAAATAGTTGTATGACAATCCGCAGGCAATAATTCCAAGGCTTTTGTCAGATCTCTCGATGATACGGTTGTAGCCACTTTCGGCCGAAATGGCTTCCATTTGTGTTTGTTTGCCCAATAATTCGCGATACTGTTTTCGCGCGATGGCCGGAAGCAAAACAAACTGACGTAGATTGTCCGGGAGTTTCAGATCGTTTTGCTTTACTGGCTCGCTGCAATCAACTCCGGTGCGTGAATGAGCCAATCGGGTTGTTATCCTAAGTAAAACCGGAATACGCATTCTTTCCGAAAGTTCAAAAGCATAACGTGTCATATCATAGGCTTCTTGCTGATTTGATGGCTCAAGAATCGGAATGAGCGAGAATTTACCGTAGAACCTTGAGTCTTGCTCGTTTTGGCTTGAATGCATTGAAGGATCATCGGCAGCAACAACTACCAAACCGCCATTGGCACCGGTTATTGCAGCATTAATGAAGGCATCGGCGGCTACATTGAGGCCTACATGTTTCATGCAAACCATTGCCCGCTTTCCGGCATACGACATGCCTAGCGCTGATTCCATGGCTGTTTTTTCGTTTGCAGACCATAATGCTCTGATATTGTTTTCTTTAGCAGCTTTTGAAGCTTGCACATATTCCATGATTTCGGTTGATGGTGTGCCCGGATAGGCATAAATCCCCGACATGCCACCATCGATGGCAGCCTGGGCTATCGCTTCATCTCCCAGTAAAAGTAGTTTTTGCATGGCATTAAGTATATGATTTATAGCTTTTATAATTAATTCGTAAAGTGTTACAAAAATAACAAAACCAGCGGTTTCAACAATCGGTTGCAGTAAATCAGAACCTTTCTAAATAATATTTATTGGAGAATCAACTTCTTGGGCATATTCCGTATTTTTGCCCTATAAGAATAAATTAATCGTGAATTTTTTAGCGCATGCTTTTTTGTCTGGTGATGATCCCCAAATACTTATAGGGAATTTTGTAGCCGACAGTATCAAGGGTAAGATGTTTGAACAATACAATGGCGGTATCCGAACTGGTGTTTTTTTGCACAGGGCTATTGATACCTATACCGATCAGCACGAAGTTGTTAGAGGCAGTGTTGCTCGTCTGCAACCGGTTTTTTTTAAGTTTTCTCCCGTGATTGTTGATATTTATTTTGACCATTTTTTGGCCGTAAATTGGGAAGATTATAGTTCAACCGAATTGTCAGCTTTTTCGGCTGGTATATATAAAACACTTATTAAAAATTTCTCGAGCCTACCTCCGCGCTCAAAACGAATTTTGCCTTGGATGATTGCTCAAAATTGGCTTACCGGTTATGCTAATTTATATGATTTGCAGCGGGTGTTTAACGGGATGTCGCAACGTACGCGATTCGATTCGGGAATGGAACACGCGGTTGAGTTTCTGAAGTATAATTACCAGGATTTTGAACAGGATTTTCGATTGTTTTTCCCTGATCTTGAAAGAGAAAGCGCTCAAGTTTTGGAACGTTTGAAAAATGGTTCAAACATATAGTTATAGCTGGATAAATTTATGAAATAGATCAATTTTATTGAATGTAGCATGAATAGCAAGGCAGATGCGGCATATTAATTTTACATTTTCTAAACACAATTTGCATAACTCATGGATGAAATGTTGATCGAAACAACAAAACGCGCAGAATTATTGAGTAGGATTTCTGTTTTTAGTGCCTTGAGCACACAAGCCTTAACTGAATTGGCAAGCGCTCTTCAAGAACATAAATTCAAGGCTCAGGAATTGGTTTTTAGAAAAGGGGATCAAGGCGAAAATATGTTCATATTAGCCGAAGGAGAAGTTCGCGTACACGATGGTAATCATGTGATTGCCCGACTGAAGGCCGGTGAAGTTTTTGGAGAGTATGCGCTATTTGATACTGAAAACCGCTCGGCTTCAGTAACTACTGAAAGTCAATGTATTGTTCTGGTTTTGAACCGGTCAACATTGATGATATTTTTAAAGGATTATCCTGAGCTCCTGACGGGAATGCTTCAGCTTCAAATTAAACGCATGCGTGATATGAATGATTTGGAAGAAAAACTTTCCAAAAGCTATTTAAAGATCAGTAAGCAAAAGCAAGAAATTGAAGCCCAGAACGAAGCAATTAAAGATCAAAAGGCTCAGCTTGTAATACAAAATGAAAGCCTGGAGGAGCTTAATAACCAAAAGAAACAGTTGTTGAGTGTCATTATCCATGGATTAAAGAATCCGATGACAAGTGTGAAAAGCATGGCTGAAATGATCGATTCATCTAACGACCTCCACCCAGACGTAAAAGAGTATGCCTCAATATTATTACATGCTGTTGGCAGAATGGATATGGTGATTAATGATTTGATTAGAACAAATCAGGCAAGCGAGTTTCAGGAAGGTAAAGCACTCCAACGTTTTGATTGGTCGGCTTTGATTCAAAGCCTTGCAAATGAAAAAACCATGGCTTTTGAAGAACGAAATCTGAAATTGAATCTGCCTTCTTCAGCTCAAATGCTTAATAAAAACCAAACTTTAGTTCAGCTTATAACAGAACAGCTTTTGAGTTGGATTCTCATTTTCGCTGATCAGGATCAAACTGTTGAGCTCTCTATTTTAACGCTGGAAAGTAAGTTTGCTTTGCAGATTTCTTTCATTCCCAAACTAAAGATTGAATCTTTATTAGAGAAAAATACTTTAAGCTGGTGGCAGTTATTGGTTCTTGTAGAAGGTGAACAGTTTGAAAAGTTTAGTTTTTCAAAACGTCTTTTTGATGACGCTAATGCAGATTTAAGCTTTGCTTGCCGGCACAAACTAATGACTATTGAACTAACTTTAAATTAGGCTTTTCTCTATTCGGCTCTTACTTGCCTCGTGTACTATTATTGTTTTAGTTTTAAAGTCCGCCTAGCTTATTACTGAAAGTATAAGATTTTGCGATCCTTTAGGATTCCTGAATTCACAGAGATAAATTCCCTGCCAGATACACAATCCTAGCCGTCCGTTTACAATTGGTATGGATAAACTGTTTCCGGGTTACATATTTTTAATATGTGCAGGCATATCATCATGGCCTTCAAACATATGCCTGAAACAGCCTTCATTTTCAGGAACGATTTTATTCAGAAAAGCTACCATATCTTTTCTTACACCAGGATAGGCATTTTTATTGATTAATAAAACTGCAGAGGTGTGTTTGATGAAAATATGCAACAATCCATTAGCAGGCAAACCGATCAATTCTTTTGTTAATAATTTGAAAGGAGGTGGATACTACGTTTTAGAGCTGGAAGCTGAATGGTTTTATGTGTGACCATTGAAAATATTAAATTAAAAAAGCTGAAAGCTACAGGAAGGTATTTCAAGCAACTTTCAGCTTTAAGAAAATGGAATGATTTTACTCTTTTTCTGTTTCTTTCTTTTTGATTCCAACGATTTCTTCGAGCATATCCGTAGTAAGTGATTTTGGTCTTTCCAATGGATAAAGTAATGCTCTGTCCCAGATCAAATTTGCGGTAATACCGATGGCGCGTCCAATTCCAAATAAAACAGTATAAAAATCATATTCGGTAAGGCCGTAATGCCATTGGATAACACCGGATTGCGCATCTACGTTAGGCCATGGGTTTTTCGCCTTTCCCTGTTCTTGAAGGATTGGCGGAACAACCTTATAGAGCAGATCAACATACTTAAAGATTGGGTCATCGGGAATATGTTTCAGGCTAAATTCGCGCTGAATCATATATCTGGGGTCAGTTTTACGCAATACAGCATGTCCAAAACCTGGAATTACCTGTCCACTGTGAAGCGTGTCCCAGACATATTGTTTCATTTCGCTTTCGGTAGGTGTTTCGCCACCCATTTTATCCATCAGCTCTTGGAGCCAACGCAAAACTTCCTGATTAGCCAATCCGTGAAGTGGACCGGCTAGGCCGTTAATCATGGCAGAAGTTGAAAGATAAACATCAGATAATGAGCTTGCCACTAAATGTGCTGTATGAGCACTTACATTGCCACTTTCGTGATCAGCATGGATGATAAAGTGCATACGCGAAACATCGTCATAAGGTTTAGCTTTGCCCATCATATGAGCAAAATTAGCGCCCAGGTCGAGATCGGGATTGCCCACAATACGTTTTCCGTCACGGTATAATTTGGCATAAATGTAAGCAGCAATTTCGGGTAGTTTGGCCAGCATATTCAACGAGTCTTCATACATAGGCTCCCACAAGTCCATTTTACTAATACCGGCTTTGTATTTCTTGGCGAAGAAAGATTCGCGTGCCATAGCCAGAATTGCTGAGCTAAATATTGCCATTGGGTGACTACAACATGGCCAGGCATCAATAACTTCATACACATAGCGTGGTAAAATCCTACGTTTCGAAAACTCATCAATCAGATCATCAACTTGCGAGTTATTGGGTATATCGCCTGTAAACAGCAGATAAATCAAGCCCTCAACATAAGGCATTTCGGCACCTTTGGCTTTTGGGAGTTTCTCAAATACTTCGGGAAGGGTGTAGCCACGGTAGCGGATGCCTTCTTTTGGATCGAGATAGGAAATATCCGTAACAAGGCATTTTATGCCGCGCATACCACCCAATATCTGACCCATTGTCACTTTATCAACAACAAAATCACCAAATTCATCATTTAGCCTTTGGGTGCGCGGACGCCATTCATTTATTTTTTCTCTTAATACTTCTTTTAAGTTCGACATAGCACAATGTATTATATTTTTTTATTTACTTAATTTCGCTTGCAGGCCTTCGTTAATGGCATTTAAAAAATCCTGGGTATATAAGTAATGTTCAGGTTTTAGCGCATTTCCATGAATGAGCAAAGCCAGGTCTTTGGTCATTTTACCTGATTCAACCGTTTCAATGCAAACTTCTTCAAGTTTTTTACTGAAATCAACCAATTCCTCATTTCCATCTAATTTTCCTCTGTGAGCAAGGCCGCGGGTCCAGGCAAAAATAGACGCAATCGGGTTGGTAGAAGTGGGGTTTCCTTTCTGGTGTTCGCGGTAATGACGTGTAACTGTTCCGTGGGCAGCTTCTGCTTCCATAGTTTTGCCGTCGGGCGTCACCAAAACGCTGGTCATCAATCCTAAAGATCCAAATCCCTGCGCAAGCGTGTCTGATTGCACGTCGCCATCGTAATTTTTACAAGCCCATATAAATTTCCCACTCCATTTTAAAGCTGCGGCTACCATATCATCTATCAGCCTGTGCTCGTAGATAATACCATTGGTCTCAAACTGGGCTTTGTAATCTTTTTGATAGATCTCTTCAAAAATATCTTTGAAGCGACCATCATATTTCTTCAGGATTGTATTTTTTGTAGATAAATAAAGCGGCCAGCCTTTTTGCAATGCCATATTAAAGCATGAATGTGCAAATCCCCGGATTGATTCGTCGGTATTGTACATGGCTAATGCAACACCATCACCTTCAAAATCATATACGTTATACTCCTGAGGTTCACTGCCGTCATCAGGTGTGTAAGTGATGGTAAGCCTGCCTTTGCCTTTGGTCAAAAAATCTGTAGCCCGGTATTGATCGCCAAATGCGTGACGGCCAATTACTATCGGGTCTTTCCAACCAGGAACCAATCTTGGAATATTGTTGATTAAAATGGGTTCGCGAAAAACTGTTCCGCCTAAAATATTTCTGATTGTTCCGTTTGGAGAGCGGTACATTGTCTTGAGATTAAACTCTTCCACGCGTTTTTCATCTGGCGTAATAGTAGCGCATTTTATCCCAACATTATACTTTTTGATGGCTTCGGCAGCATCAATAGTTACCCGATCATTGGTGGCATCACGATGTTCCATGCCCAAATCATAATATTTGATATCCAAATCAAGGTAGGGGAGTATTAACTTTTCTTTGATAAACGACCAGATGACTCGCGTCATTTCGTCTCCATCTAGCTCAACAACAGGATGGGCAACTTTGATTTTTGTCATGTTTATTCCAGTTTTTTTTAATTAATAAATATTTTTTTGTTTGCAATCCCTTGATTTTTCCATTTTTCCGCAAGATAATATTATGGCCTTAACTTTTCAGAATACAGTTTTTCAGGCTTTTGATCTCAATTGCTGCATGTAGAAAACATTGTTTTTTCTAAAATCAACAGGTGTAATTCAAGCGTAAAAAAGGAATGTAAAAATACAAAAATCTTTGTCATTACAGCCTTTTAATTGCGCTAAATGCTTAATTTATACAATCTTTTAAATAATTTCAGTGTTTATTTTTTCACAAAAGGTGGCTACTTCAAATAAAACATCGAAATTTGTTGCATAACAATTTGATGTTTTAGGGTTAATTTTAAATTTTTTGATCTATGGAAAATCAACCTAATGGTCTATACCGACTCAGCTCATCCAAAGTTATTGCTGGTGTATGTGCCGGTTTGGCCAAACACTTTAAGATGGATCCTACAATAGTCCGATTGATTTTTGTGTTTCTCGCAGTCTTTGCCTTGGGCGGTGTTATTGCTTACATTGTGCTGTGGATTGTGTTGCCTGAAGCTTCTGTTTATGGAGAGGTTTCAGTATCGGAAAATGCTAAAAATGATGCGATAACAACAGAAAAAGACGCAAAAGGTAAAGGACAGCTTGTTATTGGACTAACACTAATAAGCATTGGTGCATTATTGCTTATAACAGCATTTATACCCAGGTTTAATGTGCTGGACCTTTGGCCGGTAGTTTTGATTGTAGTTGGAATATTACTTTTGCAGCAAAGTGGTAAAACCATTAATTGACTTTGAGAGTAATCAACACAATTACAGATAGTTTATAGTTAAAATCGCATCTGCCGGGCAGCAGATTAATTACAGATAAAATTGATGTCATGAAACAACAAAATGTTTTTTGGGGAATTTTACTCATTGCTTTGGGGACACTGTTTTTACTCGACCGATTAGATATTTTTGAATTTCAATGGGGGGTGTTGATCAGGCTTTGGCCGTTGCTTCTTATTTTGTGGGGCGTTTCGATCCTTCCGGTTAGGAATTTCTTTAAGCTGTTGTTGGCCATTGCTGTTGGAGTTTTGGGGATTGTGATGTATGGGCAGCAGGTCGAGAAATACGGAAATAAACAGTCCGTTTTTCGTTATGATGATGACAAAGATGAAGCACGTATTCAGGATACACTGGTAAGGCAAACTTTTAGTCATGAACTGGGAGCTGAAATTTCCATGGCAACGCTTGAGCTGGAAGCCACAGCAGGAACATACAAGCTTTTGGGAACCACAGCTGAATTGATTCGGGCTGACAAAAGTGGATCAAGGATAGCTTATAATTTTAGGGTAGAAGAGTTAGGTGAGCATTGTAAAGTGATTATCGAGCAAGTTGATGATAAGATTGTGCTCAATAGCAATAAGTTGAATAAATTTGATTTGATGCTCAATGCGGATATTAACTGGAGTTTTGATTTGGAGGTAGGAGCAGCTGAGCTTGATTTTGATTTAAGAGATTACAAGGTTCAGGAAATCGTGATTGATGGAGGTGCTGCTGCCATCGACTTAAGATTTGGAGATAAACTCGACGAAACAACTGTAAATATCGATGCGGCTGCGTCAGCTATTAATATCGTAATTCCAGCCGGGGCTGGTTGTCGCGTTACTGGCTCAACTGTTCTATCAAGCAAAACACTAAGTGATTTCGAGAAAATAGATCAGGGTGTTTACGAGACTGCGGCTTTTGCAGATGCCAGTCAAAAGATTTTCATCAAACTTGATGCAGCAGTTTCAAGTATTAAAGTGATACGGGAATAGCCGTCCTTGCTTTTTCTTAGTCTTTTGCAGGGTGTGATATTGTCATAATGACAGGTAATTCCAAAAATGGGAATTGGCATGCTATTTGACTGCTAAACAAAGCTATGGATTAAAATGCTATGGATTACAAGGACTACTATAAAATATTAGGTGTGGATAGGAAGGCTACTGCTGATCAGATTAAGAAGCAGTACCGTAAATTGGCCGTTAAATATCATCCGGATAAAAATCCGGGGAACAAGGCGGCTGAGGATCGTTTTAAGGAAATTAGCGAAGCCTATGAAGTTCTTGGCAATGCCGAAAAGCGTAAAAAGTATGATGATCTGGGTTCTAACTGGAAGCAATACGAGCAGCAGGGATTTGAAGGTTTTGGGGGGTTTAGAGGAGGCCGTGCTTCAGGCCGGCAACGCGGTTACGAAGAGTTTTTCGGTGGTTCGAGCGGGTTTTCCGATTTTTTCGACGCCTTTTTTGGCGGAGGCTTTGGCGCTAAGTCACAGCGCAGCCGTCATCGACAATCGCAAAATGTTAAAGGTCAGGATTTAAGTGCAACGATTAGCCTGAGTTTGCAGGAAGCTTACACAGGTTCTGAGCAGTTAATCAGCCTTAATGGTCAAAGGCTTAAGCTCAAAATAAAACCTGGGGTAAAAGATGGCCAAACTTTACGTATCAAGGGGAAAGGTCAGCAATCTCCTCTTGGTGGTGAACCGGGTGATTTGCTCTTGAAAGTTCACGTGAAGCCTCATGCAGGAATGGTCCGTGACGGAGACGATCTTATTGCTGATTTACCGGTAGATATATACACAGCAGCATTAGGAGGTAAAGTTCCATTTAAAACTTTTAAGGGTGTTGTGCAGGTGCCGGTAAAAGCCGGTCAGCAGAATGGCAGTATTTTGAGGCTCAAAGAAATGGGTATGCCAGTGTATGGATCAACTAGTTTTGGAAATTTATTATTAAAAGTTCAGCTTCGTCTGCCGGATAAGATGACAGAAGCTGAGAGGGATTTGTTGAGGCAGGCAGCCGTTCTGCACGCTCATCAGTAAAGTGATTTGTTTGCCTGAAACTGGCTAATACAGCCATTATTCTTATTTATTTCATATTTCTCCGTACTTTTTAGTTAATTTGCGCGTTCTTTTCTGAATCCAGAAATGCTCGGTTTTCAAAGGATATTATTAAATTAAAATGCTGTTATGCAACAAATTATACCCTTCAACAAATTATTTATCGCCTTATTTTTTGTCGTTTCAATATTTTCTGCTGCGCATGCTCAGGATGCCTCCGTTCGTGGTTTTGTATATGAAGCCAGTACCGGCGAACCAGTGATTTTTTCCAATGTTTATCTCGAGGGTACAAGTCATGGGGGTTCCACAGATATTAATGGTTATTTCAGCATCACAAAAGTTCCTCCAGGCGATTATGTAATGTTGGTAACGTTTTTAGGTTACGACACAATTCGTGAACCTATTACGCTTGTTGAGGGAGTTGTGCTAAACAAACGCTTCAACCTTACCGAAGGCAGCGTGAGCTTACAAACCGTTAATATCACTGGTGATAAGATGGAAGCCAGAACTGAGACTAAAACATCAGTTATCAATATCACCCCTAAAACACTTAAGAAAATTCCATCCATTGGAGGCCAAAGCGACTTAGCTCAATACCTGCAAGTGATTCCCGGCGTGATTTTTACTGGTGATCAGGGTGGACAATTGTATATCAGAGGTGGTTCGCCTATTCAGAACAAGGTGTTGCTTGATGGGATGATTGTTTATAATCCTTTCCACTCAATAGGTTTGTTTTCTGTTTTTGAAACAGATATTATTCGCAACGCTGAAGTCTTTACAGGAGGGTTCAGTGCCGACTATGGCGGCCGTATTTCTTCTATAATGGATATCACTACCCGAGACGGAAATAAAAATCGAATAGCCGGAAAAGTTGGTGCCAGCACTTTTGGTGCGCGTGTTTTGCTTGAAGGGCCTTTAGTAAAGGCTAAAACCCAAAATGGATCCAGTTCTAGTTTTGTGATTTCCGTGAAGAACTCTTACCTGGAGCAAACCAGCAAAAACCTCTATAGCTATATCGAAGAAAATGGTTTGCCTTTTAACTTTCTGGATATTTATGGTAAGGCATCAATTAACTCTGCTAACGGAAGTAAAATCAATTTCTTTGGATTTAGCTTCGATGATCAGGTAAACAACTATAAAGCGCTATCCGATTTTAGCTGGAATGCTGCCGGTGGAGGGACAAACTTCCTTGTGATCCCTGCTAAATCACCGGTTTTAATTGAAGGAAATCTTGCTTATTCCAGTTATAAGGCAACTCTGGCCGAAACTTCATCACCCGACCGATCCAGTGCTATCAACGGATTTAACATGGGATTTCATTTCACTTATTTTCTTGGAAAAGACCTTGTGAAATATGGTGTTGAATTGCTGGGATTCAAAACAGAATTTGATTTTACCAATGGCGTGGGACGTAATATTAATCAAACCGAAAACACAACCGAACTGGCAGCCTATGTGCGCTACAAAGGAAGTTTTGGTAAATTACTCTTTGAGCCCAGTCTCAGAATGCAGTGGTATGCTTCTTTATCAAATATTTCGCCAGAGCCACGCTTGGCAATGAAATATAAGGTGAACGACTGGCTCAGGATAAAACTGGCAACTGGGATGTATTCACAAAACCTGATCGCAGCCAACTCTGACCGTGATGTCGTTAACCTGTTTTACGGATTCTTGTCAGGCCCCGATAATCTTCCTGCACGTTTTGATGGCGAAGATGTAACCCATAAACTACAAAAGGCTAATCACTATATTTTGGGAACGGAGATTGACCTTACAAACCGCATCAATCTTAATATAGAAGGTTATCTGAAAGATTTTACGCAGCTTACAAATCTCAACCGTAACAAGCTGTTTGATGAAACAACTGCTCCTTTTGACACCCCGGATATCTATAAAAAAGATTTCATAATAGAACGCGGAAAAGCATATGGTGGCGATATAGCCTTGAAATATGAAGACAATAAATGGTACATATGGACGGTATATTCGCTGGGGTATGTTACTAAAGAATTTGAAGAGCGTCCAGGAGAATTGATTTCTTACCGACCGCACTATGATCGCCGCCACAATGTGAATGTGATTATTTCATACACGGCTGGAGATCGCCAGCAATGGGAATTTAGTGGCCGTTGGAATTTTGGTTCCGGTTTTCCTTTCACACAGGTGCAGGGATATTATGAATACCTCAATTTAGCTGGAGGTGTAAATGCTGATTATAGCACTGCCAATGGTGATTTGGGTTTGATTTACGGCGATTTGAACAAGGGAGAGTTGCCCAGTTATCACCGCCTTGATTTTGATGTTAAACGCCGAATCTTCCTGAGTGAAAGGACAGAACTCGAACTTAATTTGAGTGTAACAAACCTCTATGATCGCGAAAATGTTTTTTATGTGGATCAGATAACTAGCGAAGTCGTTCGCCAATTACCGTTGATGCCTAGTTTCGGAATGACACTGAGTTTCTAAAATAATCCCTCCTTTTATGAAAAAATCATCACTTAAATCGTTGAATTTCACGATGAAATCAATATTTTATTCTTCACTGATCCTACTGTCATTCAGTGGTTGCGATCAGCCAAAAAACGAAGCCATGCAGCCTCCGATAGCCCAACAAAAACCCCAGGAACTTACAAAGCACAATCATACGCGTATTGACAACTATTACTGGCTCAACGAGCGCGAAAATCCTGATGTTATTGCGTATCTCGAAGCTGAAAATGCCTATACCGATACTGCGTTGGCGCATACCAATGAATTGCAGCATGAACTGTATGACGAAATGCTGGGGCGCATCAAACAAACCGATATTTCTGTGCCCTTCAAACGTAATGGATACTATTACTACACACGTTACGAAGAAGGTAAGGAATACCCAATCTATTGCCGCAAAAAAGGCAACCAGGATGCCGAAGAGGAAATCATGCTTAATGGCAATGAAATGGCAGAAGGATATGCGTATTTTCAAATTGGTGGCTGGGAAATCAGCAGTAACAATAATTTGCTGGCCTTTTCTGTAGATACAGTCAGTCGCAGGCAATACACTATTTATATTAAAGACCTTGCTACTGGTGAGATTTACCCGGAAAGTATTCCAAATACTTCGGGGAATATGGCCTGGGGAAATGACAACACAACCCTTTTTTATAGTGTAAAGGATGAAACATTAAGACCTTATAAAATTGTGCGGCACATGCTGGAGGATACCTATGAAAAAGATGAAGTAGTTTTTGAGGAAAACGATCCCACTTTTTATGCCTTTGTTTTCAAAACCAAATCAAACGCTTATGTGATGATCGGTTCCGTGAGCACACTTTCAGCAGAGTATCGTTTTATTGATGCAAATACGCCAGGCAAAGATTTCAAAATGGTGCAGGAACGCCAGCCAGATATGCTCTATGGAGTTGATCATTACAAAAATGATTTTTATATCCGTTCCAATCTCAATGCTCAGAATTTCCGCTTGATGAAAACCAGTATTAATGCGCCCACGATGGAAAACTGGAAAGAAGTGATTCCTCATCGCGAAGAAGTGCTGCTCGAGGATTTTGAGATTTTCAATAACTATTTGGTTGTGAGCGAACGGCAAAAAGGATTGCTAAATCTTCGTGTGATGAGCTGGGACAAAAAACAGGATTATTACCTCGATTTTGGTGAGCCGGCCTATACAGCTTATACCAGCACAAATGTAGATTTTGATACGGATATTTTACGTTATGGCTACACGTCGCTTACCACACCCAATTCTGTTTTCGACTTTAATATGGTTGATAAAACCAAAACATTGCTAAAACAACAAGAGGTTTTAGGGGGGTATAATCCTGACGATTATCAATCCGAAAGGCTTTATGTTCCTTCACATGATGGTGTGATGGTTCCTGTTTCGATGGTTTATAAAAAAGGCCTCGAAAAGAATGGTAAAAATACACTTGTGCTATATGGCTATGGGTCTTATGGTGCCAGTATGGACGCGTATTTTTCGTCCACACGTTTAAGTTTGCTCGACAGGGGTTTTATTTGGGCTATCGCTCATATCCGCGGGGGCGAAGAGCTTGGCCGGCAATGGTATGAAGATGGTAAATTACTCAACAAGAAGAATACCTTTTACGATTTCATCGCTTGTGGCGAATACCTTATTGATCAGAAATTTACGGATAGTGAACATCTTTTTGCTATGGGTGGAAGCGCCGGTGGATTGCTTGTTGGTGCTGTTGTAAATATGCGTCCCGAGCTGTGGAAAGGCGTTATTGCTGCCGTTCCTTTTGTGGATGTGGTAACGACTATGCTTGACGAAAGCATTCCGCTTACAACAGGCGAATATGACGAATGGGGCAATCCAAATGAAAAGGAATATTACGATTATATGTTGTCCTATTCACCTTACGATAATGTGAAACATACAGCCTATCCCGCAATGCTTGTTACTACTGGCTTGCACGATAGTCAGGTGCAGTATTGGGAACCCGCAAAATGGGTTGCTAAGCTCAGAGCCTATAAAACAGACGACAATCTTTTGTTGCTAAAAACTAATATGGATTTTGGACATGGCGGTGCCTCAGGCCGCTTTGAACGCTTGAAAGAAACAGCTTTGGAATACGCTTTTATGATGAATGAGTTGGGGATGGTAAAATAATTTCCTGATCTTCTCTAAAATTTGATGCCGGTGATTTTAATTGCCGGCATTTTTTTTTGACTGAAACTAAGTTAATCACTAAATATTATACAGGAATTCCTTATCTTGCTATTTAAATATTTAGCTGATGTCTCGAAATAAATCATTTAACCCTGATCACAAAGCACTTGAAAAAGAGATTATCGAAGTGTTCAGATCTTGTTATACTGATTTCCCAAGAGCACGCATAAAACCACACGAATCACCTGATTTTAAACTCATTATCAACAGACATAAAACTATAGGGTTGGAAGTTGTTCGTTATGTGTTGGATTCGCAGAATTATACTAAAACAGATACTTACCTGATTGATTCTGATATTTTAAACGGTTTAATCCAAAAGAAAGAAAAAAAGTCAACGGGTTATCAGCGTATGCGTTATACAGCTTTGTGGCTGTTGATTGTGAGCGGCTCAAATCTCTCCGAGCCACTTCTTTTTCATCCGGAAACTTTTGATTGGACACAATTTTCTTCCTCAGTGTTTGACAAGGTTTTTTATCTCGATATGCGCCGCAAACAGCTTTTTCAGTTGCAGTAACTTGTTTTTCCGGTTGGATTTCCCGATGAAAATATGTTTTTACTTTAGAGTCTTTCTAAAGTTACCTTACGTATTGATATAATTGAAATTACATGGAATTAGACAGGAGTTAATACAAGTTTTTTGATTGAAATTTTTACAAACGCTTCAAGTGCATTAAAGTATTTTAATCAGGTTATTTCAACACAGTTTAATTTGATTTATAATACGTTGTGGAACTTTTTAATGGTTAGGTTGGCTCATCACATTTTCTTTGCCTGCATCTCGAAGTAGGTCAATACATCTTCGATTTGTCGTTTTTGAATACTTCTGTTGAGCGGAGAGATGCGGCATGGAGTACGACCGACTTTTGGGCATGCCCTAAATAAAACGGTCAGTTTTTTTTGTTTTTTGCCATTCCGATTGATAATATTTCATTGGTGCTATCAAAAAGCCATAATTATAATGTGCATTTGGTTTATGATGATCCAGGTGTGCTGTAATGGTAGCTCTCAGGTAGCGGTTGCTTAAATTTTGAAGCAGAGGAAGCCTCCCATGAACCAAAACGTCATGAAACATAAAATAGGCAAGACCATATAGTGCGATTCCTAGTCCGATATAGAATTTCCAGTCGAAGCCATGTTGAGCACCATAATATATAAACAGGAAACTTGGAATGGCAAAAATCACAGCAAAAAGGTCGTTCCATTCAAACTTGCGGCCATCGCGGATGTGGTGATCTTTGTGCAGAATCCATAAGAAACCATGCATCACATATTTGTGTGTGAACCAGGCCATAAATTCCATAAATAGAAAGGCTCCAAGTATGAGCGCTGAAGCGATAATCCAATTCATGTTAATTCATGTTAAATTTTTTTAAATAAGCATCCACTTCATCAAATGCGATGCGAAACCATACAGTATATTTTTCCGGATTTTTGGAAATATCAATTCTAAGATCGTCCATTGTGGCATATTCCCATGAGGCAACTTCTTCGCGGTTTATTACCGGGATATCATCTGAATGTCCAATAAAAACATGATCAAATTCGTGTTCAATCAATCCCTGACCCACCTCGGCTTTATAGATAAATGAAAAAGCTTCGTGTATATCGCATTGCATTCCCATTTCTTCTTGCAACCTGCGACTTGTGGCTGCTTCGAGACTTTCGTTTTCGCGGGGATGCGAGCAACAGGTATTAGTCCACAAGCCGGGCGTATGGTATTTTGATAATGCCCTCTGCTGCAATAGAAGTTCGTTTTTGCTGTTAAAAATAAAAATAGAAAATGCTCTGTGAAGCACTCCTTGCTCATGAGCCTGCATTTTTCCCATCACACCCTGGGGTTCGTCTTTGGTGTTTACCAAAACAACTTTTTCCTCCATAAATAGTTTTATTTGTCGTTTAACATTTTACGTAGCACATCAGCTTGTTGGTCAGTCGTTCCGGAATAAGCTAGCAAAAATTTGATTACGTTGTTTTTGAAAGTCTCCTCCTGCCATTGATCATTTTTGTCTGCTAATGAACTGATAATAAGATCGAAATCTTGATCCACAGCGTCAGTGTAATTTAAAAAACCGGGAGCTTTGGATTGAATACTAAACCTTAAAAACCTGATTTCAGCGTTGAATGGATCATTTTTCACAGCTTGTTCCAATTTGCCTTTCCCCTGATTAAAGCGCTTCAGTTTAGCAAAAGGAAAAGTGGCACAATCTGCCGAACTGGCTTCAGCGGCTCCCTGATAGGCTAATAAAACATCAGATTTTTCAGCTGTTTGCTGCAACATTTCAAAAAGCTTCTCCGAAACACATCCCGGCTGCTCGAACTCAAAAAAGAGCTTTCTGGCTTTGGATAGCGCTTCGCTTTCTTGCGTTGGTAAAACTAATAAAATTAATGCCAAAAAAAATGTCATGCTACATCAAGTTTAGTCTGTAACGAAGGTAAGAACTAACAAGCATGCCATATTTTGCCGGATTGGGAACCCGAATACGCTCCTTTAATAATTTTTCGGATTGAATTTTTCTTATCTTTTTGAAGAGATTGTGGTAATAAACATATGCTACATAAACGCCATAGCGCGCGCTATTTGGAAGTTTTCGGATGCCTTCAAGACCATCTTGAAAGTCTTTTTCGATATCCATTTCAATGCTTTCTTTCATTTCCTGATTGAAGTAATTCATATCGAGATTTGGAAAATAGGTACGTCCCAGATGAAGGTGATCTGCATGCAAATCACGCAAGAAGTTTATTTTTTGAAACGCTGAACCTAAACGCATGGCTGGTGTCTTCAGTTCTTGATACATAGCTTCATCCCCCTCCGTAAACACTCTTAAACACATCAAACCAACCACTTCAGCCGAGCCAAGAATGTATTCTTCGAAAAGTTGTTGATCGTATTCCAAATCGTCCAAATCCATTTCCATGCTTTTCAGGAAGCGGTCAATCAATGGCCATTCTATATTATATTTGTTCACGGTTTCCTGAAAACTTTGCAAGATAGGATTGAGGCTTATGCCGCGTTCTATTGCCAGCACGGTATCCCGGCGAAATTCCCTGAGCAGGCTTTTTTTGTCATATTCGTGAAAAGTATCGACTATTTCATCTGCCAGACGAACAAAACCGTAAATGGCATAAATCGGATCATGATACTTTTGGTCGAAAAGTCTGATTCCCAATGAGAATGAAGTACTGTAAGCTTGCGTAGTTATTTTGCTGGCTTTGCGGGAAATGTGATCATAAAGTGCTTTCATAGTTTGAAATAGTTATCGGGTAGGTTTTTGTGCTTTTTCAAGAATCTGCCTGGCAGCTACTTGCCCGGAAATAATTGCCGGGGGTACACCAGGCCCGGGAATTGTTAATTGCCCCGTATATAGTAAGTTTTTTAACTTTTTATTGAACATGGATGGTTTTAGAATAGCTGTTTGCATCAATGTGTTAGCCAAACCATACGCATTTCCTTTATAAGCATAATAATCTTTGGCAAAATCTCTGTTGGAGTACATTCTCTTGTAAATTATATCTTCTTTAAACTGGATGCCAAGTGTTTCTTCAATGCGTTTTACTGAAAAATCAAAATAATGATTACGAACTTCATCAGTATCCTGAAGCCCGGGTGCAACAGGAATAAGGATGAACAGGTTTTCTTTCCCGGCGGGAGCTGTAGTAGGATCAGTTTGTGAAGTACAGCTTAAGTAAACAGAAGGATTTTCAGGCCATTGGGGTTGTTCATAAATTTGTTGGGCGTGCTTTTCAAAATCTTTGTTGAAAATCAGTGTATGGTGTTGCATGCCGTCCAGTTTTTTATCTATACCCAGGTAATATATCAAAGATGATGGCGACATGGTGCGCGATTCCCAATAGGATGAAGAATAGTTTCGGTATTTTTCAGGAAGTATTTTTTGCTCAATATGATGATAATCAGCACTTGCAATCACATAATCAGCTTGGTACGTTCCTTTGTCTGTTTCAACAGTTTTGATGTTTTTGCCAGAAATATCAAAGCTTTTTACTTCTTCATTAAACCGAAAACGAACACCTTGCTCTTCTGCTAATTGCTGAAATCCTTCAATAATTTTATACATCCCACCTTCGGGATACCAGGTTCCCAGCATCATGTCGCCATAATTCATCAGGCTGTAAAGTGCAGGGGTTTTTTCGGCTGTAGCTCCCAGAAACAAAATTGGAAATTCTAGGATTTTGAGTAATTTGGGATGTTTAAAAAATTTACGAATGTAGCTGTGAAACGAAGTTAGTACATGCAGGCGCAGCGCTGACCGTATGATCTTCCAGTCAGCAAATTCCAAAATACTTTTTGAGGGTTTGTAAACAAAATTTTTGATTCCTATTTCATATTTAAAGGCAGCCTCATCAAGGAATTTTTTCAGTTTATTACCACTACCTGCTTCAATACTATCAAAAAGTTGATACAAGGCTTGCGGATCTGCTGGCAGATCAACTTTATCGCCGGGGCCAAAATAGATGGTGTAGGAAGGGTCTAGCCTGATAAGCTTGTAATAATCGGATACTTTTTTGCCGAAAAGCTCAAAAAAACGTTCGAAAACATCGGGCATCCAATACCAGCTTGGACCCATATCAAAAGTGAAGCCTGCCTCACTGAATTTTCTTGCTCTGCCTCCAGCCATATCATGTTTCTCAATCACTTCAACTTCAAACCCGTCTCTGGCTAAAACGGCGGCAGCCGAAAGTCCTGAAAACCCGGCTCCAATGATAATAACTTTTTTCATAATGGTTTTGTTTAAGAATTTATGTAAAAGATTAAACAAGATTTGAAGTTTTTTGTTCAGGAGATTAAGATTGTTTTTTTAAGCTTCTAAAAATAAGTCAATTACATTTTGTAATGTTTTAGTTGATTTTTGATATTGTATGTTGTAAATTTGGGCTGATCAACCGGAATTAAGTTCAGCTTCCCTCCAAATATTAAAATAAAATGAAATGCTTCATTATTACACTGTTAAGTGTTTTTTCAGTGTCATTACTTCAGGCACAACAGCAAAAAACAGATTTCTCAGAGATTAGCCTGAGGGATGCAAATGAGAGTAAAGTTTTGGTTTCAGACCTGCTAAAGCTTAACAAGGCAAACTTGCTTGTTTTTTTTAGGTTGGATGATGGGAAATCTTGTGCATTAGTAAACGAGCTTTATGAAGCTGCGATGGAATCGCTTCACGACATGGATTTTCAGCTTATTACAGTTATTGAAACTTCAACCTCAATGGCTCAGCTCGAACAAAGTTATCTGCGGGCTAATGCGCCTGAAGTGAAATGTTTTACTGATGAAAATGGGGTTCTGAAGCGCCATTTGGCTATTACAGAACTCCCTTACTCTATACTTTTTAATTCTGATGGAGTTAAAGTATGCAGCCAGCGTGGTTATTGCGTCGATGCCAGTGAGCAGTTGTGCCGGAAGGTTCGTACTTATTTGTCGGAAATGGATCAGCTTAATTTAGTGAAATAAATTGCTGATTGTTTTTCATTTATATTTGCCGTCTCGAAAAGAGATTTTTTTAACGGTATCTCCTTTTTTGATCAAATATGGATGATTCAATAAACATTGCAGTCACTGTTGTAGGTGTTGGATTGCTTGTATTTCTGGCACATGTTTTTGCTGAGGTTTTTAGCCGTAAACGTGTTCCGGATGTTTTGTTGCTCATATTAATAGGACTGGCAATTGGTCCGCTCTTGGGAATTGTAACGCCTGGTCATCTGGGATTGGTTGGGCCGGTTTTTACGACAATTACCTTGGTTACCATATTGTTCGAGGGAGGAACGGAGCTTAAATATGATACCTTACGTCATTCTCTCAGAGGCACAACCTTACTAACATTTCTTAATTTTTTTGCAACGCTAATTGTTATTGGGTTTTTAGCCTGGTTATTTCTCGACTTGGAACCTCTAGTTGCTTTTATGTTAGGCGCAATAATCGGAGGAACTTCATCGGCTGTTGTAATTCCGCTTGTGAGGCAACTAAATATCTCAAACAACAGCAGAACCATTCTCATCCTTGAATCCGCCTTTAGCGACGTGCTTTGCATCGTTTTCGCTCTTGCTTTTATTGAGGCTGCTCAGCTTGGTCAGATTCAGGTAGGAACAACAATTGGTCAGATATTAGCCAGTTTTATCCTGGCTTCAATAATGGGATTGATAGGTGCGTTTTTTTGGTCGGTTGTGCTGCATAAAATCCGGAATATTAAAAACTCAATTTTTACTACACCTGCTTTTGTTTTTATCATTTATGGATTGAGTGAGCTGCTGGGTTATAGCGGAGCCATTAGTGCATTGGCTTTTGGAATTGGTTTGGCAAATACCGATTTGATCAAAGGAACAGCTTTGAGTAAGTTCTTTACTAAAGAACCTGACTCGCTCAACGAAACTGAACGCATTCTTTTTGGTGAAGCTGTTTTCCTACTCAAAACATTTTTCTTTGTTTATATAGGTGTCTCCATGCAATTAACTGAATGGGTGCCCATTTTAATTGGTTTTGTGATTACACTCATATTGTATCTGATTCGAATTCCGATTGTGCGAGCTTCCATGCCTATTTCGGATGTAAATAACCCAAATCAGGATTTGATATTTATGTCGTCTATCGTTCCCAAAGGTTTGGCGGCTGCTGTTTTAGCAACTATTCCTATGCAGCAGGGCATTGCTGGGGGTGAGTTGATAAAAGATATTGTGTTTTCAGTAATTCTTTTCAGCATTGTTTTTACTTCTGTTTTGATTCCTTTGATCGAAAAGTCGGAGGGTTTACGCAATTTTTACACAAATTCGTTAAACTTTAATAGGTGGATCAGAGAAAAAATTCAGTATTACCAACAGAAAAGAGCCCAAAAAAAAGCTACTAAACCAGTAGAAGGTTCAAGCAAAAGGAAGCCGGAATCAAGCGATGAAATAGTTTCCGAAACAGCTCCTAATGAGCAGAAAAAAAAAGATTCTGCAAATGAAGTTGTTTAGTTTAAAAAATAGTTTTATTTTTGCAGCCCAAAAAATCGAAAAGAAGTAGCTATGTATTTAACAGCTGAAAAGAAGACAGAAATTTTTAACGAGTACGGTAGCAAGGCTGCTGATACTGGTTCAGCAGAGGGTCAGATTGCTTTATTTACCTTCCGTATCAAGCATCTTACCGAGCACATGAAGGAGAACAAAAAAGACCTTTCAACAATGCGTTCGCTGGTTCGTATGGTAGGTAAAAGAAGGAAACTTCTCGATTATTTAAAGAAAAAAGATATTGAAAGATACCGGGAAATCATCAAAAAGCTAGGTATCAGAAAATAATCCTGATCCTGATGTAGGTCCGAAAAAAGGCAATTTACTTGATTGCCTTTTTTTGTATTTAAAAAGCCTGATCCCAAACGAATTACATTTAAAGAAAATATATGAGTCCCAAAGGAATTACACAAACGATTGAAATGGCTGACGGAACGGTTATTACGATCGAAACCGGCAAGCTGGCCAAACAAGCACACGGTGCAGTAGTAGTAAAAACAGGAAAAACAATGTTGTTGGCTACAGTTGTTTCGGCTAAAGAGGCAAGAGAAGATGTAGATTTTTTACCACTTTCTGTTGATTATAAAGAAAAATATGCTGCTACCGGTAAATTTCCGGGTGGTTTTTTTAAGCGCGAAGGACGTCCTTCAGACTATGAAGTTTTGATCTCAAGATTAGTTGACAGGGCTTTACGACCACTTTTTCCGGACGATTATCACGCTGAAACACAGGTTTTGATAAACTTGATTTCTGGCGAAAATGATGTTGCACCTGATGCATTTGCTGCTTTAGCTGCTTCTGCGGCTTTATCAGTTTCTGATATTCCTTTCAACGGACCTATATCGGAAGTGCGCATAGCTCGAATCAATGGCGAGTTTGTTGTAAATCCTTTATTCAGTGCTTTGGAAGATGCAGATTTGGATTTGATGGTTGCTGCTAGCAAAGATAATATCATGATGGTTGAGGGTGAATCAAAAGAGGTTTCAGAAACTGTTATGCTTCAAGCACTTAAAATTGCTCACGAAGCTATAAAAGTACAGTGTGAAGCACAGATTGAACTGGCTGCTAAAGTTGAATCGGCTCAACAAAAACGTGAATATTCGCATGAAACTAATGATGATGAATTGCGTGAGGCTATTCAGGAATTTGCTTACCAGCCCTGCTATCAAATAGCTTTGCAAGGCAATCCTAACAAACATGAAAGATCTGAAGCGTTTGCATCTGTTTTGGAAGATTTTATGTCACGTTTCTCCGAAGAAGAACAGGAGGACAAGTTGATGCTGGCCAAGCGTTATTTCCACGAAGTGGAGAAAAAAGCTGTTCGAGCTGTTATTTTGAACGAGCGCACTCGCCTCGATGGTCGAGCGTTGGATGAAATTCGTCCGATTTGGTCTGAGGTTGATTATTTGCCTTCGGCACATGGTTCGGCTATTTTTACCCGTGGAGAGACTCAAGCTCTGGTTACCATTACACTTGGAACAAAAATGGATGAGCAAACCATTGATGGTGCTGTTTTGGAAGGCAAATCCAATTTTATGCTACATTACAACTTCCCCAGCTTTTCAACTGGCGAAGTAAAACCATTCCGGGGAGTAAGTCGTCGCGAAGTGGGTCATGGTAATTTAGCAGAAAGAGCTCTTAAACCGATGATTCCAGGCGTTGATGAAAATCCCTACACCATTCGTGTTGTTTCCGATATTCTGGAATCAAACGGTTCGTCTTCTATGGCCACTGTGTGTGGTGGTACTTTGGCGCTTATGGATGCCGGTGTTAAAATCAAAAAACCAGTTGCCGGTATTGCAATGGGTTTGATTACCGAGCCAGGCAATAATAAGTATGCTGTGTTGTCTGATATTCTTGGTGATGAGGACCATCTTGGTGATATGGACTTTAAAGTAACCGGTACTGCTGATGGGATTACAGCCTGCCAAATGGATATCAAAGTCGACGGGCTTTCATTTGAGGTGTTGGAAGAAGCTCTTGAGCAAGCTCGCAAAGGCCGTCTTCATATTTTGAGTGAAATGGCTAAAACCATTACCGAACCTCGTGAAGATTATAAAGAACATGTTCCGCGTATTGAGAAAATGGTTGTGGATAAAGAGTTTATTGGTGCTATTATCGGGCCTGGAGGGAAAATAATTCAGGAGATGCAGCGCGAGACCAATACTACCATTGTAATCGAAGAAAAAGGCGAGTATGGAATGATTGATATTGTTTCGGCAGATAAAGATTCTATTGAAGCTGTAAAAGCACGTATTCGTGCAATTGTTGCTATTCCTGAGGTAGGAGAGATTTACCTGGGTACTGTTAAAACTATCACTCCGTTTGGTGCTTTTGTTGAAGTGCTGCCCGGAAAAGATGGTTTGTTGCACATTTCGGAGATTGAGTGGCGCCGACTCGACACGGTAGAAAGTGTGCTTAAAGTAGGGGATAAAATTAAAGTGAAATTGATTGGTATTGATCCTAAGACTAATAAGATGAAACTTTCCCGAAAAGTGCTCCTTCCACGTCCCGAAGGTGATGGTAAACGAAACAATTAATGATAATTTGCGTAAAAAGCCAAATAAAGCATAAAGCATGAGGCAACTAAAGATAACTAAACAGGTTACGAACAGGGAAACTGCTTCACTTGACAAGTATCTTCAGGAGATTGGTAAGGTTGAACTTATCACGGCAGATGAAGAAGTAGCCTTGGCTCAGCGCATTAAACAAGGAGATCGCATTGCGCTGGAGAAACTCACCAAAGCCAATCTTCGTTTTGTGGTGTCAGTATCAAAACAATATCAAAATCAAGGTCTTAGTCTTCCTGATTTGATTAATGAAGGCAATCTCGGATTGATAAAAGCAGCACAGCGTTTTGATGAAACCAGAGGTTTTAAATTTATCTCTTACGCAGTGTGGTGGATTCGACAATCCATTCTTCAGGCTTTGGCCGAACAATCGCGTATTGTAAGGCTTCCGCTCAACAAAATTGGATCGATCAATAAAATCAACAAGGCTTATGCTCGTTTGGAGCAGGAATACGAGCGTGAACCTAATGCTGAAGAAATTGCCGATATTCTCGAAATTACTGAAAATGAAGTAAAAGAATCTATGAAAAATGCCGGACGGCACGTTTCAATGGATGCACCGCTCATTCAGGACGAAGAGAATAATATGTATGATGTGCTTAAAAGTGATGAGGCACCAACGCCTGAAACAGAGTTGTTGTATGAATCGCTTCGCAAAGAGATTGATCGTGCTATTTCAACACTCACACAGCGTGAAGCTGATGTGATCAGGTTGTATTTTGGTCTCAACGGCAGTCATCCTATGACGCTTGAAGAAATAGGTGAAAAATTTGATCTAACGCGCGAACGTGTGCGTCAAATTAAAGAGAAAGCTATCCGAAGACTAAAACATACAAGCAGAAGCAAGATTCTGAAAAGTTATCTTGGTTAAGTTTTTAAAGCACCTAAGGGTGCTTTTTTTATTTTTGTTGTGCCGTAGTATTTTTGTCAATCCATAAATCTTAATTATGAACCGTTTACTTGCTCCTTCACTTTTGTCAGCTGATTTTCTAAATCTGGAAAAAGAGATTGACATGATCAATGCCAGCGAGGCCGACTGGTTTCATCTTGATATAATGGATGGCGTTTTTGTTCCAAATATATCGTTTGGGTTGCCTGTTGTTGATGCAATAAAACGTAAAGCAAAAAAGCCGCTTGATGTGCATTTGATGATAGTAGAGCCCGATCGTTATGTTGATGCTTTTCGGAACGCCGGTGCTGATATCCTTTCTGTTCAATATGAGGCATGTACGCATTTGCATCGTGTTTTGCAGCAAATTCGCAATGCAGGTATGAAAGCCGGAGTTGTCTTAAATCCGCACACACCTGTTCTCCTGCTCACTGATATTTTGGCCTATGCCGATTTAGTGCTGGTCATGTCAGTAAACCCGGGTTTTGGCGGACAAAAATTTATTCCGGAAACTTTTAATAAAATTGTTGAATTGAGATCTATGATCGACAAAAGGGGACTAGAAGTATTGATTGAAGTAGATGGTGGAGTAAATATTTCCAATGCTAATCAGCTTTATAAAGCGGGTGCAGATGTTTTGGTTGCCGGTAATGCTGTTTTTAAGTCAGAAAATCCCACGGAAACGATTAGAAATTTAAAAAAGATTGCATAAGACTAATTACTTAGTTAGCTTTGTAGTGAGAATAACCATATCCCGCATCCAATGATTTTTGCTGCTTTTATTCATGCAGGCACTGATAGCACTGGCAAGCCGAAAGCTTCCGATTTTGTATCGGGAGCTGATAAAACTAACAGTTTCAAAGATGCTTTTATTGGAAAGAAAATATTAATTGTTGAGGATATCTCATCAAATTTTCAGTTGTTAGAAGCCTTTTTGGCACCAACCGGAGTGTCCCTTATACATAAAATTGATGGTGAAAGTGCCTTTAAAGCTTTTCAGGATAATCCTAACTTTGATTTGATTTTGATGGATATCCGCCTGCCGGATATAAGCGGTTTGTTGATTACTAAAATGATTCGTGAAGTTTCGTCCGACGTTCCTATCATTGCCCAAACGGCTTATGCGCTTCACACCGATCGAATCCAGTGTTTGGCAGCCGGTTGTAACGATTATATTGCAAAACCAATTCGCAGAAATGATTTATTGAGTATTATCAGTAAATACCTTTCCTGATCCTCCTAAAACCCTTATTTTTGTGCTTCATCAAAAATTAGAAGCATGAATGAAGTACTAAATACTTTAGAGCCTAAGGTAATTTGGCAGTATTTTGCTGAAATATTAATGATTCCCAGGCCAAGTAAGAAAGAAGATAAGATTCTGGCATATCTGATTGATTTTGCCAAAAAACATCAATTGGAATATCAACAGGATAAAGTAGGTAATGTATTGATCAAAGCTCCGGCCAGTCCCGGCTATGAGAATCGAAAGACAGTTATTTTACAAAGTCATGTGGATATGGTTTGCGAAAAAAACAGCGATACCATACATGATTTCGAAAAAGACCCCATTGAAGTTTTTGTCGAAGACGGCTGGGTAAAAGCTAAAGGAACAACCCTTGGTGCTGATGACGGCATTGGTGTGGCAGCCCAGCTTGCACTGCTTGCAGACGAATCTGTTCAGCGTGGTGCTATTGAATGCTTGTTTACTGTAGATGAAGAAACCGGACTTACTGGTGCATTTGGCTTAGAACCTGATTTTTTGGATGGAAAAATTTTGCTCAACCTTGATTCGGAAGATGAAGGTGAATTGTTTATTGGCTGTGCAGGAGGAAAAGATACCGTTATCACACTTCCTTATACAACCGAGGAAGCTGGAAAAGATGCTGTTTTTTATCGCATTGATGTAAAAGGACTTAAAGGTGGTCATTCAGGTGATGATATTCACAAAGGCTTGGGAAATGCAAATAAACTTTTAACCCGGATTGTGTGGAAAGCAGCCAAAGATTTTGGGTTGCGACTGGCCTATTTCGAAGGAGGAAACTTGCGCAATGCTATTGCCCGAGAAGCTTATGCGATAGTTGCAGTGGATAAGCAAGCAGCAAAAACACTTCAAGAATTTGTTGCAAAAAGTGCTGACGAAATGATTTATGAATATGCTGTTACAGAACCCAGGCTTCAAATTACGATTGATGTTGTGAAAGTAGATTCGAATCTGGTGTTGAAAGTTGAAGATCAGAACAAATTGTTGAATAGTCTTTACGCCTGTCCGCATGGTGTTATGGCCTGGTCGCAGCGCATTCCAAATTTTGTTGAGACCTCAACTAATTTGGCGGCTGTAAGGATGGAAGACGGCAGGACGGTGATTACCACCAGTCAGCGAAGCTCTGTGGAATCAGCGAAGGAAGATATTGCTCAAATGGTTGCCGCCTGTTTTAATTTGGCAGGAGCAGAGGTAAACCATAGTAATGGATATCCTGGATGGGCTCCCAATCCGAACTCGGAGATCCGTGCTATTACGGTAAAAGCTTATCAGGATTTATTTGCTCAGGAGCCTGATGTTAAAGCTATTCATGCAGGACTGGAGTGTGGTTTGATAGGTGATAAATATCCCGGAATGGATATGATTTCTTATGGTCCTACCATAAAGGGAGCACACTCACCTGATGAACGGATTCAGATTGAAACGGTTATGAAGTTTTGGAATTTGACGCTGGAAATACTCAAACGTATTCCCGAAAAACACTAAAAGAAAAGCCCCTGTATTTCATAAGATCGGGGGCTTTTTTAGCCAATCCACTTCACTAGCGGCAAGTCCTGCCTGTGAGGTAACAGTCTGTTTGTAGGATAAATTCTGAAAGTATAATCGTAAACCCCGGCTCTGTATATGGGCACGTTAATTTTGTAGGTAGCCCACCCATCACCTGATTCAATAAGATCCATTTGTTCAACAAAAACAATCTCATCAATTTTATCGAAAAGTTTACGGCCAAAAAGCAACTCGATAGAAACATCGCCTGCCTGCAATCCAGGTGTATCCAACGTTATTTCAGCAATAAAGTTCTCTCCGAAATTGAGAGGTCGAATAGTTGGATCAGGAACTTTGATAGATTTTACGTCCAGCTGATCCCAGTGTTGCCTTATTTTTGTCTTCCAGTTATCAATTTCAAAAGCCGCCTCATAGCGGTTGGCATGCAGATGCTTTGCTCTTTCGGTTAGTTTATTATAGAAGCGATCGTAATAATTATCGAGCATGCGTTTCATAGTGAAATGAGGCGCAATTTCTGCTATATTGTTTTTGATAAATTGAATCCATTTATTAGGAATTCCGTTTTCGTTGCGGCTGAAGTAAGCGCTTGTGATATCATTTTCGAGTAAATTGTAGATCGTTTCAGCATCCAATTCATCTTGATATTGTTGGTTTTGATAGGTACGACCTTCCTGAATGGCCCATCCGGCATTTGGGCGATAACCTTCGGCCCACCAGCCATCGAGCACCGAAAAGTTTAAAACCCCGTTCATAACAGCTTTTTCGCCACTGGTACCCGAGGCTTCGAGTGGACGTGTAGGCGTATTAAGCCAAACATCCACGCAATTTGTGAGCTTTTTCCCAAGCTCCATATCATAGTTCTCAATAAATAAAACCTTACCAATGAAATCAGGCATACGGGCAATTTCCATGATTCTTTTAATCAGGTCTTGTCCGGCTTTGTCATTTGGATGGGCTTTGCCCGCAAAGAGGAAAAGAACAGGTTTTTCATTGTCATTAACGATTTGACTCAATCGCTCAAGATTGGCAAACAACAGGTAAGCCCGCTTATAGGTTGCAAACCTACGGGCGAATCCAATAATCAGCGCATCTTTATTGAGATTTTCAAGTGTTTTCAGGATCAGTTTCGGGCTTTCCTGACGCTTCGTCATATCCTGTTTAACACGATATTTCACGAAGTGTATCAGCTCTTCTTTTAGCTGTGTTCTTATTGCCCAGATTGTTTCGTCCGGAACTTCTTTAATTTTACTCCATAGACTGGCATTTGACTGATTGTTAACAAAGTCTTCACCAAAAGTTTTCTGATAAAGTTGCTGCCAGGCCGAATCGGTCCAGGTGGGATAATGCACACCATTTGTTACATGACCAATATGCAGCTCATTAGGAAAATATCCAGGATAAAGTGGTTGGAACATTTCTCTGGATACTCTTCCGTGAATTTGGCTTACACCATTCATTTCCTGGCTTAGATTGGCTGCAAGCACACTCATTGAGAACTTCTCTGTTGGATCATCCGGGCGGAATTTACCTAAATTCATAAACTCGTTCCAGCTGATATTTAACCTGTTAGCATAATGTGGCATATAAGTTCGCAACAAATGTTCTTCAAAAGCATCGTGACCGGCCGGAACAGGTGTATGTGTGGTGAACAAACTGGAAGAACGAACCAGCTCGCGGGCAACATTAAAACTCAGGTTGTGACGTTCGATGTATGTTCTCAATCTTTCAAGACCAATAAAAGCTGAATGACCTTCATTACTGTGATAAATCAATGGTTTAAGATGCAGTTTCCACAATAATCTGATACCTCCAACACCAAGAATCATCTCTTGTTTGAAGCGCATTTCGTTATCTCCTCCATAAAGCTGATGCGTGATACCGCGATCTTCTGGCTGGTTTTCTTCGATATCAGTATCAAGCAAATAAAGTGGAATACGACCCACGCTTACTTTCCATGCTTTGGCTACCACATTTCTTCCAGGAAAAGCAATGCTGATAGTGACCCAATCACCATTTTCATCTCGAACTGGTTCAAGAGGCAGGTGCGTGAATTTCTGTGGAATATAGTTTGCCAGCTGATCACCAAAAAGAGAAATGTTTTGCGTAAAGTAACCATAACGGTAAAGCAATCCAATAGCCAGGAGGTTAGCGCCTGAGTCACTGGCCTCTTTAAGGTAATCACCAGCCAGGATACCAAGGCCTCCGGAGTAAATTTTCAAACTTTTTTGTAAGCCGTACTCCATACTGAAATAAGCAATAAGATCCTCATAACGAGGTGCTTGTTTCATATAGCTTTTGAAAGAATCGTAAACTTTGTCTAGCTTTTGAATAAAAATAGTATCGTTTTCGAGTGCTTCCATTTGGTTTTTTGAAAGGCCCTCCATCATCGAAATGGGGTTTTGTTCAGATTTTTCCCATCCTTCCGGATCAATGGATTCAAAAAGCGAGTGAGCTTCATAATTCCATGACCACCATAGGTTTTTTGAGAGTTCCTGTAGTTTCTTGAGCCTTTTGGTATAAACGGGTTGGATAAGGACTTTTTTCCAGTTGGGTTGATCCTGCTTCCGGTAGTCAAAATTACGCAGGGTTTCAGTTTGGCGTTTTAGCTCAAACTGATCAGCCCGACCGGCCGATTTTTCTATGGCTTGATGCCAGGCTTGCTGATAATTTTGAATCAGGTCGGGCCACAGTGCTTTTGTTGCTGTTTGAAGGGAGGCTGTTCCCAAATTTTCCAGTTGTTGCTTCGATAAACGGGAAAACTCTTCAATTACTTTTGAAATTTGATTAACAACGTCTTCATAATTATCTTCATCGCGGTGAATTACGGTTACAGCGTCTTTGGATGCTTCCGTTTGCTGAGCCCAAATACCAAAACCCGCCAGGTCAGTTGTGATAGTTGGGATAGCAAAAGCAATACTTTCGAGTGGTGTATAGCCCCATGGTTCGTAATAGGACGGGAAAACAGAGAGATCGAAAGCCGTTAGAAAATCGTAATAAGTAATATCGAAAATACCATCATTGCCATTAAGATAGGCGGGGACGAAAATTAACTTCACCTTATCGGAAGGCTGATTATTGAGGCCGTTTTCCCTCATCTTACGAATCACCATATCTGAACCATCTTCAAAGAGGTGATGTGTAGCAGGTTCGTCAGTAGGATGCTTGGCTATTTCGGGCTCCGACAATCTTTTTTTCAAATCTTTTGAGGGGCCACTTATATTAGCAGGTACAGCTATTATGCCTAAGATGGTTTTTTTAAGTTTTTCGCTTTTGTTAAGCTTTGCCAAGGCATCAATAAAAACATCTATGCCTTTGTTTTTGAATTCATACCGTCCGCTGTTAATAACAAAAAGACTGTCTTCTGGCAAATTTTCGCCAACCAAAGCGCTAGCTATATTCAATATTTTATTGCGTGCGAGCTGACGTTTTTCTTTGAGCACTTCCCGATCTGCCATAAAATCCTTATCAAACCCATTGATGGTGATAACATCAGGTTTACGTCCCAGGAACTGTTCACATTCGGCAGCAGTACTTTCACTTACAGTTGTAAAGGAATCTGCCTCCTTCGCAGCTGTGTACTCGAGTGATTGTTGCGCAACGATATTCAACCGGTTAGCCATTACTGTTGGATTGTACTGTTTCAGATCTCTGTATAGCGGAAGTCCGTTGCCAGCTATTGATCGCCCAAGGTAGGTAGCATGCGTAGTGAAAACTGTGGCAATTTGTGGACAATGTCCTTTTACGTATAAAACACCTGTGCCAGTCATCCATTCATGGAACTGGGCTACAACGTCTTCGGTTGGGTGAAGATAGGTGTCGTAAAAATTCTCTATCACCTGTCCGGCAGCATAGCCAAACATAGCAGGTTCGATATAGTCCCAGTGGCCATGGATAGAATCCAGTTTGAATTTTTCCCACAATTCAGTAAAAATAGTATCTTTTTGTACAAATAAGGGTGTAAAATCTATCAAAATTGCTATTGGACGGCTTTTAATCGCCCATCGTCCAATTCTCACTTTAAGGCCTTTGGCAGCCAGTTTTTTTCGCCAAACGGCATAAAGATTCAAATCTTCAATAAAATAAGGGTTTTCACTGGTTTCTTTCCACACATCCGGTCCAATGGTAATATAATGATCTCCGAAGAGATTGGTCATCTGGTTAGCTTTAGTCGAGAGCACAGTATAAATACCGCCGACCATATTGCAGACTTCCCAACTCGTTTCGAAAATGTAAGATGGTTTCTTCATATTCAGACAATTTAATATAAGTCCGGAAACACTTTGTTTTCGGGTGTTTAATGTTTTAGTTAATTAAGTTAATTTGTGTGATTAGGTGACAATTATCAGAAAAAATTTTTCAGTTTTTCTTCCACTTTTTTGCGCATAGCTTGTATATCTTTTTGTTTGATTTCAGTCATTTTTTGCTGAAGATCTTCCATTTGCTTTTTAGCTTTCTGCGTGAGGTTTGGTATTACTTTCCCGCGTATTTCTTCGCTGGCATCTTTTAGGGCAACAGCTAGTTGCTCTGCCTCCAATTCCTTGATGAGTTTTTTTACCTTTGCATCAGAAAGATGCATGATATCTTCAAAAACGGGCTTACTTTTGGCTTTAGTTTGTTGGTATTTTTCTTTGACAGACTTTTCAGCTTCCTGAATTTTTTTTGAAGCCATTTTCCCCAATTCCTTCCCCAGTTTGCTTGTGTTTTTAAGCACATTATCCATTATTTCGGCTGCTCCAGGAGATTTTTCTTCAAGCCTGATTGCAAAGTCTGAAAGCACGTTCATATAATTTATATAAGCTTCGTAGGGAGAAGGGTATGGATTATAATATTTATGTACATCACCATCCGAAAGCCATTTGGTGCACATATAATAAAAATGGTCAGATGATTGCAAATAGTTCCAGTCGCGTTTCAAATCAACATCATCAACCTCCTCAATTTTTTCGGATAAGGCCGAGAGTTTTTCCAAGGCATCATCCTGAAGATTATTGCCAATCCAAGCCGAAAGATCACGTTCTTCATCTGCCCACGAAATGGGGTAGGGCACATGAATGGAAGATACCGGTTGATGTTTTTTGGTAATTTCGTCGGGTGTGCGAAAGCGATAGGGGGAGTTTTTGATTACTGCCGAAGGAAGCGCTTTCATAAAATCAAAAATACCTGAAGCGGCAGGTTGATGCTCACCAAAGGTTTCATAATCTACAAAGATATTGATAATTTCTTCTTTTTCAGGAAACTTATTCAGCCATCCAACCATTTTTTCAGCAGTAATTGGCCATTCCGACCAGTTTTGCTGCGAAAATCTGAAGGTGATATCGTCGCTTAGCCTGAAATTCCTAAGAAGTACTTTGAGCTTTGGATTGATGGCGTTTGTGTACATGAAATTAGGACTTTTCCATCCCAAAATATGTTTGGCGCCTTCGGTGAGCATCACTTTGTAGCCCATGGCAGCAACACGCTCGCCAATTTCATCAGAATAAATCAATTCTGTATTGCGGAAACTTGTTGGTTTTATGCCAAATAACTGCTTTACTTTTTGGGTATGTGCTTTCACCTGACGTTCAAATTCACCATTATTGCGCAGTGAACTTAGCGAATGCGCATAAGTTTCTGAAAGCACTTCGACATTACCGGTAGCAATTAATTTTCTGAAACTTTCCAGTACTTCGGGAGTATATAATTCCATCTGTTCCAAAACAAGGCCTGTAAACGAAAAGCTTAGCCTGAAATCTTTTGGATGTTCCTTTATGATATTTAGCAGGATTTCGTTCATTGGCAAGTAGCTTTTTTCTGCTACTCTCCTTAAAATGAGTCGATTGAAATATTCATCGAAGTAATGATGGTTTTTGCCGATATCAAAGAATCGATAAGTTCGCAGACGAAATGGCTGATGAACTTGAAAATAAAGACAGATAGACTTATTCATTTCGTATATTTTTTGGTTGTTTATCTATTTTTAAAATCTTCCAGGGCTGAGGTATAAACTTCTTTTACTTTAGCAGCGGCGTGCTCCCATTTGAGGTTTTCCACCTCTTGTTTGCCATATTTGATAAAATCCTCACTGAGTGCCTGATAATGACACAAACCATAGATGGCATCGGCAAGTCCGTCGATGTCCCAAAAATCAACTTTAATGGCATGCTTCAAAATTTCAGAAACACCGGATTGTTTAGAAATGACAACCGGAACATTAGAACGCATGGCTTCGAGTGGCACAATACCAAAAGGCTCAGAAATAGATGGCATCACAAAAACATCTGTCATGGCAAACATCTGATCCACATCATCGCCTTTCAGGAAACCGGTAAAATGAAATTTATGTCCAATCCGAAGTTGCGCCACACGCATCACCATACGATGCAACAGATCGCCTGTTCCTGCCATCACAAAACGCACATTGTTATCTCTTTTCAGAATCTTATTGGCTGCTTCCACAAAATATTCAGGTCCTTTTTGAAAGGTAATCCGACCCAGAAAGGTCACCACTTTTTCTTTGATCTGCTTTTCTGCATCAGACAGTTCCTTTTCTTTAGGATCAACGGCATTGTGGACGGTGACTACTTTGGAAGGGTCAATACCGTAGCGTTCAATCACGATACGACGGGTAAGATTACTTACAGTTATCACGCGATCAGCCGCTTCCATGCCACGTTTTTCAATGGCATACACATCAGAGTTGATGTTTTCGCCGGAGCGATCAAATTCTGTAGCATGCATATGCACCACCAAAGGCTTTCCAGTGGTTTCTTTAGCCGCAATACCAGCTAAATAAGTAAGCCAGTCGTGTGCATGGATAACATCAAAATCCTGTTTGGTTGCTATGGCACTTCCAACGAGTGCATAGCGTGCCACTTCTTCCATCAGGTTGAGGCCGTATTTGCCCGAAAACTCATATTTCTGAGAAAAAACCTTGCTCTTGAAGTTTTCGCTGGCACGTTTTTCCAACTCAGTCACTTTGTTAAATTCTTCCGGACCAACATAAGGAATGATATTGGAACCCACTTCCATGTATTGCACCCTGTCCCAGTATTCGCGTTCTTCATCAATTTCCAGATTAATAGTTACTTCACTGGCATTAACAATGCGCACAGCTTCCTGGTTTTCGTCGCCGTAGGCTTTTGGAACCACAAAAATGATGTCGGTATCATGTTTTACCAGTCCTTTTGTCAATCCAAAGCAGGCAGTTCCGAGCCCGCCGGTGATGTGAGGTGGAAATTCCCAACCGAACATAAGTATTTTCATAGGGTGTCGTTTTATTGGTTTTGCTGGATAAGGTAGTTCAAACGAAGCAAAGCTGCAACATTCCATGCCTGCGAAATAGCTCCTCTTGCGGCATGGGGCGGGTCGCCATCGTAAACCTCTGAAACTGAGCCTAGTCCGCTTTCGTGCATAACTTCCTCAAAGTTGTGATAGAGTTCTTCAATAAAAGGAAGCGCCCCCTTGCCATGAAGTTTGAGCCAGGCTTCTGCGAAATGATCGATCAGCCACGGAAATACAGTTCCCTGATGGTAGGCATGGTCTCTTTCCTCCTGATTGCCCCAGAGAATCCCTTTATATTTCGGGTTTTTGGGCGAAAGACTTCGCAATCCTCTTGTAGTAAGTAATTCGGAGCGAACAGTATTAAGTATTTTAGCTTTAATCTCGTCGCCCAGCGGACTAAAAGGCAAAGAAACAGCAAAAAGCATATTTGGCCGAACGGAGAAGTCTTTCTTATTGTCATTTACAACATCAGCCATGCGCGAATTTTCTGCATCCCAAAATACTTCAACAAAAGCATTCTGGATGATTGACGGGAGATTTTTCCACTGTTTAATAAACGACTCGTCTTTGGCCTCAGCAGCAAAATCAAGCGCCATCCGAACGGCATTATACCAAAGGGCATTCACTTCAACGGCAAGTCCGTCGCGTGGTGTAACTGCTTTGCCTTTCGAAACAACATCCATCCAAGTGAGTGCCTGACCATTTTCTCCGGCGTGGATCAAGCCATTTTGGAGCATCCGGATATTATAAACCGTACCATTGCGATAGTTGTCCAGAATTATGATGAGCGTGCTGCCATATGTTTTCCAGATGAATTTTTTGCTTTTTCCACTAATCTCATGATATTGCTGAAGCGTCCAGAAAAACCATAGTGGAGCATCCACAGCTGCAAATGCTTCGGGGTTTCGCCTGTTGAAGTTCGGAAAAAGCGGACCTTGCATGCTTTGAATCATGGTATCGAGCACGGCTTTGAAACTTTTTTCGTCATTCCGAGTCAGGGTTATTCCTGGAAGGGCAATAAATGTGTCGCGACCCCAAGTCCCAAACCATGGGAAACCAGCCATTAATGTGGTTTTATCGGAGCTTTTAACAATAAATTGTTCAGCTGCATTGAGCAAACAATTTTTAAAATTATTCCGTGGAGTACGTTTCTTAATTTCAGCAGAAAACTGTTGTTTAAATCGTTCTGGTTCTTTAGCTTCCAGCCCGGCCGACACGATGACACTTTCACCTTTTTTGAGTGGCATTTCAAAAAATCCGGGGACCAATAAGTCTTCCTGATATGCAAATCCACGCTCTTTTTCGCGGATGTATTCTATATTGAAATACCAGTCGGGGACATGAGTATATTCATTTGCCTTTGAAAGCTGGAAAAATAGTGGCGAATAGCCCGGATACATTTGCCAGCGAGCACCATTTTTTATAGCTTCATATTTTGTATTGGCATCATAGTTTGCTCTGGTTAATTCATGAACATTTCTGAATGCCAGAAAGGGTTTTAACCTCAAAGTCGTTTTGCTGTGTGCATCAAGCAAAGTGTAACGAATCATTATCCTTGATTCAGTCTGTGCAAAAATCATTTCCTTGCTAAGTACAACACCACCAACACGATAGGTGATTTTTGGGATGGGTTCAGCAGTAAATTCACGAAGGTATTTATGGCCTTTAGGCTCAAAATGTCCGTTGGGATACATGTGTAAACCAAAATTAAAGGCTTCGTTGTGTTGAATAATAGTTTCGTCAAGAGCAGAGAGTAAAACGTGATTATCCTGATCCAGCCAGGGTTGGGGTACCACAAGCAGCCCATGGTATTTTCGTGTATTGCAGCCGGCTATGGAAGTGCTGGAATAGCCTCCTGCGCGGTTGCTGCGAAGCAGCTCATGCTGTAAAGCAAATTCGAGGTTTACAAGTTGACTTTTTTCGAAGGATATATAACTCATGGCGACTACGTTATTGCAAGGATTGCTTTATATGTTAGTTGTGACAAAAATAGTTATTTTCCCGCTTGTTTCAGTCAATTTTTCAAACTATTAATTTGAGATCAAATGATTATAATACAAGCTATTTGAGCCAGTTTGATTAATTTTTATACTAAATTTGTTACTGCAATTTTATTTTCAAATGCTTGTGCTTACCTATTTAATTTCATACTATGACTAAGCAAATACTTGGATTCTTGTTTTTAACCCTGTTTCTTATTCAATTTTCTATTGCTCAGAACTGTGAAAAATTGGGTCATAAGGCTCATGATAAATGGTTTGTTTTGGACAATATGAAGTTATCCAACGATGGCACAATTGCTGTTTATGAGCGAAATCCTTACCAAGGCGATGGTGTTTTAATAGTTCAACAGCTGAGTAAATTGACAGCTGTTGATACGATTCCCCGGGCAAAAAAGGCAACAATAAGTCAGGGTTCCGCTGGACTGGCATTTGCGATATATCCTCCTTATGACACAGTGAAAAGATTGAAGATTAAAGGAGTAAAGAAGGATGAATTACCAAAAGATAGTATGGGAGTTTTCCTTTTTGCCAACAGAACACTTGAAAAAATACCGCAGGTGAAATCGTTTCAATTTCCCGATAAACATGGAAATGTTCTGGTTTGGCTTCACGAATCAGGTTATGAACCAGAGCAGGATCAAGTGGCCGATAGTTTGAAACCAAAAAAGAAAAAGGCCAAAAAGGATGATCCGGTGTGGATGGGTATTTGGGATTTGGAGAAAAATAAAAGACAATCAATTAAAAATGTTAAACAAACATCCCTGGCCGAAATGGGGAGCGCACTCTTTTATGCTCAGAAACCAAATGATACCATCGATTCTTTGGCTTTGTACCGTTTTGATCTAGAATCCTGGACTTCAAAATGGCTTTTTTCACTGAGAGGTGAGATTGAGCAGTTTCAGGCTGATAAAATGGGAGATCAATTGGCTTTGGTAGTGACAAAAGATACTATTAAACGAAAGGTTTATCAACTGACTTATTGGAGTACTCATAATGATGATATTCAACAAATTGATACTGTTTTTAATGCCATGCCTGAAGGTTTTCACGTAAGCCCGTATGCCAGGCCTGCTTTTAGCGATGATCAACAGCTACTCTACCTGGGCATGGCACCAAAGCCATTACCTGAAGTAAAAGATAGCCTGACAGATGATGAAAAAGTGCGTATTGATATTTGGAATTGGAAAGATCAGCAGCTTCAAAGTCAGCAAATAAAGCAACTTGATCGGGAGAAGAAAAGGAGTTATCTGGCTGCTTTTTATCCAGCTGATAACAAACTTATTCCATTAGCCAGTAAGGACATTCCGGATGTCCGATTTGATGCACAACTAAATCCGGTTTTTTTATTGGGAAGTTCAGATGACAACTATGAATATCTTAATAGCTGGGAACAAACACGTTATGCTGATTATTATCGCATAAACAGATTGAACGGCGATACGGTCAAACTGCTTTCGAAGGCAAATTCGATTGTAAGCCTGAGTCCAAAAGGTGATTTTTTGTTGTTCTACGATCGTCTTGATAGCAGTTGGTACAGCAAGGAAATAGCAACAGCAAATATTATTTTATTGGCGAACAAAACGAAAGATATTTTTTATGATGCCGAAAATGATGTGCCTAACGAATCTGGCCCCTTAGGGTTGATTGGTTGGACTGAAGATGGAAAAGCATTGGTTTATAGCGCTTATGGCATCTGGCAGCTGGATCCGGCTTCGCCTGAGCAGTGTAAAAGAATTTTGGGAAAAGAATCAGCAAAACACATGCGATACACCTATCTTAGAACTGACCCGGATGAAAAATATCTGCCGAAAACTATGTTGCTCAGCGTTTTTGACAAGGACACCAAGCAATCAGGCTTTGCCCGATTCAATCGTGCACGCGAAAAACTGGCAGTGCTGCATACGGAAGATGCCAGATTATCAGGACTGATAAAAGCTAAAAATGCTGAAACCTGGCTTTTCAGGAGTGAATCATTCATTGCTTTTCCTGATTATTATCTGACTCACAAAAACTGGAAGAAAATCGCTCGTATTACGGATGCCAATCCCCAGCAACAAAATTATTGTTGGGGAAGTGTCGAAATTGTTTCATGGGTTTCCTATGCCAATGATTCGCTGGATGGCCTGATGTATCTGCCGGCTGGTTACAAGGACGATGGAAGCTATCCCGTTTTAGTTTATTTTTATGAACGCAACAGCGATAATTTGCATCGTCATTATGCACCTAAACCATCTCGATCGGTAATTAATTTTAGCGATTATACCTCAAGAGGTTATGGGGTTTTTGTTCCGGATATTGTTTATCGCATTGGCGAACCCGGACAAAGTGCTTATGATGCCATCATGAGCGGTGTGGATGCAATTTTGAAGCAATATCCAGGACTCGACAGCACCCGCATGGGATTGCAGGGGCAGAGCTGGGGAGGCTATCAAACTGCCTGGCTGATTACCCGCACCGATCGTTTTAAAGCTGCGATGGCAGGAGCTCCAGTGAGCAATATGACCAGTGCTTATGGCGGAATTCGTTGGGGAAGTGGCATGGTGAGGGCTTTTCAGTATGAAGACGGTCAAAGCCGCATAGGTAAGGATCTTTGGAGTGATTTGGATGCGTATATTGAAAATTCACCCTTGTTTTATGCCGACAAAGTGAATACACCACTCTTGATGATGCACAATGACGAGGATGGCGCAGTGCCATGGTATCAGGGGATAGAATATTTTACGGCTTTACGGAGGCTGCAAAAACCAGTATGGATGCTGGTTTACAACGGCGCTCCGCATAATCTGAGTCGTTTTGCCGATACCCGGGATTTTACCTTGAGATTAGAACAGTTTTTTGATCACTTTTTGATGGGAGCGCCCGAGCCCAAATGGATGAGTGAAGGGGTTAAAGCCATCGACAAAGGAAGGGAGTTTGGGTTTGGATACTAATTCAGCTGACTGGTTTCAGGCTTTACTAATTTTTGCAATTGATCTGTAAGCTTGTTGATACTGCCATCTGATGGTGCCTGGAAAACACGTAGGTCAAATTTTGGAACAACGGCCAAAATATGATCAAAAATATCACTTTGAAGTGCTTCGTATTCTACCCAGGCCTTGTTTTTGCTGAACACATAAACTTCAATAGGAATCCCGAGTTCAGTAGGTTGAAGATGGCGAACTATCAAAGTCATGTCTTGATTTACGCGGGGATGATTTTCAAAATAAATTCGCAGATAAGCCCTGAAAACACCCAGGTTTGTTTGTCTCCTTCCGTTGACTAAAGTAGAAGTATCTATTTTATTTTCAGTATTATAGGATTCAATTTCTTGTTCTTTGTCCGAAATATATTTTGAGATTAGCTGATATTGTTTATACTTTTCAAGCATTTCGGCCGTACAAAACTTCACGCTGTCCATATCGATCGAAATGTGTCGTTTGATTCTTCTCCCGCCAGATTCGGACATTCCTCTCCAATTGGTAAAATAATCGGAGACCATTGAATAAGTTGGAATAGTGGTGATGGTTTTATCCCAGTTTTGCACTTTAACTGTGGTGAGTGTAATTTCGAGTACATCACCGTCAGCTCCATATTTTGGCATGCTGATCCAGTCGCCTATCCTCACCATATCGTTAAGCGTGAGTTGAATGCCTCCTACAAAACCCAATATTGGATCTTTAAAGATCAACATCAGAACTGCTGATAAGGTGCCAAGACCTAAAATAAGATTGCTCAGATTTTGTCCTATTAAAGTGGCAATGATTAATAGCCCTGCAACAATGTATAAAATGATCTTTAATACCTGCATCAATCCCTTGATGGGTTTGCTTTTTGATACCTCGAAAGTATTGTAAAGGTCATTGATCGAAGTGATTACAGCGTCAAGCATAAAGGCAATCACGAAAATAACATACACTTCAACGGCTTCCTGAACGAAGCTAAAAGTCTTTGGAAAACTTGGTAGTGTCTGTGGCGAAAATTCATTGATAATCCATGATGGAACAAGTAATGACGCCCTGGCAATTACTTTGTTACGAATCAGAATGTCATCAAAATTTGTTTTCGATCTTTTAATAAACTGATAGAGTGTTCTTTTAATGATATACCATGCCAGATAATAACATGCAATGGCGATGATAATCAAACTGATAAAAGCAATGCTCTCGCTTAAGATACTAGCGTAATATTCACTCAAATTAATGCGCAGGGCAATTTTTTTAAATGTCTCTATAATCCAATCAAACATTGTGAGTGTAAGAGTTTAATTTATAAATACTTGATGGCTTCTAAATATTTCTCGTGGATAAAAATTAATTTGCCCTGACAGCTTTCTTCGTCATAAATTCGTACCAGGTCGAGTACGCCATCTTTGTCGTATAATGTTGTTAAGGCTGCATCAAAATTATTGTCATCAACATTATGTTTGATACTCGAGGTAATTTTTTCAAAGGAATTCCACCTCAGTTGAAGCGGCAGGTTGAGGTAATACAGCTCTTTCCAGTTTTGGTCGTGCCAAATTCCTTCGCTCACTTTTTCCAGCATAAAGTATTTAGTAATCTTAATTATTGATTCATAATTATTTACTTTGCGATTTTTGATGAATTCCAGGCCTAAATCCTGAAAGGCACTTATCAGTTCGCCAACTAAATTGTAGGGCAGATATTTTAATCGGATCACACCGGTCGGCTTGTTATAAAGGTTGATTAATCCGGGAGCTCCGTCAAAAAAATGTGGAAAATTCTGCTTCACTTGTTTGATACTTCGGATGATTCTATCGCCACTATAAATGTTTTTTGTTACCAGAAAAAGCGATTTAGGGTCAGTACGATCCGGAACTGTTGTGCCATGATAACCCGGAAAGGGGTGCAGTGATTCCAAAACCAAAGCAGATGAATGGGTTTCATGCTCAACGGAGGCCAGATTTTCTCTTTTAGAAATATTGCCAATGGAGGATAATGTTTGGATTTCCATGATATTCGAACTTTAAGGTTGTTTTAATAAAACAATTGCAGAGCGAATATACAGTAATCTGGATGGATTATCCAAATCATTTTTTTTGAAAGATAAAAAACAACTCTCTTCCATCTCGCGGTTTTATTGAATTATAGGCGTCTTCAAATTTTTTAAATAAAAAATAAGGCTGAAACACTTCAACGTATTTTTCGGGCGTATCCGCAAAAGGAGGATACTTCTGTCCGAAATCATGGTTAAAAAGTAATCCGGTGTACTTTCCGCCCGATGTTAAAAGGTTGCTGATCTTTTTTGCAATTTCGGGCCAGTTTATTGGCGGGAAGGAGCTTAAAAATGTTTGCTCCAGTATCAGGTCAAATTGGCGATTTATCAAAAAAAAGTCATTAGGCATAACGTGATCTTCAGGAAAAGTAGGGCAGTTTTCTTTAAATTTCTTGACGGCTTCAACAGAAAAATCGAGGTAAAAAACATTTTCAAATCCTTGATCCAAAAGGTATTTCACTTCCCATCCTTTTCCTGCTCCCGGCACAAGGATTTGGATTTTTTTATCTTCCAGCTGATCAATGTATGCCTTAATGGGCGGAGAAACATAACCCATATCCCAGCCTTGTTTGGGGAGGTTATATTTTTCTTCCCAATAAGTTGGATTGTTGATTTTAAATAAATTGTTGTCCTTTTTCAACCGCCTGCTTTTTTTGTTTGGCGATAGCCATTTTTGATCAGGATGGCAAGCACCTTTTCTCTAAAATCTCCCTGAATAATTATTTCGCCATCTTTTACGCTTCCTCCTGTACCGCAGGCACTTTTGAGTGTTTTTCCGAGCGTATTTAAGTCGGCAGGGTCACCTGTAAAACCGGTGATGAGGGTTACCTGTTTACCTCCTCGCTGTTTGCGATCGAGCATCACCCGTAATTTTTGCTCTGATGGCGCTGGGGTATGCAGGGGCTCGTTTTCGGATTCAACAGGAAAATCAGGATTGGTGGAATAAACGACTTGTTCGGTGTTTCTTTTCTTCATCTGTTCGTGGGATTATTACGTTCAAACTCAGGGGATTTACCTTGATGTGTAAGTTCTTTTTTAGTTTTACAGGTTCTCCATCAAGATTGATTACCTTGTTTTTTTTTCGTTTTACGATTAGCTCAGAGGTCTTTAAAACCTGTACATAGTGCGATTTATGTATCATCTTTAATAATAAAAGATTGATAATTAAGGGCATTTCAAAAATATTTGGTTTTTGTACAATACAAACATCCAGCAGGCCATCGTTAAGCTCGGCTTGTGGCGCTATTGTAGTGTTGTAGCCAAACTGATTGGAGTTGGCAAAAGCAATAAAGAAGGCACGGGTTTTTATGCGTTCTCCGTTTTTAAGGATAAGCTCGTAACTTTTTGGCTTGTAATGCTGAAACCTGGCAGCAACAATTTTGAAGTAGGTAAAAAATCCGCGGCCCGCTTCTTCAGCAAAAAGCTTGGCTACAAGGGCGTCGAAACCAACGCCGGCAATACTGATAAAAACCTCATTGTTTATTGTCGCTGTGTCAATTTTACTACTCAAACCTTTGTTGATGAGGTTTAAAGCACCTTCAAAACTAAGAGGGATATTCAAGTGACGGGCTAGTCCGTTTCCTGATCCGCTTGGAATAATGCCAAGTTTTGTATCAGTGTTGATCAGGCTGCGTGCAACTTCGTTGATTGTGCCATCACCGCCTACAGCCACTACAATATCATATTTGTCTGCAACGGCCTGACGGCTGATTTCGGAGGCATGCTTGGGCCCTTCCGTAAAAGTTATGTCGTAGTCGAATCGTGTTGCATCAATTACTTCTTTTGCAAAAGCAGGAAAGCTCTCTTTTTGTGTGTTACCTGAAATAGGATTTACAATAAACAGCAGTCTTTCCTTTTTCATTCAGCGGTTAGTTTGTTGGATATCATTCTGTTATTGTATTGCTGTAGTATAGCTTTGAGTTTTTGTTCCTGTTGCATAAGTGCGTTTGATCGCTCTGCTATCAAATTATACTGTAGCATAGAGTCATGTTGTAAATCGAAAAATCCTACGCTCTGAATGCCATCATACTGGAGCAAATAATTGTTGTTTTGAAACTGATAGACCTGATTGATAAAACTAATGTGCCAGGCGTCAATTTGTTCGTCGAAAGGGTTGTTTCCAAAGGCAACAAAGGGTTGATTCACTTCGGCCAAAGCCAGCATTGCCGGCATAATATCAGTTTGCTGCGTGATGCGTTCTGAGCTGTAAATACTGTCGAACATAGGGCTGTAAAAAGCAATCGGGATAGCGTACATGCCTATTTCGTTGCGATAAAAATCTGATTGAGAACCAGATTGTGTATGATCGGCAGTGATGATAAAAATAGTTTGACCAAACCAGTTTGTTTGCTTTGCTGTTTCGAAAAAGCTTCTGAGTGCAGAATCTGTATATCTCACGGTGTTTTCAAACGCACTGAATTCGTTTTGTTCGGGCAATCGAAAATCATCGGGCAGGGTAAAGGGATGATGGGAAGAAATTGTGAAAACAGCTGCAGCAAAAGGTTTTGGAAAAATATCCATTTGCTTAACAGCAAATTGCAGGAAAGGTTTATCAAATATTCCCCATCTGCCGTCAAAATCTTTGTCGTTGCCATATTCCCGTCGGCCAAAATAGTGATTAAATCCGGCTGCTTTTGCCGTGGCATCAAAATTCATGGTGCCATTATTGCCTCCGTGAAAAAAAGCTGTATGATACCCTTTTTGCTGTAAGATACTTCCAGTTCCTTTAATAGTATTTGCTGCATAAGCCGATGTAGGATAATCAATTTGCATCAATGAAGGAATGCCTGCCAAGATTGCCGGTAGGGCTTCGATCGAACGTTTGCCATTTGCCTTGCCTTTGAATGTAATGCTTTGGCTCAGCAAACTATCCAGAAAAGGAGTCAGGCTTGCCTCACGCGGATTGTAGTAGTTAATGAGTTCTTGTCCAAAACTTTCCAGAATCAATATCACGAAATTAGCTTGCACGTCTTCGTTTTGAAACCATTCAGGTTGTTCAACTTTTTGAATAGGAGTGTAGATTTGATTCAGTACTTCTTCAGAAAAATCATGCCGGTATCTCAAAGCTGGCTGATTGATGGTTTTTAAAACTGAAAAAGGAGTGTTCAATACCAATGGGATTTGCTGTGTGCTGGCGTAATTTCCTGCAGTGACCAAACTGATAGGTTTAAGCTGTAATCCACCGCGTCCAGCGATTACAATAAATGCTACTGCCAATATAAAAAACATCGATTGCAAAATATACCAGGTACGCGTCCGAATGGCAGATGGTGATTGCGGAACAAAAAACCGTATTGATTTGACTAAAACCCAAATAATAAGAACCCAAATGACCCACATATACCAGTAATCCGTTAGAAACTGCCATAGCAGCGGCAGAATGTTTTCATTAGGATTGCCCAAAAATTGAAACAACTCGGATGTGGTTCGCTTGGCAATAAAACGAAAGTAAATGGTGTCGATAAGGTTGAGCCCGATCGCTAGGGCGTTTGTCCAGATGAAAATCTGATCGGCAGTTTTTTGCCATAATGGATGATATTTTAAAGGGGTTGGGACTGATAACAAAATAATATACAGTATATTAACCATTGTTACGGCTGCCAGGTCGAAACGTATTCCGGCAATCATCAGCGGCATCAACTCAGCGAATGACAGATAGCCAAAGCTGTTGAGATTGAATATGTAAAATACCCAGCGGCTCAGGCTAAACAAAACCATCACAACTACCATACGGAAGACTACCAGCAATGGCAATGAAATGCGCCTGACCATTGGGAAACGAAATCTCATTTGAAAATATTGATATAAACTACACGCTGTATCTCTTCTGCCTGATTGCCGGCTTCGTCCGCAACGTTGAATGTTACGCGATAGGAGCCAATTTCATCCTCATCAACGTTTGAGTTTATCTGCATTCTTGCGCTGATATTAATAGTGTCGAGACTGGCAGTGATGTCGTAGGCTTCGGCTCCTGCATCTTCATAGGGTTCACCCAGAGGTGACCAGACAGGATTAGCGCCATTTAAAACAATAAAAGGCGGATAAGGATCATCTTTGGTTTCTTCCTTATTACATGCTGAGATCAAAAGCACATCCGATAATATCCACAGCAAAAAAATAAACTGGTTTGCCTTCATAAACAGATAAATTTGCAGAAAATTTTCTACTCTTGGAATATCCTGGTCTCCGGTAAAGATTTGCTTCCGGAAAACCTTGCAAAAATACTAAAATTAAAGTAGCACGCTTTTTGGTATTTTTGCCCAAACTGCTTGATAAATGATAAAAACATTGATATTTGACTGGGGCGATACCATCATGCGCGATTTTGATGAGCCCGGACCTATGTCGGAATGGGAAAACGTAGCCTGGATTCCGGAAGCGGAGGAGTGCTTGAAAACGCTTTCAAAACATTACGTTTGCATTATTGCTACCAGCGCCAGCCATTCTGATACGGTAGAAATGAAAAAAGCTTTGGCAAGGCTTGGCGCCGATCAGTATTTTCATCAGTTTTATTCCCAAAAAGAATTAGGATATGCCAAACCTGATCCAAGGTTTTTTAAGGCCGTGATGAAAAAGAGTGGTGCCCTTGCTAATGAAACTGTTATGATTGGAAACCTTTATGAAAAAGACATTATTGGTGCTAAACAGGCAGGACTGACAACAGTTTTTTTTAATGAACATAACCTGAAAGGCGATTTCCCGGATGCTGATCATATCATTAATCGCATGAACCAACTCACTAAACTGTTTTAATGAAACACTTATTTTTTACTTTTTTGGTTTTGCTTTCATTTTCACTAAAAGCTCAGCAACAATTTCCAAAATATAGTCATCCGCTTGATATCCCGATATATTTGTCGGGTACTTTTGCCGAATTACGCAGCAATCATTTTCACTCCGGTATAGATATTCGCACTCAGGGGGTTGAAGGAAAGCCGGTATTTGCCATCGGAGATGGTTTTGTGAGTAGGATTGCAGTGTCTCCTTTTGGTTTTGGCAGGGCAATTTATGTAAATCATCCGGAGGGTTATACTTCTGTATATGCACATTTACAGCGGTTTAGCCCTGATATTGAAGCTTTCGTTAAACAGGAGCAATACAAGCAAAAATCTTTTGCTGTAAATCTTTATCTAAATCCCGAACGGTTTCCGCTGAAAGATGGTCAGCAACTTGGAATATCCGGAAACAGCGGTTCTTCAGGTGGGCCTCATCTTCATTTCGAAATCCGTGATGCGGCCACACAGGAACCCATGAATCCCTTGTATTTTGGTATTCAGATAAAAGATTACATTAGGCCGGCAATCAGTCATTTTGCGGTTTATCCGATGAATGATACTTCTTTTGTAAAGCAACAGCACGAACCTTTTTATTTGCCTGTACTGGGTTGGGGAGAACAACATCGCTTGCCTGAACATCAAGCTGTTGAGTTAAACGGGAGCTTTGCTTTTGGGATTTCTGTGATTGATCAGCATAACGATATGCCTAATAAAAATGGAGTTTATACGATTCGGCTGGTACAGGATTCAACAGTTTTATTTGAAGTAAGAGCTGATCGTTTTTCTTTTGGCGAAACGCGTTACATCAACAGCTATATTGATTATGCCTATTATCAAACAAACAAAAAACGATTGATCAAAACTGCTGTTGATCCCTTGAATAAACTTGGCCTTTATGAAAAACAGCTGGGAATTGTCAAGGTGAAATATGGTGATACGCTCAAACTTGCATTTGAAGTCATGGATTTTCATCAAAACCGCTCATTTTTGCCTTTTACCTTGATTGGCGTGGAACAAGATACCTCTTTAAAAAAAGTTTTTCACTCCGGAATCCTTATCAAGGCCGGCTCTTTATTTAGCCTGGAAAGTGACAATTTCAAATTGAATATTCCAAAAGATGCTTTTTATAAGGATGAATATCTTGTTGTGGCCAACGAAAAAGACAGCATTAGCGGTGTTGAGATTTTTCAAATTGGCAACCGGACAATCCCTGTGCATAAAGCCTATAAATTGGCTGTTAAAACTCCTGATTTCAAAAAGCCTGATAAGTTTTACATCGCCTATCTGGACGAAAAAAATGAGACTTCAGCAGTGAAAACCAAATTTGAAGATGGATTTCTCTGTGCCGAACCCCGGTTGATGGGGCGATTCACTGTGCTGCCGGATACGCTAAAACCCAGCATCAAATGCTTGAATTTTGACCAAACAAAATCTGTTTCCGGATTAACTGCTTTAAAAGTAAGGATTGAAGACAAAGAAACCGGCATTGATACTTACACGGCCACACTTAACGGGGAGTGGCTGCTGATGGAGTATGATGCCAAAAACGATCTGCTGATTTATGAAGTTGATGAGCGCCTTAAGAAAGGAGAAAATATCCTTAGGATTGAGGTGAAAGATCAGGTTGGTAATCGTAGTTTAAAAGAAGTAAAACTGTTGAACTAATCAGCTTTTTCCTGTTCTTTCGGATTCAAATTGTGCCAGAAAATCAAGCATAAACTGATGCCTTTTCTCTGCCATTGCTTTAGCTTTTTCAGTATTCATCTGGTCTTTGAGAAGCAACAGTTTTTCATAAAAATGATTGATGGTTGCAGCGTTGCTTTTTTGATAGGATGCGCTGCTTTTATGCTGAATCGAGGGTAAGTTGTCGTCATAAAACGGTCGTTGCTTGAAGCCTCCATAACTGAAAGCCCTTGCTATTCCGATGGCACCAATGGCATCCAGCCTGTCTGCATCCTGCACGATTTCAAACTCTATCGACTTCGGAATTTGGTTGTCAAAGCTGTGCCTGAAAGATATGCCATTGATTATTGTAGTGATATGCTCAATGCGATCGCTGTCCAGTCCGTTATTTTTCAAAAAGTTTTTGATTTCGTTCAAAATTTCCTCCTCTTTTCCGGTCTGAAATTTGGAATCGTGCAGGTCGTGAATCAAAACAGCGATCAGCACCACTGTTTGGTCACATGCGTGATTTTCGAGCAACTGCAAAGCGTTTTGATAAACACGTTCGATGTGCAGCCAGTCGTGTCCGCTTTCGGCGCCGGCTAATTTTTGTTGTACAAAAGTTTTGGTTTGCGCTATCAGTTCAAAATTCATGTTTAAAAGTGTTATTGGCCTATAAAATCCATAATCGTTTTTACCGGAAAGTTTTTGGTTCCATCGATGGTTAAAGTGCGATGTGGCTCGGGGCTGTTGCCGTATTTTAGGAAGCTGTCCCAGATATGCTGCACATACCAGTCGGGCTCATGTCCCCAGCGGTGATCATGATCTTTTCTGCTTAAAAAAGTTTGATAACCAATTTCGACCATTAACATGCTATCGTACAGGCTGTTGGTCAAGCGGTCATAAAAAACGAGCAGTCCTTCTGCAATCACGATCTCATTTAATTTACTTTCGGCAATAATCGCTTTTCTAAATGCTACATGATCAATGCTATCCGGATGTTCCCAGTTGATACGATTGTTGATCCGGGGAATACGATCAGTGGGAAACACGAAATCATCCTGACAGATAATATGTGTTTTTTTGCCCGGCAACTGATTTCTAAGCCACTCGGCCAATGTAGTTTTTCCCGCTCTGCTCACACCGCCAATACCAATAATCATAATTCTGATTTAGCGGTTGGCCGGAACAAATTGATAAGCACCTAAATCAGGACTTTCGGTACGCGAAACACCATCAAGATCGAATGGAACCTCCAGCGCAAATTCCGGTTTTCCTTTTCCAATTACCGGTGAAAGGGTGTCGGGTCTGTAATTGAAGTTTTCGTAATCTTTGAAAAGAGGATTTTCGTTGGCGATACTGTTTACAAAGCCCGGCCAGTCAGCCAGTCTGCGTTCTGTTTTTATCAAACAGTTTTCGAAAACATAGCTGGTATCAGGGCTGCTAACAAATTCGTAGTTAAATTCTTCACGATTGGCGCCATAAATGATGCTATTGCCCATCTCAAACTGAAAAGGCAGCTGAATGGGGTTTTCGAGTGAATCCAACAGAAAATTATTAAAAAACAGTGAGGGGTTATTTCTAACAGAGAGGTTCCAGTTATTAGCAATTGTAGTGTGCACAAAACGATAATCACCGCCACCCGTCAGTGCCATGGCATAAGCCCCGCAATTGGCAACTGCCAGGTTTTTGGCTTCTATGGCATAAAGACGGGAAAAAAGTCCGATTCCGGTGAGATTTTCAATGATGGTATTGTCAATGCGCAAAGCGGCTTCGGTAGGCTTCAGAAATGATTCAGCCTGAATTCCGATGTAGCCATTTCGGATTATAGCATGTGAAATGCGATGATCGGCTCCGGCTCTTGCTTCCATCAGCCAGATGCGATCCCATTGTCCGGGCACGTTGCGGTAGTCTAGTCCTTCGCTGCTTTCGAGCCTGTCGCCCCTGAAAAGCACTGGTGACTCTGCTGTGCCGTTGACAATCAGTTGGCCTTCGCTGAATGACCAAAGTCCGGATTTATCGTGAAAATGCACCTGCGTGCCGGCTTCAATCTGAAGGGTTCCATAGCTGTCGATCAGCGCATAGCCGTAAACCACATAAGGTTTTTCGGCGGTCCAAATGGTTGTTTCAAGGCTGTCGGCAACAACTTTAAAAGGTGGAAATCCTGCAATTTGCTGATCAGCAACAATATAAACAGCGTCTTGTCCCCAGGCAATGAGTTTCACCTGCTGGCTGTTGCCATTGGTTTCAATTACCAGATCGTCTTCAATGATAAAAGGATTTTGCTGGTCGGCAGGGTCGATGGTTACCCTCAGAAAAACGAATAAGCTATCGTTTCCGGGTATTTCAATATCGTAAAGTTGTGTTCCGGGTTTGCCGTCCACATTGATTCTGAACGGAGAAGAAGAAGCATTTCCCAGCCTGATCGAACTGATATTTAAACGTTCGTTATTATTATTGTATATCATCAGCTGACGGGTAGCAGATCCCAGGCTGGAAAATACGGTGTCGAAAACAACCGAATCAGCCGAAAAGCTTAGCTTCAGGCCGTGATTGGTGCTGATCTCATCCTGTTTGCGACAGGAAAAAATGCTGAATGCAAGTGCTGTAATCAATAGTAATGCTACAAAAGGAATTCGCCTCATCAGGGTTTAATGCTTAATAAAAATCGGGGGCAAAGATAGGCTATTTATCTGGCCTGTCACTGCCTGATGTTTCACTAATAACGCTTAATTTCAGTTGAAATTGTGGTGGTTATTGCTAAGATTTTGATGTTTTCCTTGTCTGGGAAAAGTCAACAAAAGTGCTTTTTGGTTTGAAACAAGAGGGTAAAAAATGCACCTATCATTTTTTTATCAAAGTTGTGATTTATAGGCATATGCTATAATCTGTGTTACTGTTCGCAGCCTCTGGAATTTTTGCTACTTTTGCAGCCTGAAAAATAGCTTTAAAAGATTCATCATTAACCGATAATAAACTATGTTTGAAGGCCTGAGTGAAAAACTGGAACGCTCGTTCAAAATGCTCAAGGGGCAGGGGCATATCTCCGAAATAAATGTTGCCGAAACCCTCAAAGAGGTGCGAAAAGCCCTGATTGATGCTGACGTAAGTTTTAAAATTGCCAAAGATTTTACCAATACAGTAAAGGAAAAAGCACTGGGGCAAAAGATTCTCACTGCTGTTTCGCCTGGGCAGTTGATGGTGAAAATCGTGCATGATGAGCTGGCCGAGCTGATGGGGGGCGAACAAACCGAAATCAACCTCAAAGGAAATCCAAGCATCATATTAATCGCTGGTCTTCAAGGGTCGGGTAAAACTACTTTTTCGGCTAAGCTTGCCAATTACCTGAAATCGAAAAAGGGTAAACAGGTGTTACTTGTTGCGGGCGACGTATATCGTCCGGCTGCTATCGATCAGCTTAAAGTTTTGGGCGAACAGGTTGGTGTTGAGGTATTTACCGAAGATGGCAGTAAAGATCCGGTTGGAATAGCTAAAAAGGCTATTGCACATGCCAAGCAGTCTGCCAAAAATGTGGTGATCATCGATACCGCCGGTCGTCTGGCTATTGATGAGCTTATGATGAACGAAATTGCGGCCATCAAAAAGAATGTCGATCCGCACGAGATTTTGTTTGTGGTGGATTCTATGACAGGTCAGGATGCAGTGAATACTGCCAAAGCCTTCAACGACAGACTCGATTTTCATGGTGTAGTGCTTACCAAATTAGATGGTGATACGCGTGGTGGTGCGGCCTTAAGTATTCGTTCGGTGGTGGATAAACCGATCAAATTTGTGGGAATCGGTGAGAAAATGGATGCGCTGGATGTGTTTTATCCCAGCCGTATGGCCGATCGTATTCTGGGCATGGGCGATATTGTTTCATTGGTCGAAAAGGCTCAGGAACAGTTTGATGCAGAAGAAGCCCGCAAACTGCAGCGAAAAATTGCTAAAAATGAGTTCAACTTCAATGACTTCCTCAAACAGATACAGCAAATCAAAAAAATGGGAAACATCAAAGATTTGGCCGGCATGATTCCGGGAATGGGTAAAGCCTTGAAGGATACCGAAATAGAGGATGATGCCTTTAAAGGTATCGAAGCTATCATTTATTCTATGACTCCAGCTGAACGGGAAGATCCTAAATTGCTTAATGGCAGCCGTCGCAAACGCATCGCCATGGGGAGCGGTACTAGTATTGTGGAGGTAAATCGTTTGGTGAAGCAGTTTAGCGAAACTTCAAAAATGATGCGCATGATGACTGGTGGCGGCGGACAGAAAATGATGCGGATGATGAACCAGATGCGTCGGCGTTAAAATTTGAAAATTCCATGAGCACTAAAATTATCGATGGGAAAGCCATCGCAGCAGAGATAAAAAAAGAGATTGCTAAAGAAGTAGCAGCCATGATTGATAATGATGAGCATGCACCTCATCTGGTGGCTGTTATTGTGGGTGACGATGCTGCTAGTCAAACTTATGTGGCCTCCAAAGAAAAAGCCTGTAAATCAGTAGGGATAACCTCTTCAGTTTACAGACTCCCGGCAAACACTTCTGAAAAGGAGTTACTTGAAATGGTTGATTTCTTAAATCGGGACAAAGAGGTGGACGGATACATTGTTCAGCTTCCGTTGCCTGATCATATCAATGAACAAAAAGTATTAATGGCCATCAACCCTGCAAAAGATGTGGATGGTTTTCATCCTGAAAATGCCGGTCGCATGATGCTTGGGCTGCCTTCTTATCTTCCTGCCACTCCAAATGGAATTATGGAATTATTGGAGCGCAGCAAGATTGAAACAGCAGGTAGGCATGTTGTTGTTGTTGGCCGGTCAAATATTGTAGGAACGCCGGTTAGCGTGATGCTTTCGCGTAAGGCGAAAAATGCCGACGCCACTGTAACCCTTTGCCATAGTCGTACAAAAAACCTCAAAGAAATTACCTTACAAGCTGATATTCTGATAGCTGCAATAGGAAAAGTTGGCTTTGTTACGGCTGATATGGTGAAAACCGGAGCAACAGTTATCGATGTGGGCATTCATCGCGTGGAAGATGCCAGCAAAGAAAAAGGCTATTACCTGGCCGGCGATGTCGATTTTGACGAAGTATCCAAAAAAGCTTCTGCAATTACACCTGTTCCCGGGGGTGTTGGTCCAATGACGATTGTGTCATTATTGCGAAACACACTGCTGGCCAGTAAAAAAGCTGTTTATCAATGAAATATTTCCTGAGCTTTTGGCTCATTTTTTTAGCTGTATTTTTTTGCACAATACAAACGCAGGCGCAATGTGATGATGTGTTTGCGACTAATTTCGATCCCGCCGACAGCCTTTTTGTCAACTGCAAATATTCAATTGTGGTGCAAAATCCTCCATTTCTGTACGAACTTCCAAAAATGGTAGAGGAAACTTCAGGTTTGATTTTTTTTGATGACTTGCTTTGGACGCATAACGACAGCGGGGGAGAAGCAGTTTTGTATGGTATGGATACAGCTAATGGGCAAATTGTAAGAAGATTGATATTTCCGGAAATCAAAAACTCAGATTGGGAAGATGTGGCTTTGAATGAGGAGTTTATTTTTATAGGTGATTTTGGCAATAACAGTGGCAGCAGAAAAGACTTGCATATTCACAGAGTCAGGAGGAGTGATGTTCCCACGAAAGGAGATGCTAAATTGGAGACTGAGAAAATTCAATTCCATTTTGAAGATCAGGAAGATTTTTTGGTGAAATTGAAATCCAATAATTTCGACTGTGAGGCTATGGTTGCGGGAGAGGAGAATCTCTATCTGTTTACTAAAAACAGAGGTGATCAGCATTCCAGGATTTATCAACTGCCTAACTCGCCCGGAAATTATGAGGCAAAGCTAATCGGACGGTTTGATAGTGAAGGATTAATTACGGGAGCGGACTATCTTCAGGAGCAACAAACACTCGTTTTGATTGGATATACCTACAAAACCTGGAAGCCTTTTGTATGGCTTTTGTATGGTTTTGAACAGGAAGATTTCCTCAGCGGAAACAAACGTAAAATCGACTTATTAAATCTGTTAACCACTCAGGTTGAAGGTATTGCTTTTGTGAATCCCTGGCAGGTGATGATTTCGGCCGAAACCAGCAAGTCTTTTACTGCCCGTGCCTTTAAAATGGATTTACGGTCTTTTTTGAGTCCGTATCAACTTGCGCTGGAAAAAGGAAATTCACTGACAGGAATTTCTTACGAAAAGAAAGATCAGACATTCAATTTTTTCCCCGGAAGTATGAAAGCAGGATTTTACCGACTGATGTTATTTGAGGCTGAAAATTATTTACTAAAAGAAGAAACAATTCAGCTTGAGGCTGATGATCAGCGGTTTCCAATAGATTTTGCGCTGTCTGAAAAGGCAGCGAAAGCGGCACTATTTGGTAAACGACATATTTACTATTTCAACTTTTAATGGATACTACAACTACAAAAAAAGATCTTCTTGAAGGCGGCCGCAAATTGCCACTGATGGAGGAATTCTATACCATACAAGGCGAAGGATACAACACGGGCAGTGCGGCCTACTTTATCCGAATTGGCGGCTGCGATGTGGGTTGCAGCTGGTGCGACACCAAACCCAGCTGGGATGCCACTCATTTTCCACCCGTTTTGGCTGATGAAATTGCCAAACGTGCAGCTGAACAACCCGCAAAAACCGTTGTGGTTACAGGTGGTGAGCCCTCGCTATATCCTCTGGATTATTTCACAAAACTGATGCAGCAGATGGGTGTAAAAACAATGGTAGAAACCTCAGGAGCTCATCCTTTGACTGGTTCATGGGACTGGATATGCTTGTCTCCCAAGAAGTTTTCGCCACCAAAACCAGAGATTTACAATAAAGCGCACGAGCTTAAAGTGGTTATTGAGAAGGAAGCCGATCTGGAATGGGCCGAAAAAAATGCTAAACGGGTGAAACCGGAATGTTACTTATATTTACAGCCTGAATGGAGCGTATCAGAAAATATCATTCCCCTGCTCACCGATTATGTGATGGAGCACCCGCAATGGCGCGTCAGCCTGCAAAGCCACAAATATATGCGTATCCCCTGATATTGTTGCTCTTGCTGCTGCTGGTTTACCCCGGTTCGGCACAACAATATCATACCCAGCAGCAAACTTCCCGAAAAGCCCTAAAATCTTTTGAATCAGCTGAGTCAGCCTTCCATGCTGGTGATTATTTTAAGAGTATTCTGCTTCTCCAAAAATCCGTTGAAGCAGATCCCGTTTTTATTGAAGCCTGGCTGATGCTGGCTGATGCTGCTAAGGAGTTGGATAGCATAACATTAGCTGTTAAAGCTTATGAGCATGCCTATGAGCTCTCTACCGATTTTTTCCCCGCTCTTGGTTATGTGCTGTCAAAAGTTTATGTAACTAACAATCAGTATGACAAGGCTTTGAATATGCTTGAAAACTTCCTGAACCGCAAGGACATTTCCACGCCTTATCTTGAAAAAGCAAGTCTGCTTCGTGAAATAGCTCTTTTCAGAAAAGAAGCTTATACCAATTCAATGGAAATTGAATTGCTTTCGCTTGGAGAACAAATTAACACAATTGGGGATGAATATGTAAATGCGCTAAGGCTCGACGGGAAGCAATTACTTTTTACAAGACGACAGGAAATAGCGAATGATAAACCCCAACTTGAACAACTAATGCTTTCTAAATGGCAGAAGGAATCATGGACCGATGCGGTTGCTTTTAAGCCTGCAAGCTGGCCTTATTCGCAACAGATTGGAGCGGTTGCTTTTTCGGCTGATGGAAAAAGTATTGTTTTTGCTGCCTGTGGATGGCCTGATGGAAAAGGAAGTTGCGATCTTTATTTATCAACCAAAAACAGTCACGGCTGGTCGATTCCGAAGAATCTTGTGGAAGTGAACAGTGCTTATTGGGATTCGCAACCTGCTTTGTCGGTTGATGGGAAAAGCCTGATTTTTGCCAGCAACAGACCAGGAGGAGTTGGCGGCAGCGATTTGTGGATCAGTCACTTGCAAAATGGAAAATGGGATGAGCCACAAAATATGGGTAAAATATTAAACTCTGCCGAAAACGAGATGGCTCCTTTCTGGCATTTCGATGCCAAAACACTTTATTTTTCATCTGACGGGCATCCCGGAATGGGTGGAATGGATCTTTTCCTCAGTCGGAAAGATGCTGCAGGGCTGTGGCAAAAGCCTGTCAACATGGGCTTTCCTATTAATCAGGAGACGGATCAAATAAATCTGGTGATTGATGCTGCCGGCACAACGGCCATGATTTCCGCCAAAGCCGACAGCACAGATCACTATGATATTTTTAGTTTTGAACTGCCACTACTGCTTCAACCAGAGCCTGTTAGCTATGTTGAGTTATTAGTAACGGACATAGAAACTGCTCAGCCTTTAAAAGCGGATGTAACTGTTTCGGATCCTGTTTTAGCCAACGAGTTGATTAGTATGCAAACAGATGAACAAGGTTTGGCTTTTGTGGTGCTTCCTGCCCGCAAACATCTTGCGCTTCAGGTAAATGCAGATCATTATTTGTATTATGAAAAATCATTTCGTCCGGAAAATGGAACAGAACTCAAACCGGTTTTACAAAAGGTTGAGCTAGAACCGATAAAGACTGGAAAAACCATAGTGCTTGAGAATGTTTTATTTGAACTGAACAAAGCCGTTTTACTTCCGGAAGCTTTGGCTGGTCTGAAAAATCTGGAGACTTTTCTGAAACGAAATCCTGAATTAAGGATTAGTCTCGAAGGGCATACAGATAGTACTGGTGAAGAAAATTTCAATCGCAAGCTCTCACTGGATCGGGCGCAAGCTGTGGCAGATTTTTTAATTGCTAATGGAATTGATGCTGAACGACTTTTAGTTCAGGGATTTGGTTCTGATAACCCACTGTCTTCCAATGAAGATGAAACAGGAAGGGCAAGGAACAGAAGGGTGGAGATGCGTATCGTTGAATAATCAGGCAGTTAGGCTACTTTAGGCTTGATGCTGTTTGCTTTTGATGCGACAGGTCGTTGATTAATTTGATCAATTGTTTGGTCACAAACTGAATATCATTTGTAGCTGCTACTGCCGAAATGGTTGCTCCAGAAATGGCATCGATATTTTTGCCGGATTGGAGGCGTTCCTTTCCCTGATAACCTTCAAATTGCCTGAGCCACCACGCTGCTGAGATTTCCTGGCCGTGGGTTGCAGCATAATTGTAAACTTTCACAAATTTTACGGTAGCCTCTGTGTCAAACATAATATAGTAGTCAAAGTATTCGCTGTCAGCAGTTTGATTATTTACTGAAGGTGCATTACAGCCACCTGAACGGCAAGTAAAAACCCTTCCAATATAGGTATAGGCTGCTAACTTTTTGTTTTGCTCAACAGCATAAAAAGCACTGTTTGCGCTATGATCGTATGATGAAATTAACTTGAAATCTGGATTTTCAATGCCCATTTGTTTGCGAAGATCCCTGTTGAGCGATCGTGGTAATTCTGAGTCCTGCACTCCCGAAGGAGGCAGGATCAGTAAGTTTAGATTGAAAATGAACAGGATGATAAATTTCATAAGCTGCTACTTAAAACATGATACCAAATCCGGCATTGAAGGTAGTGGTGTACTTTTCGGCTGAAGCAGGTTTCACAAATTGCAGATCGGTTTTAAAAACAGCACCCTGCGTCATACGCCAGGTGATTCCTGTTGTAATGGCCTGAACTTCATTGGTCTTACTGGCTGGCAAATTGCCCTCCATACTGGCCTGTGTGTTGTAAGCCTCATAACGGATGAAAGGTATTAAACCGGCTTCCACCTTTTGATTGGAGCCCAATAGATCGTAGGCTGCTTCAATATAATAACCATTCAAAGCACTGCCTAAATCGCTGCCGGCAAATTGATTGTAATTGGCGGAATTGCTAATATCAGCATAGTAAAGCTGACCTCTGAATTGCCAGTTTCCCATTGTATAGCGGGCATCGGCGCCAATCATATTAATGCCAACGACCGAAGAATCCGCCTGTGAAACTGCGGTTTCGTCATTTTTGTCCAGTTTATTGAAAAGTGTGCTTTGTGTTTTTCCGAAATAGCCGGATAAGCCGATGTTTAGGCCTTTGATGCCGTAGTATTCGATTTTTCCACTCAGGTTTGGACTGCTGATATAAGATTCAGCTCCTTTTTGTCTTCCCGATCGAAAACCATTAGCGCCAGAAAGCTTTGCGCTTCCATCGTAACCATTAAAGCCATTCACCACGTAAAGCTGATATTTCAAAGAGGCAGGGAGGTAACTTCCTGTAATTCCAAAGCCGATTTCGCGCCAGGTTGTGGGCGCAATCTTGCCATCAATCAGAGGGCGTTCAACACCATTAAAAGTGGTAGGTTCATGATATTCGTTAATGATTCCCATCGGGATCAGCATCAAACCTGCCCTGAATTGAATTAACTGGTTGAGCCGGTATTGCAGAAACGCCTGTTCGATATATACTTCAGAAACGTGCTCGTATTCTATTTCAGTCACAAACTGAACTTTTTCGCTGAAGTTATAGCCAAAAAGCATGACCAATCTGTGAACATCAAGTTTCCCGTTGTACCGAGTTTCTTTATCAAGGGGTTGATTATAATGTACTTCACCATATCCGCCAATGGTTAACTTGCTTTGGGATGCCAATAAATTATCCGCAGCATTTTGATATACACTTTGTTGACTGGTTTGTGCCTTGAGGAAACTGGTAATTAGAAGCAGTATTACTGTTGTAATTTTGATTTTCATTAGGATAATGGGTTTAGTTAAAAACTGAGGCGAAATTAAAAGGATAAATCAAGCACCGGAATACCTAAACCAGGGTATTTTTCAATAGCCATCCTGGAAATATTCATTGTGACTGCTTAATACGAGTAACAGGAATACAGATATTGCTTAATTTTACACGCAAATTCAACATTTGATGCTTCAACTGATTTTATATCTTTTACTTGCGCTGGTTGTTTCTTTTTTGTGTTCAATCCTCGAGTCGGTATTGTTGTCGGCACCGCAGGCTTATCTGAGAACAAGAGCTGAGGCTGGAAACAAAATTGCCGTTGCCTTAGGAAAAATGAAACATGAGATCGATCGGCCCCTTTCGGCAATCTTGTCGATGAATACATTCGCCCATACCATTGGAGCAGCTGGGGTAGGTGCTCAGGCCGTAAAGGTTTTTGGGGATGCCTATTTTGGATTGATATCTGTTATTCTTACCATTTTAATTTTGGTTTTAACGGAAATAATCCCAAAAACTGTTGGAGCCAGTTACTGGAAAAATTTACTTGGGTTTACCTATTATACTATCAGGGTAATGATCGTAATTACCTGGCCCTTAGTATGGGTGTCTGCATTAATTACCAGGGTTTTTGCCAAGAAAACCAGTGAAAAAACGATCAGTCGCGAGGAGCTCGGCTTGCTTGCTGATATCGGCTTGCAGGAGGGTGTTTTTGGGGAGCAGGAAAGTCGTATTATCAAAAATATAATTAGTTTACGACAGGTAAAAGTTTCGGAGATTATGACGCCCCGGGTTGTGGTAGCAGCTGCCGAGCAGAACACTACTGTAGAGGACTTTGCTGAAATGGAAGAGCTTAAAACTTTTACCCGAATTCCCGTTTTTGAGGATACAATTGAAGCCGTAACAGGCTATGTTTTTCGGCAGGATGTGTTTGAGCTGCTAGCTGATGATAAACACGGAACGAAGGTTGAGACCCTTAAAAGGAAAATTCTGGTTGTTCCGGAGTCCATCCCGGCACTTAGGGCGTGGGATCAGATGATACAACAGCGCGAGCATATTGCACTTGTGGTGGACGAATACGGCGGAACGGCCGGTATTATCACCATGGAAGATATCATCGAAACTTTACTGGGCTTTGAAATTATGGACGAAAAAGATAGCATCAGTGATATGCAGGAGTTTGCCAGAAACAGGTTTAATAAACGAGCGAAATAGTATAAGCTGCTTTTACGTGAACAAAATACAGATTGAGCTGTCTTAAAGCATAAATACTTCACATGCAAACAACTACCGTTTCTTTATTTCGTTACAAAGGCTTTTCGAACCGGATATGGGGAATGAGTATGATGTATAAGGTGAAGGAGCCTTTAAAGAATACCCCTGGTGTTCAGTTTTTTAAGCCATTAGGAACAGGAAGTGGTTCAGGATTTAGTATTATTCCTGATTTTGGTGTTTATGGGGTGTTTATCGTTTGGGAATCGGAGCAATTGGCTGACAATTTTCTGAATAGCGAGCTTTTTGAGTCTTTTAGGGCACATAGCGAAGAACAATATACGATTTTTTTGACACTTAACCGATCAAAAGGCTCCTGGGCAGGTTTCAGAGGTTGGGTAGCTTCTGAGGAAGATATTGAAAATGGACCTGTTGCGATTTTGACAAGCGCAACAATTCGGCCAAGGTTTTTGCTTTCGTTCTGGAGAATGACACCGCGGGTGAGTCGTGAGTTGAATAATTTTGCAGGATTGGTTTTTTCAAAGGGAATTGGTGAAAGGCCATTGATGGAGCAAGCCACTTTTTCGGTTTGGAAAACTAAAACTGAAATGGAATCATTTGCTTATCAGGGTTTTCATAGAAAGGTTGTGGAAGAAACAATTCGGAGAGATGGTTTTGCCGAGCAGCTTTTTGCCCGTTTTATTCCAATCAAAGCCATTGGTTCGTGGTACGGAACAAATCCAGTGCAGACAGTCTTGGAAAAATAGCCGTACAAAAAAGGAATTATCTGATCAGCATCACTGTGTTTTTGTAAATCCACTTGAAAAGGTAACAACAGAGGTGCGGCTCCTGATTTTTGGGTCAGGCTGCAAATGTGCGATCAAAAATGATTAGAGCGCTGCGCTGCAGCTTTAGGTTATCTTTTGATTGTTCGATTTACAAAGAGTATGCTGCGCTGCAGCAAAGTGCACACCAAGAATTTATTTATGGCAAAGGTTTTGTCTCGTAATATCCTTCTGGTCAGGCTACACGTATGCTGTCGAAAAGTGAATAGAGCGCTGCGCTGCAACTTTGAGTCATTTTTTTGTACTGGATTTATAAAGAGTATGCTGCGCTGCAGCAAAGTGCACACCAAGAATTTCTTTATGGCAAAGGTTTTGTCTCGTAATGTACTTCTTGTCAGGCTGCAAATGTGCGATCAAAAATGATTAGAGCGCTGCGCTGCAGCTTTAGTTTATCTTTTGATTGTTCGATTTACAAAGAGTATGCTGCGCTGAAGCAAAGTGCAAACTAAAATTTTCTGTGTGGTTAAAGACTTTGCTTCGCAATGTCTGTAAGGTCAGGCTGCACGTATGCTATCGAAAAGTGATTAGAGCGCTGCGCTGCAGCTTAGATTATCTTTTGATTGTTCGATTTACAAAGAGTATGCTGCGCTGCAGCAAGGTGCAAACTAAAAATTTCTCAATGGAAATGGTTCTGCTCGTAAAGTCTATCTGGTCAGGCTGCACGTATGCTATCGAAAAGTGAATAGAGCGCTGCGCTGCAGCTTTGAATCATGTTTTAGTACTGGAGTTACAAAGAGTATGCTATGCTGAAGCAAGAAGATGGCTGATATTTAATGGTTTAGACAAGGTGCAGCGCACCGTACTCTTTGTAAATACATTGACAGAATTAATGCCAGAGGTGCAGCGCACCGATCTCTATCTAAAATTTATACCTATATTTGAACATCCACTTAAAACCTAGCAATATGGCAAACACCTATTCTCAGGCTTACTTTCATTTGGTTTTTGCAGTAAGAAATCGACTGCATTTTATTTCGAAAAAATGGAAAATTGAACTAGAAAAGTATATTACTACCGTAGTTCAAAATAATGGCCATAAACTATTAGCTATTGGAGCAATGCCTGATCATATTCACATATTTATTGGATATAATCTGAACGAAAAGATTCCTGACTTAGTTAGGGAAATAAAAACTTCTTCAACCTATTGGATTAATGATAGGAAATCTACTCCCTATAAGTTTCAGTGGCAGATTGGCTATGGGGCTTTCACTTATGGACATTCTCAAATAGATAGCGTAGTAAAATATATATTGAATCAGGAAGAACATCATAAGACTAAGAGCTTCAAAAATGAATACCTGACCTTGCTAAAAAAATTTGAAATCGAGTTTAAGGATGAATATGTTTTTGAGTTTTTTGATGATGTGGAATAGAACGCTGCGCTGCAGCTTTTAGTAATGTTGTAGAAAACTGGAGTTATAAAGAGTACGCCGCGCTGCAGCGAGTGTGCCGCGCTGCAGTAAGGTGCAAATCAAAAATTTTCTTAATAGTGAAAGGTGCAGCCCCGGAATGTCTGTCGGTGCAGGCGGCGCAATATTATCAAATGATTAGAGCGCTGCGCTGCAGCTTTAGGTTATTCCCTGTTTACTTTACTTATAAAGAGTTTTGCTGCTCTGCAGCAAGCTTGAGTTTGGTCTTAGCAGGATTTGCTGCTTTTCAGTATGAAAAAATCAGAAACTCAACCATAAAGGCAAGGTGCCGAGCACCACACTATTTATAAACTTCAGTGTAAAAACAAAAATCAGAGGTGCAGAGCACTGCACTATCAAAAACGAATATTGCACAACGCTGTAACTTTGGGGTACTTCTTAGAACTACACTTTCATAGAGTTGGCTACGGTGGCTGTATTGCTTTGCAATTTTAGCAGCTCTTCAACGGGATATCAAACCGGCTACTAATTATAGAAACTATCTGATCAGCATCACAGTACCTTTGTCTTCCAGTGTTTTGCCTTCAGAATTATTGTAACTGTATCGCCAGAGATAAACACCTTGTGGGGCTTCATTGCCATTCACTTTTCCGTCCCAGCCTTCATTGAAATCAGTCGATTCGAAAAGCAGTTTTCCCCAGCGATCGTAAATTTGAAAGATATAGTTGCCTGCTGGCAAAAAGCGTGAAAGTGGTTTAAAAATTTGATTTTCAAAAATGCCAGACGAAGGCCGAAAAGCATTTGGAACGAAAAACGGACTATCAAAACCCACCTTTACCCTGTTGGAAGATGAAGTGATTTCTGCTCCGGTGCTTGGATCTTCCAAAACTGCCTGAACAAAATAAATGATGCTGCCGGATATGTTTCCGGTGGTTACAGTGTTGTCGGTGAATTGTAAATTAGATGTAGCGCCAATTGGAATGTAGGCATCGGTAGTTGTTTTTCTGAAAATACGATAGTGATCCGGAGTCCAGCCCTCATAGGCATTCCAGTTAAGTTCAACTTGCTCGTTATTAATTACATTTGCTGTCAGAAAAATGCTTCTGTGTGCATTTTCGGTTGGAACGTCTGGAATATCAATTCCACAATAATCCTTTAAAACAATGCTGTAATAATAGGCTGTTTGATCAACTGCAACCGATTCATCGGTGTAATTTATATCTCCCGGACTTGTTTGATTGAGATCAGTATAAAAACTCAAATCAGCCGAGTTTTGACTATTGGTTCTCCAGATTGATGAGCTATTGATAGTTGCAGAACCATCTGCTGTGATTTCACCCAAAATTTCTATTTCATTGCTTTCGTTAACAGTAACGGCGTTAATTATTGGAGGATCAGGACGCTGATAAGCTGGTGTATCGCGCGATTGCAAATTTGATCCACTTGTCTGCAGTTCGCCATTTACTTCGTAAACAGCTTCTACTTTGTAGGTATAAGTTTGATCAGGATCGAGATTTTGATGGGTGTAAGCGTAAATTGGGGTTCTTGCTGGTGATCCATTTTGATCTCCATAGGTGGAAATATCATCTACCTGATTGAAATCATTTGTGGTTAATGGAATGTCAGTAAAACTGTTTCCGTTATCTGTACTAAAATAAACAATGTATGAAACCGGATTAAAAGTATTGAAAAAACCAGTCCATTTTATTGTATTTGTTAAAGCACATTCATTGAAGGCGATGTCTTCAAATAGAAAGATGGTTTGCATTTCTTCTGATTCTGAACTTGAACCTTCAAAAATCCTGTAAATCTGTTTTCTAGATTGAGCAACTACAGACTCATCAATAATGCTCATTTCAGAAGCGTTTACGCTTTCAACCTCAATTTGATATCCTTGATCTATTCCATCATAGTAAAGCCATTTTTTTATAGTATAAGTTAAGCCTTCATCCCCAGGTGGATAATCCCATCGAATTTCAACGTTACCATTATCTAATACATCAACACTTAAAATTATTGGGTTTTGTGAAAAAATATTTCCTTGTATTAACCAAAACACAATAATGAATAAAAAGCTGATGTGTTTTTTAATCACCATTTCAGAGCTTTTGCTGTTCATCGCCCACAACAACAGTCACCATGCTTTCAGGATCGAGGTATTGCTGAGCCAGTTGCTGCAGTGTTTCGCTGCTGGTTTCATGAATACGTTTCAGGCTTTCGGAATAGAACTGCATGCCAAGACCCTGATCGCGAACCGATCTGAAGCGTTCGGCCTGATTATAAACGCCATCCAGGGCTCTCAGGTAACTTCCGTTGAGGTAGTTTTTAACCAATTCAAGTTCGTGTTGCGGTATTTTTTCTTCGCGCAGGCGATTGAGTTCTGATTTTATTTCCCGAATGGCTGCTTGTGTAACCGTGCTTCCTGTTTCGGTGCTGATCATGAAAACCGTGGCATGTCGCATCGGCACAACCTGCGAATTGATGCCGTAAGTGTAGCCTTTGTCTTCGCGGATATTAGTCATGAGCCGTGATCCAAAATAGCCGCCCAAAACAGTATTCAAAAGTAAAAAGGGAATATAATCCGGATGGTTTCGAAGCATAATTGTTTTGCCCATTACCACTGCCGATTGCAAGGCTGCTGGTTGCAAAACATGATGATATCCCGGCTGAAATTCGGTCCAAAGCCGTTGCAAATTTTTGCTGCCTTTTGGTCGCCATTCAAAACCAACATATTCGTCGATCAAATTGAGGGCTTCTTCATCCACGGGTCCGCTAAGGATAGCGTATGCCTGTTCTGGATAAATTTTTTCCTGATAAAAACTAAGCAGGTCATCACGAAGCAAGGCGTCAAAATCTGCTGCCTCAGCCACCTGTCCATAAGGCGTATCATATCCAAAAATCAATTGATTAAAGGTATTGTGGGCTTGGTGTTTTGGTTTCTGGCTGTTAATCAAGAATGACTGTTTTTGCCTGCTGTTGAGCAGTTTGAAATCTCTTTGGCGAAAACTGGCTTCCGACAACATGCTTTTAATCAGCGGCAGCAGATTAGGTAGGTGTTTTCTCAGCGCGTAAAGGCTGATCCAGGCGGTATCTTTAGAGGCTTGTAAATCGATGAAAGCGCCATAGTAATCAATTCTGGAAGCTATTTCGCCTCCGCTGAATTTTGAAGTACCTTCGTGCAGCATTTTTATGGTAGTGCTGGCTGTGAGCTTTTTTTGCTGCCAGATGCTGCCGGCTTCCAGCACGATATCCAGCCTCAATGCTTCATGAATCGGGCTGGGGAAAAGATAAAGCGGCATGTTGTTAGTCAGCTTGTGCACAGCAGGTTCCATTGTGCTTAAGCTTGCCGAAGTGCTTAATTGTGGCGCAGTTGTTCTGTCAGGATTTTGTTGCCTCATAAAACTTGATTATTGCTTTCGTAAACTAATGTGGAGCAGTTGGCAGGATTTAGGATTTCTTCGGCGCGTTGTTGAATTTGTATGGGTTTCACCTTTTCATAATGATCCGTAAGCTTATTGATAAGTTTCGGCATTCCGATATGAGCATAATAGGCAAGGTTCATGGCTTTGTTGAGGGCCGAGAGTGCCCCAAAAGTGTTGGCAGAAATCACCCTGTTTTTCACTTTGCGTAGCTCAGCAGAAGTGGGAGGCTTTTGTATCAATTTCTGAATTTCCTTTTCAAGGGCTTTTTCTGCCTCTGCAACCGACACGTCTTTGTTGATTTTACCAGTAATAATCAGCAAACCCGGATCAATATCACCAGTAATGAATGCGTTGATTTCGGAGAAATATTGTTTTTGACGAACCAAAGTCTTAAAAAGTCTGGAGGATTGTCCCGATCCCAGCAAATCAGAAAGCAAATCGCTGGCATAGAACTTTTCGTCGGCTCGGGCACACATATGATAGGCTTTGTAAAGCGCGGTTTGCGGAACATTGCGTTTCACCTCCAGTCTTTGCGCATTTTTTTGCTTGGGTTCGGCAGGAAGAATCCTTTCGTAAGGCTTTCCGGATGCGATGGGTTCGAACCATTTTTTTGCCAAACGTTCTACTTCACTGGTTTTTAAGTCGCCTGCAATAACGATCAACGCATTGTTCGGGTTGTAAAAACGGAAATAAAAGTCTTTCACATCTTCCAGCCTGGCGTTTTCGATATGACTGATTTCCTTGCCGATGGTATTCCATTGATACGGATGAACCTTGTAGGCAAGTGGTTTCAGGAGTAACCATGCATCGCCGTAAGGCTGATTGAGGTAATTCTGACGAAATTCTTCTGTAACGACTTGTCGTTGCACTTCCAGGCTTTTTTCGCTGAAAGCCAAACTTAGCATACGATCCGACTCGAGCCAGAAAGCTGTTTCGAGGTTGTCTTTGGGTAAAGTGAGGTAATAATTGGTGATGTCACTATTGGTGAAGGCATTATTTTCGCCTCCGGCACGTTGCAATGGCTCGTCGTATTTGGGGATGTTTACGGAGCCGCCAAACATCAGGTGTTCAAACAGATGCGCAAATCCTGTACGATTGGGGTCTTCGTCGCGTGCCCCCACATTGTAGAGGATGTTCATGGCCGCCATAGGCGTGGTGGGATCGCGCAGCACGTAAAAGTGTAATCCATTGTTTAAAGTGAAATGATCGTATGATACCATAGTGTGGTAACTGGTTTTTAATTGCTGTATTAGCCTGTTTTTATCTCGTAAAGATAGAACATTATAAATGCAAATTTATTGTAAAAGATAGCATTTACGCTGTTTCTTTTCGCAGGTTATGGTTTTTGCAGGGCGAAAGCTAAAATCTTTGGATTATTTGTATGGTGGGTGTCCATTTTTATCCAATCCATTGTATCATTTTTAGACAAGTTATGTTTTTATAAGACATTTAATTAGCTGTTTACACTTACTTTCGCATCGGTTTGGTCTTTTATACAGAGCGAAAAATTACATAGCTCATGATATTTTATCCATGATACCCTATCCATTGGTTATCACTATTATAGTGTAGGCAATATAAATCGCAAAAAGAAGACCGGCCTCCCATCGATCAAGTTTTTTACGGATTCCGGTGAACATTGCCACAAAGAGAAAAATTGTTCCCCCGATCAATATCAGGATATCGGTATTGAAGGCTGTATTATAGGTTAGTGGATGTATCAAAGCGCTAATTGGAAGAATAAAAAGCAGGTTAAAAATATTGGATCCGATGATATTTCCAACGGCGATATCGTTGTTTTTTCGAACAGCAGCAACTACCGAAGTTACCAATTCAGGAAGTGAAGTACCGGCTGAAACAATCGTGAGCCCAATCACTTTTTCTGAAATGCCAATTTGTTGGGCGAGTTCTACAGCACTTTGAACAACCAGCCTGCCACCACCGATGAGCCCCGCAAGACCAACAACAACCAACAACAGACTTTTATTAAGTTTGAGTGGTTGCTGGTCTGTTGCTTGAATATCGGAATTGCGTTTCAGCTGACTAAAAACGTAGTAGAGAAATCCGGCAAAGATGATCAGCAGAATTATTGCTTCCAAACGCGAAACTCCACTCGAAATAAAAGGCAGCCAGGAGTTGGCAATTAACAGAATAAAGACTGCTGCAAAAAGCGAAAGCGGGATTTCTTTCCAAACCGTACTCGACTGCACTTTGATAGGTGACACAAGACCGGTTATTCCTAAAATAATAAACAGGTTGAAGTTGTTGCTGCCAATTACGTTTCCAAAAACCAGATCGAAACTTTGCTCAAAAGCAGCAAATCCATTCACAACCAGTTCGGGTGCTGAAGTACCAAAAGCAACGATAGTTAAGCCGATAGCGAGATCAGAAACCCTGAAATATTTTGCTATTGCTGATGCTCCGCTCACAAGCCAGTCAGCCCCTTTTACAAGTAAAAGCAAACCCAGAATGAGTAATCCCATAGTGATAAGCATGAGCTGAAATTTTCAACAAAATTAATCGAAGAAGTACTTGCCAGCCTGTATTCTCAAAATTAAATTAAAAGGTTGAGTTTCATCGGAAAAAATCAGTATTCGCTTGATTATGAATACTAAAACAGTTATCAAATTAAATATTAAGTTCTTTTTTGATTTTTATATAGGATTTTATACATTTCTTTTTCTGGTTCCCATTCGAATTCGGAATCTTTAATGAGAATTTCACGATACATGGTAAAAGAACAACAATTTTCAAAAAGTCTTTCGGCATTTACATACATACTAAAAACAGGCTGATCGGATATTTCGAGACGTAAATTTACTTGCTCTGTTTGCCAGCCAATCGAATTGATAACAATGATATTAATGCTATCCTCATCCAAAAAAGTGAAAGGGATATTAAAATTATTATCGGTATCTTTAACTTTAATACTAGCCGGGTCTAAAGTTCCATTGCTAAATAAATTTTCGCCGGATGTTTTATCTACTATTTCGAACAAAAAAGGCCTGGGAGGAGTGAAGCAATCACCACATTCCTCTTTTTTACACGAATGAGTAACAGCCAATACAATAAGGGTAAAAAGTACGCCAATGATTTGTTTCATTGGATTTGCGTTAACCCAACTTGTTATCTTACTATCATAAGATTCTGTATTCCAGTTGGATGGG
>JACCQN010000072.1 GCA_015709215.1 Bacteroidales bacterium
AACTCTACAAAGCACTTGCACAACTGGAAATAAATTTCAAAGGCGACATGCACATTGATGATGCCACGCGCCTGATTTATGCCACTGATGCTTCCGCCTATCGCGAAAAACCGCTGGCCGTTGCTTTGCCACGTGATGCAGCTGATATCAAATTGCTGATTCAGTCTGCCAAAGCGAATGGGTTTTCCCTAATTCCTCGTGCAGCAGGCACTTCGCTTGCCGGACAAGTTGTTGGAAATGGTGTTATCGTTGATATTTCGCGCTATATGACTCAAATCATTGAGCTCAATGCCAATGAACGCTGGGTTCGTGTGCAGCCTGGTGTAATTTTAAGCGAACTGAATAAATACCTCGAGCCTCACGGACTATTCTTCGGCCCGGAAACTTCCACTGCCAACCGTTGCATGATGGGCGGCATGTTGGGAAACAACGCTTGTGGGGCTCATTCATTGGTTTACGGAAGCACCAGAGACCACACCCTCGAAATTAAAGCCTTGCTCAGCGATGGCAGTGAAGCAGTTTTTGGAGAACTGGATAACGAAAGCTTCCAGCAAAAATGTGCACAAAACAATTTGGAAGGTGAGGTTTACAAAACTTTGAATGAGATTCTGAGTAACCCACAAAATCAACAACAAATACGGGAAGCGTATCCCGATGCTTCCATAAAACGCCGAAACACCGGTTATGCCATTGATCTGTTGCTCGATACGGCACCATTTACACCAGGAGCGCCAAAAATCAATTTGAGCAAACTGCTTGCCGGTTCTGAAGGCACACTGGCTTTTACAACCGAAATCAAACTAAACCTTGTACCGCTTCCACCAAAAGCCAAAGCACTGGTTTGTGTTCATTTTGAATCTATCGTTAATGCTTTAAAAGCCAATTTAATAGCTTTAAAATTCCAGCCTGTTTCGGTAGAGCTGATGGACAAAACAGTGATGGATCTCACCAAAGAAAACATCGAGCAGGCCAAAAACAGATTTTTTGTCAAAGGCGATCCCGCTGCCATTCTGATTGTTGAATTTGCTGAAGCCGATTTTGAAACTACCGATCAAAAAATCACAGCGATGGAAACGGCCATGCGTGAGGCTGGGTTCGGAAATCATTTCCCTGTTGTGAAAGGAGCTGATATGAGCCGGGTTTGGGATCTGCGCAAAGCTGGATTAGGTGTTTTGAACAATATGTCCGGCGATGCAAAACCCGTCCCGGTGATCGAAGATACTGCTGTAAACCCGCAAGTTTTACCCGATTACATTCGCGATTTCGATGAGATGCTGGCCAAATATGGTAAAAACTGTGTGTATTACGCCCATGTTGCCACTGGCGAACTCCACCTAAGGCCAGTACTCAACCTGAAAGATCCCGTTGATGTAGAACTCTTTTACACCATAGCACGCGAAACAGCTTTGCTGGTTAAGAAATACAAAGGTTCGCTGAGCGGTGAGCATGGCGATGGCAGGTTACGCGGCGAATTTATCCCGCTGATGGTAGGAGAGCAAAATTATTCCTTACTCAAAAAAATCAAAGCCAGTTGGGACCCACAGCATATCTTCAACCCCAACAAGATTGTTGATACCCCAAAAATGAACACCGCACTGCGCTATACTCCCGGGCAGGAAACCCGAAAAATTGACACCATTTTCGATTGGTCAAAAGATATGGGCATACTGCGGGCTGCAGAAAAGTGCAACGGTACGGCGGCCTGTCGCAAAACTGAAGTTACGGGAGGCACAATGTGCCCCTCCTATATGGCTACCCGCAACGAAAAACACAGCACGCGTGCCCGAGCCAATATCTTACGCGAAATGTTGACAAATTCCACTAAGGAAAATCCATTTGATCATACCGAAATCTATGAGGTGATGGACCTTTGCCTCAGTTGTAAGGCCTGTAAATCGGAATGTCCGAGTAGTGTGGATGTAGCTAAACTGAAAACAGAATTTTTGCAACATTATTACGATGCCCACGGAGCCCCATTACGTGCAAAGTTAATTGCAAACATAGCGCAAATCAATAAATTAGGTAAATTTTGGCCATCCTTCACCAATGTGATGATGAACAATCCCCTCACCTCAAAATTGGTAATGCCTTTGCTCGGTTTCACTCCTCATAGAAGCCTGCCAACGCTTTATAAAACCACACTCGACAAGTGGTTCAGGCATCATAACTCTACCAGTGGAAATGCCAAAAAAGTTTATCTTTTCAATGACGAGTTCACACAATTTAATGACACCAATATCGGCATTCAAGCTATTTTGCTTCTGACAAAACTGGGTTATGAAGTTGTGATCCCTAAACATATCGAAAGTGGTAGAACCTTCCTCAGTAAAGGATTTTTAAGAAAAGCCAAACGTATTGCCATGCACAATGTTAAATCCTTATCACCAATAATCAATAACGAAAATCCGCTTATAGGCATTGAGCCTTCTGCAATATTGACTTTCAGAGATGAATATCCCGAACTTGTTGATGCAGATTTACGTCATGCCGCCGACCAACTGGCAAAAAATTGCTTTACCATCGAAGAATTTTTGTCGCATGAATTTCAGCACGAAAAATTCAGCAGCGATTTCTTCACAACAGAAAAACGAGAAATCCTTTACCATGGTCATTGCCAGCAAAAATCAATTGCCAGCACCAAAGAAGCACTAACAATTTTGAATATCCCCGAAAATTATACCGCCACAGAGATCAAATCGGGTTGTTGCGGTATGGCTGGATCTTTTGGCTATGAAAAAGAGCACTACGATGTTTCGATGAAGGTGGGCGAGCTGGTACTTTTCCCTGCCGTACGAAAGGCATCATCAGCAACAATCCTAGCCGCGTCCGGAACTTCATGCCGGAATCAGATTCATGATGGCACACAAAAAGACGCTCTGCATCCGGTAGAAATACTCTATCAGGCCTTAGTGTAATTTCAAAAATCAAATCAAAAACTTCTTGTCGTCCAGCGCCAATTCTGTTTGTTCAAAAACTGTTTTGGCTTCATTGAGAAGGACTTCTGGATTTTTATACCGTGATGAAAAATGCCCGATTAGCAGTTTACCCACTTCTGCACGTCGTGCTATCTCAGCCGCCTGCACGGTTGTTGAATGAAAGGTTTGCTCAGCAAAATCATCCATATCTTTTCCAAAAGTAGCTTCATGATAAAGCAGATTTACACCAAAAACCCATTCAATCAAAGTTTCAAAGTATGCAGTATCTGTACAATACGCATACGACCTTGAAGGATGAGCCAAATATGTAAATGTTTCGTTCGATAACACCGCTCCAGTTGCTGTTGTATAGTTTTCGCCTGCCTGTATATGCTGCAAATCCTCGTGTGTAGGTTGAAAATCTGCTATAAAATCCTTTTTAATTTTTCTTCCCACAATTTCATCAAACCTGAAACCCCAGGCAGGAATTCGATGCTTCACCCTGAATGAAATGATTCGTAAATGATTGTCCAACTCAAGTATTTGTCCGTCAATAGGTTCCAATGCATGAAAAAGAAGTTGATAACGTAAATGCGTTTCAGAAGCCTTAAGCATCAGGTTCAAGATATTGATCAGCTCGGGTGGACCATAAATTTTCAAGGGATTAGTCCTGCCATTCAGATGCATAGAATTGATCAAACCAATCAGCCCGTAATAATGATCGCCATGCAAATGACTGATTAGGATGGTATCCAGCTTCATAGGGCTTATTTTTAAAGCCTGAAGCCGCAGTTGGGTGCCTTCGGCGCAATCAATCAAAATGTGCCTGCTGCCAAACTGCAAATGCTGACTGCTGGCATGACGCTCCAGAGAAGGCAAGGCCGATCCCGCTCCAATAATGGTTAATTCAAAAGGTTTCACAAACAAAAAACACACAAAGAAGTAAAATGTTGTAAACGCTAATCCAATTGTTTCATTGTATAACTTTCTTGAACCTTGTAAGTTGTTTATTAAACCATCAAACGTCTGAAAAAGAACTTAGAGAAATTCAATCTAAGTAAAACCCGGAAATTGGAATACGCGCCTTAATCATCAAAAGCAGCTTCCCAGCTAGTTCAGTCTTCCACATGCCTCCTAATCTAACTGCCACATATCAGGTGTAATCATTGAGCTTAATCAGAATATTGACAATGCAGCCCGACAGCAAAGCCGGACTGATGCTTCTGAAACTTAAGCCCTGGAACATTTCCGTTGAAAATGATTTTGCTTCTCTTTCAGTTTTGGGCTGAAATAAAAACAAAAATACTCGATAAAAAGCAGGTTAATAAATATATAACAGTTGTTTATCTCCTAGCAAAACTTTTTAAACGGTAATTCAGAAAAACAACTTATAATTTTTTTTCACTATTGTCCGATAAAATATAATGTCGTCCCTACGCGACTTTTTCTTAACCCGTAACGCACTGACTAACCGCATTTTGTCCCTAACGGGGCAGTCCCGTTAGATAAAGCCATATGGCACAAAGATAGGGCCGACATTAATACAGCGATTGAGCGTTTTTATTTGAATTATACCAGACAACAATGATTTTTTTAATCTTACTAATCAATTTCCATCTCCATATAATAAACTGTTATAACCTGAAATGTAAAAGGATGTCTAAATAAAAGTCCTGCGCAACCACCTGTGGCCTGATGTTGTCTGACTATTACTTAAAAAAGTTTAATTCGGAACCTTTCCTGATGGCATTTGTTAATTTTGCAAACAAATTTATCTCAATCAGCATGAAACCTAAAACACTAATTCGTTTTTTTGCCCTTACCTTTTTTCTGATTTCTTTTACTGCTCAGGCGCAAATTCTTGAACCTGTAAAATGGAATTTCACTTCTGAGAAAGTTTCCGAAGGTAAGTATAATCTGATATTTACAGCCGATATTGAGCCTAAATGGCATCTCTATTCACAGGATATTCCGATGTCGCCACCAGCCACTACTTTTACCTTTAACCCCAACGATAAGGTGGAGTTTGTAGGTAAAGTTTCTGAAACACCTTCTACCGAACAATACGATCCCAATTTCGATATGGTGCTCCGTTTTTTTTCCGGACAGGCAGTCTTTAAGCAGGAGGTAAAGCTGCTAACCAGTGAAACGGTAACTATTGATGGTGTACTCGAGTTTATGTGCTGCGATGATATGCGCTGTCTTCCGCCTTCGGAGGTCGATTTTTCTTTTACTTTAACGGGAGAAACTGGATTACCGAGTTTTGGCGATCAGTCGACCGCTCCTCAAAATCAGGTGCTTGATCCGGTAAAATGGACCTATGATATTACAAAAGGCAACAAGGACGAGTTGGAATTGGTTTTTACAGCAACAATTGATCAAGGTTTTCACCTTTATTCCTTACATATTCCCGAAAACGGTCCCCTACCGACAGAATTCACATTTTCAGAATCAAAAGCTTACGAACCCGGCGCTGAAATTTTCGAAACCTCTGAAGGTGAGGTAAAATACGACGAAATTTTTGAGATGGATATAAAGTCCTTCGAAAAGGAGGCGGTTTTTGTGCAGCCATTAAAGCTAAAACAAGATCCACCTGTTAGCATCACAGGAGAAATTGCTTATATGGTCTGTAACGACGTGGGTTGCGTGGCTCTCTATCACGATTTCGATCTGATTTACGATGGCAAAACCGTCCAATCAGCAGAAGCATCTCAGCCCGTGGCACAGAAGGAATCGCCAAACCAGGCTAAAGCTGATATAACAGGCGGAAATGCCACGCTGTGGGGCTTCTTTTTTCTTGCTTTTTTGGGAGGTTTAGCTGCTATCCTTACACCTTGCGTATTCCCGATGATTCCCATGACAGTGTCCTTTTTTATGAAGGATAAAGATGAGAATAAACTGCAAGGCAGGCTGCAGGCAATTGTTTATGGATTGGCAATCATTGCTATTTACACCTTGATTGGATCCATTCTGGCAGTTGTGGCCGGACCTGATATCGCTAACTGGCTTAGCACGCACTGGCTGCCTAATATACTTTTCTTCCTGATTTTTATCATTTTCGCCGCTTCGTTTTTTGGGATGTTTGAAATTACTTTACCACACTGGCTGGTGAATAAGTCTGATGCCAAAGCAGATACGGGTGGTTATGTGGGTTCTATCTTTATGGCTTTGACGCTAGTGCTAGTATCTTTTAGCTGTACAGGACCCATTGTTGGCACAATCCTGGTTGAATCAGCCGGAGGACAGGTTCTTAAACCTATCGTTGGAATGTTTGGCTTTTCGCTGGCTTTTGCCCTGCCATTTACCTTATTTGCTTTCTTCCCTTCATGGCTCAGCAATTTACCTAAATCAGGTGGCTGGCTCAACTCTGTGAAGGTAGTTTTAGGTTTCCTCGAATTGGCACTCGGACTGAAATTCCTCAGTATTGCAGATCAAACCTACCATTGGGGCTTACTCGATCGGGAAATTTATCTGGCGCTATGGATCGTGATTTTCTTCCTGATGGGATTATACCTGATGGGAAAAATAAAGTTTGCTCACGATTCTGAGGTTACGTATCTAAGTGTTCCACGTCTGGCTTTCTCAATTATCACTTTTTCTTTTGTTGTTTACCTCATTCCCGGTATGTTTGGTGCACCTCTCAAAGCTTTATCAGGCTATGTTCCGCCTATGCATACGCATGATTTCGACCTGAATACGATCATTAGAAATAACAGTGGTGGGGAAGGCAGTTCGATGGCCATTCTCACAGACAATGAAATGTGTGAAACACCAAAATACCACGAAAAATTACATTTACCGCATGGCTTGCAGGGGTATTTTGATTACGATCAAGCGCTTGCTTGTGCAAAATCACTGGATAAACCTCTCTTTATTGATTTTACTGGTCATGGCTGTGTTAACTGTCGCGAAATGGAAGCCAATGTTTGGGCAGATCCCAGGGTGCTGGCGCTGCTTCGGGATGAGTATATCATTACTGCGCTTTATGTAGATGATAAAACTATGCTGCCCGAAGAGGAATGGGTGTTATCTGATTATGACGGCAAATGGAAAAAGACGATCGGACGAAAATTTGCTGATTTTCAAATAACTAAATTCGGAGTGAATGCCCAACCTTATTATGTGTTGATGGGGCATGAAAACAATGTGGTATCCCAGCCACGGGCATATGATCTGGATGTGGATGAATTTATTGAGTTTCTGAAACAAGGTGTTGAGAACTACAAAAAAGGCCAAACGGTTTTTACTATTCCGGAATAAAACTGAAGGTAATAAAATACGAAAAGCCAGCTGTGTTATTTGGCTGGCTTTTTTCTTTAACCAAAAAGCCGGACGTTTTTTATCCGGTTTTTTGTTTTGATTTTCTGTTTACATCCTGGCAAAATGCCCGTAAAATGCCGCAATTGTTTCAATACCTTTGTAGAAATTGTCCAAAGGATAGTTTTCATTTGGCGAATGAATCGCATCTGATTCAAGGCCAAAGCCCATCAATACAGATTTCACACCCAAGATTTCTTCAAAAGTCGAAATAATCGGGATACTTCCACCACTGCGCATCGGAATAGGCTGCTTGCCATAAACATCCATATAAGCCTTTTCGGCAGCTTTGTAGGCCGGAAGATCAATCGGGCACACATAAGCCTGTCCGCCGTGCAAGTATTCAACCTTTACTTTTACAGATTTCGGTGCGATTTTTTCAAAATGTTCTTTAAAAAGCACCTCTATCTTTTTATGGTGCTGATTAGGAACCAAACGGCTCGAAATTTTAGCATAAGCTTTTGAAGGAAGCACAGTTTTGGCACCTTCGCCTGTGTAGCCACCCCAGATACCGCAAACATCAAAAGTGGGCCTAATGCCGGTATGCTCAATGGTTGTATAACCCTTTTCTCCATTCAACTCTTCCACATCAATAGCTTTTTTATAGGTCTCGGCACTGAATGGTGCTTTGTTCAAAAGTTCTCTTTCCTCAGGAGTGGCTTCAAGCACATCATCATAAAAACCAGGAATGGTGATATGATTGTTTTCATCTGTCATAGAGGCAATTAGCTTTGACAGGATATTGATAGGATTGGCAACGGCTCCGCCAAACAAACCAGAATGCAAATCACGGTTGGGACCCGTAACTTCAACCTGCCAGTAAGCTAAACCACGCAATCCTGTTGTGATTGAAGGCACATCAGGGCCGATCATGCTGGTATCCGACACCAAAATCACATCAGCTTTCAGCATTTCTTTATGTTGTTCGCACCATTTGCCCAGATTGGGAGAACCAATCTCTTCTTCGCCTTCTATCATGAATTTTACATTGCAGGGCAAACTATCTGTAGCTACCAAAGTTTCAAAAGCCTTGGCATGCATAAAAGCCTGACCTTTATCGTCATCAGCACCACGCGCCCAGATTTTTCCATCCCTGATTTCAGGTTCAAATGGCGGACTATTCCACAATTCGATAGGGTCAACAGGCATCACATCATAATGGCCGTAAACCAGCACAGTTGGAAGTGCAGGATCAATTATTTTTTCGCCATAAACAACCGGATTTCCATCAGACGGAATAACTTCGGCTTTATCGGCACCGGCTTTTAAAATACTCTCGCGCCAGTATCCGGCAGCTTTTTGCATATCCGGCTTGTGATCGCTAAGCGAACTGATCGAAGGGATGCGAATCAGCCCAAACAGCTCGTCTAAAAATCTGTCTTTGTTGGATTCGATGTACGTTGTGATTTTTTCCATTATTAGAGTTTTAGTGGTAAATAATTTTTTGTAAAAATACGGAATTTCTGGTTTTTGGACGTCCTTTAAACGAGGGTTTTGACTGATAAATTATTTGAATCCGCTTGTTTTAATGTTATTTAAGAAACGAACAGCTAAATTGATTCGAGCAAAACGCCATTCAAAATCGCTCCTAAATTTTTCATTGGCTGACAGGCTTCAAAAGGCTAACTTTGCCGGTTAAAGCTAAGAATTATGAAACCTATTCGGATTGCAATAAATGGATTTGGCCGCATTGGCCGCATCACTTTCAGACGATTGATGCTCAGAAATGATATGGAAGTTATTGCTATTAACGACCTCGCTGAAACAGCTAATCTTGCACATTTGCTAAAGTACGATTCGGTACAGGGAGCATTTCAGGGAACCGTAACAGCACATGGTGATCACTTATTGGTGAACGGCAAAAAAGTAATGGTATTCAGCCAATCTGATCCGGCAAAACTTCCCTGGAAGGAATTAGCCATTGATGTGGTGATTGAATCAACCGGTTTTTTTACCGAACCCGAAAAAGCCCGCCAACATATTAATGCTTCCGGAGCACGTAAAGTAATCATTTCGGCTCCGGCCAAAGACATCCGCGAAGATGTTCCCTATATTGTTTTAGGTGTTAATGATCATTTGATCAACAGGAAAGACGACCTGATTTCGAATGCCTCCTGCACAACTAATAATGTGGCACCCTTGATAAAAATACTGCACGAAAACTGGGGAGTTCAAAAAGGTTTTATCACAACGGTCCATTCCTATACGAAAGATCAAAACCTGGTTGATGGGCCACATAAGGATTGGCGTCGCGGACGTGCTGCTGCACATTCTATCGTGCCAACCACAACCGGAGCAGCAAAAGCCGCCACCAGAATTTTCCCTCACCTGAAAGGAAACTTGGGAGGCGCAGGAATTCGTGTTCCAGTGCCGGATGGATCGCTGACCGACCTTACCTGTACGCTGGATAAATCGACCAGTGTGGAAAAAATAAACGCAGCTTTTAAGGCCGCAGCTGAGAACGAGCTCAAAGGAATTTTACAATATACCGAAGATCCTATTGTATCAACAGATGTGATTGGCAACACCCATTCAGCTGTTTTTGATGCCGGACTTACAGCTGTATTGGGCGACAAAAACAAACTCGTAAAAGTAGTAGCCTGGTACGATAATGAGATGGGCTATGCCAGCCGTCTGGTCGAACTGATTGCCAAATTTGTCTGAGTTTTGGATCATTTTGATCAAATAGTCGTGGGCGGCGGTCTTGCCGGTAGCGTGCTGGTTTATCAATTGACACAACAAAGACAACACGTTTGCTGGATACATAAAGGGCAAGAGAATAGCTCAACAGCTGTTGCTGCCGGACTGATTAATCCATTAGTATTCAGATACCTGACTTCGGTTTGGAAGGTGAATGAACTGCTGCCAGAGGCTGTCCATTTCTACCAATCCCTTGAAAAGATTTCACAAAGAAGCTTTTTGCATCCGATTACAATCGCCAAAATTTTCGGAGATCAGGAGGAGGCCTTATGGCAGCAGAAAATGAAAAAACCAGAAATTGCCCAATGGATTGATAGTATAGGAAATGTTCCTGATAATGATTTTCTTTTTCAGCCATTCGGTGCTGGTTTTGTGCAGGGCTATTGGTTGGACACTGTCGTTTTTCTGGAGGAAACCAATAAAATTGTAGCTGGCCAGGCGGTGATTTTATCAGAAAGATTTGATTTGAATGAGCTGCATTTTTCGAGTGATGGGGTTACTTATAAAAATCACTTTCATGCCAAGAAACTTATCTTCTGCGAAGGCTGGCAGGCTGTAGAAAACCCGTTTTTTGATTTTGTTCCTTTCAGGCCGGTTAAAGGGGAATTGCTAACGCTTAAAATTGAAAACTTAAACAGCAATTATCTGCTCAATAAAGACGTGTTTTTATTGCCATTAGGTAATGATATCTTTCGATTAGGATCAACTTATGATTGGGATGATCTATCTGATAAACCCACCGAATCAGCAAAAGCAAATTTATTAAGCAAGCTGGCTTCTTTTTTAAATACTAAAGTTGAAGTGATTGATCATCAAGCAGGTGTAAGGCCTGCTATAGCTGATCGCCGTCCTGTTGCAGGTTTGCATCCTGATTATCCACAAATGGCAATTTTTAACGGATTGGGCGCGCGCGGGGTGATGATAGCTCCTTGGCTAGGGAAACAATTTTTGGAGCTTTTGCTACATCAAAAGCCATTGAATGAGGAGATTGATTTGAATAGGTTTGTGATAAAATAATGTTTCATTGCACAATTAAAATGGCAATTATACCGTCCACTACGGGACGGAATGATTTTTTTTGGAATGTTTTTCTACCTGTATTTGATCCCTGCGGGATCAGAGGTTCAGATTCTAGTTTAGCCGAATATTCTACAAACTATTTTGGATCAAACTGTCCGGTGCCGTTAGGTGCCCAATCTGGGTTGAAAAACACTAATTATCCATGATGTACTGTCTCTTCAGGGACGGAATGGTCTTTCTTGGGATTTTTTTACCCATATGCGATCCCTACGGGATCAGAATCAAGAACATAGAAAATTACTCAACAAAATATTTTGTCTCATCACGCTTGGTGCCGTTAGGCACCAAATATGGGTAGAAAACAGGATTATCAATCGAAGTGCCGTCCCGCTAAGGACGGAATTATTCCAACCGCAAATCAAAAAAACATAATTCACAAATTATTTTTTAGATTTGATGGATAAAACAAATCATTATGGCCAACACATACACCCAAATTCATATTCAGACCGTTTTCACAGTTCAAAATCGCCATTGTGTTA
>JACCQN010000073.1 GCA_015709215.1 Bacteroidales bacterium
TTTACTTTTTTGCTATACCAAACACTTAGCAGGCCAAACAAAACAGCAATCAATTCGAGCAAAGTGGTATGTTGAAGGTTATGCCAGAAAAGATCGAAAAAACTAACGGCTTCCATGCACGTGATTTAAATCGGCATTGATGATTTTGAGCACAAAAATGCTGTGAGGCAATTCGAAAGATTTCTTAATCTCGCGCGTAAGTGTTTGCATTACAAGATCATAATCTCCAAAAACCTGAGTACTCATCCCATTTGTTTTGACTACTAAATCAGGAACATCATTTAAGCGGCTGATAAAATCTTTGATCGGAGGAATGTATTCGACAAGTAAAGGATAATAACTAATTTCAACAGAAGTTCTCATAATTCTACTTTTTAGCTTAGTTAAAAACATCCTGCTTGTTAACAGGCAAAAATTGTATCTTTGAAGCGCAAAAATACAGCTTTTAAGGGATTAAAGCCTAAGTTGATTAAAGCAAAACTAAGAACTTAACTTATGGAAAGAACCTATGTTTGGACAGGAAGTTTACTGGCTGGTATTGCCGTAATTTTAGGAGCTTTAGGAGCCCATTGGCTAAGGGATAATATCAGCATCAGCAGTTTACAGAGTTTCGAAACCGGTGTGAGATACCAATTCTTTCATGCACTTGCAATTCTCTATCTGGCTGCCATTCCAAAAAGATTCAAAGGAAAATTATGCATTGCCTCTTATTACCTGTTTACTTTTGGCAGTTTGCTTTTTTCTTTTTCTATTTACTTATTATCGACCTCTGATTTAACTGGGATTAATTTTTCTTTTTTGGGACCCGTAACACCCATCGGAGGATTGTTAATGATAAGTGGATGGTTGATGCTTTTTATCAACAGCACCCGAAGTTTTAAGGAAATTTAAAAATCAAACCTGTTTTAATTTCCTGATCGTTGCTAACTGATTCGCCAATTGCAACGCTTCGATGCAGGTAGCGAATTTTCAAACTAAGCGCTAAATTCTTCAGTACATCTAAGGTAAGATTCACATCTGCTGAAAACCTGAAATCTTTAAAGGCTTCCAAAGCCGGCTGGTAATAAGTCACAAAACCTAATTGAGCATGCTCAGACAAACTCATTGCCAACGAAATATAATTTGTGGATCTGTAATGACTAACAATAATTGGAGGATCTGTGGTATAGTGCTCATCTTCATACATAAGGCCAATCCCTATAAATAGCTTTAAAGCTTTGTTGAAACCGGAATCAGAAAACAGTTGCAGCAAATCTGACCTTACACCCATTCCCAACAAAAATCTGGATTGCAGCTGTAAAAACTGATCAAACTCGAGTTGCGTGAAGGCTTCTGCCATAATCTTATCCTTATTCAACTGTCTGATCGAGCGTAGGTGAATAAATCCTTTATTCTTGGTTTTCTGTTTATTAGCCCGCTTAAATTCATAATCTATAACGGCATAATAATCCTGAATGGGGTTATTCCAATCGAGACGCAACTGCTCACCCACCTCAAACTCATTGGTATTTCCAGAAGAAAAATCTATACTTGTGGTATTTCGTATGCTAAAGCCAGGCGTGTCATATTCCTTACGGTAACGCTCTGTATTTACCTGGGCAAAAGCATTAAATGAAAAACAAATGAAAAGAAATGCAACGAATCCTCTTTGCATAACTAACGCATGTCAATCACTTCATATTCTGGATATTCTGCTTCATCATATTCAAAAAAACCAGGTGTAGGTACAAAGCTTTGATCTAAATCTTTGATGACATAAATAAATGAATTTCCGCCATTGTCAAATATGGTTAACTGTTTTATCTGGAGTTCTTGTTCCTGGATATCAATATGAATTTTAGTAAATTTTTTTCCAGACTCCGGCTTCAATTCGATGGTTTTCTGACCGGGGTTTTGATTGCGTCTGTTTTCCTGAAAGTAGCTAATTTTATGATCTTCAAAATAGGAAGTCAATAAACGGCTTGGTGTGATATTTTCTTCGCCCTCCAAAGCATCACTGATCATAACTTCCTCTGAATCTTCCAGAATGGTCCAGATAGTATTTCCATTAGAAATAACAGTCTGGCCGACCATTACCAGCTTGTAGGCATCACCCTGAATAAACACCTCTCCTGTTTTCAATTCATCAATTCCAGCATCTTCATTTATCATACGATAATCAAAAGCTACTTTCATGGCCGGATAAGACTTGGTTTGGTCAATAACTTTGCGCAACAATTCTTCAGCAGTATCCTGGGCAGTGAGCTGTTGTGAAATTCCAACAAGCAATAATAAAATCAAGGTCTTCATTAAGTTTTTCATGCTATTCGTGTTTAGGCAGATCTAAATCTTTCAAAAACTGTTCCAAAGCCAATTCATTGGCTACTTTTACTTCGCGTGCCTTACTTCCCTCAAAAGGTCCAACTATTCCTGCAGCTTCCAGTTGGTCGATAATTCGCCCTGCCCGATTGTATCCCAGCTTTAGTTTACGCTGTAATAATGAAGTTGATCCCTGCTGGGTTTGAACGATAATACGGGCTGCATCTTCGAACAATTCGTCTCTTTCAGTAGCATCAAAAACATCGCCGGCCTCATCCTGTTCTTCGGCAAACTCAGGCAGGTGATAGGCATCGGGATAGCCACGTTGCGAACCAATAAATTCTGTAAGTCGCTCTACCTCTGGGGTATCAATAAAGGCACATTGCAGCCGCACCAAATCACTCCCTGTGGAAAGCAGCATATCGCCACGGCCAATGAGCTGATCAGCACCTTTTGTATCCAAAATCGTTCTGGAATCTGTTCCGGAAATCACTCGAAAAGCAATACGAGCCGGGAAGTTGGCTTTAATAGTTCCGGTGATGATGTTCACCGAAGGACGTTGAGTGGCAATGATCAAATGAATCCCGACAGCCCGGGCCAGCTGTGCCAAACGTGTTATAGGGCTTTCAATTTCTTTTCCTGCTGTCATAATCAGATCGGCAAATTCATCTACAACCAGCACGATATAAGGCAAAAAACGATGACCATGCATAGGGTTCAGCTTTCGCGATCTGAATTTAACATTATACTCTTTAACATTTCGTACCTGGGCATCTTTGAGCAATTCGTAGCGATTATCCATCTCAATGCTCAGCGAATTAAGGGTTCGCACAACTTTTCTGGTATCAGTAATAATAGCCTCTTCGGAATCAGGCAATTTAGCCAGATAATGTCTTTCGATACGACTAAATAAGCTGAGCTCAACTTTCTTGGGATCGACCATCACGAATTTCAGTTCGGCAGGATGTTTACAATACAACAAAGAAGCAATGATAGCATTGAGGCCCACAGATTTACCCTGCCCAGTAGCACCCGCCATCAGGATGTGAGGCATTTTAGCCAGATCAGCTACAAAGCTTTCATTTGCAATTGTTTTACCAAGCCCAAAAGGAAGCTCAAACGTGTTGTTAGAAAACTTTTCGGAACCAATAATTGTGCGCATCGAAACAATCTCCGGTTTTTGATTTGGCACTTCAATCCCTACTGTTCCTTTACCAGGTATTGGAGCGATAATCCTAATTCCGATAGCAGAAAGACTCAATGCGATATCGTCTTCCAGGCCTTTGATTCGCGCAATTCGAACTCCGGCTGAGGGTACTATTTCATACAAGGTAACCGTTGGCCCAATAGTTGCTTTGATTTTTTCGATGCCAATACTGTAATTGGCCAAGGTCTCAACAATTCTCTTTTTGTTCGATTCGAGCTCACTACGTTCTACACTTATCCCTCCATCGCCATAATCGGTGAGCAAATCAAGATGAGGAAATTTATAATCAGGCAAATCAAGTGTAGGATCAAACTGTGTATCAAGACCCTGTCGTTCGATGGTTCCCTTTTTTCGCGTTTCCTCCTTCTTTACAGGCTCAACACTAAATTCGATGTTTTCTTCAGCATATTCCTCAGCGGCATTACTATCTTCAAGAGGCAAATCAACTTCAAGACTTACTGATCCATTATTTTTTGTTTCAGTTTTTGTTAATGTATTGCCAGAGCCTTTTTCCGGCTTTTGAAAATCAGATTTATCATTTTCAACAGCATATTCAACAGTGTTATATAAATCTAAAGGTACATCTGTAGGGCTTTTTCTACTCTTTTTCCCTTCGGAATTTTTATTTACTGTATTTACTTTTCTGCTAAAGGTGAGATTAAATTGAAGGATGACGAAAGCAGCAAAAGTAAAAGTTAGCGCAATAATAATCCCAGCCGTGCCAATAATTCCATTAAGGTAAATATGCAGATAATGCCCCAAAACTCCGCCGAGCACATTCAACGGATCAGTTCTAAAAATGAAAGCAAGCAATAAAGGCAGCCAGATCAGACTTAAAAAGCCATATTTCCAAAGTGTCCATGCTTTGAATAATTGAATATTTGACCCCAATTGAATGCCCCAGGCAAATAAAATAAGAACCAGGTAATAAGAGCCAACACCAAAGCCTTCTTTGGCTAAAAACTGCGCCAGAAATGCTCCCAGATTACCAGTCCAGTTGCTGATATTCAGCTCTATATCAGTAAGTAAGCGGCTAATAGTAATATCAGCTATCACATCGTCCGTTACCTGATTAAACCAGTTAATGAAAAATGAAGTAAGGGCTAAGGCGAGATAAATAGCTACAAAAATAAAGAAAATACCAACCAATTTTTTAAAAGGAAAACTACGGCCTGATTTTGATGGCTTTTTTGTGCTGCTACTCCTGGCTGATTTCTTATTACCAGTTGATGCTGCAGCTTCCTTCTCTTTGAAAGCGTTGGTTTTTAACTTATTTACAGGTTTGGCCATGCCTTTCTTTCCTTTGAAATGATAGCACAAAAGTAGCAAAAATGGCTTGACCCCTGATGCCTAAAACAAAAGAAGCATCAACAGCTTTGAACCTGATGATGCTTCCACAAAAAACCGGACAGTTATTATTGAATCAAAATGGGAAAGCGCTGGCTAAATGTAGTGTTTCCGCTATCATCAACCGCTTTTACGATCACATAAAAATTACCTCTTGCCCAGGTTACATTTCTGGGAGGAACGTTATTATCCTGTGTTGCACCAACAAGAATTGATGCATTGAAATCGAAACTGTTTTGACCAGCCACTTGTTCGTTGGCATTCAGCATAATAACAAAAGCATCTGTTGTGTTAACCATATCTTCAGTTGAAGTACTTCGCATAACCGCAACCAGCAATTCACTAAGGTGTCTGTTATCTGAAACACTTCCTGCAATTTTGATGGTATCAGCCCTGATATAAAGCTGATTTTCTTCAGGAACAAAACTTAAAGCTATTTCAGGTGCAGTTTCATCTGCAGGTTCCACGATAATTACGTCGTGGGCAACAAACTCCTCATTACCAGCCTTATCAGTACAATAAACCAAAAAATGATAGTCGCCGGGCATTGTTGGAACGCCATCAACTTCTAAGGGAATAACAATTTCTGAATGGTTTACGGTTTCATTAGTTGATCCTTCAGGTAACGACCAGCTTTTTTGGTAGCTCCAGGCTCCGTTGTCTGAAGTGCTTTTGTGGTTATGACCTTCGCCTGGGTGAATATCAATTTTGTAACTACCTAATTCTTTATCATCTGAAAGCACAGCACTGAAAGCAATGGCATCGCCTGGCAAAAATTCAGTTTCATTCGCTGGCGAAGTCAAATTTATCTGAGGTTTTACAGTATCCTTTTCATCAACAGGATCATCCTCATCTTTAGAACAATAGGTAAACGCAATTGCTGTTGCCATTAACAGCATCAAAGCAAAAAAACGATTGTTTCTCATAGGTTTTAATTTTTTTGAAAATTGATTACTCATTCACACCCACAAAAGTAATGGATTAAAAACATTTATTGGGCGCAAAATCTTATTAAATGACTTCATTATTAGTTCGTGATCTTTTAAAAAAATAGTTACTATTTCACATTAGCATTTATTGGAACGGACAAAGAAAGCTGGATGTTAGTGCCAGCTTCGGGTAGCTGAAGTTGTCTGTAAAAACTCAAGTGGCTGAAGTATTTTGCATTAAAAACATTTTGCCACTGCAGATCAATTCCCAGAGGAAAATATGCGGTCAGAATTTTAGTGGAAAAACTAATATTAAACAAGTTATAGCCCGGCGTGACAAGCTCGTTGCGTGCTACCAGTTCTTGTTTGGCAACACTAATCAATTCACAACGCAATTGTGTTTGATGCAACTTGCGCCAATAAGCCGGCAGTTTATGATTTATTCCGATTACGAGCTTAAATGGCGGCGTGAAAGGAATAGGATAAACACCATCAGTAGTATAAACATATTCTGTTTGTATGTCCCAATCGAACAATCTGCTAAGTTGCATTCCGAATTGCATTTCGGCACCAAACCGATAAGCCTCCGACTGCACATAACGGTAAATCTGGCCTGCATCAGCTTCCTGAATTTCGGTTCCATCCGGCATTAAATAGCTACCGGTAGGATTCAGATAAATAAAATTGGGAAAATAGGCGGCAAACGGACTCATTGCAAAATACCATTTCTGTTTTTGCCATTGCAGCGTCAAATCAGCTTGATAGGCATACTCCGAAGTGATTGTTGTGTCGCCCAATTCATACCGAAACGACCCATGATGAATTCCGTTCGAACCCAGCTCGGCAGCTACCGGCATTCGAAAACTCCTGGCCAGATTCAGCTTGATCATCAGACTGTTATCCGGATCAAAAACAACGCCCGCTCCCCAACTCAGGTCATTGAAATCCCCATTAAAATTTGGTGATTTTACTGTTGAGGTGAACGGAGAAAAATAATAATCCAATTTCAAATTTCCCCAGTCATAACGCAGGCCCCAGTTGAAACGCCATTTTTTATTCAGCTTCCAGTCGTGCACATAGAACGCACCCACGCCCGTTTTTTGATAAGATGGAATTAAAAACATATATCCGTCAATTCTATTTGCCTGATAAGCAGTACTCAAACCAAAATCAAGGCGATGATCAGAAACTTGCCGGCGATAAACAATATCCCCCAACCAGGTATCCAAAACCCATTCCAGCTCCAGATCGGGGTTAATTTCGGGAGCTTGCTGGCCGGGAAAATGGCTGTGAAACAACGACCATTCCTGCCTGTGATTGGATTGATAGCCGCCATTGATAATTAATTTCCGTGATTCATCTAAAACAAAAATTCCATTAAAACTAAATTTAAAATGATTTACCTGTTGAAAAGGAAGTTCGATATTCCTTAGCGAACCATCATCCCGAAGTTTTGCAGCACTTGGCAGGCCATGAGCCCCAGGGAAAAAGCCAGTCTTGGCAAAAACATTACTTGCCGAAATAGACAATTTTCCCCAATGATCCATCCAACCAGCTGTGAAGTAGGCACTTTGCTCAACACCCGCTGTGTTTTTAAGTCTTCTGTTGGGAATTTCAAAACGATATCTGTTGTAATAGAAACTATCTGCCGGAACACGATAATCCGAAAAGCGCGTTTGGGTAAAGCGCACATAAGTAAAAAATCTTTCTGCGCGATACCGGCTTCGAACCGAGATTCCGAGCAAATCATTTACCGATCTGAAAATTGTATTTACTTCTGTTTCAATGCTTCCCGGTGAAGCTAAAGCATGAGGCATTATACGCACAACACCGCCTAAGGCATCAGAACCATAAATCAAACTGGAGGGTCCCTTGATAATTTCAATTTGCTCCACACCAAACTGATCCACTTCAAGGCCGTGATCAGCGCCCCATTGCTGCCCTTCGACCTTAATATTGTTTTCGGTAACAACCACCCTGTTAAATGAAAGGCCGCGTATCATCGGTTTCGAAAGCCCTTGTCCTATCGTCATTGCCTGAACACCAGGCAGTTTCTCCAAGCTGGTCATCAGGCTGCTTCCCCTGTTTTCTCTAAGGTATTTTTCTCCTGCTCCAACAACAGCCTGAGGTGTTCTGTTGGCTTCTTCCCGCTGGTCAGAAAATATGACAACCTCCTCCAGACCAAGGTTTTCGGGCTCCATGATGACTGTCACTTTTGTATTTTTCTGATCCACAAAAATGCGGTATGGATGGATACAGCGATAACCAATAAAGCTAACATGCAAGCTGTACTGACCTCTTTTTAAACCCGTGAAATAGAAATAACCGCTGCTGTCCGAGAGCGTTTGTTTGGATTTTTCTGCCAGGAAGATATGCGCTCCTGCCATAGGTTCGTTGCGATCATTAACCACAAAACCTGCGAGCTGATAGTCATCATCCTGCAGCTGACTAAAACCGCATAGAGTAGCAAAAACCAGAAAAAGAAGTAGGATTAATTTGCTCTGCATTGTGCACAAAACCCATTAAACATGATCTCAAAACTATTTACCTGAAAATCTTTTGGGATGTTAAGTAAATCGCGTGACACAGCATCCAAACAAAAAACCTTATTGCATTTGTCGCAATGAAAATGAGCATGTCCCACCTGCTGTTCCAGCTGAAGTGGTAGCTGATTAAGCGCATATTTCACCTCATTTTTTTGCACAACTACCTGATGAATAAGGCTGTTCTCCAAAAAAGTCCGCAGTGTACGAAACAAGGTGGCCCTGTCATAATCAAAATGCAGTCTATCCTTGATCTCTTGTTCAGACAAAGCTGTAGAAGCCTGATTCAACGCTTCCAATACGTCGATCCTACAGGGTGTTTTCTGCAGTTTCTTCGTCTCAAGAACTATTTTACTAAATTTTTGCACCAATGTATTATTTGCAACGAGGTTGCAAATTTAATTAAATTTCTAAAAATACCGACTCAAAAGCCGGTATTTTTTTAAATCAGTTTATTCTTCTATAACACTGAGCTTAACCATTTTATCTCCCTGTCGTATCATATCAACAACTTCGATATTTTCAATAACCCTACCAAAGACTGTATGATTGCGATCCAAATGAGCAGTATTTTCACGATTGTGACAAATGAAGAATTGTGATCCACCAGTATTTCTTCCGGCGTGAGCCATAGACAAAACACCGCGATCATGTCTTTGTTTTTCTCCATCGAGCTCACAGTTTATAGTATAACCGGGACCTCCAGTGCCATCGCCTTTGGGACATCCGCCCTGCACCACAAAATCAGGGATTACCCTATGAAATGTAAGGCCATCGTAAAAGCCTTTCTGGATTAAACTTATAAAATTCTCTACGGTTTTAGGTGCGTCATCATCATATAACTCTACAATCATGGTACCTTTGTCAGTTTCAATTTTTGCTTTCTTCATAATAATTTAGCTAAATATTAGTAAAACCTGTTTGTAATATATTAATTCACAACACGCATCGACTTATCAAAGCGAATTTTCCCGCCCAATAAAGACTTATTAGGATCGAGCGACAACCAGACAAAAACAGCTTTACCAACAATATGATCTTCAGGCACAAAGCCCCAAATGCGTGAATCAGCAGAATTATGACGATTGTCGCCCATCATCCAATAATAATTCATTTTAAAGGTGTATTCGCTTACCGGCGAACCATTTATCAGGATATCCCCATTTCTTACTTCCAGCGTATTTCCCTCGTAGGCAGTGATAATGCGCTCGTATAAAGGCAGGTTTTCGGTAGTAAGGCGGACTGTTTTACCCTTTTCAGGAATCCAAAGTGGCCCAAAATTATCAATATTCCAGTTGAAATTAGCAGCGTTAGGGAAGACTTCAGGATCTCTAATTTCCGCTGGCTCAACAACTTTCTCAACGCTGTAAACATTGGGCAACTGCTCCAGATCAGAGGCAACTTGTTCACTAATCCATAACAAATATTCGTCGGGCTGGCTAAGTCGTTTACCTTCAGTAATATCAAAACGATCCATTATGCGTTGATTGATCATTGTGCCATCTGTTTTCACGAGGTGTTTGAATTGCAGTGTAGCAGGCTCATCCGCTTTTTTACCGTTAACAAACAAATCCGCTTTAACAATTTGGATAGTATCTCCGGGCATACCAACTCCACGTTTGATATAATTTTCGCGCTTATCAACGGGTCGCGCAATGATGTTACCAAAATTCCTTTTGTCAGTCCAAACCCTTTCCCTTCCATATTGCCGCACCAAAGAATAATAGCTGACATTACTCTGAAAACGGTCGCTAACAGTATCACCGGCCGGATAGTTAAACACCACAGCATCATTGCGTTCAACTTTTTCTATTCCAGCAAAACGATAATAGGGAAGCTTGATCCACTCCACATAGCTTTTAGCTGTTTGGCTCCAGGGCAAGGTATGATGAACAAATGGAAAAGCTAGCGGTGTATTGGGGAGTCTGGGGCCATAGCTTATCTTACTCACAAACAAGAAATCACCTACCAGGAGCGATTTTTCCATACTTGAAGTGGGAATTGTATAGGCTTCTATTAAAAATGTCCGGATAATTGTGGCTGCAACCACGGCAAAAATAATGGCATCGAGCCATTCTCTCACCGGTCCTTTTTTGGGACGTTCGGTAATTGACGGATCCTGATAGTTTAGTTTACTATCTGCACTTATCAAAGGCAGATAAATAAAAGGAACCACAACTGCCAAAAATTGTTCTCCCAGACCATATTTTCCATAACACTTTACCAATTCAACCAGCATCAGCATATAAATGAAAACATTGAGGAAAGGAATCAGCAGCATAAGATACCACCATACAGGTTTCTTGATAATTTGCAACAGCACAAACAGGTTATAAAAAGGTATCAGACTTAAATAACCAGGTTTTCCTGCTTTGGCAAACAATTGCCAGGCAAAGAGGGTTGGTATGGTAAAAAGAAGCGGAACAATAATGATCAAAGCAAGCATGATTATGTTATTTTAAAGGTGCTAAATTAGAAAAGTGAAGCCAAAGGCCATTCATGATTTTGTTAATATTTCGTAATCACTTGAGCGGTAAGGCATATAAAAATTCTTTTTCCTGACCGGCAAAGCGCAAATTGATACCACCATCACGTGCCATCGCCTCCAGGTATGCAATATTAATGGCAATACTGTCAGTAACCCACTCGCGACAGGCATCCTCACCTTGAATTACCAAATCAATCAATGCTTGTTTGGGGTAAGCTCCACGATCAATCTCAAGCAGATTAACACTAATTTCGGGTTTGGTACATCCCCCACTGTAATTCACAACTGTTAAAAGGCAATTATCCTGCAATTCGAACGAAACTAACTCATAAACCCTTCTATCAGAAACTCTTCTATCAGAATTCTTAT
>JACCQN010000074.1 GCA_015709215.1 Bacteroidales bacterium
AAAAACCTCCATCAGCTGAATGAAATCTGGAAAAAACTTACTAAAGCTGGTGCAGGAAGAGATTCCGTACTTATAAATTTGGGAGGCGGTGTGATAACTGATCTGGGAGGATTTGCTGCAGCCAGCTACAAACGTGGTATTCAAACGATTCATTTCCCAACTACTTTGCTTGCAATGGCTGATGCGGCTTTAGGTGGAAAAACCGGAATTGATTTTGAGGGATTTAAAAACCAAATTGGAACTTTTTATCAACCCACAAGAGTATATATCCTCACTGATTTTTTAAAAACACTTCCTAAAAAACAATGGCGCTCGGGATTGGGCGAAATGATTAAGTACAGCTTTATTACTGAAGGAAATACTGGACAGTTTGAGCCATTTACAATGTCCGATGACAGGCAAGTTATGGCAGCAATTGAGCAGGCGGTTCGTTTTAAAATGGAAGTTGTAGCCGAAGATCCAAAAGAAAATGGAAGGAGAAAAATTTTGAATTTTGGCCACACTGTCGGGCACGCCTTCGAAAGTCTGGGATTGAGCAGACAAATGGATATCACCCACGGCGAAGCCATTGCAGCCGGTATTGTTGCTGAACTTTTTGTTTCGGTAAAATTGAAAGACCTGAATGAGAAAGTTTTAACGGATTATATTAGTTATTATCATGCCTTGTTTGATCCCTTCATTTTAGAGGATACCGACATTGAAAATGTGATGGATTTGATTGTTCACGACAAGAAAAACAAAGGAGGCAAAGTAATGATGGTTTGTCTTGATCGTAACGGAAATGCTGTTTTTGATGTGTTGGTTGAACCAGAACAGCTTAAACAATGTTTATTGTGGTACAGTGAATTATTTTAATCATGTCAAAAACAAAGTTGCTTAGCCCAAATCTTACCCACCTCAAAGGAAAGGTACAACTCAGCACGAGCAAAAGTGAAAGTAACAGGGCTTTAATGATACGTGCCTACGGTGGCTTTGATCGATTGATTACGCAACTTAGTGATGCTGAGGATACTCAATTGCTCAAAAGAAATCTGAAAATGATTAGGGATTGTGCCCAATCATCTATCCCGCTGGTTGTTGATTGTGATAACGCTGGCACTACATTTCGTTTTTTACTGACCTACCTGGCTACTTTACCTGGCACATGGATGCTAACAGGTTCCGGACGAATGCTCGAGCGACCCGTAGGAGAGTTGGTGAATGCGCTGAGGATTTTGGGTGCTGATATTAGTTATGCAGGGCAACCGAGTTTTGCTCCTTTACGCATTCAGGGCAAGGCGCTTACCGGAGGTAAAGCAACAGTGGATATCTCGAAAAGCAGCCAATTTGCTTCCTCCCTGCTCATGGCAGCGCCGACGTGGGAACAAGGTCTTGAATTGGAGCTTACCGGCGACCACAGTTCTATACCTTATTTACACATGACAATCGCTTTGATGCGTCATTTTGGAGCTGTGGTGAATTGTGACAACAGCAAAATCGTTGTGGAGCCAAAACCTTATAGCAATGTTAGTTGTCGTATCCATCCCGATTGGAGTGCAGCTTCTTACTGGTACGAAATGATGGCCCTGAGTGAAGGCGGTGATCTGGTACTGGATCAATTGAGTTTGGATTCCTTGCAAGGTGATAAAGTGCTCGCAAAATTGTTTGAAAAGCTTGGTGTTCAAAGTCTTCAGGAACCTGATGGAATAAGGATCTTAAAAATGGGGGCTTTGGTAGATAGTTTTGAATGCGACTGCCGGCATTATCCTGATTTGTTGCCGGCATTGGCTGTCAGCTGTGCCGGCCTGGGCATCAAAGCGCGATTTACAGGTTTGGATAATTTGATTTACAAAGAGTCGAACAGGTTGTTGGCATTAAAGACGGAGCTGGCAAAGCTGAACGTAAGTTTTCAGGAAGTTGAACAAGGAGCTTACCTTCTCATACCTCCACCAAAAATTGCTGTTTTTGATGAATCAAATCCGCTAATTATTAACAGTTGGGGCGATCACCGTATTGCTATGGCCATGGCTCCTCTCACTTTAAAAGCGGGTGCTATCCGGCTCAACAATCCCGAAGTAGTGGCTAAATCGTATCCCGCTTTCTGGTCTTGCATCCGAAAAACTGGCATGCTTCATCAAAAGTAAGCTTTTTGCCCTGCCCCTGATTTATAGCTTGCTTTTGATTGAAAAAAAATCACGTACTTTTGCAAAAAAAATCATGACAATAGATCTGTTCATTCCCTGTTTTGTTGACCAGCTTTTTCCTGAAACAGGTATGAATATGATTAAACTTCTCGAAAAGGCGGGTGTAAGTGTACATTACAATCCCGAACAAATCTGCTGTGGTCAATTAGCTTTCAATAGTGGATTTATAGAAGAAGCTAAGAAATTAGGTAATAAATTTTTAAAGGATTTTCCTAACGATCGGCCGGTAGTTAGCCCATCGGCATCCTGTGCTGGTTATGTAAGGAATTATTATCATGAGCTATTTTATAATACTGCCAATCATCTGGAATATAAGCGTTTGACCCGAAATATGTTTGAACTTTCTGATTTTTTGGTCAACAAACTTCGCTATACAGATTTTGGTGCAGTATTCCCGCATAAAGTTACATTTCACGATAGTTGTGCCGGTTTAAGAGAGTATGGTCTAAAACAGGAAGCGCGACTTTTATTATCCAGGGTTAAAGATCTGGAATTAGTGGAAATGAAAGATCGCCATGTTTGTTGTGGGTTTGGCGGAACCTTTAGCGTTAAACACGAGCCTATTTCTGCTGCAATGGCTGAGCAAAAAGTTCAAAATGCTTTGGATACTGAGGCTGAGTTTATCGTATCAACTGACCTGTCGTGTCTTATGCATCAGCAGGGGTATATCAATAAGCACAAACTTCCTATAAAAACCATTCATCTGGCTGATGTGCTGGCAGCAGGCTGGTAATCAATAGCTTCTGTTGAGTGTTTCGGAAACAGAAATTGCGTGATCGCCAATTTTTTCACTGTAAACAACCAACTGTTGATAAAAATTTCCGGAATTAAAAGGATAATTTCCTGCTTCGAGATCCGAAAGATGCGTTTCGATATATTCCGTTTTAAGCTCGTTTAGCCTAAGCTCAACTTGATGTGCTGAGATCAGATCAGGTTTTTGGGGCTTGCTTAGGTTAATTAGCATCAGGTTAAGCGATTCATTTACCGTTTCAAACATCTGGTGAAGTCTGTCGCGCTGTTGCTGATTGAACCAGGCTTTCTGACTGTTTTTAAGCTCAATAATACGGGCAATCTTGAAACAAATATCAGCTATGTTTTCAATATTGTTTACGATAATCATGCTGCCGTTTACTAATTTGGAGCTTTCAGCACTTAGCTTACTCTCTGTGAGACGAGCAAGATAGTTCATCAGTATTTGCTCATACTGATCCATTTGCTGTTCCATTTGACGTATCTTGTCGTTGAGTATCTGGTATTCCTCTGGATTTTTTTCGATCAGCAGTTGTGGGATTAAATCGAACATTTTTTGACTTAAACGCGCCATTTTACTGATTTCTTTTGACAGATGAACCAACGACAATTCTGATACCGGAGTAACGAAATTTTCCTGTAAGCTGAGTATTTTTCCATCTTCTTCATTTTCCTTCAACGGAATGATTACGGTGCTTAGCTGCTTAAGAGGTTTCGTAAACCAGATCAAAATAAAGGCGTTAGTGATGTTGAAAAGGCTGTGAAAAAGACTTACTTTTAATGGAGCCGACAGCAGGGAATCGTTATCACTCAAACGAAGGATCATGTCAGCAAGCAAATCAATGAACTGAATTGCATAATTAAATAACGGGATAATCAGAAGTGCACCAATGAGGTTGAACAGAAAATGAATCAGTGCAGTTCTTTTGGCATTTCGATTGGCAACAATGGCAGCGATATTAGCCGTGGCTGTGGTGCCAATATTTTCACCAACGATAAGCGCCGCAGCTATTTCAAAACTCACCATGCCTTCGCTTAAAAGTACAATTGTAAGCGTAATCGTTGCTGTTGACGACTGAATTAGAATCGTAATACCTATACCAATAAGTGCGGCAATAAGGTAGGAAGCAAAATTATTATCTGCGTAGGTTTTTAAGAATTCTACTATACCAGTTTCGCGATGAATATCGGGGAGTACGTCTCTTAAAAATTGCAGTCCAATGAATAAAATTGCAAATCCCAGCACAAATTCTGCAACCGATTTTCTGTTGGAGCTGGAGCCAAAGTATAAGGGTATGGCTAAAGCAATCAAAGGCAGAATAATAACACTGATATTAAAGGAATATCCAAAAAAAGTTATCAGCCATGAAGTTACTGTCGTGCCGATATTGGCCCCCAAAATGAGACCAATAGAATCCAAAACAGTAATCAATCCGGCATTTACAAAACCAACCAAAAGTACGGTAGCGGCTGATGACGACTGCAAGATTCCGGTGATGGCAAAACCAGTTGCCAGACCTCTCCATCGATTTGCAGTGATAGCCGAAAGGTATTGCCGCATCTTAGAGCCCGCAATTTTTTGCAGCGACTCGCTCATCAGCTTCATTCCAAAAAGAAAAAAAGCCAATGCCCCCAATACGCTCAATAAATCATAGATGAGTGTAATCAGGTTCATGGTTGCGGATTTAAAGATTCCTGAATGGGATGCAAACGCGATACAAATGCTGGGTTTAATAAACCCTCGAGTTGTGAAAATGGTAACAAGACAGAGGTATGTCCAAAAGAATAAGGTGCTATTTCATAACTGTTGTAATAAAACCCGATTCCGGCAGGGCTAAGCCAGAAATTGTTGGTAATTTCCAGTGCATCCACATAAAAACCAGCTGAGCGCAAACTACTGTCAGCTGAGATTTGATATTTCTTACGCAAAAGATTTTCCAGGAGAGCAGGCAGTTTGTCAATAGCTTCAGGTTTAAAAACATCACCAAGTGTAAGACGTTTCATATTTCTAATATCCAGAACTGTAAATTGTTTTGTGGATAAACCATGAGCGCCTCCGGTATAAGCATATTCAGCAACTGCAAAGCTCAACAATTGCTGTTGGTTTAGTTGTACAAAAATATCACTGCTTTTAATCCACTGAAAAACAGGAGAATCTTGATCTTCGAAACTGTTAAGCTTTTTGTAGTCATCGAAAAAGGAGGAGGCTTTAAAAGCTAAAATCTCTTCTATTGTTTTGGACTTGGAAGGTTCATTAACATCAGCTTGCAACAAAAAAAGGCTGTCAGGAAGAATGTTTCTATCTTTGGGAAGCAAAAGTTGTCCTTCGAAAATTGCTTGCGGACTATCGGGATTTGCTGTGTTGAGCACTTGTTGCTGCTCGAGGGTTTTTACCTCTAATGGAAGGTGATTGTCAGTTGATTCAGCCCGCAAGCGCATCAAAATCAATTCTGATTCATCTTGCTTAAAATAAGCTTCAAGCTGCGACTTAGTAAGTCTGCCAAATAAAACCGTGTCCTCTCCAAAGTTTTGTCCAAGATAAAAATCACCAGCAGAATCTACTTTTCCTTTGAGCGTAAGCTCTTTTGCATCAAAAGTTTTTTCTTTTAACAATAAGTTAGCATTCAGTTTATTACCAGCCTTGATGAGGTGAAGCCGGATATGTAGGTCACTGTTTTTGCCTTTATAGCAACTATAAAAAGATTGCTGGCTCCATACTGCATTGGAATTGAGTATAATACAAATAATGATGAGCTGGCTTAGCTGTTTCATGTTATCAAGGGATAAGCAACGGTGGGCAAAGGTAAGCAAACCTTGTAGAGTAAATAATGCTTATAGAGCATAAATTCAAGAATTAACGGTTTTTTAAACCGCCAAATGCATTAAATTTTTCCGCCGAATTTGTAACCTAGCGATTCTACAGTAGATTTTATTTGTTCAACATTGAGTTGCTCTCCTTCAATTTTTACGGTCTGACTTTGTAAATCTGCTTCAACAGATTGTATTTCAGGTAATTTGATGAGGTTTAATTCAACACTGTTTTTGCAGTGATTGCAGTCCATTCCCTGCACTTTAAAAAGAGTGAATTGTTTAGCTGTGTTCATATTATCCATTTTTAAATTTGATCTTTTGAAATATTTTTGAAAATAACCGTTAGCAATTAAAAGCAGCAATAGTATTGCTGATCCCAATTGCAACCACGCTGGCAATAGCTGATGTTCGTGAGCACCGCCAAGGCCGGCAATGGCAAACCATAAAGCTGGTAACTGATTGATTAGCAAGCCAAAAAGTAATGCCCCTCCGATTATGGTAGCCAGATAAATCAAGGTAGTTTTTTGTCCCAGGGTTTTCCACAAAACAGTCATGGTAGCAGCATTTGTTGCCGGACCGGCCATTAAAAATACCAAAACTGCACCTGGAGAGAGGCCTTTGAGCAATAAAACAGCTGCAAGTGGCACAGAAGCTGTTGCACAAACATAAAGCGGGATGCTGGCAATTAGAATTACAAGCATTTCCAGAAAGCTGTTGCCAATATAGCGTTCGAAAAATGCATCAGGAATGAGTACTGCAACCAAAGCAGCAAGCAACAAACCTATAATCAGCCATTTCATAATGTCTTGTAAAAAGGTAATAAAAGCATAGTTCAGCATCAGGCTGAATTTATTTGCTTTGGTGGTTTTGCTCTGCGTGGTGGTGAAGAGGTCACCCTCAAGCGGTTTAGAGGCTTTATCTTTTACAAACCAATTAGTTAGCAAGCCTCCGCTAACCCCTGTAACAAGCGCTACAATGGGCCGGATTATAGCAAATGGTAAGCCAAGCATGGAATAAGTAACCAGAATGGAATCAACACCGGTTTGAGGAGTGGATATCAGGAATGAGTTGGTGCTGCCACGTGAAGCTCCGTTTCTAAAAAGGGAAATGCCAGTAGGTATAACTCCGCAGGAACATAAAGGCATCGGTATGCCTAGCAGACTGGCATTTACAGCAGCTGCAGCACTTGATTTTCCCATGTATTTATTGAGCAGCCGTTGCGGAAAATAAACCCTTAAAAGGCCTGCAAATAAAAAACCGAACAGCAAGTATGGGGCAATTTCGACGGTCAATCCCCATAATTCGTGAAAATATGATTGTATAGAGGACATAGTAGTTTGCTAATTGCAATGAATACAAAAGTAATTGAAATTGAAGCTACCCAAAAATTCAAAGCTAATATAACCTTGTCATTTATTTTTTTAGCATAGCACAAAAATATACAAATGATTTATTTTTCAGTTATGAGTAAAAGCAGGTAAAATCACCCTGCCATGATGTTCAGTTAGGCATGCTGGTATTCGAAGGCTTTGGGAATAAACCAAAGATGAGGTTAACCATCGAACCGCTGAAAAGGAAAAGAAAATTACCTTACAGTGTGCCGGAACACTGTCTGAACCGTCGGAGCATTGAGGAATCAATGCGGATTATACAACAAACCATCCATATGAAGAATAGCGGAGTATTAAAAAAATAATGGCTTGAAAATAGGATGGGATTATTGCCGGCAGTCATTTATTTTATTGTAGCGAAACCCGACACTTCACAAAGACAAAAATTAATGGCTGGCCATGTTTTAAGACAAGTAAAACGAGCCCTACCTGACTTTAAATATTAGGCTTCTGGAGATAGATTTAGCGGTATATTGAAGCGTTCGGCTGGTAAGTGATGCACTAACAAAAATCCCGAAACCGACAAATTACCATCAGCTTTCGGATTTAATAAAATTATCATTGTTGTCCGGTATAATTCAAATAAAAACGCTCAATCGCTGTAATAATGCCGTCCATAATAATCAGGGGTTATTTTTTATTTTACCCACATTTTGTCCCTGACGGGACTGTCCCGTCAGGGACAAAATGTGGGTAGTCAGTGCGTTAGAAATCAAGAAAAAGTCATGTAGTGACGGCATTATAATTTTATCGGACAACAGTGTAAAATAATGGAGTAATTTCAATTTTAAGTTTATTTGATGGGCGTCGATTAAATTGATTGGAAATCCATATATTTATACCTCTTTGGAGCAATGTGGGAAGGAATAGGATAAATATATTGGATGAAATTTATTCTTTGAACCATTTACCCATAAAAGGATCTGAAAGCAAAAGCTTATTCCAGCAAACGCATCATTTCTTCGATTGTTGGTTTGCTGATTTTTGTTGTTTCAAGAATCTGATCTGCCAGATGGGTTTTGTATTGCTGCAGGCCTAGAATCTTTTCTTCAACGGTGTCTTTGCTGATGAATCGGTACACAAAAACTTTTTTGTCTTGCCCGATGCGATGTGCGCGACTCAAAGCCTGTAATTCAGCAGCAGGATTCCACCAGGGGTCGAGCAAAAACACATAGCCGGCTTCGGTGAGGTTGAGTCCAAAACCTCCTGCTTTGAGCGAAATAAGAAATACTTGTGTGTGATGATCATCCTTAAAGCTTTGTATCACCTTTTCGCGATTTCTTGTGGAGCCGGTCAGCATGGCGTATTGGTGGTTTTCGGCATCAAGCCACGAAGCATAGCGTTTGAGATGGGTGGTGAAGGAAGAGAATATCAGAACTTTCTGGCCTTCATCGAGCAGTGTAGTGAGTTTTTCCGTTACCAGCTGGAATTTGCCACTATCCGACAAAGTATCTTTGTGAGCCAGCGCTGGATGATTGGCAATTTGCCTCAATCGCATCAAGGCCCTTAGCACCAGCACAGGCAGCGCAATCTTTTGTTCCGGATCTTCCTGGTTTTGTAGAATGACATTCCTGAGCTTACTTTTTTCTTTTTCATAAAACTCTTTTTGCTCAGGGAGCATTTCGCAAAAGCTTATAATTTCTGTAAGGGTCGGAAGCTCAGTGGCTACATCCTGTTTGGTTCTGCGCAGGATAAAAGGTTTAATAATGCGTTTCAGACCGGCAGCAGCTGCTTTATCGCCAAATTTCGTTAAAGGTGTAACATAATAATTTTCAAACTGATCCTTATTGCCTAATAAATTTGGATTGGCGAATTCCATTTGCGACCATAAGTCGTAAAGACTGTTTTCGATGGGAGTGCCCGTCATGGCGATGCCTGTTTCTTTTGACAGGGCATAAGCTGCTGCGGCTGTTTTAGAGCTGGCGTTTTTGATAGCCTGACTCTCGTCGAGTATAACAAATTTAAAATCAATGGTTTTTAAAATTTCAATATCATTGCGAAGGATGCCGTAAGTTGTCAGAATAATGGGCTGCGAGCGCCATTGCATTTCTGAAAGTTTGCGATCAGTGCCGGTATAATTGAAATAGTTCAAGTGAGGAGCAAAGCGTCTTAACTCATTTATCCAGTTGTGTATCAGCGAGGCCGGCATCACAATCAAACTGGGTTTTTGGGTCAGGGTCTCTTTTGGTTTTTCGGGCTCCGGTGCGGATGTTGCAAACAGATCCAATTGGGTTCCCGGCGATAGGGTGTTTAGGTGAGCGACCTTTTTGACGAGGCTGCCATTGGGATACCAGTGTGCTAACAAACTGATGATTTGCAGCGTTTTGCCAAGCCCCATATCATCGGCGAGTATGCCTCCGAATGCTTGCTGCGTGAGCCAGCCGAGCCATTGAAAACCAACTTTTTGATATGTTCTGAGCTGGACATTGTGGAGAGCGGGATAGGGCAAAAGTTCGCCGGCTTTTTGGGGAAAAATTTCCTGAGGATCGTACACTTTGCTGTCAGGAATCAACATCTCGTGCTGCTTTTTGAGCCTGAGGTGGGAAAATGCCGCATGGCTGGAATGCACCAACAAGCCACGATACTGGCTAAACCAGGCTTCAGGGATCAGAAAGCTTTGCCCGTTTTTTAGCTTATAAATCCTTTCGCCCTGGAGGATATGGTTTTTAAGCGCAACAAATGGGAACTCCAGCTTGCCAGCCTTGACCATCATGTGCAGATCGAACCAATCCCGTTCAATGGTATAGTCGGTTTGTAAGCGTGGTTGGGAAAGCAAAAAGACATTTTCGGTTTGTTGAATGATTTTAATATCTTGTTTATCAAACTCTTCCTTGAGGTGTTGCAAATGCGTAACGAGTGCGTACAACTGTTTTTCATTGTTGCTGTTAGGGTCGTTTTTACTAGTTTCCTTTAGCCGAAAAAATGCCTGATCCTGAATAAAACCCATCTTTATAAGGCTTGCGATAAAGCTGTTTTCAAGCTTTAAATTTCTTTTGAATCGCTTGAAAACAAAGCCATCATGATTTGCATGCAGGCTTGTAAAGCGCTGCTGCTTGTGTTGCGGATAAATAATTTTGTTGTTGTAAGTAAAGCTCAGCGTGAGGCCGTAAGTGCCATCCCAGTTTTGTTCCAGCCGCAGCTGGGGTTTAGGAATTATATTCAGGTCAATCAGTTCAAAACCTTCGGCATGAATTTCGGTGCGGTTTGCAAACTTCTTGATGAAGCGCTCGAAATATTGTTTTTCGGCCCTGCGCGGTATTTCAATCGTGTCTTTTTTCAGGAAGGGAAGGAACAGCTTGCCATTGATTTCCTCCTCAAAATGAAGGATTTTTTGCTGATGAATCAGCAGACAGGGTTCCTGGCTTAAGAGGAGGGTGTCATGCTGAAGATTCAACGGCTTTTCCTGATGAAAAACCTTTAACTGGTAGAGCGTTTTTTCTGCTGTTCGCTTAAAATGCAGTTCTGTTTTACCTGCCTGTGCGGGATAATGCAATTGCTGATCGGGATACAGATTGGGCCAACTGAAACCTACATAAATAGGGATATCGTTTTCAAGCGCCAGCTGTAGTATTTTATGCATTTGTTTCCAGACAAAAGGCAAAACGACTTCTTCGAGAATTTGACTGCTTACCGCCTCAAAAAAGGGAGTCGCCTGAACTTTCTTTTTCGAGAAGCGGTTGGCCAGCTCCTGCACATCAAGGCTAAGTGCCAATTCATGCAGCGTCTTTTCCCAGGCTTCTGTCAGACCAGTTAATTCTAAAGTAGAAAAGGCTTGCTCCGCTGTAAGGAAGTTCTTATTTTCTCTGGTCGTAAGGTAGGGCAGAAGCATCCACCCCAAAAAACGATTTTTCCGCGCTACAAGCACCAAATTCGGAAAAGCTGCCTCCATAGGTTGGCAAAAGTAGGAAATGCCCGGAAATTAAATGAAGGTGTTGCGAAATAATGCGGTTGATCAGACTTCAATCCTTCCGGCCCAAGCACTATCCGAAATGCCATAAGGTTTGCG
>JACCQN010000075.1 GCA_015709215.1 Bacteroidales bacterium
GGAAGATAAATATGGTCATATCACGAAGGCTCGCTTTAAATATGTGGGCTAACGGTAAATTGTATGAGTAGTGGCAGATTGCGGGCTTCTTCCTTGTCAAACCGCTACGCAGTTTGAGCGGGCTACAAACCTTGATATTTACCACATCGCCAGCCATTACTTATACAAAATGTTGTATGCTGGTGTTTATTTAAAATCAATTTGTTACAGGTTTTTTGCAAAAAAATGCTTTTCTGTCAATTTGTACAAAACTCGGAATTACGCACGAATTTATTTTGTTTTTGAGGGGGGCAAATCCTAAAACCGTCCTGAAAGGCGGTTAGTGGGTGGGGATTTGGTAAGCTCTTTGCCAAGCCTTTGGTTCGAGTGTTGGCTCGTGGGGGCTTGGCAATGTGCTTATCCAAATGTGGGTTAGCTTTTTACATTCTTTCCGAGTGCTTCGAGGAGTTGGGGTTCGTCTTCGAGGGCTATGGCTGCTATTTTGTAGAATGTACGCATCCAAAGGTCGAGGGCTGTAAAGGCTGTGTCTTTTTCTTTGGTTGCATTTTCGGATTCTCCCACTTCGTCTTTGTATGTTGCGTATAGTTTTTTGACTTCGGGGATGAGTTCTGCTCCTTGCGTAAGTTGTTCTGCTGTTACTTTTAACTGGGCGAGCTTGTCTTGTAACTGTTGGTCGGCGAGTATTTCGACATAGAATACGTTTAGCACTTCTAACCAGTGTGTGTAGGTACTTGGTATGGGTTTTTCAAGGTCTAAAAGGATTAAAGTTGCCGGGTTATCCATAAAAGCGACTTTGGCTATTTTGCGGTGACGGCTGTATAGCTTGCGTAGTTCTTCTTTTTTTGTTTTGAAGTTGAGAGAAGCAACGGATGTTTCGTTTTCTTCTTTTTTGTTGGTGTCGTATTTGAGTTGCGCCGTAGAAAGAAGGTCTTTACCTTCCTGGATTTTTGCATCATCGTAACCTACTTCTGCAAGTGCAGCTTTTATTACGGGATTTTCTTCTACGTTTTGGAACGCGACATCGCACGTTCTCAAAAAATCTGCTTCTGATTGTCTTGCATTTGTTGCCATTTTTTTAAATTTTAAAGGTTTGTATTGTATTCATTAAAATGTGTCATAAAAACACATTGTTTTTCAGTATTTTATAAAACGAATTGTATTCCTCAAAAGCCTTTTTGCCTTCCTCTATGTCATTTTGTATTCCTCACACCCGTTTTTATATTCCTCAATGTCGTTTTTGATTTCCTCACTGCTTGTTGTGTTGTTCTCAAAGGCTTTTTTGTTTAATGTGTTTGCATTGTCCCATTCCTCGTTTGGAATGTTCAAACACGGATATGTATTTTTGTTACAACACAACAACCTGCGGTTTTACTTCCGGGTCGTGTGTGGCAAAAATGCCCAAACAGTTAGGGGCTTCGCTTATTTCGCGTACCCATTTTAATGAGGCAAAAGCCTGTTTTTTACTGGTGGTGTAGCCGGGCAAAATCATTTCTTCCCAAGATTTATGGGCATAGCCGACATCTGCGCATATCAGTAATTGTTTACCGTTGTTTTGAACAAGGACGGAGGTTAAACCAACGGTATGACCGGGAGTGCTGACAAATTGAACGCTGCCATCGCCAAACAGGTCTAATGAGCATTTTTCGGGACCAATACCATTTTCCTGAAAATTGAACGGTTCGATTTTGGTATTTTCCCACAGTTTTGAATTGTACCGTAAACTTGATTTATGTGCAGCTTTCCATTCTTCGCTGCTTACCCAAATGTTTTTGGCATTTTTCACGAGTTCCAATCCGCCCACATGGTCTAAATCTAAATGAGTAATTAAAACATAATCAATATCTTCTGGAGTATAGCCCAATGAGCGTAATTGTTCGTCCATGGCTTGCCCTTCGGGTAAAATGGGTTTGCTTGCTTGGTAAATTACCCGTCCGTTTTGTTTAATAAATGCTCTTTTACCTTGTGGTTCAAGGATATTCCAATTGCTGTCCCAACCTGTATCAATTAAAACTAATCCTTTGGGGTGTTCTATCAGATAAGCCGAAACGGGTATTATAACCTGATGCTTTTTGCCGCGAAATATCCCTGCATAAGCAAAAGGGTTTAATGTTTTTTGTTTAAAAGGCGTGGCAATATCCACTTGTACCTGTCCGCAATGCAGGACGTGCACCTTTATGTTTTGATTTTCTTTCATATCATTTGAATTTTGATTCATCTCCCTGTTTGAGCATAACCTGTCATTACAACAAGTGCGATTAAAAATAAAACAATGCACTTTTATAATGTCTTTCAATATTTAATATTTATTCCAACTGCTCATTTCCTCAATGGGCTTTCGTGTTTTATTTCGTATCGGGGATTTTGAATATCCCATCGTAATCACTAAAGGCATTCTTTTTCCACATGGGACATTGAGCAGTTTTTTTACTTTTTTTTCGTTGAACCAGCCTATGATACAGGTGCCAAGGCCTAAATCTGCGGCTTGCAAACAAAACTGGTTGACGGCAATACCGACATCAATCAGAGAATATTCCTTGTTTTGCATTACGCTGGCAATGGACGATAGAACATCACGTTTCTCAAGTACTACGGCTATAATAACAGGGGCTTGTGCTGAAAATTTGTTCATTCCTCCTCCTGAAACGGCTGATGCTACTTCGTTTTTTAGTTTAGGCTCGTCCACTACGATAAACTTCCAAGGTTGTGCATTATTTGCAGATGGGGATAAACGTGTGGATTCTATACACCGATTGATTTTCTCTTTTTCCAGAGGTCTATCTTCATAATCCCTTACGCTTTGCCTGTATTTTGCCAATTCTGAAAATTTCATAGTTTCTTATTTCAAGACCTTTTGTAAATGCTCCTCTAAAGAGGTGATTTTGAATGATGGAAACAATTCACTAACAGTTTTAACATCGTCTATATATCCATACTTGTTGAAGTAGCGAAGCAAGGGTACAATGGTTGAAAAGCGATGGTTGCTTGCAATGAAATAGGGCATCAATAAAATTAGGATGCACAGCAATGGAAAACTACCTGTAGCTTTAACCCGTTTGCCCCTTATTTGAGAAAGTAGTTGCTCTATCTCTCTAATTGAATATGTGCCTTTGGAAACAAAGTTAAATCCACAGTTCAATATGCGGTTGGAATTTATCAGTTCCTCTACAACAAAATGGGGAATATCTGCCTGTGGCGTATAGGTAAAACGGCTGCTTTTCTTTACAGGAAATAGAAATACCCCTTTTTTAATTGCGGATAGTCGAGGGTCGAATACATCTTCCATATAAGAACCACAACGAATGGCTGTCCACCCCAATCCGCTTTCAGCCAAAAGCTTTTCAATATCGTATTTTGCATCAAAAATAGAAAGCCCCCTTGGCTTATCTGTGCCAAGAACGGAAACATAAATGAAATGCTTTAAATTGGCTGCTTTTGCGGCTTCGATAACACATTTTGCAGCTTCTACTTCAGGGGTTTTATTGTTGCGTGTACCCATTGGAGTTACCACAAATGCTGCATCTACACCTTGCAGCACTTTCTGCAAATCATTTACATTCAGCATACTGCCTTCAACTATTTCCACATTAGGATAGCGCTCTAAAAACTGTGCTGGTTTTCTTGCTAAAACACGAAGATTAATAGGTTGTTTTGAAAATTCTTTCAAAAACAATTCTGTGATGTGTCCTGTGCAGCCAATTGCTGCTACTGTGTATGATTTATGCTTCATCATATTGGTCGTATTCTATTCATCTACAGTTAACTTATTTGTAATTCTATTGTAATTGCTCTGTTGAACTTTTAGTTCTGTCAGAGCATCAATGAGGCTGGTGTATGCTTTTTGCCATTCGAGTTTTGCTTCGAGTACATTTACAATGGTTTCCATACCCACATTATAATTATCATCAGTGACCCTCATGTTTTCGTTTGCTTGTTCCACGGCTTCTCTTGCCATTGCAACCTGGGTATTTGCATTTATAAGGTTCTGCCTGGCTTGTTCGTTTTCGAGTTGTAGGAGTTCTTTTGTTTTTTGAAGTTCCAGTTGTTTGATATTGTAATCAGCTTTTGCTGATTTGACTCTACCATACCCTTCGCCAAAGGCCGTTAAGGGAATTTTAATCGTTCCCATCAGGCTAAAAGAGTTACTGGAATAGTTGTTCATATCTTTTAATCCTACTTCCAGACGATTGTAGTTGGCCGAAACCCCGGCTGAAGGGAGGTATTGTCCCCTGACCAGATTAATGTTTTGTTTTGCCATTTTTACCTGGTCTTCGAGCAATTTGTATTCGACCCGATTGGCAACTGAGATACTATCGGCAATTGCAAACTGACTTGAATTAATGGTGATACTGTCATCAATTGCAATCGGGCTGTTAAGCGGGATTCCGATTGTTTGACATAATGCCATCTGGGAAAGTAGCAAGCCTGATTGTGCTTTTTGAAGTTGTAATTTGGCATCGTTGTATTTAACCTGAACTTTTAACAGGTCGTTTCTGTTTTTCATCCCAGTTTCATAAGCATCGGAGACTGTTTTGACCAGTTGTCTTAATAGTTCCTGATACTTTTGGGCTAACCTGACTTTGCTTCTTATGGACAAATATCGGTAATAGGCTTTATCCGTTTCATAGATAAGTTGTGTAGTTTGCAGTTGTTTGTTATAATTTGCCATAATCTGTCCGGTGCTAGCCATTTTGTTTCCTGCAATGATTCTGCCACCTGCAAATATTGGTTGTTGAACTGATATATTTGCTAAAACACCGCCTTGTAGGGTAATGTCGATGGGCAGAAAAGCATAGGTGTTAAAAACCGGATTCCCATCGGCACCTATCACAGGATTGCCCGATGGGTTGGTCAGGATGTTAGGCACTAACTGCCCTGTCGAAGGATCAACGACCTTTGTGGGCAAATATATGTCTTTCTTAAAGTTTTGCTCACTATACAAGCCATAAGCATTTGCAGATATTTTGGGAAGCCAAGCAGCTCGAGCCGCTATTTTCTCACCGGAAGCTTTATTTATGGTTTCCTCTGCGATTTTAATGTTTTGGCTATTCTTTAATGCCAGCTGGTGACAATCATCGAGGCTTAGTCTTAGTGTATCTTGTGCATATGCACCAAGGGCTAAAACTAAGGCTATGGATGTTATTGCTATTTTTGATATATGCATGATTTATCTATTTAAAAGACAGTTTTTAGTGAATTTTAATGCCATAAAAGACTGAGTAGAGTATGGGCACGAACACGAGCGTAATCATTGTCCCGACAATGAGGCCTCCGATGATAGCCACAGCCATTGAACCGTACATTGGGTCAGTTAAGAGTGGCAACATCCCTAATATTGTTGTCAAGGAGGCCATTGTTACAGGCCTTACTCTCGATGCTGTTGCCGTTAATACTGCGTTATAACGCGTATCACAGTGTTTGAGCTGTATGCGTATTTCGTCGAGAAGGACAATGGCGTTTTTTATTATCATACCGGTAAGCCCAATGACTCCTATAATTGCAATGAAAGAGAATGGTTGCTTAGCCAGTATAAGTCCGGGAACAATTCCGATGATTGACATTGGAAGACAGAACAATATGATGAGTGGTCTTCTGTAGTCGTTGAAAAGCAATAAAAGGATAAGAATAATAATGCCAAAAGCAAGGGGCATATAGCTTAATATTCCGTGTAGTGCTTCACCTTTAAGCTCGGATGCGCCTACCCATTTAAATTCATACCCCTGTGGCAGGTTTATCTTTTTTATTTGGGCGTTGAGTTCAGCTTGAACCTGTTCCGGGCTATATCCGTCTTTGGGCTCACATTGTGCCTGTATGGCCCTTTTCCCGTTTAAGCGACGTACAATAGGTTCCTCCCAAGAGAGCTTTACCCCATTGGTTACTGAACTTAAAGGAACGGTTGTAGCTGTCTTATCAATGAGTTCGTCGGTAGAAGTTGCCCCTGAAGCTAAACCTAGTAGTGTTGTTCTATCTAAAATGCTTTTTACATTGGGGAGTGTGCTCCACACCGGGATATTATTTAGATCTTTGATTTTTGAACCATCACTGTTGCGCACTTTCAAACGAACAGGAAGTGGTGTTTTTCCATCGTAAACGGTGGCAATGGGCAACCCTTCGGTGGCGGCTAAGATTGCATTGCTAATGTCGGAGCGTGTTATGGAAGCATTATTTGCTGCAATTGGGTCGTAAATGGTCATTAGTTCTTTAGTTTTGGATTCCCAATCGTTACATACGGTATAGGCATCTACATTGGGGTTGCCTATCATCAGTTTTTCGGCCTGGTTGCTTAGTTGTTTCAGTACCGCAGGATCAGGGCCCGAAAATTGGGCTTCGATGCTGTGAGACGATGCGACAGAAAGGTTGTATTTTCTGATTCGGCTTATGACTTCGGGGAACTGGCTTCGAAGGTATTTGCTAAATACAGGACGCATACGCACCATTGTTTCATAGTCATTGAAATTGACAATTAACTCGCCATAGTTATCCTTGTTCTCTGTCATCATTCCCCGAACCAGACAATAACGCAGTGGAGTCATCCCGTGACTGGAGACCACCATTTTTACTTCGCTGTATTTTTCAAAGTGCTGGGTTATAGTGTCCAATTCACTGTTGACTTCATCAGGCATTGTTCCAGAGGGGAATTCTAACTCGATATAAAATTGATTATAGTTAAAGTCGGGGAAGAATGTTTTATCAACGTGTTTGAAATTTAGCCCGGCAATGATTAGGATAATAAAAAATAGGGCAATTGTGAGAAAACGATTGTGCATTGCTAAACGTAGGGTGCTTTTGACAAAGCGATAAAAACGATTATTGTAGAGGTCGGTTTCCTTTGCGTTCTCTTTAGACTTTCTTTGTTTTTTCATAAAAATAGCCGAGAACAGCGGCACTTGAGTTAAAGCCAAACCCCAGCTTATAAACAAGGATATTGCCAGTACTAAAAACAGGTCATGGATGTATGTTCCAGCGGTATCTTTTGAAAGAAAAGCGGGCAGGAACGCCGTGATGGCAATAAGCGTAGCACCAAGAAGTGGGATTGCATTTTTTTGAGCAGGAAAAGTAAATGCTGATTTTCCTCTTTGCCCTTTTTGTTTCTCGATAAGGATGCCATCAAAGACCACTATGGCATTGTCGACAAGCATTCCCATGGCTATAATGAATGCTCCCAACGAAATACGCTGCAATGTGCCTCCCATTACAAGTAGTAGCGGAAAGGTGGCGAGAATAATAATAAGTAATCCGGAGCCGATAATAAGCCCTCCACGAAAGCCCATTGTAAACATTAAGACAACAATCACAATAAGGACTGATTCCAGCAAGTTCCACATAAAGGTATTAATGGCATCATCGACTTTTTCAGGCTGGAAGAAGACTTTTTGAAAATTTATACCTGCAGGAATATTCTGTTTCAATTGTGCTAATCTGGCTTCGACCCTTTCACCAACATTCAGGATATTTTCACCGTGTTCCATCGAAATACCAATAGCCAGCGCTTTCTGGTTATCAACAAAAAGCGTGTTTTTAAATGGTATTTTGTAGCCCCGTTTAATGGTTGCAATTTCGTCTAACTTAAAAGAGGTTCCATTAAGAGCCGTGAGAACTATGTTTTTGAGGTCGTCAACTGATGTGGATTGGTCGCTGACTTGCACCCGCATCTGCTGGTTGCCTGATTCGTAATTGCCAGAATAGGTCTCTTTGGTTTGGACATTGATGGCACTAAGTATTTGGATTGGTAATATGCCCAGCTTATCCATTTTATCGGCAGCAATGGTGATACTAATCTCCGGTTCTTGTTCTCCATAGATTTTGACACGTTTTACACCCTTTACTTCCAGCATATTCTTGCGGATATATTCGGCATAGTCGTTCATGTCCTGATATGAAAAACCTTTATCAGCGGTCATAGCATAGAACATTCCGTACACATCGTTGAGGTCGTCGATGACAATAGGTTTTTGCACGCCTGCCGGAAGTTTAGGCAAGGCCAATTCTAACTTTCGACGTAAGAATTCCCATCGCTGTTGAACCTGGTTTTGAGGGACTGTGAACTCTAATTTTACTTTGATAATAGAGACATTTGGCCTTGATTCGGACTCAATTTTATGAATGTCAGAAAGGGCAGAAAGCTCATCTTCTAAAACCTTGGTTACTTTCAGTTCAACATCGTGGGCTGAAGCTCCCGGATATACGGTAACAATATTTGCTAATAAAACTTGAATTTCAGGGTCTTCGAGTTTGCTTAGTTTTTTGTATGAGAATATACCTCCAATTATAATTGCTATTAAAAGGAAATAGACAATTTTTTTCTTCTTAAATACTTCTTCTGATAAACGCATGACTTTCAATTAAAGGATATTACCAATATTCGATTTACTCATTTTAGGGACGACTTTGACTTTTTCACCTTCGGAAAGTAAGTTCAATCCTCCTGTTACTACCTGGTCGTTTGGATTTAAGCCTGATGTTACATTGATAAAGCCATCGTTGAAGATGTTGTCGGTTGTAATTTGTTTTGCAGTAACCGTTGAGTCACTTACAAGCCAAACAAAGTTTTTCCCATCTTTATCGAATAATGCAGATGCCGGGATTTTAACACCGTTAGTTAGTTCGTTTTTAAGATAAACATTTACCGATACATTCATCCCGGGAGTCAGTTTTGAATTTGCAGGCGACGGATAAGATAGATATAAAGTGTATAGTCCGCTGCTATTTGCCTTCTTTGCATCGGCATCGATGGATAAGTTAAATGTTTGATTGGGCAATTCGTTTTGCGTACATTCAATTTTGGTAATCAGGTCGCGTTTGAGGTACAGTGTTGCCGGAATATTAATTTCAATTTTAAGTAAACCTAATTTAATGATTGAGGCAACAGGCATTCCTGTGTTAACGATCTCTCCATTTTCATAATTTGTTTTTGTTATGTAACCGGAGAAAGGGGCGTAGAGTTTGGTGTCGTTCAGCTGGTCAATTGCATTCTTTAGTTTTGCTTCGGCTAACTCCTTTCCCGCTTTCATTTTTTCGTAATCGTTGTCAGCTAGGCTTTTGCGGTCGTTCAGCTCTTTCACCCTTTTATATTCAGATTGGAGCTGTGTGACTTGGGTTTGAATGGCCTGTTTTTGCACTTGGTAGTCACGGGGATCCATCTCGGCTATGAGTTGGCCTTTCTTGATATAGTCTCCTTCTTTAACATGGTATTTGAGTATGGGGCCAGCTACCCGAAATGAAAGGTTTACTTCATTATCCTCTTTGATAATACCGGGGAACTGTTTTACATACACCGAAGGGATTTTTTCGGCTACTGCCGTTTTAACCATCTTGGTGTAGTGTAGGGTGTTCTCGGTTTGATTATTACTACAAGAGGCAAATAATGAGCAAACTGCAATTGCTAAGAATACATTTCTGTATTTGTTTCTCATTCTAAAAATGTTAGTTTTCATGTTCGAATTATTTTAATGTTTCTGTTGCTATTTGATTTTTATTGACATCGAGAAATCGCAGATGCCCCAAGATAAATTCAACGAAGCCAGAGTTTCCTATTATTTTAAAAAAGATATTATTGGCTATTTTACTGTTTAGGGCGGCTTCTATTTTATCGCAATTGTCAATTGTGTCTGGTGTGTGTTTTATAAAATCTATTGATAGTTTTGAAGGATACCTGTGTGCAAGATATTTAAGCTCATATCGAAAAAGAGGCAATGTGTTATTAGATGTGAAATAGATGAAGTAAACAAAACCACATGATTGGTTCTTAAGGGTATCCTTTAAAAAGAAGAAAGCATCATTTATACCATCAACATCGGTAATGATAACTTGCTCGTCTGTAGTGTGTAAATCTGTTGTATCAAAAATCATTTTAATAAATTTGATTATTCGATACAAAGGAAAAGAGAAGTAAAAAGTTGTCGTGTGACCTATATCAAAAAATGAATGAAGCGAAAAATAATTATAGTTCAGCCCTTAGGCGGCTTAGTGTTTCGCGAGTGATTCCGAGGTATGAAGCGATGTGTTGCAGGGTAACCCTTTGAGGTATTTGGGGGTGTTTCTCTGTAAGAAAAAGATATCGTTCCTTGGCTGTTTGAAACTTTAGTGTCCCCATAAATTCAACAATATTCATTGTTATTTGAGACAAAATGTTAAATGCAATTTTGGCAAAGTCATGGTCTTTTTCTAATAAGAGTTCCAAATCAGCTGTTGATAAAGCGTATAATATTGTGTCTTCCAATAATTCGCAGTTTATGTTTGTCACAGTCTTATAGTAGAAGCTGTCGAAAGCTGTTATAAATTCATTCTCTAATGCAAACCAGCCTGTTATTTCTTTACCACTATCGGAATAATAAAAGGCTCTGGCAAGACCTTCTTTAATAAAGAAAATTGAACGGCAGACACTCCCTTGCTCATATAAAAATTCCCCCTTCTTAAACTTTAACTTCTCGAAATAAGAATATAATTCGGCTTCCTTTTGGGGGCTAAGCTTAATGTTATTTGTAATATATTTAGGTAATTCCATAGACTAATTGTTTATGCAAAAATAGTTTTAATACCCAATTCTTTTAAATTATTACAAGAATTACTCTACAATTTCAAAGCTGACAAATTTTTTGGGAGATTAATTGATAAAGAGGTTAGCAAAAATGCACTCTTTTGCAAATTTGGGGCGTGGGTTGGCTGGTGCGATTTGTAAATGTGTGCAATGTGTGAGGGCTTCCTTAACTGTCCCGAAGGGCAAAAGCGGGAGGGCAAAACAAAATAAATTTCCCCCTGAATTGCATCGAGCTTTCTTATGAAATATATTATTGTCAAATTACTTTTTTCTGTTTAAACTTTCTTTCGTTGATGTAGACTATTTGGGTCTTTTTACACTTGCATACAACGGTTACGTATATGAAACGTTTGGCATTTCGAAGCACTTTCCTGTTAAGTTAC
>JACCQN010000006.1 GCA_015709215.1 Bacteroidales bacterium
ATGTTTTTTATGACACAGATTACAGCGTAGTAATACATCCTGTTCCTGCAAAGGACAGGATAACTTTGAGTAATGTACCAGAATTATGTGAATTAATTGTTTACAATGTGTCTGGTCAGCTTGTCGCATCATATTACCTTAATAAAGGCATTAATCAATTAGAAGTCGGATCGATGCAACCAGGAATATATTTTGCTTCAATTTTGCAAAATCAACAACTCATACAAACCCTAAAAATCATAAAACAATGAAAATCAATAAAAAAAATCACAAGTCAATACATTTCTTGGCATTATTGTTCAGTTTTTCACTATTCTTTATACAGCAAAATAGTGGATATAGCCAGTGTGCTAGTATTAATTGTGATGGAACTACTACATCCGGGTTATATCCAAGTGCAATTGGTAGATACACTTCTGCCACAGGTAACTATTCCTTTGCAGGTGGGCTTTTTTCAGAATCCAGTGGACAATCTTCTTTCTCTTTTGGTAACAGAGCAAAAGCACTTGGTGGCAGCTCAATTGCATTGGGTCAGTTTATTGATGTAACTGCATCAACTGCAATAGGGATTGGGTATGGATACGATATTGATAGCTCGTTTGTGAATAATATTCCATGGTCTTTAATGATTGGGATAGGCTCTACCAAACCGACATTTTATGTTGGCAGATCTTCCAGTGTTAACCGCACCGGTCGCATCGGCATCGGCAACGTCACCTCCCCCCAGGCCAAACTCCATATCCGTGCTGATGAGGGTGAGGATGCAAGTTTGTTGCTGGAACCCACTGGTTCAAGGCAATTGGCCAAACTTCAGTTTCTTGATGCGCTTACCGGCATCTCGGTTGATCCAAGAATTGGGTTAAACTTGTTTACCGACTTGGAAACAATGCAGTTTTCGGCCCCCCAATTTACTTTTGAAGGCCCCGTAAAAGTGGAAGCCCTCGAAGTAAACGGTGCCTACAGCCTGCCACTTAATCAAGGAAACCCCGGCGAGTTTCTCAGCCATAATGGCACATGGGCTGTGCCATCTGGTGGTGGTGGCGGCAGCAGCTATTGGCAGCCCAGTGGCAGTACCATCTATTACAATGGCGGCAATGTAGGCATTGGCACCAGCGATACCAAAGGCTACAAGCTTGGCGTAAACGGAAAAATTATCGCTACCGAAGTGGTAGTAAAATACTTTTCCCAATGGCCTGATTATGTATTTGAACCCACCTACCCGCTGATGCCACTGTCCGAGCTGCAAGAGTTTGTGCAAACCCATCGCCACCTGCCCGATATGCCCCCTGCCCAACAAGTGGCCGAAACCGGCGTGCCCGTTGGCGAAATGAACGCCCTGCTGCTTAAAAAAGTGGAAGAACTAACCCTTTATGTGTTGCAGCAGCAGCAGGCAATGGAGCAACAACAAAAAGAGATAGAACTGCTCAAGCAAAAACTGCAGGACTAAGCCCCCTGCCCAAAAACCTTTATCATGAAACACCTGATAGCCCTTGCCTTGCTGGCACTGCTGCTGCCAATAGCCGCAGCAGCCCAAACCACCGTGAAGTTCGACTACGATGCGGCCGGCAACCGCATCAAACGCTGGATCAGCGTAAAAGAACTCAAAAGCAGCGACAGCCTGCTTACCGATCCTGCCCTGTACCAGCTGCTGGCCGGCCTGCCGGCTGATGAACCCTCCATAGCCGGCTACAGGGCCACACAAGTATATCCCAACCCAGTGGAACGCATATTGAACGTAGCACCGGGCAGCGAAGCCGCTGCCGTATGTCGTTACCGCTTGCTGGATACACAAGGACGCCTGCTGGAAGACGAAACGAGCGAAAGTTATCCCTTTCGTATCCATATGCAGCAGCTGCAGGCAGGCACCTATTACCTGCACCTGCAAAGCGGCGAACTCAACCAATTGTTCAAGCTCATTAAAAAGTAAACCAAAACAGCCCAATTACGAACCACCAAAAAACCCAGGATATGTCCAGAACCTTACTCACCCTGCTCAGCGCATTGCTATGGCTCAGCGCTTCAGCACAGCAACAAGGCGAAAATATTGTACTAAACCAGGCCATCAATGGCGGGCAACATAGCTATATGGCCACCCAATCTATCCGGATGCTGCCGGGTTTTAGCTATAAACCACTGGCTGGGGACGATTATTTTGAGGCATGGATAGAAGAATCACCGGTCATCTTTCCACCTGAAGGCATCACAGGAGGTGATCCGGCCAACAACTTTGGCGGACTTCCGGGCACCCTGCCGGGCAACCTGATGGTGAGCCCAAGCGGAGCAGCAGTGTACAATATACCCATTGATTTGCCACAGGGCGTTGGCGGCCTCACACCACAACTGGCGCTGGTATATAACAGCCAGGGTGGCAACGGCCTGCTGGGAATGGGCTGGAGCCTGAGCGGGCTGTCGGGCATCAGCCGAAGCGGCAAAACCATCTATCATGATGGCAAGGTGGAAGGCATACAATTTAATAACACCGATAATTATGTGTTAGACGGGCAGCGATTAATGCCCGTTAATGCCGGCAAAACAGAATACCGCACCGAGGTGGAAAGCTTCATGCGCATCCTGCCCCAGCAAATAGTGGGAGGCGAGCCTACCTGGTTCAAAGTACAAACAAAAAGCGGACAAACCATGTATTATGGCAAAGAAACGCACAGCCGTATAGAGGCAACGGGCAAACAAAAGGTGATGAGCTGGCTGCTCGACCGGATAGAAGACCCACTTGGCAACTATGTGGAATTAACCTACCAGGAAGATGGTGGCATGGGCAGGATTGCAAAAATAGCCTACGGTGCCAACCGTGTAACCGGCCAATCCCATGTGTATGAGCTGCTATTCAGCTATACCACCAACAGGCCCGACCAACACAAAAAATACATCGGTGGCAGTTATGTGGAGACGAAGTATTTAATGTCTAAAATAGAAATCAACCGCATCGGACAGGAAACCTTATATGGCTATGTGCCATATTATGTTGTTGACATGAACCAAACGGATTTTTATCCAAGACTGGAATATTTGTGGCATTTTTACGGTGACTCAGAAAGTGATATTATCAATCCAACTATCCTGGAATGGGGTGAGTTTGAAAAGAATGGGTTTGTAAGCTATGAGCATGATGATGGTTGGCAGAATGAAATATTAACCGACAACTTTTTCATGGATATAAATGGTGATGGTTTGTCAGATAAAGTTGCTGTAAAGTATCAATGGTATGAACATGAAGATGATAAGGCAAAAGAACCAGTTTCCTGGAATTTCAGATTAAGACTTCAAAATAACACCTTTTCAAATCCTGTTTCTCTTGGAACTCCACCAGCAAGCTTTTTTAGCCATCTAATATCAGGTGATTTTAATGGTGACGGCCTGTCAGACTTTGCCTACATTAGATTTAACCATGAAAATCAACATATAACAATCGTTGACAGAATTGCCATATCAAAAGGAAATGGCTTTGATATACATGTTTTACCAAATGGCGGTATTCAATCAGACAATTACCCGTTTTTTAACCTTGGAGATTTTAACGGTGATGGCAAATCAGAATTACTATTGGCAAAGAGAAAAAATCCTAATAATGATAACAGCTCAGAATTACTGCTTGCAAAAAGTAAAAGCCCCAATAATGATCAAGATGACAACGTTTTTATTTATGCATATAATCTGGTGAACAATACCTTTACAGAGATTTTTAGCGAAGAGATTGACTTTGGAAATACAGATTATGGTAGTGCAACAATTATCATTGCCGACTTTGATGGTGATGGCCGAAGTGATTTGCTTAGAACAGCAGAATACGGAGGGAATCCCCATACTAGTAATTGTTTTATATATCGTTTGAATATTCAATCAGGTGAAAAAGAGTTCATTTATGGTGACGGCTATCCAACAACTTTTCATCAGATTTATCCGGGCGACTTTAATGGTGATGGAATAACGGATCTACTTACCTATAATTATACTGCTGACAATCCAATATGGGAAATTGGAATTTTTACAGGTAATGGTTTTGTTCAAATGGATGATGTGCCTGATATAGGTCATTTTGATTTGTATGACATATCTGATGCATTTAGTAACAAACTCCTGTTATTTGATTTCAATAATGACAATTTTACGGATATAATGGTTATGTCGAAAGAAAATCCCGATGATGAAACCGCAAATTATTCACTACATTATTCAAATGGCAATGAATTTAACAGCACAATGACAGGTAGTTTTCCTATGGCTGGTGGATTTGTAATTAGCATAATGCTAAGGAATTATATCTTAAGATTAGAAACTGTTACACTCGTAATGGACTTTAATGGAGATGCTTACGCGGATTTTTATTTAACTAAGGGTACAAATAATGATTTTGTCTATCTCCACGATCCCTCAAACACCTACAACCGTGTGCTCGGCTTTACCAACGGCTTCGGCGAGCAGGTGCGTCCGCATTATCAGCCCCTGACCAACAAAACCATTTACACCAAAGGCACTTCTTCCAGCTACCCGCTGCGCGACATTCAACCACCTTTGTATGTGGTAAGCGAAGTAGCACGTGAAACAGTGGATTACGGCCTGCAAACTACTGAGCAATATACCTATCAAGGCGCCAAGGTGCACCTGCAGGGGAAGGGCTACCTCGGCTTCGAAAAACGACGCATTCACCAGCTCAGGCAAAATATCATTGCCGAAGAAATCAATGCCGTGTATCAACCCCAGAACAAGTATTTCTATCCTTTTAACACCAGCTCAAACACCTACGTAGCCAAAACAGGATTCAAACTGTCAGAAACATTAAACACCATAAACCACCAGGCAAATGAGGAAAACGAGCTTGTATTTTTTCCTTATAACAATCAAGTTAATGCATGGAGTAAGGAGTATACCAGCAAAAAATATGTACTTTCAACGAGAACGGAAGCTGAGTATGATGATTTTGGTAATTTAACTTTGCAACAAGCATGGTACGACTCACTTTATATCGAACCACATATTCCTTCAAGTGAATTTAGTCATAAGAATATTACAGGGATACAATATATTTCCGACACCGACAATTGGATTTTTCTTCCACATATTATTGATAAAAAAAGTCATTATCACAATCAACCCATTGTTTTTAATAAAACCATCAATTTTTATCATGATAAGAACAGTCCATTTTACCCTTTGCTGGAAACTAAATATGATTGTATAGAAGGAGACCCATTAAATGAACTAACCACCAGAACAGATTACACCTACGACATCTATGGCAACCCAACCTCAGTAACACTTTCAGCCCCGCACGACCCAAGCAGTCCGGCATCCCGCACCACCACCATGGCCTATGATGCCACTTACAAACACCGCCTGCTCACGTCCACCACCAACCCACTGGGATATGTGAGCAGCTTTACCTACGACGATGCCTACGGCTGGAAACTTACCGAAACCGACCCCAATGGCTTCGAAACAAGCTTTAATCCCCATCCCTTTGGAACAGAATCAATGACTACATTGCCCGATGGCAGCCGGCAAGGCACTGCCCTGCGCTGGGCACACAAGCACCCCGACGCCCCCGATAATGCCACCTACTACAGCTGGCAAAAACAATCAGGCAGTGCCCCATCACTGGTTTTTTACCACAAAACAGGCGCCGAACTGCGCCGCGTCAGCACAGGCTTCGACGGAAGTGCCATCTACACCGATACCTATTACGACGAGAACAACAGGCTGCACAAAACCTCACTTCCGTATGTTAAGGAGGACAAAAAGAAGTACTACACCACCTATGGATACGACGATATAGGCCGCACCACCATGATAGAAGCCCCCGATGGCGCACGCACCATCACCCAATACCACAAAGCCACCGTTACCACCACCAACGCACTTGGCCAGCGCAGCAGCCGGGAGCACAATGCCGCCGGCTGGCTCACAAAAATTACCGATGCCCGTGACACCGAAGTAAAATATAGTTACTTTAGCGATGGAAAACTGCACCAAACGATGATAGCTTCAGCCCCTTCCACCCTGATCACACTCAGCTACAACGGCCGGCGCCAGCGTAGCAGCCTGAGCGATCCCAACTACGGGCTGATGCAAACCACCTACAATGCCTTTAGCGAGCTGATCAGCCAAAGCACTCCTCGAGGACACGAAACTCTTTACACCTACGACAAGCTGGGCCGCATGACTACGCGCACCGAAACCGAAGGCACAACCACCTGGAACTACGCCATTACCAACGGACTGCTGGGTACACTCAAGTTTATTGAAAGTGAGAGTCATATTACCGCCTATGCCTACGACGAGCTGCTGCGCACCAAAACCATAACCGAAAACATCAATGGCACCACCTACAACACCAGCTACACCTACGACCGCAACAGCAGGCCACAAAGCATTACCCACCCCAGCGGGTTTACTGAACAGCTCAGCTACAACCGCCATGGCTACCAGCACCGCATCAGCGATGCCCAAACCAATAGTACTTTGTGGGAACTCAGGGAGCAATACCCGGCAGGCATGACAAAACTTTCGTCCACAGGCAACGGCACCCTGCTCAACTACTACAGCTACAATCCCGAAACCCTGCGCCTGACCAACAGCCTGGTGGCCAAGCCTGACAAAACCATGATCCAGCAATTTGGCTACGACTACGATGCCATCGGAAACATGACCTACCGCAGCAAAACCCTCCCCGGCGGCCAACAGCTGAAAGAAGAGTTTTGGTACGACCAGCTGAACCGCCTTACCGATATCAAATTAAATGGGCAGCCTACAGGCGAACACGATTACGACCCCCAAGGGCTGGGTAATATCACGGCTAAAACTGCTAACGGGCAACAAATTTACACCAATGCCCAATACGGCGAAGGCACTCACGGCCCCCATGCCATTACCTCAGCCACTAACACAGCAAATGCGTTTCCTGAAGAAGAGCAAATAGCTGAATACACCTCATATGAGCAGCTCAAAAGCCTTACGCAAGGCACGCTAGGCCTTTCAATTATGTATGGCCACCACCATCAGCGCATCCGGCAAAAGTACTGGGACGAAGCAACACAAACTGCCACCCTCAAGCTGTGGGCCGGGGCCTGCGAGTATATCACCCACAACGGCCAAACCACCACACTCACTTACCTAAGCAGCCCCGATGGGCTGTATGCCCTGCACCGCATCCTGCCCGATGGCAGTGAAAATATCCACTACCTCCACACCGACCACCTCGGCAGCTGGACAGCGGTAACAGACGAAACAGGCACTGTCGTTGATGAACAGAGTTATGATGCGTGGGGGAATAGAAGAGACCCAGCTACCTGGACAAGTTACAACTACACTCCCCCCGAGCCACAATATGATCGTGGTTTCACAGGGCATGAACACTTAGATGGCTTCCAACTGATTAATATGAATGGAAGAATGTACGACCCGGTAGTAAGCCGCATGCTTGCTCCCGACAACTTCGTGCAAACGCCTGATTTCTCACAAAACTTTAACAGGTATAGCTATTGTCTGAATAATCCCCTCAAGTATACCGATCCTGATGGGGAGATAATCATTCCTATTCTGATAGGTGCGGGAATTAGTGTCCTAACAAATGGAATTAGCAACTCTATTAATGACCGTCCTTTTTTTGAAGGTGCAGGAAAGGCAGCTATCATTGGTGGTATCGGAGGAGCTTTCTCTTTTGGTATCGGACAGGCAGCTGCTGGAATGACTGGCTTTGGGAAAGTTACATTCCAGACCTTGGCACATGGTCATTTAGGTGGAGTGATGTCAGGAATGAGCGGAGGCACTTATGGGCAAGGCTTTTTATCAGGTGCTGCAGGCTCATTAGTTGCTACTGGTGCAGGTTCTTTATTTGGCGATGCCAGCAAGGGAGTTCAAGCTTTAGGGACAATTGGTGGTGGAGCTTTGGCTGGTGGAATTGGAGCGGAAATAGCAGGAGGGAACTTCTGGGATGGAGCACGAAATGGAGCAATTAGCGCCGGATTAAACCATGGTATACACTCAGGGTTATTTGGTGAAGGGTTAATGATGTCTGCTATTACTGGCAGAACCAGACACTTATTTGGCCCTGATGCTATAGCAACTACTGCTTCACTAAATGGCAGTGCTGGTGTAAATGTAGGAGCCGAAACAGGAGGTATAGAAGTATTAAGAGGAAGTGAAACTGGTTGGTATCCAATAAATGATGTATCATCAGGTGTTGGACTACTTGATGTTTCTTTATCCTTGGAAGTGACAAAGCTTTATTATTCTGGCACTGTTAGGAATATCTACGCTAATACTTTTTATGGCAACAGATGGGAAGGAAATTTCAGCTTTGTTGCAGGTGGGTCAGTTGGTTTAAATGTAATCTATTCAAGGTTGCCTAGCAACGAGTTTGTAGTTGGTTACGGAATTTCATATGGAATTGGTGTTGGGTCAATGTTTTCAGGCAATATCAACTGGGGTGCTTCCGGAAGTAATGCAAAACAATTAAGAGACTTAATTAATTCAGGATTAGGAGGATATTAGTTATGAATAAAACGCTTGTCTTTGTGATTGTTGTTGTATTAGTTGTTTTTGGATACTTAATATACCAAGATACTAAAAGGGTAGATAAATATTGGGAAGGTCAGACGGAAATTAGTAGTAGTGATAGTATATATATGCTTGTAATAGAAACCAAGCATTTAAGAGGATTTCTGTCATTTAACAGAAAGGTATATCTATCAGGTGCAAAACTAAACAGACCTGAAATAGAACTTTGGGAAGCTCCATCATTAGAATTGCCATTTACTATCAAAAAAAACAGAAATAGTGATACATTATATATACTTGAATATGGGTATTATTTTGTGTTTAAAAAGCAAGGAAATAGTTTGGAGTAAATCTTGCATTAATTTAATATTGACAAGCCCCGATGGGCTGTATGCCTTGCACCGCATCCTGCCCGATGGCAGTGAAAATATCCACTATCTCCACACCGACCACCTCGGCAGTTGGACAGCGGTAACAGACGAAACAGGCACAATAATCAACGAGCAGAGTTACGATGCCTGGGGTAACAGAAGAAACCCCACCACCTGGCGAAACTCAGGCTTGTGGCAAGCACCTCGCTATGATCGTGGCTTTACCGGCCACGAACACTTAGATGGCTTCCAACTCATCAATCCCGATGCACTCCATTTCATTGCGTTTTCGGGATCAGCGACTGCTAACTTTTCGCTTCACTCCGTTTGCGAAAACCAAGCATCTGCTGGCATGAACGGAAGAATGTACGACCCTGTTGTAAGCCGCATGCTGGCTCCCGACAACTTCGTGCAAACCCCTGATTTCTCACAAAACTTTAACAGGTACAGCTATGCACTGAATAATCCGTTGATGTTTACGGATCCAGATGGGGAGTTTATTGTAGATGCCATGTTAATTGGCGCATTCATTAATGCAGCAATTCAGACAGCTACCGGAAATGTTAATAATGTTGGTGATTTCTTCCTGGCTGCCGGGATAGGTGCTGTTTCAGGTACTGCTGGGGCTGGAGTGGGGGCACTAGTAAGTGGTGCATTGTCAACCGCTACAACGTTTGGTGGAGCTGTATTAAATGGAGCTGCTGTGGGTGCTGCTGGTGGCTTCGCAGGAGGTTTTGTAGGAGGAGCAGGAAATGCGTGGATGGGAGGTGCGAACTTCGGACAAGGCATTCTTTCAGGATTAAATGCAGGTGCCTATAGCGCAGCAGGTGGAGCCATTTTAGGAGGTGTTTCTGGAGGAATTCAATACAAGAAGCAAATCTATATTTTTCAACAAGGAAATAAACAACTTGGTATAAATGGTACAGACCCAGTGCCTGCTAAAGATGTTTTCTTATCTGATGCACAAAAAGCGTGGTATAAAGATGCACCGATGGAGTCTATTAAAAACTTTACCGTCGAAAATGTGCCAGATAACGCCTTTTCTGGTAAAAATTCAAATGCAATTGCTTCGACTCGTCCACTTTCACAGGCAGGTAAATTAACGGGTATGTCCAATGTATATTTTAATAAAGCTCTTGCTTTTAATAGCGCAAAAGAACTTTTTTTTGCTATGGGTCATGAGTTTGTTCATGTTTCACAGTTTGCTGCCTTAGCCGGTAGTCCAGTTTCTCTTGTTGCTAATCCGGATTTTAGAGCCTTGCTTGATTTTCATGCTTATAATTATCAACATACACTTGGAGGTTCTAGTTTGTCTAGTTATACAAATGAGGACTTAACAAGATGGCTTAAAGACTTTCCTGAGTTTTTGGAATCAATGAATTATATTACTTTTAAATGGACATTAAACCATTCATTTAAATACCCATTTTGATATGAAAAGAGAGTGTTTGTTTGTTTTTATTATATTTAATATTTTTTCGCATTTTTCTTTTTCTCAGGATATTATTGTTGAATTGACAACAAATTGGAATACGGGTAATGAAATTATAAATGTAGATTCTATTGCAACCGTACCAGAGTTGTATATTTCTTATTTGAATATTACTGACACAAGCTTTTATTTTCTTAAAAAATCAGGTAGTAGAAATGGCTTTCCTAAAATTCCATGGGGAACAATGGTGCAATTTACAGCTAATGATGATAAAGATATTAACCAAAACAGAAAAACATTAAGATATTCTAAACACACTGGTTCAAATTACATTGTGCGAATAGGGGGGGGGCCTTTATATAACGATGGCTGGATAATATTTAATGACACAACTAACTATGAGGATGAAATAGTATTAGATTACATTAATGATGAAATTGCTGACATTTATCAATATTTGTTTAGCAATGGAAACGAAAAAAAAACAGTTAATAAGATTTATTTTATGAACTCTGAAATTGAAAACAACAGTATTTCAAGTTCAGTAAAAGATGCATTTGTTTTTCTAAGGCCAAATGAAGTTTACATAGATACTTTTAATCTAATTGCATTTCAAAAAGTTGGAGGAAATTTTACTTTTCAATTGACTAATGAAGAATCTTTTGATTATGTCTTACTAATGCCATCTTGGGATTTTGATGAAAGACACTTTATTGAGCAAAAAAAAGAACTTCCGAAGACTATCAACGAATATTTCTTGTACTCTCGGAAGTTTACCTCGAATAAAATCAAAGTTTGTTTTTAACACATGATTTGGTATAGTGTTTTTATAAGTAATCTTCGTAATAGTCTCCCCGATGGCAGCAGTACTATCCATTACCTCCACACCGACCATACTTCGACTACGCTCAGTACAGGTCTAGGCAGCTGGACAGCAGTAACCAACGAAACTGGCACTATCGTTGACGAGCAGAGTTATGACGCTTGGGGCAATCGCAGAAACCCATACACCTGGCGAAACTCAGGCTTGTGGCAAGCACCTCGCTATGACAGAGGCTTTACCGGGCACGAACATCTCGATGGCTTCCAGCTCATCAATCCCGATACACTCCATTTCATTGCGTTTTCGGGATCAGCGACTGCTAACTTTTCGCTTCACTCCGTTTGCGAAAACCAAGCATCTGCTGGCATGAACGGAAGAATGTACGATCCGGTAGTAAGCCGCATACTGGCCCCCGACAACTTCGTGCAAACCCCAAATTTCTCGCAAAACTTTAACAGGTATAGCTATGCACTGAATAACCCGTTGATGTTTACGGATCCTGATGGGGAGTTGTTTGGTATCGATGATGCAATAGTTATAACTGCATTGGCAATAATTGGTGCTTACACAGGTGGCGTTGGCATGAATGAAGGCGAGATGAATCCTTTAAGCTGGGATTGGCAATCACCTGATACTTATTTTGGAATAGGTTTTGGAGCACTACTCGGGTATGTTGGAGGGTACGGGCTAGTACATCCAGGCACAGTGGGTTTTGCCCTCGGATTAGGGTCTCCCGCCGGAGGAATATATCTTGCAGGTAATGCAAGTGATTGGAATTTTGAATGGTCAACAGTAGCAGGTGGTGGAGGAAGCATCGATCTTTCGCAACCGGTTAGCATTAATGATATCATTAATGGATCAAACGATAGGGTAAAGCTGTCGGTTGTAGGAAACACTTCATATTGGGATGGCAGGTTCTTTCATGGAACCGAAGAAGAAGCCCGTCGTAATTTAGTAGAAAACAGCAAATTTTTAGGTGTTGAGACAGCCTACTGGGCTACTAATAAAGGATATTATTTTGCCCCTACAAGAGGAAATGCATTTTACCCTGAAGACATATTTGGAGAAGGTGATTTAAACCTTTCAGCCGGATACCGTGAAAATACGTTAAGTAGTACTTATCGTTATGAAGAAGTTTATAGAACTGGTGATTACAATTTGTATATTTTGAATCCTTTCGTTTCAAAATATGGATATGTAAAAGTAAATTATCGTGCGCATACACACCCAGGCAGCAGCCCACCAAGTGTAAAAGATTACAATCATTCTTATTATCTTGGTTATCGTGGCAAAGTGTTTGGGTGGAATGGTGTTACTTATCCGTATAGAGGTTATTTATATCAATATCAATGATTATGAATAAATTGTTATTGTTTTTCATGGTAATTCTGAATAGCTTAAGTGCTCAGGAGATACATTACTTAGCCAATTTTGCTCTAAACGAAGATGAGATACATATCAGTCGAGACGAATATTTTCGCTTTGGTAAGGCAAGATCAGAAATTATTCTGATCGATTATTATCAGCTAGGAGATACAAATTGTTACAGATTTACATCAAGTATTAATGCGTTGGAAATCATAGCCCGACGACCATGTGCATACATAATTGAACAGAATCTAATGACGTATATTTTTTGTGAGGATAGCATTAGAATATCTGATACACTATTGCTTGGTAAAGCATTTGACCAATCTCTTCAAGTGCTGCAATTGCCACAAAGATTGATAAACTGGAAAGAGAATGCTTATTTTGACTGTATGTTGTTTTATGAATTGTTAAGAATTTTCGATCCTATTATAATTGAGTATCGTTATGTAGGGGGCAAATTGATAGAGGATTATTTTTGCGACAAAAGGTATTTTAATAGAACTAAGCCAAAATGTATATTATCAGGTAAGTATGAGGATAAATGTAATTGCGAATAACCATGAGTTTTATTAAGAAAACCAAGATATAAACAAGATTTTTTTTCTAAATTGCGAAATCATCTAAAAAAGTGCTCAATGCATTATTCAACAACAAAACCATGATCCAGGAATTTGGCTACGACTACGATGCCATCGGAAACATGGCCTACCGCAGCAAAACCCTCCCGGGCAGCCAACAGCTGAAAGAAGAGTTTTGGTACGACCAGCTGAACCGCCTTACCGACATCAAATTAAATGGGCTGCCAACAGGCGGACACAGCTATGATGAGGATGGCCTGGGCAATATAGAAGCCAAAACCGCCGATGGGCAAACACTTTATAGCGATGCCAAATACGGCGAAGGCGACTTTGGTCCCCATGCCATTACCTCAGCCACAACCACAGCAGGCATTTTCCCGTCCGAGTCGGATTCCCTACTGGCAGCCTACACCAGTTATGAGCAGCCTAAAAGCCTTACGCAAGGAGCGCTTGGCCTTTCAATCACATACGGCCACCATCACCAGCGTATCAAACAAGAGTACACTGACCAAAAGGACATGATACTCAAGCTGTGGGCAGGTGCCTGCGAGTACATCACCCAAAACGGCCAAACCGCCACACTCACTTACCTGAGCAGCCCCAGGCTGGCGCACATTTGCCTGGACTGAGCCTGCCGAAGTGTAATGTGTGCCTCTGAAAATTCAGCCAAGCTATTGCGTTTTGGTTATTCGGGATGCAATCCATATCCTCAAAAAACAATCCCACACCACTATTTTCAGCTAAAAAACATAAATCCATTGATAAGAATTGCTTATTTTTGAAACATGAACCAGACGCTAACTTTTCATTTTTCCGATGGCAGCAGCACGATCCACTACCTCCATTGGCTTTGGCATTTTAATAACTAATAACTAACAAGTTTTCTTTGCTGCCGTATATTTGTAATGTAAACAACTGCATTATCCTGATCACAAATGCGTGCTTTCAGCATCAAGAAAAATCACGTACTTTTGCTTTAAAATCATCAGGCTATGAAAGCTGAAAATAAAAGAGAATCAGATACTATGCGTTTTAAAATTGGGATCACTCATGGCGATTTCAATGGGATAGGTTACGAGGTGATACTCAAGACATTGGCTGATAATCGGATGCTCGAGCTGTTTGCTCCTGTCATCTACGGGCAGTCGAAAGTGGCCTCTTTCTACAAAAAACACCTCGACCTGAATGATATCCACCTCAACCTGGTGAGAGATGCTGATCAGGCTCATCCTAAAAGGATTAATATCGTTAACTGTACCGAAAACGACCTGAAAATCGATATAGGTCAAAGCACCAAGGCAGCTGGTGAGGCAGCTTTTCAGGCGCTCGAAATGGCTTTGCATGACTATAAACATGGCAAGATTCATGCACTGGTTACTGCTCCCATCAACAAGCAAAATATACAATCAAAGCAATTTAACTTCCCCGGACATACCGAATACCTGAGCGCTCATTTTGAACAAACCGAACCGCTGATGTTGATGGTTTGGAATGATTTGCGGGTGGGCACACTTACGGGACATATACCTTTGAAAGAAGTTCCCACGAAAATTGATGAGGCAATTATTATACGTAAGATCAAACTGTTACAAAAAAGTTTAATCGAAGATTTTGCTGTTGGCAGACCAAAAATTGCTGTGCTTGGGCTCAATCCGCATGCCGGAGATGGCGGTTTGCTCGGACGCGAAGAAATTGAGGTGATCAATCCTGCCCTGGAGAAGCTGCGCTCAGAAGGTGTGTTGGTTTTTGGGCCGTTCCCTGCTGATGGATTTTTTGGCTCGGGAGCCTGGAAAAAATACGATGGCGTGATGGGCATGTATCACGATCAGGCATTGGCGCCATTTAAAAGTATCGCTTTTGATGGAGGCGTAAACTTTACCGCCGGACTACCTCTTGTTCGCACTTCACCTGCACATGGCACAGCCTATGAACTGGCGGGCGAGAACAAAGCTTCTGAGGAATCCTTCCGTCAGGCCATCTACCTGGCATTGGATGTGCTCAAAAACCGGCTCGCTTTTGCCGAAATGACAAGTGATCCACTCGTCATAAACCAACCCTCCTGAAAATCGTGCTACACCAAAGTTATACCTTAGCGCATCTGGCCGAAATTATGCAGGGAAAGCTGTTGTCGGCAGGTCCTGATAAGCTTGAGGTGAGGGATGTGATCATCGACAGCCGTCAGCTGATTACCGTGGAAGCCTGCATGTTTTTTGCCTTGGTAAGTAACCGAAACAACGGCCATAAATACATCCGTTCACTCTACGACAAGGGTCTCAGAGCTTTTGTGGTGAGCCAGAATAATCCCGAATGGGAAACCATGGATCAGGCTGCATTTATCAAAGTGGATGATAGTCTGGAAGCCTTACAAATGTTGGCTGCATGGCATCGCAAGCAGTTTGATATTCCGGTAATTGGCATTACAGGATCCAATGGTAAAACGATAATTAAGGAGTGGCTTTTTCAGCTATTGAGCCCCGACAGAACAATCATCAGAAGCCCGAAAAGTTATAACTCGCAGATTGGTGTGCCGCTCTCGGTATGGCAGATGGACAAACAGCATCAGCTGGCCATTTTTGAGGCCGGTATTTCTGAACCCGACGAGATGGAAAGGCTTCAAAATATTATCAAACCTACCATTGGGCTATTTACCAATATCGGGCAGGCGCATAGCGAAAACTTTATTCAGACAAATCAGAAGGTAGGCGAAAAACTGAAGCTTTTCACCAAAGTTGATACCCTGATTTATTGTGCTGATCATGCTGACATACAATCTGTTATCATCCGTTCAGAAATTCTGAGGAGTGTCAAAAGCTTTACCTGGAGCAGGAAAACTCAGGCCGATTTGCGTGTGGTGGCTCTCGAAAAATTGGAGCAGCACACAGCGATTACAGGCCAATACAAGGAAAAGGAGTTTAGGCTGCAGATACCTTTCACGGATGAGGCTTCCATAGAAAACGCACTCCATTGTTGGGCAGGTATGCTGGTGCTTGGCTATCAGCACGAAACCATCCAAAAGCGTATGCTTCAGCTAGCTCCTATTGCCATGCGCCTTGAGCTGAAATCGGGGATTAATAATTGCACTATCATCAACGATAGCTACAATTCGGATGTAAATTCCCTGGTGATAGCACTTGATTTTATGGCCCAGCAAAAACAGCATCCCCATAAAACCCTTATCCTTTCTGATATTTTGCAGAGCGGCCGTAATGAGGTTGATCTGTACACCTATATTGCAAAGCTGGTTGAGGCCAAAGGGATTGATACACTTATCGGTATTGGCCCTGCGATCAGCCGGCAATCGGAGCGTTTTAGCGGCAACAAATTGTTTTTTCAATCAACTGCTGACTTCTTAAATCATTATCCGTTCGCTGCCTTTAGTAATCAGACCATTTTGTTGAAGGGTGCACGTATATTTGAGTTTGAACAGATCAGCAGGCAGCTTCAGGAAAAAGCGCATGAAACTGTGCTGGAAATCAATTTGAATCATATGGTGCATAACCTCAACTTTTACCGGTCAAAGTTGGATGCTTCCATCAAGCTGATGGCGATGGTTAAAGCCTTTAGTTATGGCAGCGGAAGTTTTGAGGTGGCTAATGTTTTACAGTTTCACCGGCTCGATTACCTTGCTGTGGCCTATGCCGACGAAGGCGTTGAGCTGCGTAAGGCTGGTGTTAATTTACCCATCATGGTGATGAGTCCCGAAGAGAATAGTTTTGATGCCATGATCAAATACCAGCTGGAACCGGAGATTTTTAGTTTTAGAATACTTGATCTGCTCGAAAAAACGATTTCCCGAACTGCTTTGCCTTCCAATAAGCCGGTGAGGGTTCATGTAAAACTGGACACTGGCATGCACCGGCTGGGCTTTTGTCCGGATCAGCTCGACACTTTGATTTCGCGTTTGCAGGCCAACCCAATGTTACGTATTCAATCTGTTTTTTCGCATCTGGCGGCAAGCGATAAGCCTCATTTCGATGACTTTACGTATGAACAGATTGCCCGTTTTGATCAACTGAGTATGCGCATCAGGAAGGCTTTTCACTATGAAATTGCCAGGCATATTTTAAACACTTCCGGTATTATCCGTTTCCCAAATGCTGGGTTCGACATGGTGCGTCTTGGAATCGGCCTTTACGGAGTGCCGGCCAATGCTGCAGAGGAAGAGGGTTTGATGCCGGTAATTGCACTAAAGTCAACGATTTCGCAGATCAAAATGCTAAAACCGGGAGAGAGTGTGGGCTATAACCGGACTACTGTTGTTGATCAGCCTGTTAGGCTGGGAGTTGTTCCTGTGGGATATGCCGACGGCTTACCGCGCCGTCTCGGAAACAGGCATGGCAATTTATGGGTTAAAGGTGAAAAGGTGCCAATCTTGGGTGATGTTTGCATGGATATGTGCATGATCGACCTCACAAATGTTGAGGCTGTTGAAGGAGATCCGGTAGTTGTTTTTGATGATGCTTTCAAGCTGAAACAGTTAGCTATAGCAGCTGAAACCATTCCTTACGAAATCCTTACCCGCATTTCGAGAAGGGTGAAAAGGGTGTATTTTCAGGAGTGATACTTTTTGATATTTCGTATGTCCTCACTAAAATTGCGTGTAGCCGGCTGCCAAATTCTGTAATCTACGGCAAGGCTTTTGGGCATCTTACATCAAAAGCGGTAGTGCGTTAGGGTTTGATCGTAGTAGTCGGCAATGTCTTGCTTTGAGAATATCGAAAATTTAAACTGTTTTAGGCATCCTAAGCTATACGCAAAAACTACATTTCCGGGTTCATCATGGCTTCAAAAACCAGAAATCCAGGCCAAAGGAGGGCTTTCTAAAATCTTGGAGCTGCCATTCAGAAGGATATGGGTGCTGATGTATTAAGCCCGGGTGCCAATCAGGCCAAGTCTGTAATCAGCGCCGTTGTCGGGCCCAATTTGTCTTTTTGATGCCATTGATGTTGATTTTAAGGGGGAATAATTAAAAGGGTTTTATCTTAAAATTGTAACAACACCTTGAAGGGTTTGCTTCACAGGGCCATCGAAACTCAGAAACCAAACCTCACAAACATAAAAATAGGTGCCGTCGGAACAATCTTTCCCACTCTGCTGATCTTTGCCATCCCAGTCAATTTGTGGGTTAGTGGTTTCAAAAACGGTGTTTCCCCAGCGGTTGAAAACCGTAAGTTGTATGCGTTCGACATTGGCTTTAGGATTGGCAGATGGAAAATTGAGCGGTTGCCATAAATCATTGAACTGATCTGCGTTAGGTGTAAAAACATTGGGAAGCTCGTAAAGCGGACAGGTGTCAAAATCAACACAAACGATATTAGAGGCCTCAGAAAGGTTCCCGTTTTCGTCTCGCGCTTTCAGGTGATAACAGCCTGTTACCCATTCCAGCTGTTGATGAACCCATGCTGTATCATTGGGATTTGAAACAGAATCAATCAGCTGAAATGCATGATCAGCATTTGGCGTAAAATAAAGCAGGTAAACAGCTACATCTTTCTTGCAGCTATCCGCTTCAGGATATTGCCAGATCAAAGTGTTTTCGATAGTTTCACAATTTGTTTCAACAATTAGTTCTGGCGGACAAGGAGGAATGTTATCGAGGGGAACAGCGCATTTAACAGGAGAATAATTGATGATGGGATGAATAATGCCTGGGCTGGAATATCCTCCGTAGGAAACCACATAGTAGCAATAGTTTTCTTCATTGATAAGGCCGGTATCCGCAAAAGTATTTGAATAGCTGTAGGAGAGGAGCTCAAATTGCACCTGGCCGGGAACTTGCCTGTAAACCGCAAAGCTGTCGTTGATCCAGGGGACTTTATCTTCCCAGCGCAAAATGAGGGTTTCATCAGTAGGATCAATTTCCAGATCAATCGGGCTGGCTTTCGGACTGCTTCCGATGTAGCCATTTTGGTCATTTTCCAGATTAACACTATAAGCTGGTTGTTCGTCTAACGGATTGATATTAATAGTATTATCTTTGAAAAGTGTGTCGTTTAAGCCTATTCCGGTATAGATATTACTGGTTTCGCCTGCTAATTCACGGATAAGCTGATAACGGTACGGAGGTGGTAACTGCACGGTATCCAGTTCTGTGGGTGGGCTCCAGGCGATGAGTACGTTGCCGTTAGTCAGATTCAGGCTGTCGTTGCTGGCATGCGTTATCACCGGCAGGTCGCGTTTTAAGGAGGCACAGGCTTCGTTACTGGCGATACTTTCCGATCCGTCGGGATAAACCGTTGTTATCAGGTAGCAATAATCAATTCCGGGAACAAGACCATTACCATTGTTATCGTCACGGAAACTGCGTAACTGCATATCGCTTAGTTCAGCAATTAATCGGTAGCCAGTGTAAGCAGGCACCCCGGTTTCGCAATAGCCGGGCACAAAACCAGAAGATCCATTACGGCGATAAATCCTGTAGGTCAGTGCATTGGTACATGGAGGATCGTTCCAGTTGAGATCAATTCCGTTTCCAAGGGCTTCGGCAGTTAAATTCTCAATAGGAGGAGCAATAACTTTGATAAAAACAGTTTTGAAGGCAGTGAGGCTTACTTCCGGATGCACATCACGGGCTCTGAACAGCACCTGATAGGGGTTTCGGTTGATGTGGCTGCAACTTACATCCCAAAAGAAACTGGTTGTGGCCTCGGGCATACCTGTTGCCGAATCAGGAATAATGACTGCGGGATTTTCAGGTAATTCAAACGGACCTCCACTGGCTGTAAGGCTGAGGGCGTTCCCATCAGGATCAATGGCTGTGATGTCGAAGTTTAGAGTAGTACCGGCAATCACACAGGTATCATCAATACTTAGGATATCAGGGGGATTATTGGCACAGGCTCCAATTAAAATCTGCATGTCACGTGTTACGGAGCCCACTTTCACACCTTGGCGCCATTCCTCCACTATAAACGCAATATTGTATTCGCCCTGCAGAACAGGATTTTCCCAACGTAGCTCGCCACTTACAGGATCAATGCCAAAGCTACTGCTGGCCTGAGGTTGTGCAAATCCTGGAATATCAAGCCCTTCGGCTCCTCTACAGTTAACTAGCCTAAAGCTTAGGCTATCGCCATCAGGATCATAAGCCGAGGGATTGTGAATGTAAAGTTTACCCACACATCCCTGATCGATAGGGGCATTGAGCAATTGAACGGAGTTATTGTTTCCTAAAAATGGATTGATAATAAGTTCAGTTTCAACATACATCGGCACATTAACAGAATTAGGAATATTAACCACACCGAAATTCCGGTTTGGATCTTCCACTGAAATGGTGTAATTGCCCGCTGCCGGAAAAGTGTGATTCATCCTGTAAATATTGAGCGTGTAGTTGTCGGGCAAGGCTCTGAAAGTGATGCGCGGGATATCATCAATGGTATTATCTCCCCATTTTATAGGCAAAAACACCCTATCGTCGTCAGCCGGACTAGGGGTGTAAGTGTACATGGTAATAGTAAATTCGTAATTGAATCCTCCAAGCCAGCGATAGGTAATTTCGGCAGCTCTTTGATGTGTGGCAAAAACCGTAGTCAGCGCAAAGAGCGTGAAAATGAGAAAGATGCTGATTCGTTTTTGCATGGGTGAGAAGATAATTCTTTAGTAAAGTGAATGCAAATATACCGTTTGAAGCTGAGAAAAGCACGATTTTATCACTTTTTTATTGGGGTTTTGCTGCTGTAAATTGTCATAATAAAAAACAGGAGCGGCTGCACTTTTGCGCTGCTGAAATGATTAATTTTGTGACAAATCAATCCACACAGCGGTTTATGCTTGACACTTATTCACCTAAGGAACGTTCGGAGATATTGCGGCGTTATCGCAATCTGATAGAGGTGTGGCATACCCGCAAGGATACGACCGACCGCTGGATGGTGCGCAAAGCCTTTCGTCTGGCTGCAGATGCGCATAAAGATATGCGGCGAAAATCGGGAGAACCTTATATTTATCATCCACTTGAAGTGGCTACGATAGCCGCTGGTGAGATTGGGCTGGGCCGAACTTCTATTATCTGTGCGCTATTGCATGATGTGGTAGAAGATACGGAATACAAACTTTCGGATATCCAGGGAATGTTCGGCGAACAAGTTGGACGCATCATCGATGGCCTTACCAAGATTGACGATATGGTTGAAGGATCGGATGTGGAGAGTATGCAGGCTGAAAATTTCCGGAAGGTTCTGCTTACTTTGTCCTATGATGTGCGCGTTATTTTGATCAAGCTTGCCGACAGGCTGCACAATATGCGTACGTTGGATGCGATGCCTGCTGTGAAACAATGGAAAATTGCTTCTGAAACTTCCTATCTTTTTGCCCCTCTGGCCTATCGGCTTGGCCTGTATGCCATAAAAAGTGAGTTGGAAGATCTGGCGCTTAAATATACCGAACCCGGAGTGTATCAGGCGATTACGCGCAAGATGGAACAAACACGACCCCAGCGCGAACATGACGTAGCAAACTTTTTGGAACCTGTGAAAGCATCGCTCAACAAAATGGGGATGAAATTCAGGGTTCAGCTAAGCGAAAAATCAGCCTCTTCTGTTTGGCAGCGGATGAAAGAAAAAGAGATTCCTTTTGAGGAAGTGTATGATACTTTTGTTGTGCGCTTTGTGGTTGACTGCCCCATCGAGCTCGAAAAAGTGGAGTGCTGGTGGGTTTACGCTACGCTTACCAGTTATTACAGGCCTAATAATGACAGGCTCAGAGACTGGATATCGCTGCCCAAAGCCAACGGATACGAATCGTTGCATGCCACGGTGATGAGCAAAACCGGTAAGTGGATTGAAGTGCAGATAAGAACAGAACGGATGGATGAGATTGCCGAAAAAGGTTATGCAGCTTACTGGAAATATAAAGACTCCGAACATGCTGAAAGCGGGCTGGACGAATGGCTTACAAAAATTCGGGAGCTTATCACTACCGAAGACACTTCCGCCCTCGACTTTATCAATAATTTTAAGCTCAATCTCTTTTCCGACGAAATATTTGTTTTTACTCCTAAAGGAGAAATGATCTCATTGCCAAAGGGTTCTACAGCTTTGGACTTTGCTTATAATATCCATTCTCAGCTTGGAAATCACTGTATAGGGGCTAATGTAAATCATAAACTTGTGCAATTGGACTACCAGCTCAAGACTGGCGACCAGGTGGAAATTATTACTTCAAGAGTTCAGCAGCCACGCGAAGAATGGTTCGATCTGGTAGTGACTGCCCGCGCCAAATCAAGGATCAAAGAAGGAATAAGAGAATTTAGAAAACGTTACCGCGATGAAGGTCGTCAGAAACTCGAAAATTACCTGCATCAGCTCAAACTGGAGCCCAACAAAGCAAATATCACTCGTATTATTGATTATGAGGAGCTAAGCGGCCTGGTGGATTTGTATTATTTTACCGCTACTGATAAGATTAATTTTCAACGTGTTAAGCAGGTTTTCAAAGAGAAGAATAGTAGTGGTTTGATGCGGTATATCACCAACCCATTCAGCAGATCAAAAACATCACCACAACCAGAGGATTCATCCGGGATTCCTTTAAACGCCAATCAATCATTGATTAAGGATCAGGGAGGTGAATTTAATTATACGGTTTCAAGATGCTGTAATCCTATTCCGGGCGATGAAGTGATTGCGCTTGTTTTTCCAAATGAACCCATGCATATCCATCGCGTTAACTGCCCGAAGGCTATCAATCTGATGTCGCAATTTGGCAATAATATTGTTAAAGCAAAATGGAAACAGAAAGAGGATATTGCTTTTTTGGCAGGATTAAAAATTACAGGAATCGACAGTGTTGGCTTTCTTAATCGTTTAACAGAAGTAATTTCGAAACAACTTAACCTGAATATTCGTTCGCTGCAACTTGAGAGTTCGAAAGGAGTGGTTGAAGCAACGATCACAGTTTATGTTCATCACGCTCAAAACCTTAAGGATCTGATTGATAAATTAAAGAAAATCAAAGAGATTAAAAAAGTAACCCGCCTCGAGCGCATTCATGATATGGAGCTCTGAGTGCTTCAAATCAACGAAAAAGCCGGATATTCTCCTTTTTATTTAAATTCATTCTAATTAGAACATTTTTTTATTGTAATTTTACACTTTGATTCGGCTTACACAGTATTCCCTATGATGAAAGAAAATATGAACGATACTTTTGAGACCGTTAAGAAAATTTTTACGGACTATCTGGAACAGCGTGGTCATCGCAAAACACCGGAGCGTTATACCATTCTCAAAGAAATTTATGCCACTGAAGGTCATTTTGATATTGAAACCCTTTATATCAGAATGAAAAATAATAAATACAGGGTAAGCCGCGCCACATTATACAACACCATCGAGTTGCTCCTGGATTGTAATCTTGTTACCAAACATCAGTTTGGAAATAATTGTGCGCAGTTTGAGCGTTCTTTTAAATTCAAACAACACGATCATTTCGTTGATATCGAAGATGGAACAGTGCTGGAATATTGCGATCCAAGGCTTCAGGAGATTCAAAAATCAGTAGAAGAACTTTTGGGTGTTGAGATTTCACATCATTCGCTTACTTTTTATGGTAAGATAAAAGACAAAAGCAAAGCTCAGGATTAATTCCTTTTCCTGAAACTTAATGTAATTTCAGCTATAATTTCATGTAAATTTGTTCACTGGTAAAATACAGGGTTTTCCTGATGTTGTTTTGCCAGTATTTTTTTGTTTCAAAAAGCCTATAAAAATGAAGATTGATGTGTTGCTGGGTCTCCAGTGGGGAGATGAGGGAAAAGGAAAAATTGTTGATGTTTTAACGCCTGATTACGATGTTGTTGCTCGCTTTCAAGGCGGGCCTAATGCTGGTCATACCATCGAATTTGAAGGCAGGAAATTTGTTTTACATACCATTCCTTCAGGTGTTTTCAACCCGGCTTGTATCAACCTGATTGGTAATGGAGTGATTATTGATCCCCTCATTCTGCGGTCGGAAATTGATAAACTCAATCAAAGCGGAATCGACGTTACAAAAAAACTATTCATTTCGCGGAAGGCACATCTTATTCTTCCCACACACCGTTTGATGGATGCTGCTCAGGAAGCTTCAAAGGGAGCTTCTAAAATTGGATCCACACTCAAAGGCATTGGACCAACTTATACCGACAAAGCAGCCCGCAATGGTATCCGAATTGGGGATAGTTGCCTGAAAGATTTTTCAGTTCGTTATCAAACGCAACGCGACAGACATCTGAAACTTGTTAGTGATCTGGGCTTTGATTTCTCTGAATATAAAATAGACGGACGCGATTTTGCTGCCTACGAAACTGAATGGTTTGAAGCTCTGGAATTTATAAGAAATCTTCAGTTGGTTGATAGCGAATATTTCATAAATGAACTCTTGGCTTCAGGAAAACGCATACTAGCCGAAGGAGCACAGGGCACCTTGCTCGACCTTGATTTCGGTAGTTACCCATTTGTTACCTCATCCAATACTATATCTGCCGGAGTTTGTTCCGGCCTTGGCATTGCGCCCAATAAGGTTGGAGGTGTTTTTGGGATTTTTAAAGCTTATTGCACGCGTGTGGGAAGCGGACCTTTTTCAACAGAGCTTTTTGATGATAAAGGAGCACTAATGCGCAAGCAGGGTAACGAATTCGGATCAACTACCGGACGACCCAGACGTTGTGGATGGCTCGATTTGCCAGCCCTTAAGTATGCTATAATGCTCAATGGCGTGACGGAGCTTTATATGATGAAAGCCGATGTGCTGGATAGTTTTGATCAATTAAAGGTAGCTGTTGCTTATCGTTATAGAGATGAAATAATTACCCATTTACCTTTTGATGCCTGCACACAAGAGCTCGAAGCGGTTTATGAAGAACTGCCGGGATGGAAGACAAGTTTAGCCAAATTGTATCAGGCGGATGAGATGCCAGATGCTTTTGAAAACTTTATTCGTTTTATAGAGGATTATGTGCATGTTCCAGTTAAATTGGTCTCAACGGGGCCCGACAGATCGCAGCTTATAAGGCTGAAAACCAAATAACATGAAGAAAGGAACACCTGATAAAGATGCTCCTTTTTTATTGCAAAAGTTTATTTATCAGAGTTTTCGGGAAACTTCTTTTTCCTGATAACCTTCAATAATATCACCAACTTTAATATCGTTAAAGTTTTCGATGTTCAATCCGCATTCATAACCAGCCGAAACCTCTTTTACATCATCTTTGAAGCGCTTGAGCGAGCCAAGCATTCCGGTGTAAATTACGATACCATCACGGATAATTCTGATTTTGGTGTTTCTTGTAATTTTTCCATCAAGCACCATACAACCTGCAATGGTACCAACTTTTGTAATTTTGAATACGTCTCTGATTTCCAGGTTACAGGTGATTACTTCTTCAATTTCGGGCGAGAGCATACCTTCGATGGCCGCTTTAATTTCTTCAATAGCCTGGTAAATGATAGAATAGAGTCTGATATCAATTTCTTCGTTTTCGGCTAGTTTGCGAGCCTGCATGGTTGGGCGAACCTGAAAGCCAATCACAATAGCGTTGGAGGCAGAAGCCAGCATGATATCAGATTCGCTAATGGCGCCAACGGATTTGTGGATCACATTAACCTGAACTTCTTCGGTAGAGAGTTTCAGCAGTGAATCTGAAAGGGCTTCAACAGAACCGTCCACGTCAGCTTTAACGATGAGGTTAAGCTCTTTGAAATCGCCAATAGCTATACGACGGCCAATCTCGTCAAGTGTAATATGTTTTTGTGTACGTAATCCTTGTTCACGTTGCAATTGCTGACGTTTGAAAGCAATATTTTTTGCTTCTCTTTCGTCGTGCATCACATTAAAGGTATCGCCGGCCTGAGGTGCACCATTTAATCCAAGCAACAATAATGGCGTTGAAGGGCCTGCTTCTTTTATAGCCTGATTACGTTCGTTGAACATGGCTTTTACTTTACCAAAAGTGGCACCGGCAAGAACAATATCACCTATACGCATGGTGCCATCCTGAACCAGGATTTTTGCAACATAACCACGACCTTTATCGAGAGAGGACTCAATTACAGTGCCTTTTGCGTGTTTTTTGGGATTACCTTTCAGTTCAAGGATTTCACTTTCGAGCAGTACTTTTTCGAGCAGCTGATCAATACCCACACCTGTTTTGGCTGAAATTTCCTGAGTTTGGAATTTTCCGCCCCATTCCTCTACCAGAACATTCATATTGGCCAGTTGTTCGCGGATGCGATCTGGGTTGGCTGTGGGTTTATCTATTTTGTTAAAAGCAAATACAATCGGTACGCCGGCAGCTTGTGCGTGGTTGATAGCTTCCACAGTTTGAGGCATCACGTTGTCGTCTGCAGCAATCACAACGATGGCCACATCCGTAATTTTTGCACCACGGGCACGCATTGCAGTAAAGGCTTCATGTCCAGGAGTATCGAGGAAAGTGATTTTACGTCCACTTTCTGTTGCTACTTCGTAAGCACCAATATGCTGTGTGATACCACCGGCCTCACCCGAAACAACATTAGCCTTACGAATAAAGTCGAGTAAAAGTGTTTTACCATGATCCACATGACCCATTACCGTTACGATTGGAGCTCTTTCGACCATATCTTCGGGATTGTCCTCATCTTCTGCTTCCTGAAGGGCTTCCTGCACATCAGCACTGATGAACTCCAGTTTGTAACCAAATTCCTCAGCTACCAATGCGAGTGTTTCAGCATCCAGACGCTGGTTGATCGACACAAACATACCCAGGCTCATACAAATTGAAATAACCTGAGTAACAGCCACATTCATCATTGTTGCCAATTCGTTGGCAGTTACAAATTCAGTTACTTTTAAGGTGCTCTTTTCCTTTTCCTGTTTGGCCTTTTCTTCAGCCAGGTTGCTCGAAACAATATCTCTTTTCTGTCGGCGGTGTTTCGATGCTTTGGATTTGCCTGCTGGTGTTAGCCTTGCAAGAGTTTCTTTGATTTGACGTTGGATATCTTCATCAGTAAGCTCCTTTTTTTCGTCTTTTTTTACAGGTTTACTGCTTCGTTTACCTTGATCCTTACCTTTTTGAGGAAAGGGTTTTTGTTGCGACGGTTGCGACTGTCCCGCATCGGAAGTATTGGGTTTAATTCTTCTTCGTTTCTTTTTCTTTTGACTGGCCGACATTTTATCATCGGAAGAGGAAGCCACAGGTTTGGGTTTTGGCTTGCGTATTTCAGGGAGTTCTATTTTATCCAGAATTTTTGGCCCTTCAAGTTTTCGCACCTCTGTTGGCATAAAATTGCTTGGTCGCTCCACTTTTGGTGGTTCAGCTTTCTCTTCGTTTTTGTGCTGATTTTTTTGCCCGGAGGTTGCTTCTTCAATTTTTGTAGCTTCTTCCTTATGCGGTTTAGCAATAGTTTTTTCTTTTGCTGGCTTAGCCTCTTTGTTACGGCGGTCTTCTGCTTCTTTTTTCTTTTGAGCTTTAGTTTTACGATCTGGCTTTGTCCGCATATTCATGCTCGACAGATCGATCATACCGAGTACTTTTAATTGGCCATTCTGTTCTTGTGGAGTTATTTCTTCAGAAATAGGTTTTTTGTCAACGTTATCTTTTTTATCTTTTTCTGAATCTGCAGGTTTTTCTGTTTCAACAGTTTTCTCGGCTTCCGCAACTTTCTCTGAAGCAGGAATTTGTTTTTCTGGGACAAAACCTTCTTGTTTTTTCTCAGGTTTTTCTGTTTCAACAGTTTCAGCTTTTACGCTTTCTTCTTTTTTTGGAGGTTCTGGGGCTGTTTCCTTTTCAATAGGAGCAGCAGGTTGCTCTTTTTCCTTTGTTTCAGCTATGGGTTCAACAGAAAGTTTTTCCTCAGGTTTTTCAACTTTTGGAGTTTCTTTTGGAGTTTCTTTTTCCGGTTGAGGTGCTTCAATAATTTCTTTAGCAACAGGCTGTTCTGGTGTTGCAGCTTTTGCGGGAACCGGCTTGGATTCTAGCTCTTTTTTTGGGCTTTCCTTACTGCCGGTTTTGGCAGTGATAGTTTCACTAAATCCAGCCGATACATTTTTGATAATTAACTCCTCAGTGTCGATATCGTCTTCTTCGTCATCGTCGTATTGTTCGCTCACAACCTCATCAGCGGTGATAGTTTTCCGACCTGAATACTCAATTCCCAATTTTTTGGAAACCTCTTTCACCTGTTTTTCTGACTGGTACTCTTTCACAAGCAGGGCATACATTTCGGGACTCAGTTTGGTGTTGGGGCTTGTATCAATCTGGTGTCCTTTTTTTGAAAGGAACTCCACTATTGTTGAGGTACCCACATTAAACTCCCGGGCTGCTTTGCTCAGACGTACGGATGTTTTGGAACCTTCAGACATATTCAAATTTTCGATTTTGAATGATTTTTATGAATTTGCAAAAGTAGGTAATTTATTCGAACTCTGCTTTAAGTATGCGGATTACCTCTTGTACTGTCTCCATTTCGAGATCGGCTCTGTTGGCGATTTCTTCGGCTGAAAGTGCAAGTACACTTTTTGCTGTGTCGCACCCAATATTATGCAGCTGATCGATTACCCACTGATCGATTTCGTCGATAAATTCCTGAAGATCAACATCTTCCGAATCTACATCGGTGTCTCGATACACATCTATCTCATAACCAGTGAGCCTTCCGGCCAATTTAATGTTAAAACCTCCTTTGCCGATGGCTAAACTTACCTGATCGGGTTTCATAAACACTTCGGCGCGTTTGTTTTCTTCATCAAGCTGGATTGAGGTAATCTTTGCAGGGCTTAAAGAGCGGCTGATAAACAGGCTAGGGTTATTAGTGTAGTTTATTACGTCAATATTTTCGTTACGCAATTCTCTTACGATGCCATGGATACGTGATCCTTTCATTCCCACACAGGCACCTACAGGATCAATACGGTCGTCGTACGACTCCACAGCAATTTTGGCCCGCTGGCCTGGTTCACGCACTATTCGCCGAATAGTTATCAGTCCATCATACACTTCGGGCACTTCGCCTTCGAAGAGGCGTTGCAGGAAAATCTCCGAAGTGCGTGAAAGGATAATATAAGGAGTGCCATTGCGCATTTCGACTTTCAAAACAACAGCACGTAAAGTATCGCCCTTTTTGTAAAAATCGGTTGGAATCATTTCCGATTTGGGCAAAATAAGTTCGATGCCTTCATCATCAAGCACCAATATTTCGCGACGCCAGGCCTGATAAACCTCACCTGTGATAATTTCGCCAACTTTTTCTTTGTATTTTTGGTACACATTATCCTTTTCGTACTCCAGAATTTTAGAGACAAGATTTTGGCGGATCGACAAAATTTCTCTACGTCCGAAATCTTTGATTTTGATGGGTTCTGAAACTTCCTCACCCACTTCAAAGTCAGGTTCTATTTTGATGGCTTCCGAAAGGGCAATCTGAGACGAAGGGTCTTCAACGCCATCATCTTCAACGATTTCGCGATTGTGCCAGATTTCGAGGTCGCCTTTGTCAATATTAACAATAACATCGAAGTTCTCGTCAGAACCATATTTTTTGATCAGCATTGACCGAAATACATCCTCCAGGATGCGCATCATCATTTCGCGGTCAATATTTTTGAATTCTTTAAATTCCGAAAAACTTTCTACCAGATTGATACTGTCCATGGTACTTATTATCTGTACGTTAAAAAAAAATTAATTAAAATCGATTACTTCTTTTACTTCTTCAATTTCGCTGAAAGGAATTTGCAGGATTTCACCTTTAACTTCTTTCTTCAGTTTATTGAGTTTTTTAATACTAATTTCCTGAATCTGAATTCCGGCATCGTCAGCTGCCAATAGTTCACCATTCATAGTTTTTTCGTCTTCTTTAAACTTAACAGCAACTGTTCTGCCAATTGCTTTTTTGAACTGACGAAGCATTTTAATCGGTTGGTCGAGGCCTGAGGAAGAAACACGCAATTCAAAGTCTTCTTCTTCCCGATCGAAGTGCTTTTCAATAAATCTACTCAGCTCAACACAATGATCGATTGTAACCGCGGTATCTGCATCAATAAATACCAGAATCAGATTATCCGGCTTGATGAGAATATCCACAATAAATCTGTCGCTGCCTTCGAGGCATTGTTCAGCTAAAGCGATAATATCTTGTTTTTGAATCATTTTTTTCAAGCTATAAAAAGAGGGGACTTGCGCCCCCTCAAACTCTATTCCTTCCCTAAAACCACTGCAAAAGTAGTCTTTTTTGTTTCACACTCACTGTTTTACGAAAGAATCACAGAAACTTAATCACTAAGTTTTGAATGAGGTATTTCGTAATGTCAGCCTACAAAAAAAACCTGATACTCGCAAAGTAGCAGGCTTTGTTGAGTGAGTTGTCCGACAAGGATTCGAACCTTGACCGGCAGAACCAAAATCTGCAGTGCTACCATTACACCATCGGACAATACCGTGAGAAACGGACTGCAAAAGTAGAAAAAAAATGGAATAGCCAAAAAAAATGATAATTTTTCTACCTAAACAGCATTCTGCGCAGTGCATAGGCCATAGGATTGTATGTGGGAAGGGATTTTTTGATCTTTTCCAGGCCTTTAGGAAGCAAGAAATGCTGTTAAAAAAACTAAAGTAAATGTTTTTCTGCTGAAATTATTTGGGTTTTATGTATTTTCGCTGTTCAAAATGATAACCTATTAAATCCCCACACAATGAATTTCAGCAAGTTGAATAATCTGGTTGGTTGGATCGTGTTTCTTATCGCCACTGCGGTTTATTTTCTAACGCTCGAACCAACAGCCAGTTGGTGGGATTGTGGCGAATACATTGCAACAGCCTATAAACTGCAGGTAGGTCATCCTCCGGGGGCGCCACTATTTCAGATGATTGGTCGGTTTTTTACACTTTTTGCCTTTGGTGATGAAACACGTGTTGCTCTGATGATAAATGTCATGTCGGCTTTGTCAAGCAGTTTAACAATTCTTTTCCTGTTTTGGACGATTACCATGCTTGCCCGCAAAATTCTGATGGCAGGTGAGGCTGCCCAAAACAAAGGAAATCAGTTTGCTGTGCTGGGTGCCGGGCTTGTTGGGGCACTTGCTTACACCTTTAGCGATTCATTTTGGTTTTCGGCTGTTGAGGGTGAGGTATATGCCATGTCGTCTTTCTTTACGGCAGTCACTTTTTGGGCCATCCTAAAATGGGAAAGAGTGGCTGATGAGCCGCATAATTATCGCTGGTTGCTGTTTATCGCTTATCTGATTGGATTGTCAATTGGAGTTCATATGCTCAACCTGCTTGCCATTCCGGCCATTGTATATGTATTTTATTTTAAAAAATACAAACCGAATCTGAAGGGTTTTGTAATTGCAGGTCTGGTATCACTGTTTATATTGGCTTTTGTGATGAGCGTGATTATTCCGCTCATCGTTCAGCTTGCGGGTAATTTTGAACTGTTCTTTGTCAATTCGATCGGGTTGCCCTTTACCTCGGGTACAATTATTTATTTCCTTTTATTGGTTGGTTTGATTGCTTATGGCTTGTATTATTCCCGCAAAAAAGGGAAGGTTGTTTTAAATACAGCTATATTGGCGTTTATGTTTATCCTGATTGGTTATTCCTCTTTCTTTATGCTGGTGATCCGTGCCAACGCCAATACGCCAATCAACGAAAATAATCCGAACGATGCTATTACCATGCTGGCATATCTTAATCGCGAGCAATACGGAACCTGGCCTTTGATACACGGGCCATATTACAATGCACCCGAAGTTGATAGGGAAGATGGCAAGCCCATTTACATTAAAGATGAAGCAAAAGGGAAGTATATCATAACGGATTATCGTCATAATGTTATACCCGTTTATGATGAGCGATTTACTACGGTATTTCCACGGATGTGGTCAAACCAAAAAACCAGCCATATTCAAATGTATCAGCAGGTGGCCGGAAGAGGGGGCATTCCTATTCGGGTGACCAAACCTGATGGCAGTACAGAAGTGCTTTATCGGCCTACTTTTGGGCAAAATCTTAAGTTTTTCTTTGAATATCAGATTGGGCATATGTATATGCGTTATTTCTTCTGGAATTTCGTGGGCAGGCAAAATGATGTGGAAAGTCAGGGTGAGATAGAAAACGGAAACTGGATCAGTGGTATCAATTTTATTGACAGTTATAGGTTGGGCGATCAGAGTGATCTGCCAAAAAGCATGGAAAACCCTGCACGTGCACGTTTTTACTTCCTTCCTTTGTTGCTTGGGCTGGTGGGGCTTTTGTATCAGATGAGTAAGCATTCGCGCGACACCTGGATCGTATTCCTGTTGTTTTTTATGACTGGTCTTGCTATTATTGTTTACCTGAATCAAACACCTTATCAGCCGCGTGAACGGGATTATGCTTATGCCGGCTCTTTTTATGCCTTTGCGATCTGGATAGGTTTTGGCGTGTTATCGCTCTATGAGTTGGTAAGCAAATACCTGAAAAATAAGCAAATAGTAGCAGTAGCAGTTACAGTTGTTTCTTTGTTGCTGGTTCCGGCCATCATGGCAAAGGAAGGCTGGAAAGGTCATAACCGTTCCGGAAAAACTGCTGCCCGCGATTTTGCTATGAGCTATATGGCACAATGTGAACCTAATTCCATTTTGTTTACGAATGGCGACAACGACACCTTCCCGCTTTGGTATGTGCAGGAAGTGGAAGGATTTAGAACCGACATGCGTGTGGTGAACTATATGCTTTCGTCGGGTGATTGGTATGTGCATCAACTGGGCAAGAAGGTTTATGAATCTGACCGTTTGCCTTTAACACTTAAGTCTGATCAGTACAATAAGGGCATTAATGAGTATATTCCTGTTGTTGAAAGGATTAAGGGACCGGTTGAGCTTAAAGAGGTAATTGATTTTATTGCCAACGAAAGCGATCAGACCAAATTGCCTTTGCAATCGGGTGAACGAATTAATTATGTTCCGACCAAGAAAATCAGATTGAAGATTGACAAAGAAGCTGTTATTCGCAGTGGCACTGTTCCCGAAAGTATGCATGATCAGATTGTGGATGAAATCGTTTGGGATATCCGCCAAAGCGCTTTGTTTAAAAATGATTTGATGCTGCTTGATTTGATTGCAACCAATAACTGGGAACGGCCGATCTACTTTGCCAATCCTAACAGCGTGAGCAAGGTGCTGGATGTGGATGAGTATTGCCATATGGAAGGTGTTGTGTATCGGTTTATGCCTGTTAAGGCCAAAGAGTATTATAAGAATCTTGGTGGTGTTTACACGGATGGTTCCTATGATTTATTGGTTAACAAAGCAAAATGGGGCAACCTGAATGATCCAAAAGTAACGGTTGATCGTGAAAGTTACCGCAATTCAACTATGATGAAACAAAGCTATATGCGTCTTGCACAGGCATTGATAAATGAGGGAAAAGCTGATTCAGCCGTAATGGTATTGGATAAAAGTCTGGAGTTTTTCCCGCACGAAAAGATTACTTTCGACTTTTATATGTTACCTTGGGTCGAGATTTATTTCGAAGCCGGAGCTACTGAAAAAGCCACTGCTGTGTTACGTACACTTTCTGGCAGATATCTCGAAGATCTTGGATATTACGGCAGTCTTGGCAGTCGTTTTGAAGGGTATTATGACCAATCGATGCAGGAAGCGCTGGCTGTACTGCAGCGCTTATCGCAGCTTGCTTCGCAGTATGGACAAAAAGACCTGGCTACCGAACTGGATGAAGCCTTTGTTAGTCAGATGCAGTTGATGGGATTTCGATAGGAAGGTTTAGCATAAAAGAAATCCCTGTCATTTTCGTGGCAGGGATTTTTTTGTTTAAACTTTTCGTTTTTTCCAGCCCTTGTACCAAATTAGGATTCCTCCAATAATAAAAGGAATACTTAACAGCTGACCCATATTAAGTGCCATATTGGCTTCGAATCCCACCTGAGGTTCTTTCAGAAATTCGATTAAAAATCGTGATCCAAAAATGGCAATAAGGAAAATACCAAATATAAAGCCGGGTTGTTTCTGTCCCATATCTTTTTTGAAGTAACTCTGATGCAAAAAGAAAAATGTGGCCAGATAAAACAGTCCTTCATAAAGCTGTGTGGGATGTCGTGGATCGGTTCTCAATGCTGGATCAGAAGCTCTTACAAATTCAAAACCCCACGGTAGTGTAGTGATATGTCCAAAAATTTCGGAGTTCATCAGATTGCCTGTGCGGATAAAAAAGCCTGCCAGTGCAACCACGATAACCACACGATCCAGTGTCCAGATGATGGATTTCTGCTGTTTTCTACTAAAGAAATACAAAGCAATAATAATCCCGATAGCCGCACCATGACTTGCCAGGCCGCCTTCCCACACTTTGAGTATTTCGATTGGATCAGCCAGATAATAGGCTGGTTCGTAAAACAAACAATGTCCCAGGCGAGCACCCACCACAGTTGCAACGATCATATAAGTAGAAAGCTGATCCAGCACCTTGATGCCAATCTTTTCGCGTTCGAAAACCTTTTGCATGATGTAATAACCAACCACAAAGGACGCAGCGAAAAGAGCGCCATACCATCTTACGCCTCTGCCTCCCAATAAGGGTAGCCAATCCGGAAAACTGAATATCTCGGGCGAAACGTTCCAAACAATAAAATTTAACATGAGCTGTTATTTTTGGACAAAAGTAAAGGAAAAATCCTTTTCGGAAAGGTGGGCTCTTACCGGAAGCTGAATCTGTTAAAATTTGACTTGATTTAAGACCAAAATAGCGGTAATCTCAAAGTCGCTGAAACTCTATCGTAGGAAACCCTTTCACGCCTTGTTGATCATAAAATGAAACGAAACGCATTTTAAATAATTCACCATTTTGTGAATGGATGATGTAATTCCATTCCGGTTTCACCACATAACTAACCACCCCGCTTTCCACATCGCCTTTTACATCTTTCCAGTTATAGCCAATGCGATCAGCCTGAGTGGTGTAAAGCAAATTTGATGCAGAAACCAAATCGAGCTCATCAAAAAGCAGAGTGCTGTCGAAAGCTACTTCTGTGGCAAAAGGATTGAGCAACACGCCGGTAACGAGATAGGGATAAGGATCGCCTTCATTGGTAAACAGCAAAGTAGTATATTGCGTAAATAACAGATCGTAAGCCGTTTGTGCTGGTTCGGGTTGCAGCTGTTGGCCGGTTTCGAACGAAAAATAAACCCTGTTATATCCTTGTATTTTGCTAACAGAAGCCTGGGTTATTTCAGTGTTGTTTAGATTGGCATAAGTGAAATAATAAGTATCATTTACCAGGCTGTCGAACTTTATTTTTCTGTAACCCAGCAAAGTGCCGGCTTCGTTATAACCTCTGTCGATTACATAAACTTTTTCGGAATAACTCGTGTCATTTTCACTGATCAGTATCCAGTTTCTCAATACAGTAGAATCCGGATTACCGCTCGAAGGATCAAACTGCATAGCTAATCCGGCCGCTGAATTCACTTCTGATAGATTTGTTGTTTCTGTTTGGCCGGCCAGCATAAAGTTGGCCGTATTCAACCAGATTTTGCATCTGGTTTCCGTGGCATCAAAAGCAAGATCCCAGGAGGTTTTGTCGTTGCTGCTTACAATGGCCGAATCGCTCAGTTTGTAGTAAACCTGGTTTTTATAAAGCCTGATATCATTTCCGTTTTCGATCGCTGTCATTGGAATCATTGCGGTGATTTTATCTCCCCTGTCGTAAGGTGTTACGCGCTCATCTTCCTTAAAACAGGAAGTGAGCAACAGCGGCAAAACAAAGATCAGGAATGAAATTTTTCGCATCAGTCAAATTTTTTGAATGAAATATTTAACCGTACAAAAAAGGTTCGACCCCAGCCAACAGGGCTTGAGGTGCCTCCACCAGCATGTATTCCTCCACTTCCGGTGTCGCCTTTAATGTTGATATTTGTGTTGTTGAACAGGTTTTTTACGCCGGCCTGCAAGGTGATATTGTTTTTCCAGAACTGCCTGCTTACCGAAAGATCCATGGTATGAAAAGCCGAAATAATCGTTTTAAAAATTTGATCATCAGTGCCTATAAACACTTCGGGATATTCTCCGTTATATTTATAATAGACGTTAAACCGCAGATTAGTTTTACGCCAAAGGTAGTTGAGTTGCGTCATTACATCAGTTGACCACACCATTTCATTATCAGAAAGTTGATTAAAAATATGGTTTCGGCCGGTTTGTCCAGCTCCTAATTTTATTTCCAGCCAAGGATAAACCCTGTTATTGAAATTGAGTTGATAGCCTTGCGTTACCATTTGATCAAGATTCACGTAGGTGTATAGCGATGATGCTGCGTCCAGTGCTGCCAGGCTGATGCTGTTGTTGATGTTATTGAAGAATAAGCTAAGTTCAATTCCATAATCATAAGTGGGTTTTTCGTTGTGATAGCGCAGCGAAAAATTAAGATTCTGCGAATCTTCTGCCCTGAGGTTTTCGTTTCCCAGAATATTATGATTCACATCCACAAATTCCAGATAAAGTTCCTTAAGTGAAGGGGCTCTGAAGCCTTTTGCGTAAGAAGCTCTCAGGCTAAGGGCTTCGGCCAGTTCATAACGCGCATTGAGCGAATATACCAGTGGAGCTGTGTATTTTGTATTATAACTGTAACGTAATCCAGGTTGCAGCATGAGTCGGGGAGCCGGTTTGATTTTTACACTTAAAAAAGCAGCGTAATCGCCCAAAGCCTGTTCCATATTTAAGATGCGTTTGCCAGCCCCTGTTTCATAATTCAAATCAATACCAAGCTGATAATTGAAAGCTGAATTTTCGGTGCTTTTGCTAAATTCTGCTCTGAGCAAATATTGGTCAAAACTGGAGGTGTCCTGATCTTCGGGATTGAGGGTAAGCTGTTTATCCAGTGTAGTGAGGTCAACAAAATAGTTATTCTTCACCCTTTCGTAATAAGCATACGAGGCTAATACATTCAAATAGCGATCTTTGAAAAGTCGGGTTTTTACGTCCGTCTTTGTCGTAAACCTGTTAGTGATAAAGTGATTATCAAATGCAGTCTCAAAATAAGGACTCAGGAGGTTCCCCTTATCGAGCAACATTTCATTGAAATAGGATGCAGTGACACGCGCCTGTAATTCCTTTTGAGTGTATGCCAGACTTGCATCTGCATTGTACTGTCGTTTTGGTTTCCAGCGTTTTGAACGTGTGGTATCAACGACACTAAACCCACCAAAAAAATTGCGTGCTCCGGCCAGCGATCCGCTCCAGCGGTTTTTTTTAAGAGAAACATCTGCGTTAAAATTGTAAACGCCAACCGATTCTGTGTAAGCTTCGGCATTGGTTTGCAGGCTGGTATAATTATTCTCCTTGGTTATAATATTGATCACACCAGCCAGCGCGTTACTGCCATAAATAACTGACATCGGACCTTCTATAATTTCCACGTGGCCAACATTATACAGATTCAACTGGTTCAGATCGATATTACCATCCATGCGTCCAATAACCGGCACGCCATCGATAAGAAATTTGATGTGTTCGCCTCCCAAACCCTGCAAGGTAATTCTGGAACCAAGAGCGTCATCGTTCATCGAACGGATATTAAGCTCAGTGGCCATTAATTCGCTCAGGTTATTTGAAGCCTTTTGATCGATTTCGCGTGCACCAATCACTTTTACCCTGAAAATGGATTTATCAACGGCTTGCGGGGTATATTGTCCTGTAACCACCACTTCATCCATATTGATGCTGGTGGACTGCAACATCACTTTTTTTAGCTCTCCTGGTCTAATTGTATCCGTGAAGGTGTGATATCCCACATAACTAACTGTAAATGTTCCGGTTGTGTTAAGTGGATTTACAGCATAACCTTCCATATCTGTAAGGCCGGTATGTGTTTTGCCTGTGCTTAATGATTTAAACAGCACATGTGCAAAGGCAATAGTTTCGTTATTCCTTTGATCTTTAAGCAGAACACCAGTTTGCTGGTTTTGTCCGATTACGACAAAACCAGCAAACAATATGATTAGGAGGAGATTTACTCTTCTAATCATAGGTTATTTTACTATTAATTGCTGTGAATAGACTTTTTCAGCAGTTCTTAATTGTAGAAGATAAAGGCCTTTTTTGAATTCCTGTACCGATAACTTCAAAGTGTTAGCGGAATTCATTTGTTCTTGCTGAAGCAGCAAACGTCCGGACAAATCATAAATTTCAAGCGTGACTTTTTCAGTTGTCAGACCGGTAAGGTCTATGTTTACCTGATCAGATGCCGGGTTGGGGAAAATACGAAGTCCAGCTTCAGCATTGTTTTCAGAAATATTAACCATCGAGACTAACTCGTGGGTAAACACAGTTTTGCCTTCACTTTGGCCTGAGAACGAAAGCGGGACAAATTTGTAAATATCACCCGAAAGGCTTTGCACAAAATAAACCAGTGAATCTGTTACAGAATAACTGAAAGTGTTCATATCGAAATATTTCCAATCGCTACCGATAACTGTTTTGTAAAATTCCATAGGCTTCGCGTACCACTCAACAAAATCGGGTGATACAGGATGATTTTTGTTAGCTCCGGTTTCAACATTATTCAAAACACCAACCACAACATAATTAGTGGGATTCCCGGAATTATCGTAAACAATTCCCATGTATCTGCTGAACAACAGGTCCCAGCTGTCTTTTGCGGGGTCGCGATCAATTACTGAGCCAATAGAAAGATTGTAATATACAAATAACTTATCTTCATAGGGTTTAACATCAAGTGTTTCAGTAAATTGATTTGTTCCATCAAGATTAGCGAAGGTGAAATAATAGGTGTTATTTGCACTGTTTTTGCGTTTGATCCAGAGTTTTTTGTAGGCTCCGTTGGCCAGTTTGATGATATAAATTGAATCGCCAACTACATCATGCGTTATCCCATTGTAAACGCCCCAGCCATAATCAGGATGATCAAGGGCATTACGGTTAAAGGCACCATCTTCCCAGATTGTATCTGAATTGTAGAGCCTTTTCCAGCCGGCCATTCCTGTTGTGTCGATGGCGTTCCAGCTTGAAGTGTCGCCGTTGCCATAAGTAACCAGTTCGGTTCCTATGCCATCGTTAATAATTATGCCGGCACTCCAGGTGTTGGTATAAAAGCCGATGTCCCAGGTGCTGCGGTCTGCTGTGGCAACTACGCCATTTTCGAAACTGTACCAAACATCATTGGCATAGCCGGAACCCATGCTTACCGAGTCGTTTACAGAATTTGCGTTTGCAGAAATGCCAATAAAAAGCATGATAATAAATGAAAGGAAGAATGTTTTCATAATAAATGTAATAAGGTGTTAGATTTTAATAAATAGCATCAGTACGAACCTGAATTATAAGTTCGCATCAAAAAAAATGAATAAGAAATTAATTTTTTGTTTTAAGAGAAATTATGCTTCTGAAAAAGGAGGTGCGCGAAGTCGGATAATGCTATTATGGAGTGATTTATAGGCACTTGAAGGTAGTTGGGAAAATCTAAATGCAATAAAATGTCTGGTGATTTTATTATCCTGTTCAGCGATAAGAGCATGAACCAGACTGTTATGGAAGTTTTCCGGCTTGTCACTTCCTTTATGTACTTTGAAACTTACTGTTTTTCCGTTGTCCTGAGATTTTGGCTTAGTAAATGGATCCTGGTCGTCAAAAAGTTTCACACCGAATATAACTTTCTGGTGGTAGGTAATCAAATCGCCAATCACCATCCAGAAGATGGCAAAGGCCATAAGTAATTTGATTCCCCTAAATACTTTTATGTAAGTCATATACAGTGCAAATAAAGCAATTGTTTTAAATGCTTTTACTACTTAAATGTAGGTAAATTAGTTGAAAGCTGTTTTGAGTTCTTTCACCCACTTTTGGATACGCTCGTCAGTAAGATCAGCTTGATTGTGTTCATCAATAACCAATCCAACAAACTTCCCATCTTTTTCAGCTAACGAAAAATAGTAATTGTAGCCGTCTTTTGGCCATTCACCAACAACTACAGACTTATCCGGGAGGCGGCAGTACATTGTTCCCAGGCCGTCAACAAAGCTTTCGGGATATTCTTCCTGATCGCCAGAACCAAACAGTGCAATTTTTTTTCCTTTAAAATCTATTTCGCTCAGGTTGTCGATAAAATCTTCCCAATCGTCCTGCATATCTCCGATACCCCATGCCGAAGTTCCGAAAATAAGATTGTCGTATTGATCAATGGTTTTTACGTCGGCTTCGTTGATATTATGCAGTTTTGCTTCTTTTCCGAAAGCTTTTTGGATTTTTTCTGCTATTTTGCGGGTAGTTCCTGAAGTGGAACCAAAAAATATTCCTACTGTTTTCATAAAGTTTTTGTTCCGTTCTTGTTATTAGTGTCTTATTTCAGTGTTGTTAATACAGATTTGCTGTTAAAAATCTTAAATGGATTAGCAATAAGAATTGGGCGCAAATTTACATCAAATAAACAAATTAGAGCCCAAAAGATTTCTATTGGTCAATCAGCGCCTTGTATCTCTTCTATTTTAATAAGTTGATTCAGAATGGCATAAACAGTCAAACCTGATACGGTTTTGATCCCTAATTTTCGCGTAATATTTTTTCGGTGAGTCATTACCGTATGAGCGCTGATAAAAAGTTTGTCAGCAATTTCATTGTTTGTATGGCCTAATGCCACGAGTTTTAAAATGCTTAACTCGCGTTCGCTCAAACTGTTGTTTTCGGGTTCTGATAGCCCATTACGCAAATGCTTTAGCACTTTTTCCATCACTTTGTTAAGTTCAGATTTTTCAGCATCAAGCCAGATCATCTGATCAAATTTGCTTTGTATGTGTGGTGGGGTTCCTGGCTCAAATAACCCGATGTAATAAGGCTCAAAATTGTTATCGCTGTACCTTGGCAAACTCACCAGCCGAACAACAAGTTTTGGATTTAGTAAGACCAAATCGGGATTGATGCGGTTAATCAGCTTGTCTAAATCGTCAACAGGTGCATCAAATTCTTCGAGCCGGTAGGGTTGTCCCTGGTTGCTCAGCAAAGTTTTGAGGCCTTCACGAATCAGGAAAGAAGGTTCTGCTATAAGTATGCAAAGTCGATTAGACATTGGAGTGGCGCTTTGGGTGACGCGAAAGAAGTTCTTTCTCCATATTTTCAACAATGGGAACTAAAATCAAGTCTTCGATGTGCCCGTGATTGTTGAGGTCGCGCTCCAATTCAAAGATTTCATGCACAATCAGGTTAAGCAATTTGTTGTTGTGCACAGGTGGTAAATATTTGATGAGGATATTTTTTAGATCGAAAAGCTTGGCTTCCACATCGTCATGATCCTTTTCATATTCTATGATGGAGTATTGTTGTAGTTCTTTGATTGTTTCAGCATTTGCATCTTCAGATTCCAGTGCTTTTTCAAGTCGCAGTACATAAGGATAAACGCCTTGCTCTTCTTTATTGATATGGTTGGTGAGTTCGTGCTGATACTGATTAAAAAAATCTTTGAGTAATTTTCTGTGTATTTCTTCAAAATCAGAGGTTTGTGCAATTTCACTGATGTATCTCCCGATTTCCGGAATTTTGACATCGAGGTAATACGCATGCGTTTTATGAAGGTAGTCGATTAGCATACTGGCCTTAAAACTTTGTAAATGCCTGAGTGGAAAATAAGAAGAATCGTGAAAAGTATTTACGATTTCGAGAAAGAAATCTACATTTACCTTGTGATCAATACACACTGCCTCTACCGTTCTTTCGCCAAATCCGAGGTAAATATCAAAGCGGTTGAGCACTGGCAGAAGATGATGATTCATATGGATTACTTCGGCCATTTTTAGATCCTTATGGATGTGCATAAAATTGCTTATTTAGAATTATTTAGAATAATTATGCAAAGTTACAAAATACCTAGTGATTGTAACTGATGCCGGATAATAGCTTCCTGTTTTTCGGGATTGGTTTCGGGGAATGCTAAAGCTGGGGCCTGAGAATTTTTCAAAAGATCCTTTATGTTAATATCATATTGATTTACAGAACTAAACAGATTTTTTCGGGCAAGGTATTTTGCCAGATACTCTTGTTCTGTTTGTCCCGGCGTGGGTACGAGCACAGCATGACGTTTTAGGCTTGCCAAATCCATGATGGAAGAATAACCACTACGACAGAGAATTTGCTTAGCCTTGTTAATCAATTCTATGAATAGCTCGTCAGCTGCATGATTAAGCAATCGGGTGTTGTGAATTGTTTTTTCCCGGGTTTGTAATTGTGGCAATCCTCTGAGGATTACATAATTTCCTGTGGTATCAGCGAGTTGATTGATGATTATTGCTTCGAGTTGACTGCGCTGTGGCTCAGGGCCGGAAAGGATTACGAGCAAATCGATATCTTTTTTAGTAAGCTCAGGTTTTGCTGACGAAAACCTACTCAAAATACCAAGATGAATGGTAGGGATAAAGTTTTTTGGGATATTAGAAAGCTCACCCGAAAGACGGTTTTGTCCCTTAAAATCTGGTATCCAGCATTGGCTAAAATGCTTTAAAAGTTCATGATTCAATTTATTTGCTAAAGGGGTAAATATTTTAAACGATTCAGGTATTTTGAGATTAAGCTGATGTGTGATGATTACAGAAGGGATGGTTTTGCTTGAGGCGCCAAAACGATTGTCGGAAATGATGAGGTCTATTTTTGTTTTTCGTTGGAGTTTGGCAATAAAACGCCTGTCTTGATAATTAAACCATAATGCAATTGGTAGCTGAAATGCAAGCTTAAAAAACTGTTTTTTCCCTTTGGCATATCGCGGGTCGAAGCCTTTAAATCTTATCCATTCCAGTGCAGGAAATTGCGCTCTTAAAAATACCAGAGGAGCTTTGTCGGCAGCCAGAATAACTCGAAATCCCAGTTTCTGAAGCACACGAATAACCGGGACTGAGCGACTGGCATGTCCAAGACCCCAGTTGAGCGGGCAGAATAGTATGGTTTTTTGTTCAGACAAAAATGGTTTTAGCGCAAATATACTAGATTTTTCTGCCTTTGCTGATAGGTCAAATCGCATAAATCATTTATTTTTGGCGGCCATGTCAAACCAACTTATTTTTCAAATCGGACTCACACTCATTCCCGGAATAGGGGATGTAAACGGCAAAAAACTAATTGCGTATTGTGGCGGTCCTGAGGCTGTTTTCAACGAAAAAAGACGAAGCCTGGAAAAAATTCCAGGAATTGGTCAGCACACCATCAATGCCTTGCTTAATCAAAAAGTGCTTGGGAGAGCAGAAGAAGAGCTGGAGTTTATTCAAAAACACGCAATTACGCCACTTTTTTATCTCGATAAAAACTACCCACGCCGCCTGAAACATTGTGCTGATAATCCAATGATGATTTATTATCAGGGAAATGCCGATTTGAACGCCGATCGCGTGATAGGAATCGTGGGAACACGTAATGCTACCGAATATGGAAAACGTTTGTGCGAACAGCTTACCGAGGAACTTAAAGGAGAAGGTGTTCTGGTAGTGAGCGGATTGGCATATGGGATTGACACTTATGCACACCGTTCTGCTTTAAAGGCCAACCTGCCAACTGTTGGGGTATTGGCTCATGGCCTGGATCGGCTGTATCCTGCTGCAAATAAAAGTCTTGCTGCCAGAATGTTGGAAAATGGCGGATTAGTAACAGATTTTGTAAGTAAGACCAATCCTGATCGTGAGAATTTCCCCAAACGAAATCGTATTGTTGCGGGTATGATTGATGCACTTATAGTGGTTGAATCGGCTAAGAAAGGTGGTGCTCTGATTACAGCCGATATTGCCAATTCCTACAACAGGGATGTTTTTGCTTTTCCGGGAAGGGTAGGAGATACATACAGCGAAGGGTGTAATTTTTTGATACGAACCAATCGGGCTGCAATGGTGGAGCACGCTGTTAATCTGCGCTATATGATGGGTTGGGAAAAGCCTCAAAAAGGCAAGGCGGTTCAAACCAAGCTTTTCAGAGCTTTCAATCCCGATGAGCAAACTGTAATGGATGCATTCGAAAATGAATCTTATCAGGAATTGGATCAGCTGCTGATAAAGACAGGTTTCACAGCTTCAAAAATGGCTTCTGTATTGCTTAATCTGGAATTTGACGGGATTTTAACAGCTTTGCCGGGTAAGCGTTATCAAAAGGCAATTTAGTATTAGCTAGACCTGTTCATACCATCAGAATTGATGTTTATAGCTTTTATCAATAATAAAAGTGCTATAAAAATTACACCAATGCCATAGAAAAGCATGATTGTTTTTTCGGAAGTGACGTAACCAAAGTAGTAAAAACCCATAAAAAAGCTGGAAGCACCGAGCCCTGTGAGTGTGTCTATTAGCCTGTTTTTTCTGAATTTACCCATGCCAACGAAAAATCCTAATATCACACCAAAAAGCAAAGAGGCAAGTGGTAAAGTATAAAGCAAGAGTTGTGAGGGCTGGCTGGCAAACAATCCCAGATCAAAAAGTGGAATGGCAATTGTGCTAAAGCCTAAGGCGATGAGCATACCATAGATGATGCCGTCGAGGGGAGAATTGAAACCTTTTAAAGGAAGAAACAGGTAGCGTAATACAATAAAAATACCCAGCTGAGAACCAAATCCTACAATAGCGAAACTATAAAAACCAATTCGCTTCAGGTTTTTAAGTTGGTCATACCCCAAGGCTTCCACGATGAGATCGAAAAAAAATAAGGTGGCAATAGCTAACAAGCCAAACCCATATGCTTTTAAGATTTGTTTGTTCGATTCAATTTTGAACTTCCGGTTGAGATAAAGAATCAATATTACCGCCAGAATTGGTGCTTGAAAATAAGTGATTATTTTAAAGAAATCCATAAATAAGGTTGTTTTTGATGTGAATATTGGAAGACCAAAGATACAATTTCTTATAAAAGACCAAAGATTTTTCTTAATTTACTATTGCAGCGTTTTTTTATATAAAATGTTTTCCGGTAGAATAATACTATTTTTGTCCGATAAGCAGTTTGTTATCTGTTTATAATTTGCAACCTGACAACACATTTGTATCATCCATGATCATTCCATTGGAAAAAGGTATAATCATCAGATCAACCGGAAGCTGGTACACCGTTTATACGGATTCAGGACAGCTGCGATTAAGTCGCCTGCGCGGGAAATACCGGTTGAAAGGCATCCGGACAACTAATCCGCTGGCAGTTGGCGATCTGGTAGCAATCAGGATGGAAGAGGGAAAAGAAACCGCTATAATTGAACATATCGAAGATCGTAAAAATTTTATCATCCGAAAGGCTACCAACTTGTCAAAAGCGGCTCATATTATTGCCGCCAATCTGGATCAGGCATTGCTTGTTGTAACACTGCAAAACCCGAGAACTTCAACAGGTTTTATCGATCGCTTTCTGGTAACGGCAGAGGCTTATCATCTGCCGGTTTCAATTGTTTTTAATAAATTTGATCTGTTGGATGAGATGCAAATTGCCGAACAGAACAAATTGATTGCAGCCTACGAAAACATTGGCTATCCATGCCTGCAAGTTTCGGCCTTGAGTGGCTATGGCCTGGATGAACTTAAGCAACAGATGGAAGATAAAGTAAATCTTTTTTCAGGCCATTCAGGTGTTGGAAAATCGGCGCTAATTAACGCGCTCGATCCAAACCTAAATCTTAGAATTGGTGATCTTTCGGACTACCATTCAAAGGGAAAACATACAACCACTTTCGCCCAAATGCATCAGCTAAGTTTTGGCGGGTGGATTGTAGATACCCCCGGAATCAAAGAATTTGGGCTGTACGAACTTGAAAAAGAAACCCTCGCACAGCGGTTTCCTGAAATGCGCAAACGTATGGCACAATGTCGTTTTACAAATTGTACGCACAGGCACGAGCCGGGATGTGCAGTGAAAGAGGCACTCGAAAACGGCCAAATTGCTGCTTTCAGATACACCAATTACCTGAATATGTTAACAGATGACGATACAAAACAATAAAATACAATGATTGCCAAACATTTGATTACTGATGGCGTTATGCCTTTGCGAACAAGCGATACAGCCCGCACTGCACTTAGCTGGATGGAAGACCTGAGGGTGATGCATGTTCCTATTGTGAATGAATCTCGTTTCTTGGGGCTTCTTTCCGAGTTTGATGTGTATGATTATAATCAGCTGGACGAGCCAATAGGAAGTCATCAATTGTCATTGACTAATCCTTATGTGTATGAATATCAGCACATTTTTGATGTGCTTAAGGTGATGAACGATTATAAACTTAGTTTGATACCTGTGTTGGATAAGCATCAGAATTACCTTGGTTGCATCACTTTGCAATCGTTGCTGGAGCATTTTGCCCAGTCCTATGCTTTAGCTGAACCTGGCGGTGTAATTGTGCTGGAGATGCCTGCTGTTAGTTATATGTTGTCCGAAATTGCGCGACTGGTAGAAGAGAATGACACAAAAATCCTGAGCGTTTTCACACGATCGGACGATGATTCCTCATTGCTGCAGGTTTCACTGAAATTGAACAAAATAAATATTGAACCTATCCTGCAAACATTTACTCGTTTTCAATATCAAATTGTGGCTTTTTACAGCGAGAATTCCGATCAGGATGATTTGCGCGATCGCTATGAGTCGCTGATGAAGTATCTGAATATATGAGATGTTTTGCCTTACTGTTTTTTGTGTTTGTTTTGAGTATAAGTGTCGATGCACAGGTGAGCATAATTGGAAATACTTATAGTTGTGATGAAACAGATGCAAAAATTGTAAGTGTTGGTTCTATTGCTATCGAGGGAAATGACGTTACACGCGATAAAATTGTTTTTCGGGAGTTGGAGTTTCATTCAGGGCAACAACTTGACTTTACTAACTTATGCCGGCTCGCAGATTTGTCCCGCGAAAATCTCTTAAATCGATCTCTTTTTAATTTTGTTTACCTTGATCTCATACCCGATGAGCTGAAAGCTAACGTTATCAATGTAAAAATCAGACTGATAGAACGCTGGTATGTGTGGCCGTTGCCAATTTTTGAGCTGGCTGACCGCAACTTTAATGCCTGGTGGCAAACCAAAGATTTTAACCGGGTAAATTATGGTGTTTTTATTACGCACAACAATTTCAGAGGCAGAATGGAGCAGCTGAAACTTTTATTACGGGCCGGATACAATCAAAATTATTCGTTGCTGTATGAAATCCCCTACCTCACTTCGAAGCAAAATATCGGAATTGGATTTGAGGCAGGCTATTCCCGAAGTCGTGAAATACCTTTTGAAACCGTTGGTAATGAGCAGTTATTTTACAAAAATGAAAGAGACTACGCGCAGGAGAAGCTCTTTTTTAAAACCCTTTTCAGCTACCGCATTGGTTACCGAAATTCGCATTTTTTGTATTTAGGTTACGAGCAATACACTTTTGCAGATACCCTTATTACATTAAATCCGGATTTTATGGCTATGTCGGGTACAAAATCTGCCTTTGTATCACTTCAATACATTTTTAAACACGATTTCAGAGACAGTAAATCTTATCCGCTAAAAGGGCATTATTTTGAGTTTGAATTTTCAAAGTCCGGTTTTGCAATAACCAATACATCCCCTGATTTCCAGTATGTAAAAACTACTTTTGATTGGTACACTCCGATAAAAGGCCGTTGGTTTTGGGCTTCTAATCTCACCTCAAAGTTCTCAGCTGGGAACACTCAGCCTTATTATTTGCGCCGGGCTCTTGGGTTTCAGAATGATTTTGTACGTTCATATGAGTTATATGTGATTGACGGCGATAATTTTGGAATTTTTAAGAACAACCTTAAATTTAATGTTATTAAGCCCAAGGTTCGCAATCTGCCACTTATTCCAACCGAAAAATTCAGTAAAATTCATTATGCCCTGTATTTGAATGTCTTTCTTGATATGGGATATGCCGGCGCTTTGATTCCAGAGCCTTTAAATCCTATGAATAATGAATTGTTGATTGGAACCGGGCTTGGATTAGATTTGGTAACTTATTATGATATGGTTTTCAGGTTTGAATATTCACGAAATCGATTGAACGAATTTGGTTTTTTTATTCATTTTATGGCTCCGATATAATCCTGAAAATGTATATGAGACGGATAAACCTGGTTATTATGGCTTTATAAATATTTGTACTAACACAAAAAGGGAATAGTTAAGAGTGTAAAAAATGTTAAATCAGGATTTAGAGGCATTAAAATTCGTAACCTTGCGGCATGCGGACTAATTTCTTAAATAATGACAATTGCACTATTTGGAAAGCGTTTTAGTGGTGATCGTACACCTTTTCTGAAGCAGCTTGTAGAGAGTTTGCTTCAGCATGATGTTGATTTAATGGTTTATAAGCCATTTTTTGAATTGGCCAAACCTAATATTTTCTCCACAAACAATTTGAAGATTTTCGAAACTCATCAGGAGTTGGTCGCCGGAGCTGATATGGTTTTTTCAATCGGAGGCGATGGCACCTTACTTGATACGCTGCCTTTGATTAGAGATTCGGGGATTCCGGTTTTAGGTATCAATATGGGCAGGCTTGGTTTTTTGTCCAGTATATCAAAAAATGAAATTGAAACTGCAGTTAATCAGGTTATTAAAGGAAATTATAAGCTCGAAAAGCGCAGCCTCTTAGCCCTCGAAAAGCCTCGTCTTTTGTTTCCGGTGGTTAATTATGCTTTAAATGAACTCACGGTTTTTAGAAAAGAAACCACCTCATTAATTGTAGTGCACGTTTATGTTGATGATTTGTTTGTGAATGCCTATTGGGCTGATGGATTGATCGTTGCTACTCCAACGGGATCCACGGCTTATTCATTGAGTGCAGGAGGACCAATTTTAGCACCACAATCTTCAAGTTTTGTAATCACGCCTATTGCAACGCACAATTTAAGCGTGCGACCTATCGTTATACCCGACGATAGCTTGATTAAATTGAGGGTAGTTGGTCGCCACACTTCTTACACTTTGAGCATGGACTCGCGAATGGCTGATATGACTGATTCGGTGGATATTGTGATCAGAAAAGCTCCTTTTGCACTGAATATGGTTATGATGGAAGGCAAAGATTTTTTTGGTACGATCAGAGATAAGCTTTTGTGGGGGCTGGATATCAGAAATTAATGAAGCGGAGAGTTGAAAAAAAATGATAATTTTGCAAACCGCTAAAATTGACAATAAATTGTGAATCAGCAATTTTTGTTTTAAAGCTCAACTTATGTAGCGGAAATAGACATTATGAAGAAAAATCATAAAAGTTTTTTGGGGTTAAAATTGATCGGATTATTATTATTTTTCCCGTTCATACAGCAGGCACAGGATCTGGAAGTGGGTTTGTTTGGTGGCCTAAACTATTACGTTGGGGATATAAATCCTGCCAGGCAATTTAGCCAGCCCGAGCCGGCTTATGGATTGATAGCCAGGTATAACCCAAACACACGCTGGGCTTTCAGAGCAAGTTTTACAATGGGAAAACTTATTGGTGATGATGCAGTAGTTAAGTTTAATGAAAGCAGAGCGTTGGCATTCGAAACACAGGTAAATGACTTTAGTTTGATAGCTGAATTTAACTTTTTCGATTATTTCACCGGAAGCAAAAGAGATTACGTAACACCTTACATTTTTGGTGGTTTTTCGGTTTTCTCATTCAATCCTAAGCATCCTGATGGCACTGATTTGCAATCTATTGGCACTGAAGGACAGCAAGATATAGACGTAAACGGCGAACGACTGGGACCTGCGCCTTACAATAAAATGTCTTTTTCTATTCCATTTGGTGTGGGTGTTAAATACAGTCTTGGCAAACGTATAGGCCTTGCACTGGAATGGCGCATGCATAAAACTTTTACGGATTATATTGACGATATCAGTACAGTTTATGCTGAGCTTCCACCATCAAAGATACCTTATGGTGATCCAACGCGAAGTTTTGACAAAGGCATGAAGCGCGGTGATGCAAGCACAAATGATTGGTTTAGCTATGCCGGGATTACGCTAACTTATAAATTTGACCTGATCGGAAAACAACGTTGCGATAACTTTAATCAAACTAACCACTGAACCTACTGTATGTCAGAGCAAACACATACGAGTTTAAAAGAAAAGATTGACCTCGAAAGGTTGCCAAAGCATGTTGCTATTATTATGGATGGCAATGGCAGATGGGCTAAAAGCAAGGGAAAACCAAGGATTTTTGGCCATCAGAATGGGGTTACAGCTGTTCGTGAAGCTGCTGAATCAGCTGCCGAACTTGGTGTTTCATACCTCACACTTTTTGCCTTTTCAACCGAAAACTGGACACGCCCCCGACTCGAAGTAAATGCCTTGATGCGTCTGCTTTTGCAAACTATAAAGGAGGAGGTAGTTACTTTGAATAAGAACAATATTCGGTTGAATGCTATCGGGGATTTAGACAGTTTACCTAAACTCAACAGAGAACATTTGCTCAAAGCGATGGAACAAACGCAGCATAATGATCGTATGACATTGACTCTTGCACTAAGCTATTCGAGCAGATGGGAAATTATCCAGGCTGCCCGTAAATTGGCTTCAGAGGTTGAGCGTGGCGAATTCTCATCGGAAGATGTTGATCAACAATGTATTGAACGCTTGCTTACTACATACGGGATGCCTGATCCGGAATTACTCATACGTACAAGCGGAGAAACACGACTGAGCAACTTTATGCTATGGCAGATTGCATACGCCGAACTATATTTTAGCAAAAAATTCTGGCCCGACTTTAGGAAAGAAGATCTTTATGCTGCCATTATCGACTATCAATGCCGCGAACGCAGATTCGGGAAAACCAGTGAACAAATTACAAAGCAGAAATAATAAGGAATGAGGAGAAAAGAATTGCCGTTGAAAGCACGTAACTTGCTGTTTTATTTACTTGTAACCATAAGCCTTTTAAATTCTGTTTTGCTTCAGGCTCAGATTCAGATTGGTTCCGACCTTTCAGCTTTTGATTACAGTAAACCCAAGGAATATGAAATTGGTGGAATTACAGTAGATGGAGTCAAATATCTGGATCAGAATGTGTTAATTATGCTTTCAGGTTTATCCGTTGGCCAGAAAATAAAAATTCCCGGCGACCCGATAACGGATGCTATTCGTAAGCTTTGGGATCAGGGATTGTTTGAAGATGTGGCGATTTATGCTACTGAAATAGCCGGAAATCTGATTTTTCTCGAAATTCAACTGAAGGAACGACCCCGTGTTTCACGCTTTTCTTTCGAAGGTTTGCGAAAGGGTGAAGCAGATGATATCCGAACGAAAATTAACCTTACGCGTGGAGATGTGGCTACCGACCATCTTTTTGTGAGAACCAGAGATATCATTAAGGATCACTTTGCTGAGAAAGGTTACCTGGATACTAAGGTTGTGATTGAGCAAGTTCCTGATACGACCAGAGAGAATTATATCAACATGTTGATTAAAGTTGATAAAAACAATAAAGTCAAAATAGGGGAAATTATTGTTGAAGGAAATAAGGATTTATCTGATGATCAGGTGCTTGCAGCAATGAAAGAAACCAAGGTGAGAGGTGTGTTGAATCCGCTAAACCCACTGGGCCCTCTGGTTGTGAATACCGTATGGGAAGCAGTAAACCTGCGGCCGCTAAATGTTGTCAGACAGGTTGAAACTTATTTTAAAGAAAATTTTCGTCCGCGGATTTTCAAATCATCGAAATTTATTCCTGCAAATTTTAAGGATGATAAGCAGGCTATCATTCAAAAATATAATGCAAAAGGTTATCGTGATGCAAGTATTATTGGTGATTCTGTTTACCGAAAAGCCGATAACAGCCTAGGCCTTAAGATAAAGATAAACGAAGGCGAACGGTATTACTTCAGGAGCATAAAGTGGGTTGGCAATACCAAATACGATAGTGAGTTTTTAGGTTCTATACTTGGCATTCAGTCGGGTGATGTGTATAATAAAGAATTGCTTACCACTAACCTTACTTATAATCCGAACGGATTGGATGTAAGCTCATTGTATATGGATGACGGTTATCTGTTTTTTATGGCAGATCCCATTGAGGTTTTGGTCGAGAACGACTCCATTGATCTTGAAATACGTATCAGGGAAGGGAAGCAGGCACGTATCAGCAATGTGTCGATCAAAGGAAATACGAAGACAAATGATCATGTTGTAATTCGCGAATTACGTACTACGCCTGGTCAATTATTCAGTCGTGCCGACATTATCCGCACAACACGCGAGCTGGCTCAGCTGCGCTATTTTAACCCTGAAACTATTGCACCTGATGTTCAACCTAATCCTGCTGACGGAACCGTTGATATTTCATACACAGTTGAAGAAGCTTCTGCTGACCAAATTGAATTAAGCGGTGGCTGGGGATATGGCAGAATAATTGGAACCCTGGGCTTGTCATTCAATAATTTTTCTCTGCGGAATATCTTTAAAAAGGATGCCTGGAGACCAATACCTTCGGGCGATGGACAAAAACTTTCGCTAAGGCTTCAAACTTATGGTACTGGTTATTTGAGTTATAGCGCTTCGTTCACAGAGCCATGGTTAGGTGGGCGTAAGCCAACTTCGCTAACAGTATCTTATTATCATTCCTTGTACTCAAATGGTCTTCCCAAGTCTGACACCAATCGGGCTACCTTTAAAATTGACGGCTTTACGCTGGGTATTGGTATGCGCTTACGATGGCCTGATGACTTTTTTACACTTTACCAGGCAGCTAACCTGATGCGATATGACTTGAATAAATATGCTCAGATTTTTAGTGTTGGAACCGGAACAGGTTTCTTTAATGTGTTTAGCTACAATATCGTCTTTGGAAGGAATTCAATTAGCCAGCCTATTTTTCCACGCTCTGGTTCGGATATAAATTTATCTCTCGAGCTAACACCGCCCTATTCTGTTTTCAGCAGTAAAGACTATGCTGTGCTTGATGAGAATGAAAAATTTAAATGGGTAGAGTTTCATAAATGGAAACTGAATACTTCACTTTATGTTGAGACCTTACCCAAATTGGTGTTGGCTACACGACTGAAATTCGGATTTTTGGGATATTACAACAAAGATATAGGCGTTACACCATTCCAGCGATTTTACCTTGGTGGTGACGGGCTTTCGGGATACAACAACCTCGACGGCCGCGAAATTATAGGGATGCGTGGATACGGTAACGAAACCATTACTCCTTATTATTATAAGGACAGAAATATCGGAGGAAACATCTACAGCAAATATACCCTCGAATTGCGCTATCCGTTATCGCTCAACCCAAGTGCCACAATTTATGCCCTCACTTTTGTTGAGGCTGGAAATTCGTGGTTAGGATTCGACAATTTTAATCCTTTTGATGTGAAAAGATCGGCCGGTGCCGGAATCAGAGTGTTCTTGCCAATGTTTGGTATTCTGGGTTTAGATTGGGGTTACGGATTTGATGAAATCCCTGGAATCCCCAATGCTAACGGAAGTCAGTTCCATTTCTCAATCAACCAATCACTCGATTAGAAATTTTGGCAGGTTTTTTGGTAATAACCATTTAAATTTAAAATCTAAAGGCTATGAAAAATAAAGCATTTCTTACACTGATTGTTTTAATGTTTGCAGGTTTGCTCGCCCTTCAGGCACAAAATCAACGCTTTGGATACGTTGATACGGAATATATTTTGAGCAATATTCCGGAATATACCGATGCTCAGGCTGAGTTGGATGTTTATTCTGAGCGTTGGGAAAAGGAAATTAAAGCTCAGTATGATATAGTTGAGAAGATGTATCGTGATTATCAAACGGAATCTGTTCTTTTGCCTGAAGACATGAAACGCAAGCGTGAAGATGAAATCATTAAAAAAGAACAGGAAGTAAAAGACCTTCAGATGAAATATTTTGGTCCTGAAGGTGAATTGTTTAAGAAACGCAACGAATTGGTTCAGCCTATTCAGGAAAAAGTTTTCAATGCCATTCAGCAAATTGCTGAAACACGAAATTATGCCTTCGTCTTCGATAAGTCCGCTGGTGCTACGATGCTATACGCGAGTGATAAATTTGATATCTCCGACGATGTGCTCGATGAAATTGGCAACGTGATGCAAACTGTAAGACGCCAAGACAGAAAATAAACAGTTAAAGCATGTTAAGCCCTCATGGCAAACAGATTTTTTAACTCTTTTATCGAAATATTTTTCTACATTTGCGGCTCAAAATTGAATTATTAATCTCCAGAAATCAGAAAATGAAAATTTTAACAAAAGTATTTTTAGTAATTGCACTGGTTGGTTTAGGAAGCTTTGCTCATGCGCAAGCCCTTAAAATCGGTTACATCGACTCAAACGAAATCATGGGAATGATGCCCGAAAGAGATACCATCGAAAACAAGTTAGTACAGTTTGAAAAACAACTTGAGAACGAGCTACGCGCCATGGCTACCGAGTACCAAACTAAGCTCGCTGACTATCAAACAAACCTGGCTACTATGTCGAATTTGATTCGTCAGTCAAAAGAAAAAGAACTCACAGATCTGCAAACCAGAATTCAGGATTTTCAGCAAAATGCAGATATGGATTACAGCGAACGCAGAAATGAATTGCTTACACCTCTGATTGACAAGGTAAAAAAGGCCATTGAAGATGTTGGATCAGAAGATGGATATACCTATATCATAGATTCTGCAACCGGGGTATTGCTTCATATTGGTACGGGTGCCGATGATGTAACTCCTAAAGTAAAAACCAAATTGGGGATATAATCCTAAACTTTAAGATATTTGAGCCGTCCCATATTAAGGGCGGCTTTTTTTGTGTCAAGGTTTTTGAGTGATTAGCGTTTATTGAAGAATATAAGTAAAGAGGGCTTACTTAAAAGTGTTTAATCAGCTGTTATTTTGATTGTTAAGTTGATTACGCTAAGATGTTTATACAAGGATTTTAAACCATAGTTAGAAAGTTCCTTCTATCAACTCCTAGTAGCAGCCCCGAAGAGTGATTCAGACTGCATCGCTTTTATTAGCCACTTGTGAATATTTCGGGTTTTATGTGCTTGTACCTTCATGAAATGCTGAATGTAGGGCACAAAAAAAGCCCGCTTTTCAGCGAGCTTGTATTTTACAAATGATCAGTTGATCAATGTTTATTCCATGACGATTACTTCAAATTTTCCAAGGTCTCCACGCGAGTATAGATCAACTACTTTGATATAACCCAGGGCATCAGCTTCTGTTTTGAAAAATACAACATCACCATTTACCATATCCACGATTTTTGTATCTGCATCTGCTTCAACAAATTCAGGGAATTCGTAGTATTCACCAATAGCATCAAATTCTTCAGCTGTCATTTCTGTTCCGATAAACATTGTGGCATTTCTGGTTGTCCAGCTGTTGATGTCGAATGTTAAAATTCTTTCAAGCGACTCATCAGCAGGTGCTGCAAGTGTGTTGAGGTTTGTTTCACCTTTGTAGAATACAAGATCAACTTTTGCCTGATTGGCAGCTGCTTCGGTAACATTGTAGATAGTGTTTTCCTGTGCATTGTAAAAGCTGCCGATTTCGTCATTCCACGATCCCAGTTCAACCTCAGTATATTTTACCACCTTTACGCCGGCGTTTTCAACAACGATGTTGAATGAAACAGATGCTGTGCGACCAGCATCATCTGTTACTACAGCCTGTAAAAGAGCAGAAGCCGGATCAGGGAAACTAATGGTAATATCAGTTGAGAAGACTTCAGTGTTAAGCGCTGAATCGATTAAAGTTTGTGCTATATTGTTAGAAGTAACTGTCAACTTGAAGTTTTTCAGTTTTTCATTGGTTTCCTGATTATAGGCAGCATTAAAGCCAACCAGGATAGATTCGCCTGTTGTAATGGTTACATCAGTTGAAGTGTAGCCGGCTCCTCCTTTAAAGGATAAGGAGGGTTCCGGATTTATGATGTCGTCATCTTTATTACATGAACTCAGACTCACGCCTGCCATCATCAGTAAAACAATTAAAACACGATTGATTTTCATAATTAGAAAGTTTAGATTAGTTAATTAAAATGATTTTTCGTTATTTTCTTCCGCCTGTAAATATGGCAATGTAGTACAATAATGTTGCCAAAGATGACAAAGCTGCTACTACATAGGTGTAAGCCGCCCACCGCAAGGCTTCCTGAGCTTTTGGATGGGTGTTGTAATCGGTTATTCCGCCGTTGTTGAGCCAAACCAGAGCCCTGCGACTGGCATTTATTTCGACGGGAAGGGTTACAAAACTAAACAATGTTGTCATTGCAAACAAAACGATTCCTATTAAAAGTAATTGCGGAAAAGTTTGCAGCAAGAGTATTCCTGCTAGTAAAACCCACTGTACCCACTTGGAACTAAAGCTAACAATGGGAACTAAAGTGCTTCGTAGCTGAAGCCAGTGATAGGCTGTAGCATGTTGAACGGCATGGCCACATTCGTGTGCAGCAACAGCAGCGGCTGCAACGTTTCGACCTTCATAAACTTCCCGGCTAAGGTTTATAGTTTTATTTACCGGATTGTAATGGTCACTCAAGCTTCCTTCGGCTGATAGTACCCGAACATCAGTTATGCCGTTGTCGTAAAGCATTTTTTGTGCGACTTCTTTGCCACTCATTCCATTTGCTACTGGAATTTTGCTGAAAGCCTTAAACTTGCTCGTTAACTGACTGCTTACAAGCCAGCTGAGCAACACAAAAAAACCAAAAATTATCCAGACTGACATAGTACGTTATGATTAATTGTGTGACATATCTTATCAAACGATATGCCAACTATAAATGATAGGATTCGTATTAGGTTCGAATTAACAAAATTTAGGGAAATCAAACTGATCAAACAGGCTTTATTTTATCATCATGCCAGCTGGCATACATGGTGTATGACTTAGCAATGCGATGCACTTCTCCCTCAAGTAATGACTGATCAATAGATTTAAGCTTTTTTGCAGGAACACCAGCGTAAACACTGCCGGATTCAACCCTTACATTTTTACCAATTAAAGCGCCGGCAGCAATAATGGAGTTTGATTCAATTACTGCATCATCCATGATAATTGCACCCATACCAATCAGTACATTGTCGTGAATGGTGCAACCATGCACAATGGCATTATGCGCAATGGAAACGTTATTTCCAATATTTACAGGGGCTTTTTTATAGGTACAATGGATAATGGCGCCATCCTGAATGTTGACATTATTTCCAATCCTGATATAATGCACATCACCACGAATCACAGCATTGAACCACACGCTGCAATTATCACCCATTTCAACTTCGCCCACGATGGTGGCATTCTCGGCGAAAAAACAATTTTTTCCATATTTTGGACTTATGCCATTAACTGCTCTGATCAATGCCATAACCCTAATTTTTATCGTAATTGACCAAATAATGCAAACCTATACTTTCTTTACGTTGAAATGCAAATTTGGTTATCAGGTAGGCAACATTGATCATATTTCTTAATTCACAAAGTGGGACTGTTAGTACCGACTTTTCATACAGGTCTTCAGTCTCCCTGTATAAAATTTCCAGTCTGTCGAGGGCGCGCTTAAGGCGAAGATCTGACCGAACGATACCCACATAATTACTCATCACAGCTTGTAATTCTTTTCGTGATTGGGTGATCAAAATCATTTCTTCATTCATCACCGTTCCATCGGCATTCCAATCCGGGACATCGTGTTGGATTTCAGTAAGATTTTTCAGTTCGACAGCCTTTAGACTTGCATTATGCGAAAAGACGAGAGATTCGAGTAAAGAATTAGAAGCTAGCCTGTTGGCCCCATGAAGGCCTGTTGAAGTAACTTCACCCGATGCAAATGCATTTTTGATGGTGGTTGCACCATGTTCATCAGTTTTGATGCCTCCACAGATATAATGCGCTGCGGGAACTACCGGAATCATTTCTTTGGTAATATTAATACCTATGCTCAGGCATTTAGCATAAATAGTCGGAAAATGATGCATAATTTCGGATTCATCGATATGACGGGCATCGAGGTAAACATGATCATGGCCGGATAATTTCATTTCGTTATCTATTGCGCGGGCTACAATATCGCGTGGGGCAAGCGATTTGCGTTTGTCGTAGCGCTGCATAAACTCCTTGCCATCAATATCTTTCAATTCGGCGCCGGCTCCCCTAAGGGCTTCTGAGATCAGGAAAGAGGGTTTTTCATTTGGGTTATAGAGTGAAGTAGGATGAAACTGAATAAATTCCATATTATCTACTACACCTTTGGCACGATAAAGCATAGCAATTCCGTCACCGGTAGCAATTTTTGGATTGGTTGTGGTTTGATATACATTGCCGGAACCTCCTGTTGCAATCATGGTAGTTTTTGCTAAAACTGTAATAATTTCTCCTTTTTCAGGATTTAAAACATATGCGCCAAAGCATTGTATATCAGGGTGTGATCTCCTAACGATTTTGCCCAATTGATGTTGGGTAATCAGGTCAATACTGAAATGATTTTCCAGCATTTCGATATTGGGGTGCTGTTTTACCTTTTCGATAAGTGCTCTTTGAATTTCAGCTCCTGTTTTATCCTGATAATGCAAAACGCGTTTTTCAGAATGACCTCCTTCACGTGCCAGAGCATACTTACCGGAAGATTCAGTATCAAAATGTGTTCCCCACTCAATCAGCTCCTTCACTCTTTGGGTTGATTCGGTGATGGTCATCCGCACAATTTTTTCATCGTTCAGGTAGCAACCTGCATTTAAGGTGTCCTGAATGTGTTTTTCGTAAGAATCAGGAGTGTACATCACAGCTGCGATGCCGCCCTGAGCATACCATGTGGCCGTATCGTTGGCAGCGTTTTTAGTGACAATGAGTACTTTGCCATGAGGAGCAACCTTAAGCGCATAGCTAAGGCCTGCAATCCCCGAACCTAAAACCAAAAAATCTACTTCTTTTCGCATGTCTTATAATTCAAGTAAAACTTCAATTGGATCTTTAGAACCGAACATCATCTTCACCGGATTTTCGAGGAGCTCTTTTACCTTTACCAGAAAACTAACCGATTCGCGTCCGTCGATTATACGATGATCGTAGCTCAATGCTACATACATAATAGGATGAATTTCAACTTTTCCGTCAACTGCAATCGGGCGTTCCACAATGTTGTGCATGCCCAGGATTGCTGATTGGGGAGGATTGATTATTGGAGTGGACAGCATGGAACCAAATACACCACCGTTAGTAATGGTGAATGTTCCGCCAGTCATTTCATCCAGACTAAGCTTGTTGTCGCGGGCCTTTACGGCCAATTCTTTTATTTTGCGTTCTATGGCTGCAAGACTCATCGTTTCGGCATTACGCACCACAGGAACAACCAGACCTTTGGGGCCGGAAACAGCAATACTGATATCCGCATAATCATAATAAACAATTTCGTCCCCATCGATTTGCGCATTAACCTGAGGAAAAAGATGCAATGCTTCGGTGACCGCTTTTGTGAAAAACGACATAAATCCTAATCCGATACCATGTTGTTCCTTAAATACTTCTTTGTATTTTTTTCGGATTTCGATGATGGGGGTCATATTCACCTCATTGAAAGTGGTAAGCATAGCCGTTTCATTTTTCACGGAGACAAGGCGTTGCGAGAGTTTTTTGCGTAACATACTCATCTTTTTGCGCTCTTCATCACGAGCGCCTCCCCATGAATTTTGAACTAAAAATTGTGTTGATGGGGTTACTTCATGCTTGTCCTTATTTTCCTTGAAAAAGCTAATGTCTTTTGTGTCAACACGATAATGCTTAAAAAAATCCATCAGCTCCTGTTCGCTGATGTTTTCCTTTTCCATCAGTTTGCGGGCCAGAGGCGACAATTTTAATTTTTGCTCTTGTGAAGCTTTTCCTTCCGAATCAACAATTTTTTCAGCAGTTTTAGGCTGTTTTTTCGTTTCCTCAACAGCTTTATTGGTTTTTTCTTCTTTTACTGCCATTTTTTCGGAATCGCTTTTTGATTCTTTTTCGCCCTGAGGAGCACTGGCATCAACATCAATAGTAGCGATCACAGCACCAACATCAATGGTATCGCCGGCTGAAGCCTTAAAATGGATCGTACCGGATTCTTCAGCAGCAATGCTTAAAGTAGCTTTATCAGAATCAATTTCTGCGATATCCTGATCTTTTTCAACGAACGATCCATCCTCAACCAGCCAATTTGCCAGTTGCACTTCGATGATGGATTCTCCCGGACTGGGCACTTTTATTTCGATAGCCATAGTGATGATATTTTTTTACAGTTTTTTTTCTGCATTATGAAATTTACTGTCAATTTTATCCACATTCAATTCCTTTAACTCATGTTCGAACGAGCGCCATTTGTTTCCGATACAAAGCATACCACATTCCTTATCAACTAAAGGACATTCGCACTTTTCGAAGGTTTTGTCAATGATTTTTTGTTGTCTGATCACATGGAATTTTGGTGAACCGGTAGCAGGGCTTCCACTGGCAGGACGAGCAATCAATTTGAGCGGGATTTCTTTAAATTCGTGATGGATGTATTTCCAGGATCCCATATTCAAAGGTTCTTCCTGTACCCATAAATGAGTTTTTGCCTTTTTGTATTTATCTATAATGGCCAGCATTTGCTTTCGCGGGAGCGGGTATAATTGTTCCAATCTTACAAAAGCAATTGTTTCAATTTTTTTATGCTCTTTTTCTTCGATCAAGTCGTAATAAACTTTTCCAGAGCAGAAAACAACTTTTTCAATTTTTGCCGGATCAGCAGCAGAATCATCTATAACTTCCTGAAATCCTGTTCCTGACACAAATTCTTCAATAGGCGAAACACATTTTGGATGTCTTAAAAGGCTCTTAGGTGTAAAAATCACTAAAGGTTTACGGAAGGGTCTTTTTAACTGTCTTCGCAGGATATGGAAAAAGTTGGCAGGTGTAGTACAATTTGCAATTTGCAAATTATTCTCAGCACACAAACTCAAAAAGCGTTCGATGCGGGCAGAACTGTGTTCGGGACCTTGTCCTTCGTAACCATGTGGCAGTAGTACTACTAAATCGTTCATTACATTCCATTTATCTTCGGCACTGCTTAAAAACTGATCGAAGATAATTTGAGCTCCGTTATTAAAATCACCAAACTGAGCTTCCCAAATGGTAAGTGTTTCGGGTGAAGCCAAGGCATAACCGTATTCAAAACCCAGCACACCGTATTCTGAGAGCGGCGAGTTATAAATTTCAAAAGGTGCCTGATCACTGCTCACGGCATTCAGGGGAACATATTGTTCTTCAGAGTCTTCAACCCTTAAAACGGCATGGCGATGCGAAAAAGTGCCCCGTTCAACATCTTGGCCACTCACACGCACAGGATACTTTTCGTACACCAGGCTGCCATAGGCTAAGAGTTCTCCCATAGCCCAGTCAAGCTGATTTTCCTTGAAAACCATATCGTGTCGTTGCTGTTGTAAACGACTTGTCTTTCTAAAGAAATTTTTATCCGCTGGAAGCGAAGTTATTTTTTCAGCAATGTTTAGCAAGATTGCTTTGTTGACGCCCGTATTTGTTTTTTTCTCAAAATCTTTTTTGTTGGCTTTTCTGATATTTTTCCAGGTATCTGCTAAAAAGTTATTGATGAAAGATTTTTCTCTTTCTTTTGCACCCGAGAGGCTAATTTCCAGTTTTTCTAAGTTTTTGGCTTCCAATGCCTTTATTTCTTCCTGCGTTACAACTCCTTCTTCCAAAAGTTGCTTTTCATAAATAATTTTAGGATTGGGGTGTTTTTCGATCACTTTGTATAAAATGGGCTGCGTAAAGCGAGGCTCATCTCCTTCGTTGTGACCATATTTACGGTAGCATAGCAGATCGATATAAACATCTTTATGAAATTTTTCCCTGAATTCCATAGCCAGTTGAATAGCATAAACAACTGCCTCAGGATCATCGCCATTTACATGAAATACAGGCGATTGTGTTACTTTTGCGACATCGGTAGAATAGGTGCTTGACCGGCCGTCAAGGTAATCTGTTGTAAATCCGATTTGGTTGTTGATTACAAGGTGAACAGTTCCTCCTGTGCGGTAGCCATTAAGCTCCGACATTTGCGCAATCTCATAAATAATGCCTTGACCGGATATCGACCCGTCGCCATGTATTAATATAGGTGTTACTTTGCTATAATCTCCTGAATAGTACTGATCAATTTTGGCACGGGCAATTCCCTGCACAACGGGATCAACGGCTTCGAGGTGAGACGGGTTCGGGGCAAGGGTAAGTTTTACTGTTTTACCGCGTGTAGTTTTTCGTTCGGCGGTATAACCTAAATGATACTTTACGTCGCCAAGCAAAGTTTCATCATCATACACTTTCCCATCAAACTCGCTAAAAATATCAGTGTAAGGTTTACGCATGATATTAGCCAACACATTGAGTCGGCCGCGGTGAGCCATTCCGATCACAAATTCAGCCACACCCAAAGCTGATCCCTTTTCCATAATGGCTTCCAGTGCTGGTATTAGTGATTCAGCTCCTTCGAGGGAGAACCGTTTTTGCCCGGGGAATTTTTTATGCAGAAAGCCTTCAAAACTAACCGCCCTGTTGAGCTTATCAAGTATATATTTTTTGTCAGATACCGGATAATTGGGTGTGTTACGCACTTTTTCCATTTTGCTGCGTAACCAGGACACGATTTCAGTTTTGCGGATATATACATATTCTACTGCCACTGAGCGACAATAAGTTTGATCGAGCATGCTGATGATATTTCTCAGACTTGTAGCTCCCAGTCCAACTTCTGTACCGGCTTCAAAAACGACATCCAGATCGGTTTCTGAAAGCCCGTGATTGCTGATATCCAGCGTTGGAGAATAGGATCTTCGCTTTCGAACCGGATTAGTTTTTGTGAATAAATGGCCACGTTTGCGATAATCTTCGATCAGGCTGATTACCTTAAACTCTTTTCCGGTAGTTAAAGAAGCTTCGCCAGGTCGGCTTTTATAGTCTTTCACCGCAAAATCAAAGCCTTCAAAAAAATGCCTCAACTGAGGGTCAATTTGATCAGGATAGTTTTTAAATTGCTGATAAAGAGACTCTAATACTGCTGGATCATTGGCGTTTAGAAAAGTGTAGTTATCCATGAAATATGCACTTAAATACAGTGGGCAAAGGTAGGAATTTATTAAGAATCATTCTACCGAAAACCGTTGCAGACAATAAAAAAGCCTGTGAAAACACAGGCTTGGATAATTTTGAGCTAAAAAATCAGCAATGATAAAAAAGGAGAGCAATTATCGCCTTCTTCAGAAATTATTCCGGTATAATTGCCTCCGTAGGACAAACATCTGCACATGAACCACAATCAGTGCAAACATCAGGATCTATCACATAGATGTCGCCCTCAGAAATAGCATCAACCGGACATTCGTCGATACAAGTGCCGCAAGCTGTGCAATCTTCAGTGATTTTGTATGACATATCAATCGTTTTTAAAATTTAACATTGATTTTGAGCTGCAAAGATAGCAGTATTGATGAATGTATGTTGGAAATTAATATAATTTATAGCTAATTTAAATTGAGGGTGAAGCATAGATTTTTTTAAGTAATCACCATTCAGTTGCTGTAAACCATTGCTAAACTTTCTTTCGGGGAATAAATCGTTAGAAAATCAAACTGATAAATACAGTTAATTGACACAAAAACAGAGTAAAATAAGTAAAATATAAATTGCTACAGCGCCCGATTTCTATGGTTTTCGTAAGGAAAGATTTTATCTGGAATTTAGACTGAATCTATTTAAGCTATTCCTGTATTCATGGGGAGGATCATAATCTCGTCTTTAAACTATTGAATAACAATATATTAATAGCATAAAAAGTATATTTCTGCAATCGTTATCGGAGTGGTATAATCGAGCAGGCTGTCACGGTGCAATTTGAAAACTTTTACCTTTGTAGCAATTTTAAACAAATAGCTATGACAAGCATGAACAGTAAGGTTGTTGAGCTCGATCAGGTCGTGATTCGTTTTGCAGGCGATTCAGGTGACGGGATGCAGTTAACGGGCTCATTATTTTCTGATTCTACGGCATTTGCCGGTAATGATTTCGCTACTTTTCCGGATTATCCATCCGAGATTCGTGCACCTCAGGGTACTGTTTCGGGTGTTTCCGGTTTTCAGATACATTTTGGACAAAAAACGGTTCACACATCAGGTGATTTGGCAGATGTGTTAATAGCCATGAATCCGGCATCGCTTAAAGCAAATATGCGGTGGATTAAAGATGATGCCATTTTAATTGTAGATGCTGATGCTTTTGTCGAAAAAGGCTTTGAAAAGGCTGGTTATCAAACAGATCCGACATTGGATGGATCGCTTGATAAATACAAATTAATTAAGGCTCCTATTACATCCATGACAAAAGAGGCCGTAAAACACCTCAATCTGGACATGAAATCGACACTTAAGACGAAAAACATGTTTGCACTGGGGATTGTGATGTATCTGTTTAATAGGGATATCACATTGATTAACAAGTATTTTGAACAAAAATTTAAATCAAATCCTCTAATTGTTGAAGCGAACAAAGCTGTTTTAGCAGCTGGAAATAATTATGCCGAAACAATTGAATTGTTTGGAAATACCTATAAAGTGGAACCGGCACCACTCGAAAAGGGACGTTATCGTAATGTAACTGGAAACATTGCTACCGCCTGGGGCTTTATGGCGGCGGCTGAGCGATCAGGTCGGGAATTGTTTCTTGGTTCATATCCTATTACGCCAGCCACTGAGATTTTGCAGGAGTTGTCCAAGTATAAAAATTTGTCAGTTAAGGCTTTTCAGGCCGAAGATGAAATTGCAGGTATTGTATCAACTATAGGTGCCAGTTTTACGGGATCGTTAGCTATCACATCGACTAGTGGTCCAGGCCTTTCGCTAAAAAGTGAGGCCATTGGCTTAGCAGTAATGACAGAATTGCCTATTGTAATTGTTGACGTCCAACGTGGAGGTCCTTCAACCGGATTGCCAACTAAATCGGAACAAAGCGATTTGATGCAGGCACTCTACGGACGCAATGGTGAAGCTCCTGTAATTGTAATTGCAGCCCGTAGTTCAGTGGATTGTTTCTATAGCGCTTATGAGGCATCAAAGCTGGCTATGGAACATATGACTCCTGTAATCCTGCTAACCGATGGTTCGCTGGCTAATGGGTCTGAAGTTTTCAGAATCCCCAAAGTTGCCAGTCTGCCCGCAATTACACCCCCTCTGGCCGAAGCCGATGATGAGCATTTTAAACCATACAGGCGTGATGAAGAAAAATTAAACCGTAAATGGGCAATACCAGGAACTTCTGGTCTTCGCCATCGTATTGGAGGGCTTGAAAAACTAGATGTTGAAGGAACTGTATCTCACGATCCGCTCAATCATGAGCGAATGACTTTTTTGAGAGAAGAAAAGGTAATGCGCGTGGCCAATTATATTCCTGAACAGGAAGTTTTAGGGCCGGATAATGCTGATTTGCTTGTTGTTAGTTGGGGTGGTACGTATGGTGTGATGCTTACCGTAGTAGAAAAAATGCTTGAACAGGGGAAATCGGTAGCACATACCCATTTCCGTCATATCATGCCCTTACCGCGAAATACGGAAAAAATATTCTGCAGATACAAAAAGATTATTGTATGTGAAATCAACAATGGCCAATTTGTTAAATATCTGAGGATGAATTTCCCACAGTTTAAATACGAGCAGTATAATAAAATTCAGGGATTACCTTTTATGGTAGCCGAACTGGAAGCCAAATTTAATGAACTCTTAACGCGATAATTATGGAAAATCAAGTAATAGCTCCCGACGAACTTCAGCTTAGCAAGGAAGATTTTGCCAGTGATCAAATGGTAAAATGGTGCCCGGGCTGTGGTGATCATGCTATTTTGCATGCTGTTGAAAATGTATTTCCAAATTTAGGCATACCCAAAGAAGATTTTGTAGTAGTGTCGGGTATTGGTTGCTCTTCACGTTTTCCTTATTATATGAATACTTATGGTATTCATGGAATTCATGGGCGTGCAGCGCCGCTGGCAACTGGCGTAAAACTGGCAAATCCCAAGCTTAGTGTATGGATGATTACGGGTGATGGCGACAGTATGGCCATCGGTGGAAATCATTTTATCCATACTATCAGAAGGAATATCGATATCAATATTTTATTATTCAATAACAAAATTTACGGGCTAACAAAAGGTCAGTATTCACCTACAACTCCCAAAGGAACAAAAACAAAGACCAGTCCTCAGGGTACATTTGAGCGGCCTTTTAATCCTGGTGAACTGGTTATTGGTGCTCAGGGTAATTTCTTTGCTCGCGCTTTGGATACTAATCCAAAAACAATGACCAAAATATTTCTGGAAGCTGCCCGGCATAAAGGCACTTCGCTTGTTGAAGTGTTGCAAAACTGTGTCATTTTTGCCAATAAAGCCCACGACTTGATAACCAGCCGCGAAACACGTGATGATTATCAACTTTGGATCGAACATGGCAAACCGTTGATTTTTGGTAAAAACAATGAGAAGGGTATCGTTTTAAAAGGCACCAAATTGGAAGTGGCTACGATAGGTGAAAATGGTGTAACAGAGAAAGATATTCTGGTGCACGACCAGTACGAATCAGATCCTGGTATTCATATGATGATTGCCCGGATGATGCCTCCTGAGTTTCCAGTTGCATTGGGTGTGATCAGATCAGTAGAATTTGAAACTTTTGACCAAACGATGATGCAAACTATTGCAGCAGAAAAAGAAAACAGTTCGATCCATTCTGTTGACGAATTGCTGAATAGCGGCGGAACCTGGACAATTGATTAAAGTTTTGAAGATTAGCATTGGCTAAAAAATCCTGTCTTATAAATGAGGCAGGATTTTTTTTGAACCATCACTTTCGTTACTTTTGCTTATGCTTAAGGAAGTTGAGAACTTTATTAAAACAGAAAATTTGTTTACCGAACGCGAAAAGCTTTTACTGGCAATCAGCGGTGGGATAGATTCTGTTGTGTTGTTGCATGTTTTAATGCAGTTGGGTTTTCGGCCAGTTTTAGCGCACTGTAACTTTTCGCTTCGTGGTGAAGAATCGGATGGCGATGAGCAATTTGTTCGGGATTTGGCTGAAAAATTAAACTTAGAACTTCTGGTTAAACGTTTTGACACAAAAACGTATGCTGCCCAAAAAAAATTGTCAACACAAATGGCAGCAAGAGAATTGCGTTATAATTGGTTTACAAGGCTTTCAGAAGAACGTGGATTTACAAAAGTTGTTTTGGGGCATCATCGTGATGATCAGCTGGAGACTTTTCTGATTAACCTTTTCAGAGGATCAGGAATAACAGGCCTCAAGGCAATGAAAGCTGGTAATGGTTTGCTGGTAAGGCCGTTATTGAATACCAGCAGAAAAACAATTGAAGCCTATGCAGCCCAGCATCAATTAGTATGGCGTGAGGACAGTACAAATAGAGAGACCAATTATTTGCGCAATAAAATTCGCCATAGCCTGCTCATCGAAATTGAAGCTGTTGATCCGGCTTATCTCCGGAAAATGAGCGAGTCAATCCTGATGCTCCAACGCGAAGAAGCTTTGTACAGGCAGCTTTTGAAAGATTTTTTCACAAACCAATTTCAAAATGATGAGGATCACAAGCTTTCTAAAAAACTGTTTTTAAATCATCCTGAGGGCTTGATGCTGCTATTTGAATACCTAAAGCAATTTGGGTATAATTATGAACAGGCAGAACAGATTTTTGAAACACTGAAAAATTCACCGGGGAGATTGTTTTATTCCAAATCACACCAACTTCTTATCGATAGAAATACGCTGCAAATCAGATTATTAGAAGATAATGACCCCGAAGAATATTTTTTAATTCAGGAGTTAGATGAAGTTATTGAAAAGCCAATCTTACTCAAAATCAGTAAGTTTGATTTTATGTCGATGAATGATATTGATAAGGATGCATCTTGCGCTGCGCTGGATTTTGATCAGCTGTATTTCCCGTTGCATCTTCGTCGGTGGCGACAAGGCGATCGTTTTAAACCACTGGGTATGAGGGGTGAAAAATTGGTGAGTGATTTTTTTATTGATCAGCAGTTTAGCCTTTTCGAAAAGCAAGATACATGGCTGTTAATCAATGGTAATCAGGAAGTTATTTGGGTGATTGGGCATCGTATTGATGATCGGTATAAGATTACAAGGAGAACTAAAATGGTTTATCAATTGATGCTTCAAAACAGGCTTAATGATTAGATTAACTCACACGCTATTTAACTCTTCCATTAAAGAGCTTCTACGTGGATATTTTTTGCGCAGCTCAGCGGTAATTGTTTTAACCTGCTCAGTTCCACCTAATTTTTTCATTCGTCTTAAATACCTGCATGCGGTTTGATAATGTTTGCGTCCAACATTTACTTCCAGATATTTCATTATTCCGTTGGCATACATCTTGATAATATCATTGGCATAATCTTTCGAAAGATATTCCTCGTAGTTTTCGATATTTCGCAAATCAGGGTTTTGTCTTATCATTTCCATTAACCTGTTCCAATTTTTTTCCTTAATGAAAATTTGTGCAATCAAATAGTTATCAAGCCAGCCGTTTTTCTTTGCAATGTCTTCAATAATTTGCTCTAAAAAACTATTCCATTTTATGGGTTGCACATGCGCTTTTAGCACTTGATAATAATCCTGCTTATTATTATAGTTTTCAATAAGTAAATAGCGAGCATATTCAATAATTTTCTCGGTGTTGCTCTGTTTCTGAGCTATTATTAACAACCAATCATTCCATTCTTTGGCTATTCCAGGCTTGTCATCTTTGTCATAAGCTATACCATCATGAGCCAGTTTGTTTGCAATTTCATATTCCTTTTTTTCAAGGGCTTTTTGGAGGGCTATGCGCCTTAGCTTATTGTTATTAATGTGTTGATGTAAATATTGGTCAGCTATGGCTTCACCTTTAGTTTTTAATAGAACGTCATACCTAATAGCCTGTATCTCCATTACTTCATATTCAGAGTTTTCAGACTTCTCAATTTGGTCAAAAATGCGCGTTGTTTCTTCATCAGTTTTTACCAATTGGGCAGCAATTCGTATTATTTCAATATGCCAATCCCATCCTTTATAAGTTGCCTTCTCGCACATTGTAATGCAATAATCAATCATTTGCTTTCGTAAGGATTCGTCAATATTGAGTTGTGACAGCTGATATAAAATATCGAAGCCACTATCAATACTGCCTCCAATGTCGCCATTACTATCATCAGCAAATTGAAGGGCATCAAAAAGCTCTTCTGTTACCGCTGTGCAGATAAAGAAAGTACTTTGATAGTTTTTTGTTTCTATCTGTTTTTGAGCAGTTTCAAGTAAGTGACCAACCATAACCCCCACAAGCCGAGTTGCTGACCAATCAATAAAACCATGCTTGTCGGTTGAAGCCTGTAATATAGCTATTACCTGATTCTTATATAATTGTATGGATTCACTGCTGTTTAAATAGGCAAACGATGCCAAAAACATATTTCGAAAATCACGATCCTGTTCAGTTTTTTTCTTTATAAACGCTTTAAGATCTTCATGAGTGGCTTGTTCTAAAAGTTCACTCACCTTATCGGCTATGGTTTTCCGCTTTTTTGGGGCTTTGTTTTTTGAGGGCTTTGTTTTTTTTATCAGCTTAAGCTCATCTTGTTGAAGATAAAAAAATGCTGCTGTTACATGTTTACAAATCGGGCCTCTATCATAAGGACAATCACAAACATAATCGTTAATTATACCGTTGTGCAGGCTGATCTGTACTGTATAATTTTCGGTGCCTTCTATAATAAATTCGTATTCACCCTGACTAAGCAATTCAGGATCATGCACACGACCATTATTAAAATACGAAAGGCCTCTTGACAGTATGGTTTCGCTGATGTATTGTTCAAATTCGTTTAATGGTATTTGCATTTTATTTAACAGGTTTATTTTTTTCTGAAATTTTTTATAAGCGTATTTGGCTGGTTCAAAAACCGCTGATTAAAGCAATTTCTAATCCCCCGCCCTTATCAATCCTCCGCTTCCGCCGCCACTTAATCCAATTTGAGGGTCTCCAAAATAATACACATCACCAATGCTGTTTATTGTGGCTTCAAGTATTGTGTTGGCTCTTACCCAGGTGCTATTGGTGCTGTTGTTTTCGAGGTAGGCAAAATTCGATAAGAGATTTCTGGCATCAATCGGGCCATAACTTACCTGATACAAATAGGTAAGTTGCGAAAACCCTGCTGCTTTTAAAGTGGCTGTTCCGTAGTGAAAGTTTAGCTGCGTCAAATAATTATCAAGCAGCAAGTCGATATTTCCAGAACCTTCGAATACATCAATTTTAAAAGTATCCGGATTGTTAATTGCGTCCAGACAAGTCAGATTGCCAATTGAACGGTATTCAATACTATCAATTTCCTGGAAATAGACTTTTGCTTTGATAGGTTTATCATAACTACGGACAAAATTGCAGTGATTGTTGTTTTTAATAATGAGTTCTCCTTCTATAACAGTGGTTTCAATTTTTTCGAGCAGATTTTTCCCTGCCGATATTTCAACCATTGGAGCTGTTCCGGCAACGAGTTCAACATCAACATTATCCTCCATCAAAATGCTGTTGAATGTTTCTAGTTGCCTGCTTTCAGTGGTGATTTCACCTGTTGTTGTAAAGCAATCGCCCGGGCTTTTTGAGCAACTGAAAGCTATGGAGATTGCTAGCATGAACAGAAATGGAAGTTTTATTTTTTTCATGCTCAATAGTATTTAAAATCAAAACGATAGCCCAGGCCGAAGCCAATGTAATCTGCTTTTCCGAAATGTACGGTTAGGGCAATTGTCCCGAAAAGATTTTGTGTAAACATTTGTTTTAGAGCCAGTTTTTGATAAATATCGCCTTCGCTGCGTTCGGCACCTGATAAATGCATGCCAATATTAAACAGGAAAGAAGTTCTGTCGAGCAGCATTTCGTAAGCAACATTTGCACCTGGCTTAAGCAGTTCGGAATCTTTTTCATAGAAAATGCCTTTCTTCTTCAAAACAGATTTATCTGATCCATCCTGGGTAAGGTCGAAGCCAAAACCAATTTTACTGCGCATTGATACTGGTTTTAGCACATTAATAGCTGCATTGAAGACGGAGTGCCGTTTGCCGGTTTCCTGTGTCATGTCTTTAATACCCATTGCAATTTGCCCTTCGATCGAAAACCATTTTTTGCCATCAAACTCAAATTTATACAATTCGGGAAGTATTTTAAGGTCGAGGTAAGGATTTGGTTTTCGAAGGTTGTAGGCCATCCCTGCGCTTAAGCTGAGAATATTGAGACCAAAATTGGGTGTTTTTATTGAGCCGTTCGAAAAATGTGTTAATCCGGCAGCTGCAAATAGCTGCAAACGTCGGCTGGCCTGAAGCCTATAATCGAAGAACAAACTTATTGCGGCATTGAGGTGAGAGCCGATAGCAAAATTCAGATAATTGTCAGTGGGATGAAATTTATTTGTGAGATAGGCTAGCCCTACTCCCAGCCTAAAGTTAAGGCTGTTATTTAAATCGGGGTTAAGTGGAAAATTTATGAAAGGATAAATGGCGTGTGCATTTCCCAGCTCAGGGAAGCCGCCAAGATCTGAATACCAGTAAGAAATACCAATTATAGGATACCGATAGAGTGCTTCCCAGGATTTTTTACCATAAGTAGCTTGTTGTATGCTTATTTCGAAAGCCGGAAAATGGGCATCGAAGTGCTTCATTTCAAAATGATGCTGTAAAAAAATTGCACCATGAAGACGTGTTTCGACCTGAAAATTATGTTTGGGCGGAGGTGGGCCTCCCTGAGCCAAACCCGTCAGCCAGGCAAGCATAAAAATAAAACTCAGCAATCCTTTATTGTGGGACATTTTCCGTGTGTGAGCAATACATGGCAAAGATAAAGGTTTTGCGCCGGCGGTTAGTGAAGTATTCAATGCAAATAAGGGTTCATTTGTGTGCGAAAGACTTACATTTGCAATAAATTTTACAATATGGATCAACGACTGGAAGCATTTGGACGCCTGTTAAAGATTATGGATGAGTTGCGTGCGGGCTGTCCCTGGGATCGCGAACAAACCTTCGAAAGTTTGCGACATCTCACCATCGAAGAAACCTATGAACTGAGTGATGCCATTATGGATCACGATCTTAATGAAGTGAAAAAGGAGTTGGGTGATTTGATGCTTCATCTTGTTTTTTATGCTAAAATCGGGGAGGAGCAGGGGGCTTTCGATATCAAGGATGTACTTGAAAGCATTTCAGAAAAACTGATTATCAGGCACCCTCATATTTATGGTGAAGTAAAAGTAAACGGTTCGGATGATGTTAAGGAAAACTGGGAACGCATTAAATTGAAAGAAGGGAAGAAATCAGTTTTAGAGGGTGTTCCGCAAAGTTTGCCAGCGCTATTAAAAGCCTATCGCATGCAGGAAAAGGCTGGCGGAGTTGGTTTTGAATGGGAACATAAAGATCAGGTTTGGGACAAAGTATTGGAAGAATTGCAGGAGCTTAAAACCGAGGCTGATCTGGAATCTCCTTTGCACCGGCGTGAGGATGAATTTGGTGATTTGTTGTTTGCTCTGGTTAATTATGCCCGTTACGTGGGTATTAATCCCGAGGATGCTCTCGAGCACACTAATCGTAAGTTTAAAAGTCGTTTCAGTCATATCGAAAAAGTGGCCGAACAGCAAGGTAAAAAACTGCATGAGATGAGTCTGGAAGAAATGGATGGTCTTTGGAATCAGGCTAAAACCCTGGAATAATGGATTTTAGTCGGCAGATTTTCAGGATACAATTGCTTTTTGTTTTTCTTGCCCTGGTTATGCAACTTCCGGCTCAGAACATTTGTAATCCACAGGCCGACGGAAAATACCTCAAATCGTACTGGAATGCAGGTGTTTACACGCTTACGCAGCCAGCGCGGTATAAAACAACAGATTGGTTGGCTGCTGCCGGTGTGGCCGGTTCAGCAGTTTTGCTTTACAGTAAGGATCAGCAAGTGTTTGAGTTCTTCGACCGACAGTTCTCAGAAAGTGCTGCAAAAGATTTCACTCGTTTCAGCGATTTGGGAGGGAATGGTTTGTTGACATTACCAGTTTTGGGTGGAATGTATTGGGCTGGTGCATCGCATTCTGATTGCAGATTGAAAGAGGCTTCACTGGCTGGTTTGCAGGCTTTTGTGCTTAGTGCAGGGGCTGCTTGGCTGGTAAAAAGTTTGGCTGGTCGTCCGCGCCCAAATGCGGCTTATGAATCTGATGACTGGTTTGGACCTTTTAGCGGTCATGACGCTTTCCCTTCGGGGCACACCACGCGGGCTTTTGCAGTGGCGACGGTTTTGGCAGGATATTATAAAGATAAAGTCTGGCTAGGAATTACAGCTTACGGACTGGCAGCCTTTACCGCTTCCGGAAGATTACTCAGTGGCGAGCACTGGCCTTCGGATGTGTTTGTGGGAATGGCTTTGGGTTATGTTGTCGGCCGTGGAGTGTTGAAATTTAATCAGAAACAAAAACAGACTGCCCAAAATTCTTCTTCTGCAACAAGTCTTACTTTTTCACCTGTGATCGGGCCACAACAAATTGGGGTAATGATTCAGTTTTAAACTGTTTTTGGCCAATTCTACTTTTCAATCAATTCTTCGGGATCAATGAATATCTTCTCGCCCTTTTCGAAATCAAAGAGGGTTGATTTGCGCAGTTCAAAGTAATTATTCCAGTAATTCTTTAGGGCATTGTAATAGCTGACCTTGGCATTGTCGTTGTCGATCTGCGCATTATTGAGTTCCAACACATCATTTACCTTTCCGATCATATAGCGTTTTTGGGTTACATCAAAACGTTTTTGCGCAACGGTATCTGATTTAGCTGCAATCATCAGCTGGTTTTGTTGCATCCCAAATTGCATTACTTTCAGGTAGATGTCCTGATCAAAATCAATACGTTCCTGTTCGATGCTGGTTTGCACCAGATCGTAATTGGATTCGGCCATCCGGATACGCCCGCGGGCTTGTCCCCAATCCAAAATTGGAATGGTTAAGCCAAGGCTTACCCTTTCCTCATCAAGTGGGTTTTTATACACATCCGGTAGTTTATCGGCAGTTTGTGTCAAACCATAGGAGGCAAATATTTCAGCATCAAAACGTCCATCAAGCCGTGCCATGCTTACCTGGCTTTCGGCTTCAATCATGCGCCTTTCGAAGGCAAGGCCTGAAGAAGTATTGGTGTGGGCTTCGTTCACGGCTTCGTTCACATCAATATTGAAGTGAGGGGTTTCTGCCGGTGGAATCAGCACGAGAGCCTGTTTGCTGGTAATTCGCAAATAGGATTTGAATTTAAACAACATGTTTTGGTAGTTCAGATCGGCATTCTCAACAGCAGCATCGGCTTTGAGCAGGTTGAGCTCGAGTTGCAGCAATTCGTTTTCAGCAATTTTTCCAAGCACATAACGCCCTTTGGCAATATTAAAAAGGGTATCGTAATTTGATTGATTTTTAAGTGCGATACTTCTTTCAATCTGTGCCATCAAAAGGTTAAAAAAATGATTTGTAGCAGTAATGGCAACCTGTTCGCGGCTCTCAAGATATTGGCGCTTGGCCTCTTCATAAACCATGGGCTCAATTTTTTTGTCCCATTTATAGGAGTTATAGCCAAAAACAGGTTGTCTGAAACCAATGCTGACCGGTGTTGATAAAAACTGTGTTGTTGAGGTATCTGTATAAAAGTTATCAAGTCGCTGTAATCCAGATTGCAGGAATACCTCACCACCTGTAAGACCAATACGCTGGGTGAGTGCAATATCTGCCGAATAGCGCGAGAGCGTACGGCTGCGATAACTTTCGCTTCCGTCCTCCTGAGTAACTGCATCAATGGAATGTGCAAAGTTGGGCAGGGTTGCAGTCAGTGTTACATTGGGCAGATAGCCGGCCTTGAAACTCCTGTACGACCAATAACTGCTCCGGAAGCGGTGAATATTGATCAGTGCATCGGGCGAGCGTTCCTGTGCCAGCTTAATAGATTCGGATAAGGTAAGGTAACTATCCTCTTCTGTTTGAATGTTTTGTGCGGTTGCGGGGATTAACAATAGCAACAACAAGGATAAAATAATTCCTTCGCGAAGGTCGATTTTCATTCTTCCAGGTTTATTTTGTTCTTAAATTGCAATTTCGATAGGCATAGACTTATCAGTCAGGATTTCTTTCAATGAAGGCATCTACGATGGGTTTGGCATTATCCAGGTTTTCTTCTTCGATAAGCACCCGCACAGAAAACTGGATAGAGCCGATGCCCAGAAGATTTCCGGCTTCCTGATCATTGCGAATCATGCATCCAATACCTGCATCTTCCAACTCATATTTGAGTGCGAATGCCTGAATATTATTTCCGGCAAAAATTTCGATAAGTTTGTTTGAATGTTCCATGATGATGATTTTTATGGTTAATCATGTCTGAGTGAGGTCACCGGATCTTGCTGTGCTGCTTTGCGGGCCGGCAGATAGCCAAACACAATACCCACCGAAGCCGCCACACCAAAAGAAATTACGATACTCCAGGCGGAGACAATGGTAAGAATATCGGTAGTTTCCATAATAGTGCGGGCCATAATCACACCCAAGAAAATGCCAAACAAACCGCCGCTAATGCTGATTAGGGTTGCTTCGGAAAGAAACTGAAAAATGATATCACGTTTTGTTGCCCCAACCGAACGACGCACCCCAATTTCGCGAATGCGTTCCATTACCGAGGCCAGCATGATGTTCATAATCCCAATACCACCTACCAGCAAAGAAATTCCTGCAATGGCACCCAAAACGATATTAAAGATATCTTTCGTTCGCTGTTCCTGTTTGAGTAATAATTCAGGAACGGTAATTTGAAAATCTTCCACGCCTAAGTGTCTCCGATTGAGCATTTTTGTGAGGATGTCTGTTGTTGCCGTGAGGTTTTCGCTTTCGTCCACCTGCACAACGATACGATCCAACTGGTGGTAGTTGGCGTCATCTTCGCCACTCGAACTACTTGAAAACGACATCATGCTGTTGCCAGAAAAAATTACTGTTTGATTGCCACCTGAATTGAGTGAACCTTCGTTGATACGGGCACGATCTTTAAAACGCAAAAGAACCGTTTGAATAGGAGCGTAGATGTTGTTATTGAAATCGCTTACACCCAAATCCTGATTGGTTTGCACTGCTCCGGGACGACTTTCGAGTACGCCAATCACTTTGAGCCAGATATTGCCGCATTTTATTTGTTTTCCGATGGGATCTTCCAGCGCGAAAAAGCGGGTTTTGATAGCTGGCCCGATAATACAGACAGGACTTCCACTTTCCAATTGATCTTCGGTAAAAATACTTCCGGATGTAAGGCTCAGGTTGAATACTTCAAAAAAATCGGGAAGTACGCCATTGAGTTTTGCCTGCTGACGGATGCCGTCTTTGATAATGCTGGTTTCGTAAGAAACTTCGGGGCTTACACGTTTTACTGTGGGGATATGTTTTTTTATTCCCTCCGCATCCAGCAGGGTAAGGCCAGGTGAATACTGTTTGCGCTGCTGCTGCCCGCTTGATTCTTCACTCTCTTCGCTGCTGGTATTAATGTTGTCGTGACGAGCCTGGATAATGATATTATTGACCCCTACCATTTTGATCTGATCCAGAATTTCTTTTTGAGCACCATTACCGATAGCCATCATAGCAATTACGGCAGCCACACCAAAAATGATACCCAGTGCGGTGAGTATGGATCGCGATCTGTTAGCAAATACAGCTTCCAGAGCTACCTGTAAGATTTCCAAATAACGTTCCATAGCACAAAATTAATTGGGTCTGTTAGCTCCGCCGGTGCCACGACGACCCGTTTTGTCGCCAGGCCGTTTTTGCTCGGCAGGTGTTGGCTGGTGTTCTGGTTCAACAGCTGTTTTTTGCTGTGGTTTTTCAAAAGCAGCAATCACTTCAGGATCCAATCGGTTGAGGCGATAGCTTTCTGGTTTGTCAGGGATGCTGAGTCTGATTTTATCGCCTTCATTCAATCCGGCCAAAATAATAATTTCATTTTCATTTGATTTTCCGGCAATTACTTGCTGGCGTTTGCCGCCCGTAAAAACAAACTGAATGCTATCCAGGTTATGAATTGCTTCGAGCGGAATGTATAAAGCTTCTTCTATTTCTTCGGTGATGATAATGTTTTTTGTCGTCATTGCCGGGCGGAGGATAGAGTCGTATTCGTTTACTTCAATTTTTACTTCAAACACTTTGGCATTGCTGTTACGCATTTGTTCGCCAATATTGGCTACTTCAATTACTTCTCCGGTAAATTTTTTCTCCGGAAAGGCATCCACGCCAATTTCAACACGTTGTCCGGTTTTCACTTTTGAAATATCAATTTCGTTTATGTAGGTTTTGGTGATCATTTCCCTGAGATTAGGCAGGGTTGCAACCACATTTTCCCAGGCGCTGATAGTAGCACCAACACCCCGTTTTTTGCCGTCGTAATCGCGCTGATAGACTACCATACCTGATTTAGGAGCTCTAATCGTAAATTCTGCATTGAGGGCAATCAGTTTTTCATATTCTGCTTGCTTTTTGCGAAGGGCAGTGGCCACTTCACTCATATTGGCCACAGCCTTTTCATATTTCAGTGAATAGTTTCTTTCAGCCTGATCCAGTGAACGCTGAGCCCTGTCGAGTTCGATTTGCACTTGTCGTTGCGTTGCCGGTGGCTCATAAATAGATTGATCCACGGCAATTTGGGCTTCTTCCATGGCGTAGCGCAAATTAACCAGTTCATTTCGTGCGGCTCTAAGTTCCATAGTAGTATCGAGCTGAGTTTTGATAAAATTGTTTTGGTATTGCTCGATATCAATTTCCTGATCTTTAATTTTATTTGTGAGTTCGGTGCGGTCGAGGCGAGCAACATAATCGCCGGAATCAACGATAGAGCCATCCGGAATGATATCGTCAATTTTAAGTTGCCACAAACGCGCTTCGCGAAGGCTGGAAGGAGATGGCCCGAAAATCTTTTCAGAGCTTTTCGCTTCGAGTTCTCCGGTGGTGGTTACACTAATGATGAAAGGTCCTTTTTTTACCGTAGTCTCAATCACAGCGCCGGATTCCAGTTCGGGGCGTGTGGCGTACCAGGTAATCAGTATCAGCGCCAGGATAGCTGCGATACTGAGATAAATTTTTTTGCGTGACTTCATAAGCCCATAAAATTAATGGTTTTTGGATGATCAAACAAATCAAAGCAGTTTACGGATGATATCCTCCATGCTGATGCCTTCGGCTTCGGCGGTGTAGTTGCGTACCAGGCGATGACGCAAAATAGGAAGCGCAACAGCCTTAACATCTTCTATATCAGGAGAATATTTACCATTGAAAAGGGCGTTGGCTTTGGCTCCGATTATAAGGTATTGCGAAGCCCGCGGGCCGGCACCCCAGCTGATATATTTGTTCGAAAACTCATGTGCTGAAGCTGTGTTGGGACGAGTTTTGCCCACAAGCTTCACAGCATAATCATATATATTGTCGGCAACAGGAACTTTGCGCACTAATTGCTGGAAATAGTTGATTTCCTTTTCGCTCATTACCGGATTTACCTGCTGAATAGTTCCGCTTGTGGTATTTTTAACTACCAAAATTTCTTCTTCAAAAGCCGGATAGTCGAGCCATAGGTTAAACATAAAACGGTCGAGCTGCGCTTCCGGCAGGGGATAAGTACCTTCCTGTTCAATTGGATTTTGTGTGGCCAGCACAAAAAATGGCTCGAGCAACTGATGTGTTTGTCCGGCAACAGTGATGCGTTTTTCCTGCATGGCTTCCAGTAGTGCTGCCTGTGTTTTGGGGGGTGTACGGTTGATTTCGTCAGCCAGAATCACCTGTGCAAAAACAGGCCCTTTGATGAACTTAAAATGACGTGATTCATCCAATATTTCTGTCCCGATGATATCCGAAGGCATCAGGTCGGGAGTGAATTGGATGCGGCTGAAGCTGAGTCCCAGCGCTTTTCCGATGGTGTTCACCAGTAGGGTTTTGGCAAGTCCGGGCACACCAACAAGCAGCACATGACCCTGACTAAAAATTGCCAGTAGGGTTTGATGTATGATTTCTTCCTGCCCAACGATTACCTTTCCAATTTCTTTCTTGAGATCCTGATATTTTAGTTTGAGAGCGTCGGCGGCTTCTTTATCTGAATTGTACATGAAGATCAAGTGTTTTTTGGGTTGTTTACTCGTTTTTCCATTTATAATCGAAGGTGCAATCCGTAAAATTCTCGTTGATACGCACATAAGCCGAGTTGGATTTATCCCTGATCCATTTATCCACGGCCTCTTGTTTTTTCTTTTGCAGAGCCCATTCCTGGATGCGATTATAATCGTCGCGCAAATTGGCTTTGTGAGGTGTGGTTTTGCGTTTCAGCATCAACAATCTGTAAGCATCTTTGCCGTCTTCGGTTACCATAGGAACAGGATCACTCAGCTCACCAACCTGCAGTTTATCAATTACAAACGAAACCTGCTGATCCAGACTTTCGGCGTCAAAAAGCGTGCTTCCGGTATAAGGATTAATCAACATGCCGTCTTTGCCTTTGTTTTCGTCGTTGCTGTATTTTTCAACGGCTTCCTCAAAAGTGATATCGCCATTGCGGATTTGCATGGCGATGGTGTCCAGTTCGTTTTTTGCTTTTTCGAGGGCATAGGGCGAAACCTTTGCCATCAGCAGGATGTGCCGAACGTTTACGTATTCGCCTCTGCGCTCGATCATCTGGATGATATGAAAGCCAGCTTCCGTTTCAACGATTTCCGAAATCTCACCATCTTTCAGGTTAAAGGCAACTGCCTCAAACTCGGGATAGAGCTCGCCACGGCCATAAAAACCTAGTTCGCCACCTTTGCGAGCCGAGCCGGGATCTTCTGAATAGAGCACTGCCAAAGTGGAAAAGCGTTCGCCATTAAGAATGCGTTTGCGTAATTCGAAAAGGCGTTCTTTTACCTTGAGTTTTTCGTCAATACTGATGGGTGGTTTTTTCACGATCTGGGCGATTTCGTATTCTGTGTTGATCATCGGAATGCTATCGGCTGGCATCGTGCGGTAATAGTTTTTTATTTCTGAAGGCGTAACTTCTACTTCATTCATAATGCCGTTTTGTACTTGTTGTACCAGCATTTGATCTTTTACCAACCGGCGCAGCTCACTTTTTATTTCGTTGATGCTTTTGTTGTAATAAGCCTCCAGTTTTTCCTGTGATCCCAGTTCGTTGATAAAATAACGCAAACGACGTTCCATTTCCTGATCTATCTGAACATCTGTAACTTCAACGCTGTCAATCTCAGCCTGATTGAGCATCAGTTTTTGAAAAAGCAGATCTTCCAGTATCCTGCACCGAATGGTTTCGGCGCTTCCGCTGATGCCGCGCTGTAAACGATATTGAATATATTGATTTTCAATGTCTGACTGCAGGATTACATTTTTCCCAACCACAGCTGCAACCTGATCAATAACCTGTTTTTGCTGCGCTTCTGCTTTTAGATATAGCAGGGCTAACAAGACCGTTGTGGTGAGCATTATTTTTTTTAACATCATAGGATAGTCTTTGTTGTTTGTAAACAGTTTTGCGGATGACTTATTGCATCAATAATTGTGGTATGATCAAAAAGTATTTCATTATATTCAAGCTAATAAATTTCAAACACCTTTTGTCGCAGGGCTTGCTCGTACAATCCGTCGTGTGTTTGGCGCAATAAGGCCTGTCGGCGTTGATTAAGCAGGATATTTTTTATGTTTTCGTATTCGATTTCAAGCGGAGAAATGCCTTCGCTGAGCAAATAATCCTCAATCCTTAACAGATAACTGAATGGAGGGTCATCTATTTCAACGAATTTATTACTTTTCAAAAAGGCCTCCTGATTGAGTGTTTCGAGCGGTATTTGTGTGATCAGATCATCAAAGCGAATCCAGCTCAGGGTATCGTTGTAGTAGGAAAGGGCATGGCTGGAGGCCAGCACGTCGAGTGAGTCGAGCAAAAGCGTGTCGGGATTGGCCATAAATTCCCTGAAGGCCGGTTTCATTTCCGAATCAACAGGTAAAATAGTATAAACCACTTTAACGAGGTTGTGACGCAGCTCAAAGTTCTGCTTATTATTTTCGTAGTAAGCATTGATTTCAGCTTCAGAGACTACGGTATCAAGTTTTTGCTTAATCAGCTCTGTTTCATAAGTGTAGATCAGTAATGAGGTTCGGTAATCTTCCAGTTCCTGGCTGAAATCTGTTTGTGCAGCAGTAAGGTTTTTTTCTGCCTGCCTGATCAGCAATTGTTTTCTTATCCAGTTGTCAATAAATCTTTTTACAAGCATAATGCTATCCTGCTTCGAAGTGCCTGATGCGACCAGCCCCTTCAGATCGGCTTCGTAAAGGTAGTTGCCATATACCTTGGCCACCACTTCGCCCTTGCCGGAATCGCTAACGGTCGTACAGGCCGAAAGAGCAGCCAAAAGCAGCCATAGCAGATAATATCTCATTAATATTCTGATTTAACTTTATCGAATACTTTTTGATTCACTGATACAGGATATTTTTGGCGGAGGCGGTTCACCCACTGTTGTTCCAACGCTGTTTGATAATCGGAAGTGATCAGGCCTCTTGCTTCGTTCAAAGCCTTTGGTTCGGGTGCAAGTATTTGATGAATGCGCACAAAAACACTCATTTTATCCACATTGGTTTTGAGTTCGTCAGAAAGACCGGTTTCCCATGAGGTCATGTCAACATAATTGTTGTCGCCACGCTCGAATTTTCCTTTTTTGATTCTTACCGAACGGATGCTGTCCTGATCTAATTTTTCGAGCAGGGCTTCATCTGTAAGCCCGGTTTCGAGCAAGGCTTTTACATGCGCCACGTCTTCCTCATTGGTGATGGTATAAATGGTGGCGTCTGCTCTTTCGCCCCACAAATAATTGTTCTTGTTGGCTTCATAAAATTTTTCGAGACCGATAGTATCTTTCACAGCTTTTGACCAAACTTCCTTATCCATCAGATTAAAAAGCAGGATACCATCATGGTATTCTTCCATGAGGGCGGCAAACTCAGGATATTTTTTTTCGAGTTGACTGTCTTCATAGTCCAGGCAGCTTTGGTCAATAAATTCACTGAAAAGCTGACGGGCATATTGGACTGCATTCAGTTTTTCCTGTTTGCTTTGTTTATTCTTAATAAACCCAATGAAGTCGGTATTGGTATAGTTTTGCTTACCCAATTTAAAGAGGCTGTTGTTGTTGCTCAGGCCTTGGGGAGCTTTCCAATTACCACTTACAAAGGTGCTGTCGAGTTGGCTGATAAAGCTTTGTAAGTTAGCTTCATTGGCTTTGAAACCGTTTTCTTTTTTTATCTGGGTAATTACAGCCTGCTCCGATTTTTGGGCGCGACTGTCTTTGGCCAGGCGTTCGCTCAGTTTGGTTTTTTCTTCTTCAAAACTACCGGGAGCTTCGGTTCCGATCAGTTTGATGATATGGTAGCCGTAAACAGTTCTTACGGGCTCAGAAATTTCACCCACTTCGAGTTTTTTCACAGTTTCAACAAACTCTGGTACGATGCGGTTTACAGTGAATTTGCTTAGTTTGCCATCGCGTTGTGCCGAGCCACGGTCTTCGGAATAAGCTTTTACGGCTTCTTCAAACTTCATGCCGTTCTGGATTTCTTCGTATATGCGCTGGATGCGTTCCGATTTTTCCTTTTTGAGTGAATCGGGGGCATTTATTGGAAGGCTGAGGTAAATGTGAGCCACTTCCATGGTACCTATGGCAGGACTGCGATCTTCTACTTTAATCAGGTGATAGCCAAAGTCGGTCCGAACGGGCATTGAAACCTCACCAACAGGCGTGTTGTAAGCTCCGTTTTCGAAGGGATAAACCATGTCAAAAACAGAGAAATACCCCAGATCACCTTTGTTGCCTGGCCTAAAGGACTGCTTACCCGGAATTTCCTCACGGTCGCGAGCAGAGGGATCTTCGGAAGCTTCAACGGCAACAGCTGCAAAGTCTTCACCTGCGAGGATTCTCTTTCTGAGTTCCATTGCTTTTTGATACACTTTAAGGGTGTCTTCGGGAAGTGCGTTCTTGTCCAAACGCAACAGGATATGACTGGCTCTTACGTCCTGAAGTTTTCTGTTGTAGGCTTCCTGCAACAGGGCTTCGCTCACTTTTTCGTTTGTGAAATAGGGCTTTGCCAATTGTTTGCGGTAGCCTTCAAGTTCTTTGATAAAAGCCTGAGCGGTGTCCATTTTTAAGCTTTCAGCTTCTTTAACCTTGAGCTTGAAGTTGATGTACAGATCAAGGTATTCTTCCAGTGATTTTTGATCAATCACCTGGTTGTTGACATTGTTTTTGCTATAAACATCCATAAATTCTTTTACGGTAACCTGCTCATCAGCAATGGTCATCAGTACTCTATTGTCGAGTTTGTTTTGTGCCTGCAGCAGGAATGCTGATCCGATAAGCAGGCTTAAAATAAAGACGCGTGGTGTTCTCATATCTTATCGATGGATTTGATTAGTTAACGAATATTAATTTTTACGACTATAATTTGGTGCCTCCCGCACGATAGTGATATCATGTGGATGACTTTCGTAAACTCCTGCAGCAGTAATTTTTACAAATTTTGCTTTTTTGAGGTCAGAGATGGTTTTGGAGCCTGTATAACCCATTCCTGCACGGAGGCCGCCCACCAGTTGATGGATTACTTCCGAAAGTGTTCCTTTAAAAGGCACTCGGCCAACAATGCCTTCCGGGACGAGTTTTTTTACATCGTCTTCGGCATCCTGAAAGTAACGGTCTTTGGAACCTTCTGACATAGCCTCGATAGATCCCATGCCTCTGTAAGTCTTGTATTTACGGCCTTCGTAAATGATTGTTTCGCCGGGCGATTCGTCCACGCCGGCAAAGAGTGAGCCTGCCATGATGCTGTCGGCACCTCCGGCCAGGGCTTTCACGATGTCGCCTGTAAAACGGATGCCACCATCAGCGATAACCGGAACGCCGCTTCCTCTGAGTGCTTTGGCAACGTCGTAAACAGCAGTAAGTTGCGGCACACCTACACCGGCTACTACACGGGTTGTACAGATCGATCCGGGGCCTATACCTACCTTGATGCCATCGGCACCGGCAGACAGCAAATCGAGAGCTGCTTCAGCGGTTGCGATGTTACCAATAACCAAATCAATTTGTCCGTATTTCTTTTTGAGGGTTTTTGCCATTTCCACAACGCCTTTGGAATGGCCGTGTGCGGTATCCACCACAATGGCATCTACGCCTTCGGCCACCAGGGCATCCACCCTTTCGAGCGTATTGGCTGTGATACCTACGGCGGCGGCAACTCTCAGGCGGCCGCGTTGGTCTTTACAGGCATTGGGGCGGGCTTTAATTTTGATGATGTCTTTATAAGTGATCAGCCCGATGAGCCTGTAATCTTTGTCCACAACAGGAAGCTTCTCGATGCGGTGCTCCTGCAGGATGTCGGCAGCTCTTTCAAAATCAGTAAATTCAGTAGTGGTGATCAGGTTTTCGCGCGTCATCACTTCATAAATCGGACGGTTTATCCTGCGTTCGAAGCGCAAGTCGCGATTGGTGACGATGCCAGTGAGCCGATTGTGTTTATCTACCACGGGAATGCCGCCAATGTGAAATTCTTCCATAATTTTAAGCGCATCCAGCACAGTGGCATCATCGCGCATGGTAACGGGATCGATAATCATGCCGTTTTCGGCACGTTTAACTTTGCGCACTTCGGCAGCCTGCTTTTCGATGGTCATATTTTTGTGCAGCACGCCAATACCGCCTTCCTGTGCCATGGCAATAGCCATAATGGATTCGGTAACGGTATCCATGGCGGCAGATACAATGGGAATGCGCAGTTGAATATTTCGGCTAAACTGTGTGCTTAGGTCTGTTTCGCGCGGCAGCACCTCGCTATATGCAGGTAATAGCAGCACATCGTCGTAAGTGAGGCCTTCACCAACGAATTTTTCCGGATCAAACGACATGGTAATCAGGTTTAATTTATGGTGGTGCAAATGTATTAAAATTCACTTATTGTGCAGGTAGTTGCAATTAGCTTTTGCTTTTCGACTTAGTCATGCTGTTTTTGAAGACTGAACATATGCTAATTAATTCCTAAAACTTAAAATTAAATATAAAACAAAGAATATCAATAACATAAATAAGGTTGGATTTTCAATCATAAATATTTTGTAACCTTTTTTTAGCTTAAAAATCATTTTAAAGAAAAGTAGAAGACAGAGGCATAGGTTACTTTTAACATTTATTAATGTAAGCCAATGCAATTTGATTCAAAGCATTATCTCTTAATTAGCGGGATATTTTTGCCGGTATTTCTGATCGGAATGTTTACCATTCCACTGATGGAGCATGATGCCACTCAATATGCTACTATGGGGATGCAAATGTTGCAACAAAAATCATGGTTACAAATATACTGGCGTACAGTTTCTTATCTTGATAAACCTCCTTTAGTTTTCTGGACAGCGGCAGCAAGTTTTGCAGTGTTTGATTATTCACATTTTGCTTACCGTTTACCTTCAATACTGGTACTGCTTTTAGGGATATACAGCACATACAAACTTGGAACGACTTATTTAGGTGAGACCAGAGGATTGTTCATTCCAATAGTATTTATCAGTTATTTGGCAACGGTGCTGATGTGGTTGGACGTGAGGACGGATACGATGCTTACAGGCTGGATTGCCTATTCTGTTTGGCAAACAGATAGTTGGCTCAATGATCGCAAAATAAAACATTTGATTGGGTTATCGGTAGGAATCGGTTTTTCACTCCTCACAAAAGGGCCAATAGGTATTATGGTTCCTTTGCTGGCTTTTGGACCTGATTTGTTATTCAGAAAAAAAATTGCACTGTTTTTTCACAAGCAAGTATGGCTTGTTCCTGCAATTATTGGCCTGATGCTGGCACCCATGCTCATCGGGCTCTACCAGCAACATGGAACTGAAGGTCTGGCGTTTTACTTCTGGAAGCAAAGCTTTGGAAGGCTTACAGGCGAAAATGTGTGGCGCGATGAAAGTGGCCCATTGTTTTTTGTGCACACATTGATGTGGCTTACGCTACCCTGGACGATATTTTTGTTGAGGGGACTTTGGATTCTTGTCAAAGATTTGATTCGCTGCAAATTAAAAACAGGCGGTTTTTTAATCTGGGGATTCTTTTTACCGTTCATTGCTTTTTCTTTATCCCAATATAAACTACCGCATTACCTCTATGTTATTTTACCTTTTTCTGCAATCATTAGTGTTTTTGGACTAACAGCTCAACCTGGCAAAGCTCTGAACCTTTTTTACCGTATGCAGTTAGTTTTGATACTATTCCTGCTGCTGACACTTTTACTTTTAAATTATTTATTGGGCTATACCCTTTTGCTCTGGGTCTGTATTGTTGTTTTTCTTGCTGTTGTTGCAACTATTATTTTAAAGAAATTGCAGTTATTTGATAGTATGGTCATTGGCAGTCTTACGTTAATGTTACTGATCAACGGGTTTCTGGTGTTCAATTTTTATCCGGAATTGCTTCAATATCAAGCGGGAAGTAAAGTAGCTTTTCGAATGAATGAATTATATGATTTACGTGTACCCCGATGTTTTTATAATCAGCATCGTCCGGCATTTGATTTTTATTCGAAGGAAATAGTCCCCGATTTTAAATCTTACCAACAGATTGATTCTGCTTTAAACATTCATCCGGTGTGGTATGTGTTTACGGATAAGGCTGGTGTTCATTCGCTCAGACAGAGAAACTATGAACTGCATATAATGGAGCAGTTTGCTGACATTAAGGTAACTCAATTATCGTTACAATACCTTACAGATACAGGGCGGAAGCAGCTGGCTGATACGATTTATTTGCTACGAATCAGTAAGACTGGGCTGGACGCTTTCCATTAAAATTCAAAGTAATAACAACTACTTCGGGCCGGTTGCCGATGCGTACCGGAGGTCCCCATGTACCAATACCACTGGAAACATAAGCATGCATTTGTCCGAACTGTTTGTAACCCCAACTAAGCGGGAACATTTTTTGGGTGATGTAATTAAATGGCCAAAGCTGCCCGTGATGGGTGTGCCCGCTCAGGATCAGGTCGGTTTGTTGCTCTTGTGCTTCTTCATAAGCTCGTGGTTGATGGTCGAGGACAATCCGTACATCTTCTGCAGGGATGTTTTTGGTGATTTCTGCCAGTGATTTTCGTTTTTTGCCAGCAAAACGGTTGCTTTCAATATCATTACGACCGATTACCCAAAGTCCTGGATTGATTTGTACTGCTGTGTCGCGCAGCACTTTGATTCCATGAGCTCTGAGATAATCCACAGCGGCATCAGCACCACCTATGTATTCGTGGTTGCCGGTGGAGGCATAAACACCGAGGGGTGCATTGAGCTTGCTGAACAAGGCACCAAGATTTTGTTTGACTACCGGCTCCAAATCTTCATCAACCAGATCGCCGGGGATCATAATCACATCAGGTTCAACGGAATTGAGGTGCTCGATCATGCGGCTGAGTCTTTTGGTTGATATCACTGTGCCCAAATGGATATCGGATATCATGGCAATCCGAAGTTTGCGGGTCTCGGGCAGGCTTTTATTTACAGTTATCGACAACTGATTAGTACGAGGAAGCAGCGCATTGAGGTGTCCGGCAAATACAAGCAGGAAGACTGCTGTTGCAACGCTAATAGTAAAGAAATAAGGACGTTGAAAAAGCTCGGAGGGGATAAGCTTCTCAAAAAAGGGAACAAAGTGATTCACTATTCTAAGCAGATCGAAAGCTATAACGGCAATTAGAATATAAACCATAGCAGCCAGCCAAAAGGAGCCTGCCCAGGTGAAGAAATCGCTTAATTGTGATAGATATAGTTTTTCGAGGATGCGACCCAACGGATAGCTGATTGCCAGTAACCAGAATGCCCACACATAAGCCTGGCGCAAACCTGTTCCGGGTTCAAAACTCATCAGCCCGCGGCTGAAGATATACCAGTTTACAAGACCGTAAAAACCTAGTACGATAATAAAAAATATTAAAAATTGCACTTGACGCATTGCTTTTTGGTTAGTACTTAAACCATTGTTGAGGTCTTATGTTCAGCAGCTCACAAGGTTTAACATATTTTAGTTATTTATTGCCGTTTATTAAAAGCTTTTTAGCTGTTGCTCAATCACTTTGATACGGGCTTCGGCATCGGCTTTCTTTTGACGTTCGCGGGCCACTACCTGCTCAGGTGCTCCGCTCACAAAACGCTCGTTGCTGAGTTTCTTGTTGACAGAGTTCAGGAAACCCTGTGTATAAATAAGCTCTTCTTTCAGTTTTTTGCGTTCCTCTTCGGGATTTACGACATCGGTGAGTGGCACAAACACCTCAGTGGATTTAATCACAAAACCAAAAGCACCTTCCATCTGACTTTCGGTAAGGCTGATGCGGCTCAGGTTGCACAGTTTAGCTATGATGCCCTCGAAAAGACTGTTGTAGTCTCCGTTTCTATCCACAATCTGTACCTCAAGGGCATCACGGAAAGGGATATTTTTAGATGCCCTGAGTTTACGGATGCCGTTGATGAGTTCGGCGGTGAAGTCGAAATCGGCCAGCAGCTTTTGGTTGAATGCTTTTCCTGAAGGCATGCGAGCCACGATCAGGTCGTCGCCTTCGTTGCGTTGACGCAGCAGGTGCCAGATTTCTTCGGTGATGAAAGGCATAAAAGGATGCAAGAGCTTCATCAGGTCTTCAAAAAAGCCGATTGTTGCTTCGAGGGTTTGTGAGTCGATGGCTTGACCTGGCTGGGGTTTGATCATTTCGAGGTACCAGGAACAGAAATCGTCCCAGGTGAGCTTGTAGGCTGCCATCAGCGCATCCGACAAGCGATATTTACTGAAATGGTCTTCGATCTGTGTGAGGGTTTGATTGAGGCGAGCCCTGAACCAGTCAACGGCAAGGGCAGCAGTTTGATCCTGCGGGAGTTGGTTATCTTCCTGCCAGCCTTTAACCAATCGCATGGCATTCCATATTTTGTTGTTGAAGTTACGTCCCTGCTCGCAGAGGGCTTCGTCGAAGGGCAGGTCGTTGCCAGCCGGAGAAGTCAGGAGCATACCCACACGCACGCCATCAGCGCCATAGGTCTTCATCAGATCGATGGGATCGGGAGAGTTGCCCAGGCTTTTCGACATTTTTCGTCCCAGCTTGTCGCGTACAATGCCGGTGAGGTAAACAGCTTTGAAAGGCTTATCGTTCTGCCATTCGTAACCGGCCATGATCATACGTGCCACCCAAAAGAACAGGATTTCGGGAGCTGTAACCAAATCGTTGGTAGGGTAGTAGTATTTGATGTCGGGATTATTGGGATTGCGAATGCCGTCGAAAACGGAAATCGGCCATAGCCAGCTGCTAAACCAGGTATCGAGCACGTCGTCCTCCTGATGCAAGCTGCTGATTTGCAGATCGGGATTTCCGGTTTTTGCTCTTGCGGCATTCAGGGCGTCAGTTTCGTTCATGGCTACTACAAAATCCTGCATGCCTTCGCCATAGTACCAGGCGGGGATGCGATGCCCCCACCAGAGCTGACGGGAGATATTCCAGTCGCGCACGTTTTCCATCCAGTGGCGGTAGGTGTTTTTAAACTTTTCGGGAACCAATTGGATGGTATCTTCCATCACTGCTTTAAGTGCAGGTTCAGCCAGCTTTTCCATGGCGAGAAACCACTGGTAGGAGAGGCGTGGCTCAATCACGGCGCCAGTGCGTTCGGATGTGCCTACTTTGTTTTGGTAGTCTTCGGTTTTTACCAGACTTCCATTGCTTTCGAGTTCTTTTACGATGGCTTTGCGGCAGGCAAAACGATCCATGCCTTTGTAGTGCAGGCCATGCTCGTTGAGGGTAGCGTCATCGTTGAAGATATCGATAAATTCGAGCTGGTATTTATCACCCAGGATTTTATCGTTGGGATCGTGTGCCGGTGTGATTTTGAGGCAACCTGTTCCGAATTCGCGATCAACATATTCATCTGCGATGAGCGGAATGCTGCGGTTGGCGATCGGGACGATTACACGTTTACCTTTCAGGTGTTGGAAACGCTCATCTTCGGGATGATAGCAAACGGCGGTATCACCAAGAATGGTTTCGGGGCGGGTAGTTGCAATGGTAACAAAATCATCTTCGCCCTCAATTTGATAACGGAGATAATACAGTTTGCTTTGCGACTCCTTATAAATAACTTCTTCGTCCGAAACGGTTGTTTTGGCTTCAGGGTCCCAGTTTATCATGCGATAGCCGCGGTAGATAAGACCTTTATTATAAAGATCAACAAAAACCTGCAGCACAGATTCTGACATATCGTCGTCCATGGTAAATTTGGTGCGTTGCCAGTCGCAGCTGGCGCCAAGCTTTTTGAGCTGTTCGAGGATGATACCGCCATGTTTGTGCGTCCATTCCCAGGCATGTTCGAGGAAGGCCTCGCGGCTAAGCTCATTTTTTTGGATGCCTTGTTCCTTGAGTTTGTTTACCACTTTGGCTTCTGTAGCAATAGAGGCATGGTCGGTACCGGGTACCCATAGGGCATTTTTGCCCTGCATCCGGGCACGGCGGATCAGCACATCCTGAATGGTATTGTTGAGCATATGGCCCATATGCAGCACACCGGTGACGTTTGGCGGCGGAATGACGATTACGTAGGGCTCGCGTTCATCAGGTTTGGAATGAAAGTAGCCTTTTTCCATCCAATGGGCATACCATTTATCTTCGGTTGTTGCAGGATTATACTTGCTGCTGATCTCCATGAGTTTAGCTGTTATTTTGTGAATGAGGGGGCAAAATTAGGAAAAATGTTGTCATGAAAGGGGAGTGTTTTGGTTGTCATTGTTGTTAGTGGTGTAATTGCTGTGATTGTTTGCGTTGTTTTTAGGATTGTGGGAGTTGTTATGTTTGTTGAATACTTTTGTTGGGCAATAATAAAAGAAGTGTGAGCAAGCGAATTGAGGACAGTATGTATTTTAAGATGATTGTGGTGCTTAAGTCAACGAGCCAAAAGCTAAAGACTCCCGCTTAGCGGGACAGGCAGCCAAAAGCCTAATAAAAGAAGGTGATTTTAGACACGGTGGGTTTGGGGGCTTGATGTTTTTTTGCCCCCAACCCCCAATTCTTGGGGGCTCCAGCCCGGTGATATTTGAAGTGAAGGTTTGGTTTGGCATGATAGCGCAACCTCCCGACATTTTAGTTCGGACAGGTTCTTCGAGCTTGCTTTTAAGAACTAAAATTGTTTTTTTAATTTGCTAAATTAACGCAACCCTGAATGGGTTGCTGCTATTGTAGTAAAAGTGTTTGAAAAAGGGATTACAACCCAGAATGGGTTGCGCTATTTGGGATAGTGTTAAGTTGGTTAGAAGGATGTAGCCCTACATAAATTGACACTGGTAATTTTTAATTTTATAGTGCGGTGCGCTGCACCTTGTTTTCTTATTATACAGGTTTTTTTATAAAGAGGGCGGTGCGCTGCACCTTAGTTATCTATGGATTAGGCTCTTTTTGTAAATGGCGCAATGCACCTGCTCCGTCAGCGTAGCAATGCGGGACTGTTTATTAAGTTGAAACGAGCCAATGCCAACGCTAATGCCAACAGCAGCTAATGGGTTGATGCTATTGTAGTTATTGTGGTTTTGAATGTGGACTCGAACGTCTACGATGTGGACTCGAACGTCTTTGATGTGGACTCGAACGTCTTTGATGTGGACTCGAACGTCTTCGATGTGGACTCGAATGTCTTCGATGTGGACACTAACGTCTTCGATGTGGACTTGAACGTCTACGATGTGGACTCGAACGTCTTTGATGTGGACTCGAACGTCTTTGATGTGGACTCGAATGTCTTCGATGTGGACACGGGCATCAACGATGTGGACTCGAGCATCAACGATGTGGACTCGGGCATCAACGATGTGGACACGGGCATCAACGATGTGGACACGGGCATCAACGATG
>JACCQN010000076.1 GCA_015709215.1 Bacteroidales bacterium
TTAATAAGTCCATTGCCGAATCGGCCCACTTATTATCATATAGTTCTTTTATGATTGTCGCTATTTTGCGTAATGAGAAAACGCTGATACCAACTGGCGATTTACAGATATTAAAGGGAGACTTGGTTTATTTTGTGGCCACCGACCAAGGTAAAGACAAGGTACTTGAATATGTAGGGAAAAAACCGCTTCAAATAAAAAATATTTTGGTTATAGGTGGGAGCAAAACAGGAAAATACATAGCGTTACGACTTAGCGAGTATTATAATATTAAATTGATTGAACGAAATCTTGAGAAATGCAATCATCTGGCAAGACACATCCCGAATGTACATTTTGTTTGCGGTGATGGTGCAGATGTTAGTTTACTTGAAGAAGAAAAAATCTCAGATTACGATGCTGTAATATCGGTAACTGGAAGTGCTGAAACGAACATTTTCTCCTGCTTATTAGCAAAAGACCATGGCGTAAAAAAAACGATAGCAATGGTTGAAAATATAGGTTTATTTGACTATTCGCAAAAAATGGGTGTCGATACTTTGATAAATAAAAAAATGGCAGCTGCAAATTTTATATTTCGCCATATTCTTAAAGGCAGAATTCTAACTCAGCTCTATGGAATTGATGCGGAAATTCAGGAATTTATTATTAAAAAGGATTCTAAAATTATCAATAAGCCTATCAAAGAACTTGATTTTCCTGAAAATGCAATAATTAGCAGTGTCATCAGAAAAGGGCGAGGGTATATAACCCTTGGAAGCTTTGAACTAAACGCAAATGACACTGTATTCGTATTTTCATTGCCAGAAAGCACGAAAGCAGTTATAGCATTTTTCAAATAATTCAACATACAAAATTTCAATGAATTTAAAATATAATACAAGGTTCGACACATTTAAAATGATGTTTAAGCAAATTGGAGGTTTGCTCATTATTTTGGGATATACGATGGTCGTACCATTACTGGTGTCGCTGCTCTATTCGGAATTTTATTCAGCAGCAGGGTTTTTAATTTCAGGGCTTATAAGTTATTTAATCGGTTTTTTTCTAAATAAAACCATTCAAATAGATAGAGAGCCATTAAACCGCCATGCATTAATAATTGCAGCTATGGGCTGGCTTTCTATTGCCATAATGGGTGCTTTGCCGTTTATCATCATTGCCTATATTACTCCTGTAGAAATTGCTCAACAATTTGTTCCTTCTTTAACAGATTATCAGTCAAGTATCTTCTATTTTAAAAATCCTTTACACGCCCTTTTTGAGAGTATGAGCGGATTTACAACCACCGGTTTGACAATGGCTGTTCATGAGCCTTCAATTGGAAAAGGCTTGCTTTTTTATCGTTCCTTTGCTCAATGGATTGGCGGAGCCGGAGTTATTGTGCTTGCCTTAGCAGTTTTAAATCAATCGAGCGGAAAAATCGCATTTTTGCTCTACGGTGCTGAATCCTCGGGCGAACGCCTGCGACCGACAATTATTGAAACTGCACGTTCTATATGGAAAATCTATTTGGGCCTTACCCTTTTTAGTTTTGTATATCTGGTAATTGGAACCTATTTTATTTTGCCTGAATACAACTTGTTGGATAATATTTTTGATTCAATTAATCATGCCATGACAGGACAATCAACCGGAGGTTTTAGCACCTTGGATGATAGTATTGCAGGATACAATTCCAAAGCAATGGAGATGTTGTATTTGTTGCCTATGGTATTGGGTGCGCTTTCATTACCATTCTATTTTAAAGTTTTTTACGAAAAACAGTTCAAGCAATTTTATAAAAATTTACAGACACGTTCCATTATCATTACATGTATTTTGGGAGGCATCATACTTTCGTTTATGCTTTTGAAGTCAGGAGTAATATCTGAACCTTTTCGTGTGGGTGTTTTTCAATTTATTAGTGCTTTAACAACTACAGGTTGGCAAACCTCTGATGTACATATTTGGGATGCTGCAGCTGTTGCATTTATTGTTTTGGGTGCAATGATTGTCGGAGGTGCTGCCGGTGCAACCGTGGGCGGAATTAAAATAATTAGAATATTGCTGATTTTTAAAGGGTTATTTTGGCATATTAACAATTATTTTTCTTCTGAAAATTCAATAAAAGTTGTAAAGTTTAACGAGAAACGCTTATTGCCCGATGAAATGAACAGGGAACTTGCCGTTGCAGCCACTTTTTCATTTATTTATCTCATATTTGTTTTGACGTCAACATTTATAACCTACTATTGTATGGGAACAGGGTATTCAATAACTGATGCTCTCTTTGAATCTGCCTCTGCACAAGGTACGGTCGGATTGTCATGTGGGATTACCAACCCTGAGATGTCTCCGGTTCTTGAAACTACGTATATAATTCAAATGTGGGCGGGTAGGTTAGAAATTATTCCAATTCTTATTCTATTCCGAACTGTTTTCTTAGGAACCAAGCCTAAAGTAGTGTAGCTTAATTCATTTGTAAATTTTTAATTAATGTATCTTTGAAAAAATAAATTAATACAATGATATGAAAATTAAAACAAAGCTGAATCTTGGCATTGGTTTGTTATTTAGCTTGATTGTTCTTTTGGCACTATTCAGCATAAAGCAAATTAATTTGTTGTCAACTGCCTCAGAAAACATTCTTAAAGACAACAAAGAAACTCTTGGCTATACCAGAAATATGTTGAAGGCATTATCAGAAATTGACCAAAACCAAGAGGAAACCTTAAACACCTTTGAGGTATATCTTTTAAAGCAAAAGTCGAATATAACTGAGGTTGATGAAAACGAACTAACCGAAGAACTTTCTAAAAACTTTAATATACTCAAAAAAAATCCTTCTGACGAAAATGCAATGTCTAAATTGCGAGTTGTTCTTTTCGAAATAATGAACATAAACTTACAAGCCATCGAATCCAAAAATATATTTGCTAAAGAAACTGCTCATAGGTCTATAATTCTAATTAGTACTATGAGCTTGTTTTGTTTCATCATAGCACTTATTCTTTTTCTCAAGCTTCCCGGAAATATTTCAAATCCGATTAAAGAATTAATTAACAGCATTAAAAAAATTGCTTCCAATGATTATACACAAAGAGTTAATTTCGAGGGACATAATGAGCTGGGGGAATTAGCTGTTTCGTTTAATACAATGGCAAGCAAACTAGAGGAATACAACAAAAGCAATGTTGCGAAAGTACTAACCGAAAAAAAAATAACAGAAACAATAATCAACAAAATTCATTATCCGATTATTGGCTTTGATACATCAAAGAAAATCAATTTAGTAAACGATGAGTTTTTAAAAGTTTCAGGGTTGAGTCATGTTACTTTAGTTGGTGCAAATATACTTGAAATAGCCTCTGAAAATGATTTAATAAGTCAAATCATTATTGATGGTTCCAACAATAAATCCATCTCATCAAATAACGACCCAAACACAAGGATACATTTGAAAATGCATGGTAAAGATATTTACTATGAGAAGGAGATTCAAGAAATATCATTAGCAAATCAAGATGATACAAAAGATCATTTAATGGGATATGTCGTAATACTGAAAAATGTAACCAAGTATATGGAACTTGATTTGGCAAAAACCAATTTTATTGCAACGGTTTCACATGAGTTAAAAACTCCCGTTTCAGCAATAAAATTTAGCTTGCAATTGTTGGAAAATGAAAAAACGGGTGTGCTGAATCAGGAACAACATGAATTAATAAAAAGTTGTGAAGAGGACACCAATAATTTATTAAAAATAATATCGGAACTACTTAATTTAGCACAAGTTGAAACCGGAAATATTCAATTGAATATTTTGCCGGTTAACCTTAACGATATTTTGCAATTTGCCATTAATACCAATAAAATGGCGGCAAATCAAAAAAATATTGTTTTCGACATTGATTTTCCTTCAGATCTGCCAAAAGTAATTGCAGATAAAGAAAAAACAGCATGGGTATTAACAAATATTATATCGAATGCTATTCGCTATTCCGATGAAAATTCAAAAATTACGATTTCAGCTTCAAATATTGAGAATAAAGTGAGATTAGTTATAAAAGATTTTGGACGAGGAATTGAATCACGTTATATCAGTCGGTTATTTGACCGATACTTTACTGTCCCCGGCACTAAAAAAGAAGGCTCCGGCCTCGGATTAGCAATAAGTAAAGATTTTATAGAAGCTCAGGGCGGTGAAATATATGTTGAGAGTGAACTTGGGATAGGTAGCACTTTTTCAATAGTTCTAAATTGCAAAGATTACCTTACCTAATTTGCAAGCACATTGCCAAAGCTTTGCCAAAGAGATTACAAAGCCAACGCACCGAGAGAAATTGTTTTAAAAATTTTGCCGACACTTAAAAAATAATAAAACGCTGACACACGAGCCGTCAGAAAGGACAGAAATAATATGATAATAACACGGAAACTGAATAATGACAATGGATTAGAAAACTGACAGACAGAACACCAGGCGGTAACATCGTGTATAGTGTATTTAGCACATAGTGCTGATTTAAAAGGCTTTACATTTAATAAACATTGTAGCTATTTGACAGAATTGTGCTTCGAATCACCAAACGACCCCATACACGTAACCGATGATGACATATTTATGATGACGTTTTGCTAAAACAATCCTCCATAAATTAATCCGCTAACGGTGGCCATCACGATTACCAGCGCTACATAAACCAATGTTTTTTGCGTTCCCATAACGCCTCTTATTACTAAAATATTGGGCAAAGAGAGCGAAGGTCCTGCAAGTAAAAGCGCCAATGCGGGTCCTTTGCCCATTCCTGCAGCAATGAGGCCTTGCAAAATTGGTACTTCGGTAAGTGTCGCAAAATACATAAACGCCCCAACAACAGAGGCGAACAAGTTTGAAAAAACAGAATTGCCACCTACCAGTGCTGTTATCCATTCGTTGGGAATAATGCCAGGGATGGCCACGTTATCATGCGTTGAGCCCAGCAAAAAACCTGCAGTAACAACACCCACAGCCAGCAGAGGCATTATTTGTTTGGTGAAATCCCAAGCCGAGAGCGTCCATTCCGGATTATCTTCATCGTTTTTGTCAAGCAAGGTGATGATGCTTAAACCGGCAATGGCTACGACCATGGGTACCAATGGAGGGGCGGTAAGCAATCCGGCAGCCGCAGTGGCCAGCGCGGCAAGGGCTACATGCCACCATTTTATCTTGAGGATAAAAATGAGCGAATAGATCAGAAAGAAACCAAAAAAGCTGGTGATCAGCCATTTGTTCGACCAGATCCAAAACCATGCGCCCGTTGTTTCATCGGAGGAAGGGGCTCCCCAATTGGCAAAAACCAAGATCAGTACGAGTGTAAAAAAATGAAAAGAGGTTTGCCATATGGGTCTTTTTTCGGGCATGTCCGGGAAATTCATTTGTTCAGCGCGTTTTGCTCTTTCTTCTTTGCGATAGATCAGCGACATAGCCGAACCAATAACCACAGCAAAAACCACTGCGCCGATGATACGGGCTACACCCATCTCGAAACCAAGGATGCGTGCGGTGAGTATGATGGCCAATATATTGATAGCCGGACCGGAATACAAAAACGCAATTGCTGGTCCTAAACCCGCACCTCTTTTGTGAATGCTCGAAAATAAAGGCAGGATCGTACAGCTGCAAACTGCCAGTATCGTTCCTGAAACAGAAGCCACGGTATAGGCTACCCATTTTTTGGCTTTGGCGCCAAAGTATTTCATCACCGCTCCCTGACTTACAAAAACACTGATAACTCCTGCGATAAAAAAAGCCGGAAGCAAACAAAGAATCACATGTTCGCGGGCATACCAGCGTGTTAAATCCAGTGTTGCATCGATGGCTGTCAGGAATCGCTCATTTTCAACGGGCAGAAAAAATGCGAAAAGAAAAATCGCGATGATCCAGCCGAGTATTTTGAGTTCTTTTTTAGTTTCCATAAAGGAATTGGTTTTAAGTAACAAAGAAAATGAAGCTATAATACAATCCTACCAGGATGAAAACAATTGCTACAACCTTTCTGAACCATTTTTCGAAGGTTTTAAGCTTATTGTAAAAGACACCCACTTCTGAAACAGTAAAGGCCAACATCCAGGCCAGTACAATAACCGGCAGGCCTGTTGCCACAGCAAAAATCACCGGCAGGTATAAACCCGAAGGACTTGCAATGGTAATCGGGATCAACATGCCAAAATAGAGCAGGCCGCTGTAGGGACAAAAAGCAAGCGCAAACACAATACCCAGCAGCAAAACCTGCCAGAATCCCTTTTTAGGATTTTGTTCCATTTTATCACCCAACTTGCCCAATCCAGGGAAGTTAATTCGGATAATATCCAGCATGAATATACCGATGATCAACAATAAGGGCCCCAGCAGGCGTTCGCCCCATTGTTGAAAAAATCCGGCAACGGAAAATGTGCTGACACCAAAAAAGAGTATCACACCTATCAATGTGTAAGAAATTGCTCGTCCGAGTGTATAAATCGAACCGTTGAAAAAGACCTTTCTCCGGTTTTCTATATCCTTGCTAATGAAGGCGATAGCTGTGATATTGGTTGCCAACGGACAGGGGCTTATTGCCGTCATCAGGCCTAAAAGGAATGCCGTAAGAAATGGCAATGAAGTATTATCCAGCAGGCTTTGTAAAAAATCCATACTTACACCATTTAGCTGTTAATCAGATAAACCGGCTTTAACGGCAGTTTAAACAAAACCAACTAATCGAGCTGCTCTTTGATGGTTTTGGCCACTACTTTACGAAATTCTTCTGGTTTGGTGCGCGCCATGGCAAAGCCTTCTTTGGTGAGGTCAATTTTATGTTCGGTATCACCATTTTTTACAATAAACAGGCTTGATCCCCATACTTTGAACTGATCCACAATGCTTTTATTCTTTTTCAGATCAATATTCACAATATGAACTACTACCTTGCCATCTTCCAGTTGTTGCTTAAACTGGGTATTAAGGGTTTCGAGGGTTTCTTTTTCGATGGCTTTGCATCCTGCACAGCGATTGGTGCTATGGGTATAGTACACATCCAGCACTACATTTTGACTTTCCTTTGTTGCTGTTTCGGTTTGAGCGCTTAAGCTGCTTATCATAAGCATCAAAAGGCCAACAAAAAAAAATTGTTTCATTGGGTTAGTGGGTTTTGGTTTTTCGGAAATTTAATTCAGGAAATTTTTGATTTCATCAGCAGAGGGCAGCCGTCCGCTGACGACAACTTTATCATCAACAACCAGTCCGGGTGTGCGCATCACACCATAATTCATGATGTCCATGATATCTTCAACTTTGGTAATTTCGGCATCAATCTGATTTTCGGCAACCACCTTACGAACGCTTTGTTCGAGTGCTTTGCATTTGGGGCAACCGGTGCCCAGGATTTTAATAGATTTTGACATTTTATAAAGGTTTTAGGGATTTCTTTTCAAAGAGTTTATCGAAGAGTTGTTGGGCCAATTTCCAATTTTCCAGGTTGAGACAATATTTTATTTTGGGTGGAAGCACCTCGCCCTGGATGAGTCCTGCATCTTTTAGCTCTTTGAGGTGCTGTGAAAGTGTGGATCGGGCAATTGGCAGGTCATCAGCCAAATCGCCACTATAACAGCAGCTCTGGCTCGAAAGCAGTTCCAGAATCATCACCCGTGCCGGATGCCCGAGTGCTTTGGCCATGCGCGCCAGCTTGATTTGTTCTAAAGTGTATGTTGTTTCTTCAGCCACTCATTTCGTATTTCGTAAAATTACGAAACAAAAGTAAAGGCTTTTATTCTGGCTGCTTCAATCCGGATGAAGAAAAATGCATTTAACCAGAAATTTATAATTGTTCTAAATAATATCGTAAGTTAATATGTAGATAATCAAGGCATAAGACAATATTTATTTGTGGATTTGGATAATTCATTTTTAAAAATTCTATCCATAAGGAGCGAATGCCTTATCTTTATCTCATCAAAATCTGAAAAACAATTTTATGTCAAATATTGACCTTATTATCGAAGAACGTGCTGCCAGTATTGGTAATTTTATGGTAGGCAGGTTGCTTCCTTTTCGCCAGAAACGTGCCATTGGACCTTTCGTTTTTCTGGATCATATGGGGCCGGCACAACTGGATGCCAACACCCATTTTGATGTGTTGCCTCATCCGCATATCGGGCTTTCTACGCTAACCTACCTGTTTGAAGGAGAGATCGTGCATCGCGACAATATCGGTTCTGTGCAACGCATCAAACCAGGGGCTGTCAATTGGTTGACTGCCGGAAGCGGTGTAGTGCATTCTGAGCGCACGCCAAACGAACTCCGTAGCGAGACCCATAAGCTTCATGGATTACAGATTTGGGTGGCCTTGCCAAAAGCGCTAGAGGAAACCGCACCCTCTTTTGTGCATGTTGAAGCCAATGCGCTTCCAGGCTGGGAAGCCAATGGCGTTAGATTCAAACTGATTGCAGGAGAGGCTTTGGGAAAAAAATCACCCGTTCCGGTGTACAGCCCGCTTTATTTTATTGAAATTGAAAGTGAGGAAGCTGTAATTTTGGATTTGGGAGAGGAAATCTATGGCGAAAGTGCTCTCTATATCCACGAAGGCAGCGTTTTTGAAGGAGATCACGAGCATCAGCCTGGACGTATTCTGGTAGCGAAAGAAACTAGAATGTGCAGCCTAAAACTGGCTCCTATGTCGAAAGTCTTTCTTTTCGGTGGTGAGCCATTTCCCGAAGAGCGCCATATCTGGTGGAATTTTGTGAGTTCGGAAAAAGCCCTGATCGACGCCGCCAAAAGTAAATGGAAGCAACAGCTATTTCCGAAAATACCAGGCGAACCAGATTTTATACCTTTGCCACAAATTTAATTGATATGTCAACTTCACCTATTATAAAATCATTTCCGTTGGGCTTCAACTGTGAAGTGAGTAACCCTTTTTTGTTTTGTGTACACCACTTGGATTATTATCCCAGAGGCAATGCCGATTTTGGTCCAAATGCGCCACTTACCGGCCGTAACATTGGGCAGGATTTTACGCCCAAGGATGGCTGGCGGATGTATCATGGCACAAAAGTTCCGGGTTTTCCGGCTCATCCGCATCGGGGTTTCGAAACGATAACCATTGTTTTGCAGGGTTTTGTGGATCATTCTGATTCACATGGACAGGCCGGGCGTTATGGCATGGGAGATGTGCAATGGATGACAGCCGGAACGGGTTTGCAACACAGCGAGATGTTTCCATTGCTTAATCTGCAAAGTGAAAATACGCTGGAGTTGTTTCAGGTTTGGCTCAACCTGCCAAAAGCCAGAAAACACGCTGAACCCCATTTCAAAATGTTGTGGAGCGAAGAAATTCCTATCGTAAACAAGCAAGATGAAAGTGATAAAACTACTGAGATTCGCCTTATTGCCGGACAACTGGATGAAGTGAAAGCTCCGGCACCGTCACCGGATTCTTGGGCTGCCGATCCGGCTAATGAAGTGGCCATCTGGTTGATTAAAATGGAAGCCGGAGCGCAATGGACTTTGCCTGCAGCTACTGATCAAACTGTGAGAAACCTGTATTGTTACCAAGGTGAAAACATACAAGTTGCTGATAGAAAAATAGTTAAAGATCAGGCTTTTATGTTGGAAGCTGATCAAGATGTTCTGCTGAAAAATTCAGGCAATGAGCCAGCCCTTTTCATGCTTTTGCAAGCCAAACCCATCAACGAACCCGTTGCCCATTATGGTCCTTTTGTGATGAATACTGAAGCAGAATTGCAGCAGACTTTTTACGATTTTCAACAAACACAGTTTGGCGGCTGGCCATGGGAACGGCATGATCAGGTACATGGAAAGGATGCCGGACGTTTTGCAAAGTATCGTGATGGAAGAGTAGAAAAGCCCTGAACTGTTTCATACTCATAGCCGTACAAATTATAACGGATTTCAAAGTTTCTGAAAGCTTTTTCTTATGTCTCCGCAATGGCTTCGCTAGCTTTATTGAGGTCAATTCCTTGCCAAAATTGAATTAGGAATAAAATTACATAACTGTAGCATAGTGCAAAAGTGTTTAAAAAACCAGAGAGAACACGGTAGTTAAAAGCCCGAATTCCTCCCTTATGGCAATCATCAAACTTTTCAGGAATTACAAAAATCAAAGGTTTATCGAAGGTGATTGATTAGGAATTTGCAGGTAAAGAATGCTGTACACAAATTTATAGGCAGTTCTTTTATGAAGTGATCTAAAAAAACTGGCCAGAAAAAATGATTAACCCAACTTGTTATCTTACTATCATAAGATTCTGTATTCCAGTTGGATGGG
>JACCQN010000077.1 GCA_015709215.1 Bacteroidales bacterium
AAAAGTATGTCAACCAGGGTGAACATCCCGACTGGCAGATCAGGCCGACACTCTATTCGGCAGCCATTCTTTTTTACGATCATTCCCTCCAAACCAATAGTGTAATTTTGCTCTACCATGTATATCATGCCAAGCAGCGCTACGAAATACACGACTGGGAACGGATAGAGATAAGAATTGACAATGTTCATGGCGGCCCTGGCTCCGGCGAGGAAATTAACTACGTGGTCATTACCCGGCACAGCCTGCATAATGCAAGGGAATACCCTGATCCGGATCTTAACTTCATGACAACAGCTGCCGGGAAACATGTGATGATCTGGCAGGCTGACTGGGATTTAAACCTGTTAAACCTATCACCGGGAGAATTGCATCAGGGAGAATTGCATTTTGTAGAGGAGAGCTGGGCAGATATCATGGAACTAAATACGAATAATGCAACCGCCAAAGTTGATATTAACAGCGGAGGCAAAAACCGGTTTCATTATATTTTTGTTGATCAGTCAGATACCGAGGCAACGAGTTTCTGGAAGGCGCAGGCCATACAAAATGACAATGCCTTAAGCCTGGCTTCCGGGAAAGATCAGTATTCAGGCATTCCTATGTCTGAAGTAAAAAGAATTACTTATGAACTTCAGGATCTGGCTGACATTATCCCCAGCCACTTAGACCCCGCCAACTGGAAAAATGATCTTTCTATCAATATGGTGACCCCGGTTACCAGTGAGTTAGGCAAGCCGGAAGTTTCAACCGGAGTGAAAACCTTTTATTACACCGCACGGGACACCCAGGATCCCGACGAGGACCGGAAAGGTTATATCCGCAAACACTGGTTTTGGGGAGTATATATTTATGGTACAGAAGGCAATAAATTCTACTCCGAGTTGGGTCCCGAGCCATGGTATCAACACCTTTACTTTGCCCATAATGGTACACGGGGAGATGGTTCGGTTGAAGACGAATTGGAAAACAGGGGAATATTTCTGGGCAAAGGGGTATATGCCAACTGGAACACCAGCGATGGAGGCTTCGACGGACGATGGGTTCAGTTATTTCCGGATTAATTTTACATTTCGGGGAAGAATAAAGAAGTGATTTTACAGCATTTTAATTTTATTTATCAATCCAGATTCATTTATGAAAGACAATAAAATATTCCATCACACCAAAATCATCATCTTCCTGCTTTTTTTGTTGATTACAAACATTTCTTTCACCCAAACGGAGAATGCCGCCTTCAAAACAGTACAAACCTTTGAAATCAGGGAAGCAAGGCAGGGTATTGCGGTTGATTCGGCTTATTTTTATGCCATTAACACAAAAGGAATTGGAAAATACCGTAAAAAAAACGGTGATCTAGTTGCCGAATGGAAGGACGATTCAGGACAAATCATCCATTTGGATGGCGGCGTAGTCGTGAATGACAAACTTTATTGCGCCCATTCAAATTATCCGGAAATCCCAATGACCAGTTCAATAGAGATATTTGATACGGAAAATCTTGAACATATCGGTTCCCACAGCTTTGGGATAAAATATGGATCCTGTACCTGGGCCGACTATTACAACGATTATTGGTGGGTCTGCTTTGCCCATTATGACAAATTTGAACCGATGACAAACAAAAATAACAGGTGGACTGTATTGGTTAAGTTCGATAAAAACTGGCACGAACAGGAATCCTGGACTTTCCCGGAGACCATTCTTCAGAAATTCAAACCAATGAGTTGCTCGGGCGGTTCCTGGGGACCTGATGGCAATTTATATGTAACTGGCCACGACAGTACCAGGGTCTATGTCATGCAATTACCAGAGATGGGATCTATTCTTGCGTTGAAAAAGATTTTAAAAATCACCTCAGAAGGACAAGGCATTGCATGGGATCGCTATGAAAAAAACAATCTCTACGGGATCAAAAGAAAAGATAATTTAGTCATCAAATCCAGATTATCCCCTTTTTGACCAACTCGTTAAAAATACCAGAGAACAAATCACGCAAAAAGAGGTGGTAACAACACTAAAAATCACATAAGGCAAAATCATCAGAATAAAGAAATGCAGTATGCTACTCCCCAAGTATTGGACTATAAAAATGACTTTTTAAGTTGAATTTCAAAAGTCATGCTTATCTTTGCATCATCAGGCGAAACGAACAGAGGCGCTGCTGGCGAGATAACTATTGCTGTAGTGAAACCTAAACCCAAAATATTATAAGTCAATTTTTTATGACTGGGTGCCTTGTCACTGCTTCTGCTTGTTACTAAAATAAGATTGACAAGTCAAATAAACAAAAGTATATTAAATATGAAAAAAACAAAAGCGGTGGGTAATGTTTGGCTTACCGCTGACGGATACATAAAATGGAGGAAATGATATGCATGCAATTCTGATAAAAGAGGATAAGTCATTGGTTTGGAGCGAAGTTCCAGATCCGGTTCGCAAGAATAATGAGATTGTAATAGAAGTTCACGCAGCTGCAGTGAACCGTGCCGACCTGATGCAGCGGGAAGGAAATTATCCGTCGCCGCCAGGCTGGCCGGAATGGATGGGGCTCGAAGTGGCCGGAGTGGTCATTGAAGCCCCCGAGCAAGGAAGATGGCAAATAGGTGATAAAGTCTGCGCATTGCTGGGGGGCGGCGGATATGCAGAAAAAGTGGCGGTTCCTGCCAATATGGTATTGCCAGTACCTGAAGGACTGTCTATGGCAGAAGCAGCTGCCATACCAGAAGTATTTGCGACTTCCTACCTAAATTTATGTATGGAAGGAAAAATGAAATCCGATGACACTGTATTTATACAGGCCGGAGCAAGCGGGCTGGGTATGGCAGCAATTCAGATGGCAAAGAAATTGGGTGCAAAAGTCATCACAACTGTTGGTTCGGAAAGAAAAGCAGAATTCGTTAAAAAACTTGGAGCTGATGTCGTTATTAACCGCAAACAGGAAAATATTTCAGAAATTTTGGCACAACATCCGGTGAATGTGGCATTAGACTGTGTTGCCGGCCCTGATCTTGGACTATATCTTAAAACAATGGCAATTGGAGGACGCTGGATTGTAGTCGCCACTTTAGGGGGTTCAATGAGCGAACTGAATATGCTTGATTTTTTAAAACACGGCGTGAAGCTTATTGGCAGCACGCTACGCAGTCAGCCTACAGAGATGAAAGCCGAAATTCTTACCAGACTTGAAAAGGAACTTTGGCCCGCGTTTTCTTCTGGCAAAATCAAAGTGTTGATTCACGAAACACTACCGATTACCCTGGCGGAGGATGCCCATCGTATTCTGAAAAACAATGAAAATACAGGCAAAGTTGTGTTGAATGTCTTTCCCTGAAATAGCGTAACACAAAAACGCAATGACAATGAAAAAGCGCCACGATTCGGAATTGATTTAACAATTGTTGCCAACGGGCGCACATGTGACCCATAGCCGTTTCTTTACTCTGATTTTCAATGATGTTCCGTATGTTCTCATTTACATTTCTTTTTCTTGATGACCGCTAAGCCGGGTATGGGCTATCATGGGCTGTTATGTGTAGCCTATTTATTTTCCATAATGTCCGTATTCAACTTATATATTACTGTATTTATATTCTGTTCTTCTAAATTTTTTTCTATTTTTTCAATTAGTTTTCTACCTGGTAAACCCGTAAATGTTGCCCAATAAACTATAGTAATATAGTTCTTATCATCATTTAAGGTTGGAAAATCTTCTATCATTCTTATTTCGTCCGAAAGAGAATATGCTGAGTCAATTGGTGTAATGTTTTGAGGAGGGAATTGCTCATAAAGCCCTGTTCTTTTTATTGATCCCTCGCATGAACTATATTGAAAGATTAATTCTCCATTTTTTGAAAATATTTTACATTGAATAGGTCGAAGACCTGGCTCCCATCCTGGCTTAAATGGTAATGATCTTAAAGTGTCAAAATAGTTATTTTTAAGGAAAAGGACATTTGATGTATCGATGCTATGTTTAATCAAATAGTTATATGCGACTTCTTTTGTAATCTTATTTGGCGACTTAATGCCTAAAATGGCAGAGCAACTTGGAAACAAAAAAATTAAGGTGATGATGATTAAAGGAACAATATTTTTTTTCATTACAGTCATCTTCAAGAGTTAATGGAAAAAGACGGATTTTTAAATATAGGAGGTTAACCCGCATGTCAGCGGGATAACCTTCCATAAAGATAATTTCTGCATCTTTGTCAAAGAAAATTTCCGGCAAAGTCCTTTACCCGTCCATGGTTCTAAAAGCTACCAACATCATCTCTTCCAATTATGCTATTAAGCGCCCCCGGCAACATATACTGAGCAGTTAATCAATGATTTGCTTTAATTTATTAAAAGAAATTTTCAACACTTGTTCTGTCCATATAGGTAAATTGGAGCATCCAATGCGGATAAATTGGGTTTAATTTGCTCAGTTCATCCAATCGGCTTACTTCCTCTGGGCTCATTTCCCAGTTTGTAGCTTTCAGGTTGTCTTCCAATTGATGCGGTTTGGTGGCGCCAATTAAAACAGACGAAACCGCTGGTTTTCGGAGCAGATAATTTAATGCTGCCTGCGAAATGCTGGCTTTGTGGTTGTTGGCAATTTCTTCCAGGGCATCAACAATAGCATAGCCTTTATCCAAATCTATCGGGATAAAGTTTTGTTGTTCATTGGTTCTTCTGGAATCTTCGGGCATGGGTTTATCTTTCCGATATTTTCCTGTCAGGAAACCCCCTCCCAGCGGCGACCAAGGCGTTAATCCCAGACCCTGATCCTGTAGTAAAGGAATCAACTCATATTCTACATCTCTCGAAATAAGCGAATAAATTGCTTGCAGCGAAACAAATTTTTCAAAATGATTTTCTTTCGATACGGCCAATGCTTTCATCAACTGCCATGCCGTGAAATTACTCGCACCGATGTACCTCACTTTTCCCTGATGAACCAAATCCGATAAAGCTCCCAAAGTTTCTTCAAGCGGGGTAATCGGATCAAAACTGTGCATCACATAAAGGTCGATGTAGTCGGTGCCTAATCTTTTTAAGCTCTGGTTACAACTATCGATGATGTGTTTGCGCGACAAGCCAACATCGTTGATATCCTTGCTCATCCGCCCCCTTACCTTGGTGGCAAGCACAATTTCATTGCGTTTCTCTTTAATGGCTTTTCCAAGAATTTCTTCGGATTGACCGTGTGAATAAACATCTGCCGTGTCAACAAAGTTAACGCCGGCATCAAGAGCCATATCCACTAATTTTTTACTGCTTGGATAATCCAACGAACCTATTACTTTCCAGTGGCCTTCACCGCCAAAACTCATGGCTCCTAAGCAAAGTTCGGATACCATTAATCCTGATTTTCCTAATTGTCTGTACTTCATTTTTTTTGATTTTAAGTGTAAATTATTTAAATATAAAATGTTTATGTAATATGATTTAACTCAAATGCATTTGCCAATAATTCAAATGATTTTCTGCGCGCTTCATAATCAACAGACATGGAGGTAATCATAATTTCATCGGTTTCAAAATCGTTTGATAATTTAATGAGTTGTTCTTTCACATCATCGGTAGTTCCCGAAATGATGCGACCTTTATTTCTTTCTATTATTTGTTGTTCAAAAGGGGAGAAATCATAATTCTTGATAAAGTTTCCATCTTTAAAATCATTGAAATTACCTTTTTCAAATTGCACAAAAACGAAATCAATAAACTTACGCATTTGGTTTGCTTTTTCTTCGGTTTCGGCACAAACTACCTGAACGGCCACTATTACCTGAGGTTCTGCATTTTCGGCTGATGGTTTAAAATTCTTCCGGTATGTTTCTGCCACTTGTGGACTGACAAAACCGTTTATAAATTTGGCAATGCTAAGTCCCATTCCAAATTTAGCGGCAATTAAACTGCTACTGCCACTGGAACTTAGTATCCATTGCGATGGAATTGTAGTTGTTTGCGGTGTAGCGAGCAGCGAGCCGTATTTAGTGGCAGCCGTATCCTTGAAAAAATGTTGCATGTATTCTAACTGTTGCAAGTAACTTGCCTCGCTAAAATCGTTTGAAGGGTTAAGTATTGAAGAGGTAATCCGATCGGTACCCGGAGCGCGTCCAATTCCTAAATCAATCCTATTGGGAAAAAGCACTTCGAGCATCCTGAAATTTTCAACTACCTTTAAAGCGCTGTGATTTGGCAACATAATGCCACCCGAGCCAATACGAATGACGTTGGTTGCATCGGCCAGTTTTACCATCAGCACTTCGGGTGCAGAACCGGCAATGAGCGCGGAGTTATGATGTTCCGATACCCAAAAGCGGCTATAACCCAATTCTTCGGCCAGTTTAACCGTTGCAACCGTTTCATTTATAGCTTCTTTGGCATTGCCACCCGGTCTGATGACAGATTGATCGAGTATGCTTAATTTTAATTTTCTCATTCAGCGAATTTTGCAACAAAATATATTTTTATTCTAACTGTTAATCAATTTGGTTCTACTGCAAATTTATAACTTTCCACTAAATTTGCAGTAGATCCAAATTGATAATGTAAATTTCCTCTAAAATGAAAAAGAAAAGAATTATTTCGGTTAAAGGAGTTGAAATTACTATAATCAACACAAGTGATATTGATTTTATTTCTTTAACCGACATGCTTAAAGCTAAAGATGGTGATTTCTTCATTTCAGATTGGCTTAGGAATCGCAATACCGTTGAATTCCTGGGCATTTGGGAAAGTGTTTACAATCCCGATTTCAATTATGGCGAATTTGCCATAATTAAAAGTCAGACAGGACTTAATAATTATAAAATCAGCGTGAAAGAGTGGCAGGAAAAAACTAATGCCATAGGTTTAAAAGCTACTGCCGGACGATATGGTGGCACTTTCGCGCATCCTGATATTGCTTTTGAGTTTGGTATGTGGATTAGTGCCGAATTTAAAATCTATCTCATTAAAGAATTTCAACGGCTGAAAGAAGATGAAAACGACCGTTTAAAATTGGAATGGAACCTGCAGCGAACTTTAGCCAAAGTAAACTACCACATCCATACCGATGCCATTAAAGAAAACCTGATCCCGCCAACACTTTCAAAAGAAAAAATAAATTTTGTATATGCTAACGAAGCCGATATGCTGAATATGGCTTTGTTTGGAATGACTGCAAAACAGTGGAGAGACGCCAACCCAAAAGCAGATGGCAATATTCGTGATGCAGCTAATTTGGACCAACTAGTGGTGCTTTCCAATTTAGAAAGCATCAATGCGGTATTGATTCACCAGGGATTGTCTCAAAGTGAACGACTGGTACAACTGAATAAGATTGCCATTACTCAAATGAAATCTTTGCTACAGAGCAGAGAGATAAAGAAACTGAAATAAGAATGACAGAAAAAGATTACGATAAACTGAAACAGATTGAAGTTGCTATTACATCTTTCAACAGCAAGAAGCTTTACGAAAGCAGTATTGCCTTTTATAAAGCATTAGATTACCAGAGCAATAAAACCTACCGATTGACCTCAGGTAATTTTGAGGGTTTTCTGGATAGTTTCAACCTGTCGAAAAGTAGCATTAATAAAGAAAAGGCGCTTGTTGAACACTGGAAACAGATTGAATTTATTTTTCAGGTTGGTGATGCCGAAATCACAAGAATTCAATCCTTGTTCGACACTCAAAGTGTTGACACAAATGAATATCAAAGCTTCCTGTTTTTCACCTTGCAGTTAAAAGAAGAAAATTACAAGCGTGCCGAATTGGTCAGAATTACCCGAGAACTGAATGTTCCCTTCAAAATGCCGGTAATTGTTTTATTTCATTATGGAAATAAACTTACCCTTTCCATTATTGACCGCAGGCTGCACAAGAAGGACACAAGCAAGGATGTATTAGAAAAGGTTACGCTTATCAAAGACATTGATATTGCTAATCCGCAGCGTGCCCATAAAGAAATACTGAAAGACCTTAGTTTGAATGAACTATACAAACAGTACGAATTTCACAGTTTTGTAAAGTTGCACGAAGCATGGAAGGCAACACTTAACATTTCAGAACTTAATAAGAAATTCTACAAAGAGCTTGCTTATTGGTACTTCTCGGCATTACAAGAAGTTGAGTTTCCTGATGATGAGTTGAAAGATGAAAAATCCCGGAATCCTGTAAATGTAATCCGACTGATTACACGCCTTATATTTGTTTGGTTCCTGAAAGAAAAAAATCTGGTTCCGGATGAACTCTTTAACAAACGGGAACTGGACAGAATACTCAACTACAAAGACAAAACGGGCAGCACCTATTATAAAGCAATTTTACAAAATCTATTTTTTGCCACGTTGAACACCGAGATGAACAAGGATGTAAGAGACAAAAATAAAATTAGCCGCACATTTGTAAAAAGAAATTTTGGTGTCCCTCATTATTTTCGCTATGGCAAATTAATTAAAGACCAGGATAGATTTTCCTCGTTAATGGACAATGTCCCGTTTCTGAATGGCGGCTTGTTTGAATGTTTGGATAAACGGTTCAAGGACAGCTCGAAAGATATTTTCATTGATGGTTTTACACAGCAGGTTAAAAACGAAACCCGTGTAAAAGTTCCCGATTACTTGTTTTTTAGCGATGCCCCGCGAAACGTTGACCTGAATAAAACCTTTAACACAAAAGGCAAGAAATACGAGGTATATGGTTTGATTGATATTTTAAGCCGTTACAAGTTTACTATTGAAGAAAACACACCGGTTGAAGAAGAAATTGCCCTCGACCCGGAATTGCTTGGAAAAGTTTTTGAAAACCTATTGGCAAGCTACAATGAGGAAACCGAAACCACCGCCCGCAAACTTACCGGCTCGTTTTACACACCCCGCGAAATTGTAAACTATATGGTGGACGAAAGTCTGATTACCTATTTGTCAAACACCTTACTTAAAGATGATGACGAGAAGCAGCGTGAAGTATTGAACGATAAATTGCACCACCTTTTCTCTTACACTGCCGAAGCACCCAAATTTACTGATACCGAAAAAGCAGCGCTGATTAATGCCATCGACAACTGTAAAATACTTGACCCCGCTTGTGGTTCGGGCGCTTTCCCAATGGGTGTACTGCACAAGTTGGTTTACGTGTTAAGTAAACTCGACCCTAACAACCGAAGCTGGAAACAAAAACAATTGGATAAGGCAAAGCGGGATAAATTGCTTGCCGAAAAAATGGAAGACGAAAAAAACAGGGAAACTGCTCTTGCCGAAATTGACAAACGCATTGAAGATATTGAAAAAGCTTTTAACGAAGACAACAATGAATTAGATTTTGGGCGAAAACTTTACCTGATTGAAAACTGCATTTATGGAGTGGACAAACAGCCCATAGCCATACAAATTTCGAAGCTCCGTTTCTTTATTGCCCTTATTGTTGACCAGAAAACCACTAACGAAAACGAACCCAACCGGGGCATACGGCCTTTGCCCAACTTAGAAACAAAGTTTGTTGCTGCCGACACCCTAATCAGTATAGAAAAGCCACAACAACTTACCTTAATGAATCAGGATGAAGAACTCCAAAAGGCGATTAAAGAAAAGGAAGCTGAAATTCATACAGTAAGAGACAAACATTTCAGGGCACGAACTCCGGATACAAAAGAAAAGTATCGTTTATTAGATGCTCAACTACGTGATGAATTAGCTGTCTTATTAGAAAAAGATGGTTTTCCAAAGGATGAAACTAAAAAACTGGCGCAATGGAATCCTTACGACCAAAACAAATTTGACGAATT
>JACCQN010000078.1 GCA_015709215.1 Bacteroidales bacterium
CGATCTTTGGTTTAGAAGGCGCAAATTTAACAGATTAATCATAAACAAAGGCGATGAGAAGCTAATTGTTAAACACAAACTTTAAATTAACCATGGTTTGTATGAAATAAAGAGAGCGAAAATGAACCGACAAGACCAGTTGTAGTTTCTGTTTTTGCTATTTTAGCGCCTTCAAAATACATTAAACCTCACCAACATGACAAAAAAAGCTAAGCCGAGGCTCTCTTTCTGGGATATCTGGAACATGAGTTTTGGGTTTTTGGGCATCCAGATGGGATTTGCCCTGCAAAACGCCAACGCCAGCAGAATATTGCAAACCTTTGGTGCTGATGTTGAGCACCTTTCCTGGTTTTGGCTGGTAGCACCAATCACCGGTATGATTGTTCAACCTATTATCGGACATTACAGTGATCAAACCTGGAATCGCCTCGGCAGAAGGCGTCCTTATTTTTTAACCGGAGCAGTATTGGCTTCGATAGGTTTAATCCTGATGCCTAATTCACCCATGTTTGCGGCCTACTTGCCAGCCTTGTGGATTGGAGCCGGAATGTTGATGATTATGGATGCTTCCTTTAATGTTGCCATGGAACCTTTTAGAGCTTTGGTGGCAGATAAGCTCCCAACAGATCAGCGAACACTTGGTTTTTCAGTTCAGACCTTGCTTATTGGTATTGGTGCGGTGGTTGGTTCTTATTTGCCGTATGCTATGTCAAACTGGTTTGGTTTTAATGAAATAGCTGCCGAAGGTGAGGTTCCAATGAGCCTAAAGCTTTCATTTTTTATAGGTGCCGGAATTTTGGTTTTTACCATAATTTGGACGGTAGTCACCACAAAAGAATATACACCTGAAGAACAGGAAATGTATGCTGATGATGAAGCTGATCCTGAGGCAGCGCCAGCAAGGTTTGTTGATATTTTTAAAGATTTTGCCAATATGCCTGCTACCATGAGACAGTTGGGATTGGTTCAATTTTTTTCGTGGTTTGCACTGTTTTCGATGTGGGTATTTACCACTCCTGCATTGGCTCAGCATGTATGGGGGCTTTCGGCTGATGATAGTAATTCGGCTGCATTCAATGAGGCAGGTGATTATGTAGGGGTGATTTTTGCAATGTATAATCTGGTAGCAGCAATTTTTGCAATGGCTTTACCTGTTATTGCAGCCAAAGTTGGTCGTAAGCGCACACATGCCATAAACCTTACCCTTGGGGGTTTAGGTTTGATGTCTATTGTATTGGTCACTTCTCCCGAAATGAAATGGTTGCTCAACATCAGCATGATAGGTGTTGGAATTGCATGGGCTAGTATTTTAGCAATGCCTTATGCTATCTTAGCGGGCTCTATTCCCCCAAGGAAAATGGGAGTATATATGGGTATTTTTAATTTCTTTATTACTTTTCCACAGATTATAAATGGTGTTTTCGGTGGCCCACTCGTTAAGTACTTATACGGCGGACATGCCATCTATGCCCTTGTAACTGCCGGTGTGCTTATGATTCTTGGGGCTGTTTCGGTGATGTTTGTAAAGGATGAAGACGATATTATAAAGTCGTAAAATGAAAAACATTAAAAAAACCGGCTCTGGTAAGTGAGCCGGTTTTTTTGGGGGGATTTTAATGGGGTAGGTTACCAGCCAAGTTTTTCGTTAAACTCTTCATCAATTGTTTTATTGAGTAGGTCGCAGCCAAAGTCGAACTGACGATTTTCGTTGTCCTTGTCCTTGAATACAAAATACAGATTCTTAAAATCTCCTCTGCGTGGCAAAAGACTTATAGCTTCTTCCAACGCCTGAGCCGGCGTTAGAATTCCATTTATTCCTGTTTTTTCGAGCATTTTTACGAGCTGTTTAAAGGATGAATCTTTGATATCTACTTCCAGCTGTTTTTCAATCTGTTGAATTTTCTTTTGTGAATTGGTGAAGGTTCCGCCAAATTCCCATGGCAATGATGCTGGCATAACAAGATCGGCCGTGCGGGCAGTATCGCTCATCCAGAGATCTTGTACCACTTTGAATTCAATGCGTGAAAACTGTTGTTTGATTTCATCTTTATCCAGTGCGCAACCAACCGGATCTTCGCCAAAGATGAAAGCATTCTTGATTTTACCGCCTCTGAAAAGCTTGTAAACACTATTGACGGTAAATGGTAGTTCGTCCACTTTCCATTTAAACTGCATGCGGTATCGAATATCTTCGTCGAGAATGGATTCTGCGCCAACACCAATTTTGTGGCAAACCCCCATATCGAAAATGCCGTGAGCATTGTTCTTTTCTTTAAGCGCTATCAATCCATTGGCTGTTTTACCCAGTTTGCCGGTTATCATGGCCAGATTGTGCATTGCTATACTGGCATTAGCCGATAGAGCTTTCTCCTGGAAGACCATAATAGCGTTCATTTCTTCGTTATAATCTCTGGCGAAAGCTGCTACAGTTTCTTTATCAGTACCCGCAAATTCCAATAATTTGTTGAAATCAGTATTTAATAATGCGGCTTTGTATGTTTCAAAATCCTCTGTTCGATCTGTGATGAAAATACTGTTCTGATGATTGTTAGCCAGCAGCCAGTGATTAACAGCCTGAATAAAATAGAAGTAATTGTCAATCTTGATTACTTGATCAGCTTTTTTACTGAAACTGCTGTTTTTGAGTGTGGTGATATGAACAATTGCTATATCTTCTTTATGTTTCGTATTGAATATCAAGTGATTGATTACCGGATGGTCGTGATGAAGCTCTCCACCTGCAACAAAAATTTTGCTTCCTCCGCGAATATCGCAATAGGAAGCATTTTCGTTCGAATTATGGAAATAACCATCTCCGCGTCCCATATAATGGAAACTACTCACATTATTAGTCTTTGCTCCGGCTCTGGCCAGTTTTTGAATCAGGTAGAGCTCTTCGTTGGTAAGTCGTGCGCCTCCAAAAAAGGCATTTTCATCCGGTTTAACCTTTTTAATACGATCGGAAATAATTTCGTAGGCTTCGTCAAAAGTTATTGCTTTAAATCCGTTTTTTGTCTTGAGCCAGGGGGTCTTAATTCTTTCCGGATTGTTAAATAGTTTGTATCCAAAAAATGCACGTCTGTTAATATAGTTGGGCCGGTTAATTTCACCTTTTCGGGGAGCGGCTTTATAAAATTGCCCTTTGTGATGCATGAGGTTAATTTCATAGCCTTCTGAACCAAACATATCAATGGTTTTGATGGGTTCCAGTTTGAGTGGTCCGGGCTTAAAGCTATAATTTTCGGTTAATGCACCTGTCGGACAGGTAGTGATACACATGCCGCAGCTTTCGCAACTGGTTTCTTGCAGCGGAAGCCCCATGCTGGGTGCCACAAAACTTTTAAAACCCCTGTTGATTAGTCCAAGTGCATTGGCGCCGACCACCTCAGAGCAAATGCGGATGCATCTACTGCACAGGATACATTTATTGTTGTCGATTTCTATAAAAGGGTGTCTGAAATCAACCTGATGTTCTTGAAATTCGCCGGGATAACTTTTTTGTTCTGCCTGATAGGTGGTTGAATGTTTTTTAAGTACGCAATCAAAATAGGCGGTGCAACCACATTCGAGGCATCGACTGGCTTCCATCTGAGCCACGATTTCATTTTCGTATCCCAGCTCCACTTCTTTGAAGTTAATTCGTTCCTTTGCCGGAAGCACGGGCATTTCATGTCGTTTCTGATGCACAAAATGCCCGATATAATCGGTCTTTTCCTGGATTTTGAAATTTTCTTTTTTGCTCAGAAACTCCTTGGCCGGAGGGGTAATGGCTAATCCATTAAGGTATTGATGACAGGAATTGGCAGCGATTTTTGCCTGGGCAATAGCTTCGATAATTGTTGCCGGCCCGGTTACGCCATCGCCGGCAGCAAATACAGAAGGGATGCCTGTTTGCAAAGTCTGCTTGTTGGCATCAATATCGCCCCACTTGTTTACTACCAATTTGCCTTCAGTGGTGTATGTGTTGATGTCTTTAATAAAGTTAACATCTGTTTTTTGGCCTATTGCAGCCAAAACATAATCGGCTTCAATCTCAAATTCAGAATCTGCAACAGGAAAAGGTCTTCTTCTTCCCGAGGCATCTGGCTCACCCAATGCCATTCGGATTAATCTGACTTTTCGAAGTGTGTTTTTTTCGTCTTTGATGATTTCAACCGGATTGGTTAGAAACAGGTATTCTACTCCTTCCAGTTTCGACTCATGAATCTCGATAGGGTTAGCAGGCATTTCTTTTTCGGTGCGTCGATAAACCACATACACTTTGGCTGCTTTTCCCCTTATGGCAGTGCGACAGCAATCCATTGCAGTATTTCCACCACCGACAACTACAACAGTTTTGCCTGAAAAATCAGGTCTTTGGCCAGTCATTTCCATGTTTTTCAGGAAAGATATTCCGGCAAAAACGTTTTGGGCATCATCTCCCGGACAACCAACGAGCGTGCCTTTTTGAGAGCCAATAGTAAGAACTGTTGCATCAAATTGCTCATGAATTTCAGCATAGGAAAGATTTTCACCTAATTTTTTGTTATAAGAAATTTTAACACCCAAATCTGTGATGTTTTTAACTTCCTGATCCAGAATTTCATTAGGAAGCCGGTATTCCGGAATGCCGTATCGCAGCCATCCACCGGGGTTCGGGGCTGCTTCAAAAATTTCTACCTGATGACCTTCCAGCCTCAGGAAATGCGCTGTTGACAAGCCTCCGGGACCTGCACCTATTATTGCTACTTTTCTGCCTGTTTCCGGTTTTATTTTAGGGATAAATTTCGTTGGGGATGAAAGGTCATAATCAGCTGCAAAGCGTTTCAGATAGTCGATTCCTACCGGCGCACCCTCGTCGAGGAGATTTCGGCGGCATGCAGCTTCGCAGGGCCGCACGCACACGCGGCCGCAGATGGCTGGCAGCGGATTGGTTTCTTTGATCAAGGCCACGGCATCGCTGTAACGTCCTTTGTCTATCAGCGAAATGTATCCTTGTACGTCAACACCTGCAGGGCAGTGCTGTTTACAAGGTCCCAGGCAATCGGCATAATGGTTGCTTAACAGTAGATCAAGAGCTGTTTTGCGAGCCAGTTTCACCGATTCATTTTCTGTGTTCACTTTCATGCCTTCGGTGATGTGGGTTGAGCAGCTGGGTTGATGCCCGCGCATGCCTTCAACTTCTACCACACAAACATAGCAGGAAGAATAGGGTTCAATGCGAGGATCGTGACAAAGGGTTGGAATTTCTACTCCATGTCGGCTGGCACATTCATAAATGGTTTCGCCTTGAAAACCCTGAACGGTTTTGCCATTTAGTTCGATAGTGATATATTGACTCATAGTTCTTTTTTTTCAGTGATTTAGTCAACCAGGACAGCTTCGAATTTGCATACATTGTAGCATTCGCCACATTGAATACAGGTTTCCTGATTAATGAAATGGATTTGTTTGCGTACGCCATCTATAGCATGTGTAGAACATTTTACTGCACAAATTGTGCATCCTGTGCATTTTTCGGGATCAATGGTATAGGTGAGTAAAGGTTTGCAGACTTTTGCCGGACATTTCTTGTCATAGATATGTGCTTCGTATTCATGTCTGAAATATTTCAGTGTAGTAAGTACCGGATTTGGAGCTGTTTGACCTAATCCACAAAGTGAATTATTTTTAATTTGATGTGCCAGGTTTTCAAGCTTTTCTATGTCGCCGTCTTCTCCTTTTCCTTCGGTTATGCGCTCCAACATTTCGAGCATACGTTTTGTTCCGACACGGCAGAAAGTGCATTTTCCGCATGATTCTTCTTGAGTAAAATTCAGGAAAAACTTTGCCAGATCGATCATACAGGTGCTTTCGTCCATCACTACCATCCCGCCTGATCCCATAATTGCTCCAGTAGCGTTTAAAGAGTCGTAGTCCACAATGGTATCGCCCAATTCGGCCGGAATACATCCGCCTGAAGGGCCTCCCAATTGTACTGCTTTAAATTTTTTATCGCCTTGAATGCCACCACCAAGCTTAAAAATTATATCATTGATCGTAACACCCATCGGAACTTCAACCAAACCGCCATGTTTGATTTTTCCTGTGAGGGCAAATACCTTGGTTCCTTTGCTTTTTTCTGTTCCAAAAGCTGCATAGGCATTTGCACCATGATTGATAATCCAGGGGACGTTTGCCCATGTTTCAACGTTATTAATATTGGTAGGCTTTGCCCATAATCCGGAAACAGCCGGAAAAGGAGGTCTCTTTCGTGGCATGCCTCTCTTGCCTTCGATGCTGGCTATCAGTGCTGTTTCCTCGCCACATACAAAAGCCCCTGCGCCTTCTTTTACATAGATATCAAAGGAGAAATCGCTTCCAAAAATCTTTTCACCCAATAAGCCTTTCGCTTTAGCCTGATTGATGGCAATATTAAGACGTTTAATCGCCAGGGGATATTCAGCGCGGCAATAAATTACGCCTTGTGATGCTCCAATAGTATAGCCGCCAATCATCATGCCTTCGAGCACAGCATGTGGATCGCCTTCGAGTAGTGAGCGATCCATAAATGCGCCAGGATCGCCCTCGTCGGCATTACAGATGATGTATTTTTGATCGCTTTCGTTTTGGTAAGCAAATTTCCATTTCAACCCTGTTGGAAATCCTCCACCTCCGCGACCTCTTAGTCCGCTGTCGATCATCGTTTGGATGATATCCATTGAAGATTTATTTTCGGAGATAAGGGTTTTAATGGCTTTGTAAGCATCGCGTTCCAGTGCTTGGTCAAGTGATTCGGGATCCATATAGCCGCAGTTGCGCAGGGCTATCTTTACCTGTCCTTCAAAAAAACTGTCCTCAGGAGTTTTTCGCTTTTCTGCAACCACCGCTCTGTCAAGATCTATTTTACCATCGAGCAAATGGGATTTTAGGATCCTTTCAACAGCTTCGGCCGTCATATCGCCATAAATTATTTTTCCTTTTTCGTCCCGAATTTCCACCAAAGGTTCTTTGTAACACATTCCAATACAGCTCGTTTTGGCTAGTTCGAAATCCATTTCCCCTTTTGCTAAGATTTCCTCCAGCGCACTATATGTTTTGGATGCCCCGGCAGCTATGCCACAGCTTCCTAATCCAACGATAACTTTTGTCTTTTTCATAATCTTTTACTTTTCTGCCTTGAGCTGGCTTGAACGCAATTGTTTTTTGATCTCCCTTAGAATTTTTACGGCACTTTTTCCATTTAGCTTACCGTAAGTATTTTCGCCGATCATCATCACCGGTGCCAGTGAGCAGCAGCCCAGGCAGGCAACTGATTCAAGGGTGAATTCGCCATCAGCAGTGGTTTCGCCGTCATTAACTCCGAGGTGATCTTTTATGGCATCTGTGATTGCATTAGCATTCTGCACATGGCAGGCCGTTCCATGACAAACTTTGATGATGTTTTTGCCAACCGGACTCAAACGAAATTGTGCATAAAATGTAGCAACACCATAAATATCTGCTGGTGCTATTCCGGTAGCTTCCGAGATGGCTCTGAAAGCACCGGATGGAAGAAATCCATAGAGCGCTTGCGTTCCTTGTAATAATGGAATTAAACTCCCGGGCTTTTTGCTGTATTTTTCCAATAACGGTTTCATCAGAGTTAAATCAGCATCTCCTGATACAATGGTGTTATGGGTTTCGGCAATTCTGGTAATACGCATAAGTTTTGGCTTAAAATTGAATTGGACGACTTTCTTGAGCGAACTAAAGTAGGTATTCTATTTGAAATATATTATCTTTAAATACTGATTAACAGCTATTTATATTCAGTCTAAATTATCTAAGCATCTAAATATCTGAAAGTCTTACAGAAAGCTTTTTGCTGAAATAATACGTTTTTTATGTAATTTACCTCTGCTTCTTTGTGCAAAGCAATTTAATGCGAGAATCACGCAAAATTTTCTGATTGATTTGCTGAACTATCTGCTGCCCTGATAAATTATAAAGTAAAGGCTTGAGTTTTAATTTGAGGAGAACCATCTATTTTTGTAAAAAATTTCAATTTGAGGCTGATAAAAGCCTGGAAACTGTAAGCTGATGCTCAAAACCTAAAGCGCAAAGTTTTGGTTCGCAGGCTAAAGTCAAAAAAGAGAAAAGACATTGCTGTTTTGACAGATCAACTGCACCATGAAATATTTGAAGAAATTGATTGTTTGAATTGCACTAATTGCTGCAAAACTATTTCACTAATTTTGAATAATACAGCCTGTCGTTGACTTACAAAAGCTCTGGTAATGAAAGAGAAAGATTTTTTTTCGAAGTAGGTGTGCATTGATGAGGATGGCGATCAGGTGATAGCTAAAACGCCTTGTTTGTTTTTACTCGGGAATAATCATTGCCTTGTTTATGAGAGCGAGCAACGTGCTTGCAGACAATATCTGCATACGGATGGAAATCAATTTACAGAAAACCTGAAAATGCATGCTGCCAATAGCAAGCATTGTCCGGCTGTATTTCATATTTTATTGCGCATCGAAAAGCAAATTACATCGCCCTGAGTTTGAATACGTATCTTTGCAAAAAACTTAAGCATGGCAGGTTCAAACTTTGTTGATTACGTAAAAATATTTTGTCGCTCGGGAAAAGGCGGTGCAGGTTCGGCTCATTTGCGGCGCGAGAAATTTATACCCAAAGGCGGCCCTGATGGCGGAGATGGTGGCAGGGGAGGCCATGTGATTTTGAAGGGAAATGCTCAGATGTGGACTTTGCTACATTTGCGCTACACCAAGCATTTGTTTGCAAAAAGCGGAGAATCTGGCGGAAAGCAACAACGAAGTGGCGCCAGTGGTGAGGATGTTATTATCGAAGTGCCATTGGGAACCATAGCTTTGCATGCCGAAACGCGCGAGTTGATGGCTGAAATTACCGACGATGGTCAGGAAATTGTTTTACTTCAGGGTGGACGAGGAGGTCAGGGAAATCAACACTTTAAAACTTCAACAAACCAAACACCACGCTATGCCCAACCGGGCGAGGATGGCAGCGAAACCTGGATTATCCTTGAATTGAAACTACTAGCTGATGTGGGGCTTGTTGGCTTCCCGAATGCCGGCAAATCTACTTTATTGTCAACGGTTTCTGCTGCACGGCCCGAAATTGCTGATTATCCGTTTACAACGCTCGTGCCCAATCTCGGAATTGTAAGCTATTACGATTACAAATCTTTTGTGATGGCCGATATTCCCGGAATTATTGAGGGCGCTTCAGAAGGTAAAGGATTGGGATTAAGATTTTTGCGGCATATTGAACGTAATTCCATTTTGTTGTTTATGGTTCCTGCCGATGCAGATGATATTGCAAAAGAATATCGAATTTTGTTGGGAGAATTGGAAGCATATAACCCTGAATTGCTTGACAAATCAAGGATTTTGGCGATCTCAAAAAGCGATTTACTGGATAATGAACTCAAATCGGAAATTAGAAACCAGCTTCCCGATCTTCCTCATATTTTCATTAGTTCTATCACCGGTGAAGGAATCAAAAGCTTGAAAGAGATGCTTTGGCAAGCGTTGAATGAATAATAAGCTTTGGACAATAATATCTTTTGTGCCTAAATTGTTTTCAAGAATTTTTTAAACAAATAAACCTTCAAGGTTTTCAAAACCTTGAAGGTTTATTTCTTGAGTTTGGATTTAACTAGATAAAAAAGTCAAAATATTTACACACTTTTG
>JACCQN010000079.1 GCA_015709215.1 Bacteroidales bacterium
TGATCCCAATTTATTGGTTGGCAGAGTCCGTGGGAAAAACTATATGACACTTCAACAGGACAGTCTCAAACCCCTTATCAACAGGGCTATAAGTGGGAGTTATCCGCCTGGTTCTACCTTTAAAATGATCAATGCACTAGCTGCGCTCAATATTGGTGCAATCAACAAACATACTGAATTTAGCTGCCAGGGAAAGCTTAGCAGACCTATCAAGTGCACACACGATCACAAGAGTCCGCTTGCTTTGCTCGAAGCCATGGAAAACAGTTGTAATCCTTATTTTTGGAATACTTTCCGAAACACACTATACAGTTCAAAATTCAAAGATCATAAAGAGGCTTACGATTACTGGTTCGAAACCATGCGCAAGTTTGGCCTGGGCGTTGCCTTCGATACCGATATTCCGTTTGAGCTAACCGGCAATATTCCATCAAGAGCCTATTTTGATAAGCTTTATCATGGCAGCTGGAATGCGCTCACAGTGCGCTCGCTAAGTATAGGGCAGGGCGAAATTTTGGTTACACCACTTCAACTGGCCAATCTGGCAGTTATTATCGGTAATAAAGGATTTTATTATAAACCACATGTGCTCCAATCGATCGTTGGCGATGCAAATCTGCCGGAAACCTATACACAGAAAATTGAAACAGGTGTTTCGGCTGAACATTTTGAGATCGTAAAACAATCCATGCTCGATGTTTTTGAAGGCGATCACGGAACTGCACGTTATTACAGAATCGACGGTTTACGAGCAGGTGGAAAAACCGGAACGGTGCAAAATCCTCATGGTGATGACCACTCCATGTTTATTGCCTTTGCTCCATACGACAATCCGCAAATTGCTTTAGCCGTTGTGGTAGAAAATGCAGGCTACGGATCCACCTGGGCTGCGCCAATTGCCACGCTGATGATTGAGCGCTACCTCAAAGGAAAATCAAATCGTCCGGCGATTGAAAAAAGAATGATGGAAACAAGTCCTAATAAAAAAACACCATGAAGAGAGAAAGCCGGGTAGGTTCGATCGACTGGCTAAGCCTGTCCCTTTATCTCATCCTGATGCTTTTGGGCTGGGTGATGATCTATTCGGCTGTGTATGATGAAAACCACAGCAGTATTTTTGATATGTCGCAACGCTATGGGAAGCAACTGCTTTGGATTATTTTGTCTCTGTTTCTGGGTGCAGTGATTTTATTGATTGATGCCAAATTTTTTAATGCGTTTGCCTACCCCATTTACATCCTTGTGATGTTGATGCTTGTAGGAGTTTTACTTTTTGGATCAACCATTGCAGGGTCAAAATCCTGGTTTCAAATTGGTGGCTTTGCTATTCAGCCGGCTGAGTTTGCCAAGTTTGCCACAGCGCTTGCACTTGCCAGCTATCTCGGAAAACTCAACCGCGATCTCAGTCTTTGGAAAACCAGGCTCACAGCTTTTGCTATCATTGGGTTGCCAACATTATTAATTCTGGCACAGTACGATACAGGTTCAGCACTTGTTTTTACAGTGTTTATTTTGGTTTTGTACCGCGAAGGCATGTCGGGAGCTCTTATGATAATAGGCGGAATTGCAGCCGTTTTATTTGTGCTTACACTTTTCTTCGGCCAATGGTATGTAATTGGTGGTCTAGCAGTTTTGTTCAGCATCTCTTTGCTGATGATCAGAAGAAACCGGTCTAATATCACCAAAATGCTGGCTATACTTGCAGTGGGAGTTGCATTCGTTTTTAGTGTGGATTATGCTTTCGAAAATATCCTTGAACCGCATCAACGTACGCGTATCAATATATTGCTGGGTATGGAGAAAGACCTGATGGGAGCAGGATATAATGTAAACCAATCAAAAATTGCCATCGGATCGGGGGGGATTACAGGAAAAGGATTTCTGCAAGGTACGCAAACCAAATATAATTTTGTGCCAGAGCAAAGCACTGATTTTATCTTTTGTACCGTAGGCGAAGAATGGGGATTTATTGGCACTACTGCTGTGATTTTACTCTACCTGCTATTGCTTTCGCGCCTGATAATATTGTCCGAACGTCAACGATCGGCATTCAGCCGTATTTATGGCTATGGCATTGCATCGGTATTGTTTTTTCATTTTGCCATCAACATCGGCATGACAATCGGTTTGGTACCAGTGATTGGTATCCCACTGCCGTTTATAAGTTATGGCGGATCAAGCCTTTGGGCTTTTTCTATTATGTTTTTTGTGTTTTTAAAACAAGATGCTAATCGCTTAAATATCCTTTAATCTGCTTCAGCCAATTGATGCAATAACTCATCAATTGAAGCAATTGTCGGCCGGCATCCGAGCTTGTCGCATAGATAAAAACATGTACGATCGTCGGCCGGTTTGTCATCAACCACCGGGATACCTTTTTCTGATGAAGCTAGCACCGGAATTGATGATGAAAGTTTTTGCTGAAGCATAAGGGATGAGGATAAACTTTCTGGACCTTTTACAACAATCATGGTTTGTTGTTCAAGCCGAATCAAAGCCTGCAACCAATGACTGTGAGCTATAGGAAATTGCTGCATGGCATCAAGTTGCTGATGGAGCATTTGCTCGGCTAGTTTAAGGTAATCCTGCTTTTCGAATATCAAACCCAGATTGATCAAAAGCTGCGCCATTGCTGCATTAGACGAAGGAATCACATTATCATGATTTTCGAAAGTGGTTACAGCAAGCTTGCGACTTTTTGATGAGGTGTAGGCAAAACTTTGCTGTGATTCATCATAAAAAGACATGAATGCAAACCTCAAAATAGCTTCTGCTTCCAAGACAAAACGTACTTCCGCCGTAGCATAATACAGCTGCAACAAAGCCTGAGCCAGGAAGGCGTAATCATCCAGAAATCCATCTATTTTTGCTTTTCCATCTTTCCAGCTTCGATAATACCCCCCCTCAATTGTACACATATTTTGCTGAATAAAATCATAGGTTTTGATGGCCGTTTGTAACCAGTTGTTGCGCTCAAAAACTACAGCTGCTCTGGCCAGGGCTTTTATCATCAAGGCATTCCACGAGAGCAGGCGTTTATCATCTGTTGCCGGACGAATACGTTGTTCGCGAAAGTCAAAAAGCTTTTTTCTGCTATCAGCCAGTTTTTGCATCCATACTTCCAAACCAAGCCCGTTTTGCGAAGCAAAAACTGCATCTTCTTCTGGGCGAACAAGCACATTGTTACCATTTTCCCACAAGGCTTGCTGATCAATCTGAAAATAGTTTCGTAAAAGTGGAGCATCTTCTGCTAAAACAGTATTAAATTCTTCGCTGGTCCAGACATAAAACTTGCCTTCCACTTTTTCACTGTCTGCATCCAGCGCTGACAAAAAACCACCTTCATGGCCATGCAATTCGCGCAGGCAGAAGTCAATGGTTTGTTCCACAATTTCCTTAAAAAATGGATTTTGGGTTTTTCTCCAGGCTTCAGTGTAAAGTCCAATCAATTGCGCATTGTCGTAAAGCATCTTTTCGAAATGCGGCACATGCCAGCGTTCATCCACCGTGTAGCGGGCAAATCCACCACCGATCTGATCATAAATGCCGCCACGAGCCATCTTTTCGAGGGTAAAAAGCGCATGATTTTCCAATGCTTTATCATTCGCCTGGGCCGAAAGCTCAAATTGGAGCATCAACAAATCCGGCATCGGAAATTTTGGAGCACCACGGGTTCCGCCCTGTTTATCATCCCGTTGATTTTTTAATGAGTTTGCTGCTTTTTTTAAAGCTGCTGCCGTGTTTGTGTTCTTTACCACAATTTTGGCAGCAAACTGATTTCGACGAATGCCTTCGGTAAGTTGACGGGCTTGCTCTTCCAAATCACTTTTTTGAGTTTGAAACAACTCCTGCAACTGTTGCAAAACGCTTATCCACTGTTCTTTTCTAAAATATGTTCCACCCCAAACCGGACGACCATCAGGCAAGGCAAAGCAATTAAGTGGCCAGCCACCTCTGCCGCTGAGCAATTGCACGGCTTCCATAAAAAACTGATCTACCTCGGGATGCTCCTCACGATCAACCTTGATACAAACAAAATGCTGGTTCATTAGTTTGGCAACATATTCATCCTCAAATGATTCGTGCTCCATCACATGACACCAGTGGCAAGCAGAATAGCCAATACTAACCAAAATCATTTTGTTTTCGTTTTTGGCTTTTTGGAGGCTTTCATCATTCCATGGCAGCCAGTTTACCGGATTGTAGGCATGTTGCAACAGATACGGACTGGTTTCGTTGATCAGGGCATTAGGATTTTGTGTCATAGCGGTGGTTTTTTCAAATAAACGAAAAAAGGCCGGTTTTGTTAACCGACCTTGTGAGACATTCTCTTATAAAGACATTAATTTTTGAGGTAGGACGAAAGCATCCACACGGTTTTTTCCTGCTCACGGATGTAATCGCTCATCAGGGCGTTAGTACCTTCATCATTAAGTTCGCCGGCCAAATCAAGAATCTTACGTTCTTTGGTAATCAAAATCTGAAACCCGTTTAGCAGGCTTTCAACACCTTCGCGTCCGTTGCTTACGTTTTTTACTTCTTTGATCTGTGATTGCTCGTCGTAATCACTATAAGCATGCATAGGTGTTTGACCTAAGGTAAGGATACGCTCGGCGATTTCATCAATCTTTTCCTGAAGATCGGTGTAGATTTCTTCAAATTTAAGGTGAAGCTCAAAGAATTTCTCACCTTTGATGTTCCAGTGAAATCCTCTTACGTTCATATAATAAATCGAAAAGTTTGCCAACAGATCATTCAGCATATCTGCCAGGTCTTTCGATTTTTCAACATCTAATCCAATTGCATTTAATTTAGTCATAGTCTTAATTTTTTTGGTTTTTAATCTCCTTATTATTAAACAGTAAACTTAAAGATTTGTTCAAATAAAACAGCCGGCTTTGGAGTCGGCTGAATTCAAAATTTAATCTTTTAGAGGCTCCTTTTAGCAAGGTAAAAGTCAATCATTTCGTAGTTTGACTTGAGACGTTCTTCCAGCTCATCAATAGTTTTTGGCGGAGGAACGATAGCTTTTTCGCCTGGTTTCCAGTTGAGTGGAAGTGAAACTTTGTGCTCATCAGCAGTTTGCAAAGCCTGCAAAGCGCGGATGATTTCGTCCATATTACGACCAACATTAAGTGGATAGTACATGATCAAACGAATTTTGCCATTAGGATCGATGAAAAATACGGCACGAACGGCTGAAGTTTCACTTTCGCCTGGCTGCAACATACCATATAATTTTGCAACTTTCATGTCGATGTCGGCAATGATGGGGAATTTCATGAAAACACCAGTTTTCTCTTTTACATTATTTACCCATGCAACGTGCGAGTGAATACTATCAATACTCAAACCTACCAGTTTGGTGTTCATTTTTTTGAACTCATCTTCCAACACTGCAAAACCCGACATTTCGGTTGTACAAACCGGGGTAAAGTCGGCAGGGTGCGAGAAAAGAATGGTCCAGCTTCCTTTGATATATTCCGAAAACTGCATCATTCCGGTTGTTGTCATGGCTTTAAAATCAGGAGCCTGATCGCCAATACGTGGCATTTGAAATACTTCTTTTTGTTCTTCCATTTTGCTAAGTTTTAATTTGATAATTAAATTTGATTTTTATTACTGCAAAAATACCCAGGATAGTTATATTTGGCAAATTCTTAATATTTAAGAAATCATAAATATTCTAGATGATCACCTTAAAACGGCTCAAATACATTGTGGCCATCGATATTTACCGCAATTTTGTCAAAGCCACTAAGAAAACAAACCAGTATCAATAAACCCTGGCGTTACAGTAATTACATGGATATTAGTTATTTGAAATTTGAGTTCCAGCCTCAGCGAATCGCTCAACCCATAAACAGCCCACTTTGTTGCTGCATAAACGGCCATGAGCGGATTCGATAACATACTGTCTGATGAAGCAATTGTAACCTCTTGACCTTCGTCTTTTGCGATCAGCAGGATAAATAACACCATAAATGTTTACATCCAGCATTTTACAACTTTGTTATATTGTTTGATTAACAAAAAAAACCACCCGAGACCACCCCGGCATTTAAAATCAAAATATCCGGAATCAAATCCATTTGTTTAAGCTTTTCAACTGCTGAAGCCACCTGTTCTTGCTTGCTAACATCAGGTTGCCGCTAAAAAAAAGTGATTTTCCGGTGCCGGACTCAAATCCTAAATGATAACATTCTTAGCACCTTTGGCCATGATTTGATCGGCCATCAACTTGCTCCGCCAGTAATTAAGACATTCTTTGCATGAAATGAACGCATAATAAAGCTTTCGTATTACATTTGCCCGCTAAAAGGCAAAGGTTTATTTGTCAAATATAGTTGTTCGTAACCAAAAAATATCTCAGACAATGAAAAAACCAACAACAAAGTTTTCTGTTTCCTACAAACTAAAATGGATTATCACTTTCATTTTGCTATTTATAGGCTTTTCGGCAAAAGAAATGCGAGCACAGGAGATCAATCAAACAATTTATGATTCAGTTCGAAACAAAGAAGTTCTGATTGATTTTGTAACAAGAGAAGGCCTTCAAACCGGCGAATTTGCCGAATATTTTCAGGAAGAATACCAGGCCTACAATCCGGAAGAAACGCTGATCAATTACTTAAAAGATGAACTGAAACATTTTGAAATAGTAATTGTTTTTGGCAGCTGGTGCTACGATAGCAAAATTCAAGTGCCTCGATTCCTAAAAATCCTGGATACAACAGATTATCCCGAAGAAAACTTGTTGATGATAGCTGTTGATTCAAAAAAACAAGCTTCTGGACTCGACATCACCGCATACGACATCGAACGCGTTCCTACCTTTATAATTTATAAGGAAGGTAAAGAAATTGGCCGAATAATCGAAACACCTGTTCAAAGTCTGGAAGCTGATCTCCAAAAAATACTGCTTCAATGAATACTTGATTTTCAATACAAAAACATATAACTTTACTTTATACTTTAAACAGTTACATGCAAACAATTAAAACAATCCTTCCGCTAAAACAAAAAATTGCTGCATTAAAACAATCCGGCAAAAGTATTGGATTTGTACCTACGATGGGCGCACTTCATCAGGGTCACTTGGAATTGATGCGTCAGGCAAAAGCTGAGAATGACATTTTAGTTGTTAGCATTTTTGTTAATCCTATACAGTTTAACAATCCGGCCGACCTTGAAAAATATCCGCGCACCCTTGATCAGGATAAACAATTGCTGCAAAGCGTAAACTGTGATTTACTGTTTGCTCCGGATGTAAAAGAAATGTATCCCACACCCGACAAAACGGTTTATCACTTTGGAAAATTGGCAACAGTTATGGAAGGTGCTTTCAGACCCGGGCATTTTAATGGAGTGGCTGTCGTTGTGAAAAAACTCTTTGAAATCGTTTCGCCAGACAAAGCCTATTTTGGTGAGAAAGACTTTCAGCAACTGGCTATTATTCAGTTGCTTGTTAAACAACAAAAATTATCAGTAACAATAATACCCTGTCCTACTATCCGCGAGGCAGATGGCCTTGCAATGAGTTCGCGTAATATGCGCCTCACGCCTGAAGAAAGAGCAATTGCTCCCGAAATTCACAAAATCCTTCAAAAAACCGTTTCATTGCGTAATGTGCTTAGCCCAAACGAAATGGAGCAATACGCCAAAAAAGCTTTTAATAAAATACAGGCCTTTGATCTGGAATATGTTAGCGTTGCTGATGATACTGAATTGCAGCCAATTGAACACTGGAATGATGTAAGGGGTGCACGGATTTTTGTTGCTTTGCAGTTGGGTAATGTGAGGCTGATCGACAATGTGAGAATATTTTAATAATTTTGCAGCATATTCCGACACATTTCGGAATCAAAACCTTATGTGATGAACATTGAAGTTTTAAAATCGAAAATACATCGCGCCACCATCATGCAGGCTGACCTGAACTACATCGGAAGCATTGCCATTGATGAAAACCTGATGGATGCTGCCAACCTGATTGAAAATGAAAAGGTAAGCATTTACAACATCACCAATGGAGAAAGGCTCGACACTTACGTGATAAAAGGTGAACGCGGCAGCGGCATCATCTCACTAAACGGAGCCGCTGCGCGCAAGGCAGCTGTTGGCGACAAGGTTATTATCGTTTCTTATGCCAGTATGGATTTTGATGCCGCCAAAACTTTTAGGCCATCGATCATTTTCCCCGACGATTTTAATAAACTCAGTTTGTAAGCCTTGAAAAAAATACTGGTTAATGTTCTGAAATACATTTTCTTTCTTGCTCTTGGGTTGGTTTTGCTTTGGCTGAGTTTTCGTAATATCGATCTCAAATCCTTGTGGAAAGACATCCAATCGGCTAATTATATGTGGATGGGACTGGCTGTTATCTTCGCTATTATTTCACATATTTTCAGGGCATTGCGATGGAATTTATTGATCAATAGTATGGGATACCGTACCCGAACCAGCACTACCTTTTCGGCAGTGATGATCGGATATCTGGCCAATACTGCCGTGCCACGTATGGGCGAACTGATGCGTTGTGGCGTTCTGTCGCGTAAAGAAAAAATTTCCTTTAACGCCCTGTTTGGTTCGGTAATTTCTGAACGGCTTTTTGATTTGATCGTCCTGGCTTTTTTATTGCTATCGGTAGTTGTTTTTCAATGGACGCTTCTGGGAGATTTTGTGCTTGAAATGACTATGCCTTTTGTCCAGTCAATAAGTCGTAATGTGCTTACATTAAGCGCTTTTAGTTTATCTGTTTTTGCTTTAATAGTACTTTTGTGGTGGCTTCGCAAACGTTATCACAACCACCTTGAAGAACTTCCCGGATATCCAAAAATCAAAGAATTGGTTACCGGCTTGCTCGATGGCATCAAAACCATCAAACGTATGCGCCAAAAGTGGCTTTTTCTATTTTATACCCTAATGATTTGGGTTTTTTACATCCTGATGACCTGGGTACCTTTATATATGCTTCACCAAACAGCTCATCTCGGTCTCAGAGCAGGAATCACGCTGCTTGCCATCGGAAGCCTCGGTATCGTAGCCCCTGTTCCAGGTGGTATCGGAGCCTATCATTTTATCGGGAAAGCCGTATTGGTTGAGCTTTTTATGATTAATCCGATCACAGCAGGATCTTTTGTGACCATAACCCATGCCGGACAAACCTTACTTAATATTACTTTAGGCGGATTAGCTTATCTTTGGATGTTTTTTATCGATCACAAAAAAGCGAGCAATGACACAGCTGGAAATCCTACAAAACAAAATCCTTGAGCCTGCAAAACTGGAAAATCTACTTGCCATCTGGCGGTTTCAGGAAAAGAAAATCGTGTTTACCAATGGCTGTTTTGATATACTTCACAGAGGTCATATTGAATACCTTTCCAAAGCTGCTGACTTAGGTGACGTACTGATTATCGGACTAAATACTGATTCCTCTGTAAGTCGTATCAAAGGCCTAAACCGCCCTGTTGTTGATGAACAATCCAGAGCTATGCTGCTTGCTGCCTTGCATTTCACCACTGCTATTGTTTATTTTGACGATCCCACGCCATATGAACTCATCAAAAAAGTGCAACCTGATATACTTGTAAAAGGAAAAGATTACAAAGCTG
>JACCQN010000080.1:0-5587 GCA_015709215.1 Bacteroidales bacterium
TATTTATACACAGTGTTTTGATTAATTTTGTTAATAAAAGGTTGCGGATTTAAGGATCAACTCTTTGTTAAAGCTCCCTTAATCAAAATTATTTACACTTCGGTGAAAGATTTGGTTTCGGCCTTTGTGGGTCAAAAACGACGCTTTAACGAACCCGTTCTGGTAAAAGTAGGAAAAGGCTACGAGCTCGAAAAGATTGGCTTCATTACAAATAAAGATTTAAAATTCCTGGGCATAAGCGATAAAAAGGTTGCCGTATATTTGCCGCACTCTTATGCCTGGTCGGGCAATTTATTTATCGTACCGGCCGAACATATCAAACCGCTTGATGCCTCTGCCACCGACGTGATGAAATTCATCATTTCAGCAGGCGTCACAAATCTTGAAACACCAAATGACAGAAAATAAATCAACAAAAAAACCTGTAATCCTAATTACTAACGACGACAGCTATAGCGCAGCAGGCATTCGAAAACTCATCAGCCTGATGCGTCCTTTGGGAAAAGTGGTTGTAGTAGCCAGCGAACAAATCATGTCGGGAATGGGGCATGCCATAACCATCAAAACGCCGCTGCGTATGAAAAAAATTGCCAGCGAACCTGATTATGAAGAATATGTTTGTAACGGAACACCTGCCGATTGCGTGAAACTTGGCACTCAAATAGTTCTCAAATTCAAACCAGATATCGTTGTAAGCGGAATCAATCACGGATCGAATGCTTCCATAAATGTGATCTATTCCGGCACGATGGCAGCTGTGCTCGAAGCCTGTATCGACGGTATTCCGGCCATTGGATTCAGTCTGCTCGAATATAGTATGGACGCAGATTTTAGCCATGTTGATGAATATGTAACAGCAATTACCAATCAGGCAATTGCAAGAGGATTGCCGCAAGGTGTTTGTCTCAATGTGAACCTCCCTGCAATCTCAGATGAAAAACCCAAAGGCATCAAAGTATGTCGGCAGGCACCTGCCCGGTGGGTAGAAGAATTTGATTCGCGTATGCATCCACGAGGTGGCGATTACCACTGGCTCACAGGTCGTTTCGAAAATGATGATTTAGCCGAAGATACGGATCAATTTGCACTCGAAAATAATTATGTTTCGGTAGTACCTGTGCAATACGACCTTACGGCTTATCAAGCCATCAACACCATAAAAGATTGGAATTTGTAAAATGAACATTCCCGTTAAAAACCATTTACTTTCAGGAATTATTGCAGGAATCCTTGTTATGACGCTTGCTTATGGTTTATTTAGCCTGTTACTGTTGATTCCATTTTTGCACAATTTTGCTACCGACCCCAGGCTTCCTTTCCTTTTTGCTGCAATTCCTAATTTATTGCTGATGCGCTTCTGGCTTGTCGGTAAACGTCTCGAAAAGGCCGGAAAAGGTGTATTATTAGTTACTTTTGTGGTTATTATTGCCGTTTTTATCATTTTTGGAACCTGATCAAATGCGCTATTACATCATTGCCGGTGAAGCCTCAGGCGACTTACATGCCTCCAATCTCATTGCTGCTATACGCAAACAAGACAGTAATGCAGAGATAAGAGGTTGGGGCGGAGATTTGATGCAGCAACAGGGAGCCAAAATTGTAAAGCACTATCGCGATCTGGCTTTTATGGGTTTTGCTGAAGTGATCCTCAACCTGAGAACAATTTTGCATAACCTGAGTATTTGCAAGCAAGATTTAAAACAATTCAATCCTGATGTGCTTATTTTAATTGATTATCCGGGCTTCAATCTGCGGATTGCACGTTTTGCACACGAACTGGGTTTGAAGGTTATTTATTACATCTCACCACAAATCTGGGCATGGAAAAAAAACAGGGTTCACACGATAAAAAAGGTGGTGGATAAAATGCTTGTAATCTTGCCATTTGAGAAAGCCTTTTATCAACAATATCAGGTAGATGTAGAATTTGTAGGCCACCCCCTGCTTGATGCACTTCAAACTTATCAATGGCAGGATGAGGATGCTTTCAGAGCAAAACATTCATTGGGGAACAAACCTCTTATAGCTTTGCTCCCCGGAAGCCGCAAGCAAGAAGTAAGCCGGATGTTAAGCGTAATGCTGCAGATGATTCCGATCTTCCCCAATTACACTTTTGCCATAGCAAAAGCTCCTTCTTTGGATCAGGATTTTTACGGGCAATTAACTCAATATCAAGATATTAAATTGATTGAAAATCAAACTTACGATCTTATCAAACACGCCACAGCAGCACTTGTAACCTCTGGCACTGCAACCCTCGAAACTGCTCTTATCGGCACACCGGAAGTAGTTTGTTATACAGGAAATGCCATTTCCTATCAAATTGCCCGCCGAATTATCCATGTAAAATATATTTCGCTGGTCAACCTGATCATGGACCGTAAAGTAGTAAAGGAACTGATTCAGCATGAGTTTAATGTGAATACACTCAAAGATTCTCTTGAGGAATTACTAAATGAATCTCCTGAAAGACAGCTCATGATAACTGAATTTAAACTTTTACGTGACAAGCTAGGTGGCACCGGCGCTTCTTCAAATGCAGCCAAAGCAATAAGAAAATTGATTGAAAACAGCTAATCTTTATCAATAATTAATTATCTTGGCGCTGTAAAAACAATCTATTCCGCCAGGCATGATTAACTTTAATAAATATCCATTTTTCAGAATTTTAGTGCCCTTTGGGCTGGGTATTTATCTCGCTTTAAACTGGTATTTAACACCTTACATTTTTCAGCTTTTAATTTTTACCGGTGGTCTGTTGATTTCCTTTTTTGTTCAAATCCTGTTAAATAAATCTTACCGCTTCAGGTGGTTGGTTGGTGTGAACGTTATTTTCCTCATGATTTTAGCAGGGATATTAAATGTAGTTGTGAACGAAACTCAACCAAAGGAAGAAAATATTCTCAAAATCCACACAGCTGAAGGTCCGTTTATTGCCAGGATAATTGATGTTCCAATTGAACGGGAAGCCACCGTTAAAGCTACACTCGAATTGATTGCCATCAGTAATGGTGATAGTATTTTACGGATTGAGAACAAAGTTTTGGCTTATTTCCAGAAGGTTCCCCATAGTTCTAAATTAAATTATGGAGACATCATTAGCTTCACCACCAGCCCCAAAACAGTAGAGTCTCCGAAAAATCCAGGGCAGTTCGATTATAAAAAATACCTCAGCGACAAAGCGATATATTTTCAGGTTTACCTCAAAGAAGGTAGTTGGTTTTTAACACCGTATCAAAAACAAAACCCAATTTACGCGCTGGCGTATCAACTACGTGATCATCTGCTTAATGTGCTCACAACACATCAGCTCAGTGGAGAAGAATATGCAGTTGCAGCAGCCATTTTACTGGGATATGATGACTCTTTACCGGCATACCTCAGAAAAGGCTACGTAGCAGCAGGCGCCATGCATGTTCTTTGTGTGTCGGGGCTACATGTCGGCATCGTCTTTCTGATCTTTTCATTTTTGCTTAAGCCATTAAAAGACAAAGGCCTGCAGGGAATCATAAAAACAATTTTCCTACTGCTTACCATTTGGTCGTATGCACTAATTACAGGCCTTTCACCTTCCATACAGCGAGCCTCCCTTATGATTAGTTTTGTGTTGCTTGGCAGACTTTTCGGCCGAAAAGGTTATGCACTAAATTCCGTTGCTGCATCAGCTTTTATTCTTTTGCTCCTAAACCCTCATAATCTCCTGGAAATTGGATTTCAGCTTTCGTATGCCGCTGTTTTTGGGATTCTTTTATTACATCGACCCATTGCAAGCCTGCTTTATTTCAAAGCAAAAATACCATCACTCGTTTGGGATGCTACTGCGCTGTCATTTGCTGCCCAACTATCCACATCACCACTTGTACTCTACTATTTTCATCAGTTTCCTGTCTATTTCTGGCTGAGCAATTTGTTTTTGATGCCGCTTTCTTTTATTGTAATTGTAACTGGCATGGCACTCTTAATGCTCCATTACCTTCCTGTTATTCCCGCTCTCATTGGGAAAGCCCTCTCAGCTATGGTTTACGTCATGAATACAGGAATACAAGGGATCGAGTCGCTTCCTATGTCAGTTCTTAAAGGATTATTTATCAGCAGAATAGAGTTTTTAGCATTGATGCTGATACTGGTATTTCTGATTTTTCTCGTCAGAAAAAAACTCACCATATTTGCTATCCTTGCCTCTGGTTTTTCATTACTTATACTAGTTTCATTTACGGCCAGAAAAATTGACAACAGCCAACAAATGAGCTTTGTTGTTTATGATATAAACAAACAATCAGCAGTAGATTTCATTATGGCACATGATCACCTGTTGCTTGCCGACAGTAGCGTTCTGCAAGATAATTTTTCGAAAGAGTTTTTTCTGGAAGGAAATTGGGTAGAAAAAGGGCTTTCACTTGAACCAACTCAACTATTTTTTCAACAGGAGAAATATGAAAATGAATATTTTTCAAAATACAAGCACCTGATTAGTTTTGGAGGGAAATTACTCCTGCTTTGGGAAAATAACGAGCTTTGTAATGATAGTTTAACTTTCCGTCCGGAGGTAGATTGGGTTCTTGTTCGTGGCAAACAAAGAGAGAATCTTCAACAAATCCTAAATTGCTACCAGCCCGGGATGCTAATCCTGGATGGTAGTGTACCATATTATATAGCTCAAAAATGGGAGAGCAAAGCTATTGAAAAACAAATTCCCTTACATTACACCAAAAAAGATGGTGCATACTTTTTTGATGCATTTCAGCTAAAGACTCAATAAACACAACGAAATCAAAGAACTATCAATCACAAACCAGTAAAGCATTTTCAATAAATTCAATCCTAAACTCTCTGTAAAGAATTTTTATTCTTTCGTTGAATTTTTTCTTGTAGAATAGCAAAAAGCCTGTATCTTTGCATCACTTTTTGAAAATGCAAAACGTTCTTAAAATTCTGGTTCGGTAGTTCAGTTGGTTAGAATACCTGCCTGTCACGCAGGGGGTCGCGGGTTCGAGTCCCGTCCGGACCGCCAGACACTTTTCAGAAACGCTGAAAATTGATTGATATTTTTGGGGGCTTAGCTCAGCTGGTTCAGAGCACCTGCCTTACAAGCAGGGGGTCACTGGTTCGAATCCAGTAGCCCCCACAAAATTTAGACTGCTTTCCTGGCGGTCTTTTTTTTTTGACTTATGGCTAATTTGTACATTTTGTTTTCGCATAGTCTCGACAAGTATTACGTTGGCTCTACTTCAATGGATGTTAATCAAAGACTGAGAAGGCATTTGTCTGATCATAAAGGCTTTACTGCTAAAGCGAAAGATTGGGTTGTCGTTTATTCCGAATGCTTTGACAGCCTGCCTGCCGCCAGAAAAAGAGAATTGCAGATCAAGAAATGGAAGAGCAGAGCTTTAATCGAAAAGCTCGTCAACGCTTAGCTCTGCTGGTTCTCAGCATCCCGATTTGCAATCGGGAGGGTCACTGGTTCTCCCGCTCAGCGGGACAGTAGCCCCCACAAAATTTAGACTGCTTTCCTGGCGGTCTTTTTTTTTGACCTATGGCTAATTTGTACATTTTGTTTTCGCATAGTCTCGACAAGTATTACGTTGGC
>JACCQN010000080.1:5687-9452 GCA_015709215.1 Bacteroidales bacterium
GGTTGTCGTTTATTCCGAATGCTTTGACAGCCTGCCTGCCGCCAGAAAAAGAGAAATAAGGAACACAACAGTTTATTGGAAATCAGAAGAATTTCGAGAAAGAGAGTGACCCCTTAAGCAAAAATGAATGACCAATTAATCCTTAAAAGTTATTATCCTTACTACCTTTTCCACTGATTATCCTATTTTCAATAATTTAAGGCTTACATATACTCAATCTGTTCCATAATAGAATCGAATTGATCAAAGAAAACACCGGTCGCCAATAAAATTATTATTGCTATAACACTAAATATCAATCCAATCAGCGTAAGCACACCATATATAGTAAAATAACTGCCTACATTACGCAAAGAAGCAATCAAGGCATATTTGTCTCCCCGCAAATATGCTGACCGCGTATTATTGGAAGACTTAACCAATAATACGCCCAACCAAATCGGCAGCCAGGCAATCAACACTCCAATAATACTTAAGGCAATTAGCCCACCATAAACGATGAGTACGATACCTAAAAATTTCATCCAACCAGCTGCATTTTGCAAAGGTTGAACCGTTTCGCGAATGATCATTTCATCCTGTGAATTGTTTTCCATGCTATTGTTTTTAAATTAAAAATCGGAACCTGCTACGGCTAGGGTTCAAGAATTAAAGGCTAAATTTAGTACTTTTGGACGCAAATTTCCTAATTCTTGATGAAAGAAAAAAATAAACCCTTCAGTATTGTTTCCGTCAACATTTCGAAGCAAAAAGGAACTGTTAAAAAACCTGTTGATCATATCAATCTCACATCCAAAGGCATCACAAGCGACGCCCATGCTGGCACCTGGCACCGTATGGTAAGTTTGCTGGGAACCGAAAGCTTTAAAAAATTTGAATCAGAAGCCGGCAGACCTCTAGCTTATGGCGAGTTTGCAGAAAATATCACAACCGAAGGCATCATCCTTTATAAAACTGCTCCTTTTGATCGGCTGTGCATTGGTGAAGTAGTTCTGGAAGTGACGCAAATTGGGAAAAAATGCCACGGGAGTAATTGTGCCATTTTCAAAGAAGTGGGGAACTGTGTTATGCCCAAAGAAGGGATTTTCGCCCGTGTGCTTCAGGAAGGAAAGCTGCAAGCAGGCGACAAAGGTATTTACATCCCAAAGATATTTAAAGTAATGATAATCACTTTATCTGATCGGGCAAGTCAGGGCGAATATGAAGACCGGAGTGGCCCGGCAATTGCCGAAAAACTTCAATCTTTTTTGGGAATGAACAACTGGCAATACGAAATCGACCATAAGCTTATTCCAGACGATCCTGAGCAATTAGATGTTTTAATAAAAGATGCTGTGAATCAGGAATTTGATTTAATCTTCACAACAGGAGGAACAGGCATTGGCCCACGCGATTTTACACCTGATGTAGTAAAAAAACATCTGGATATAGAGATTCCCGGGCTGATGGATCATATCCGCCTGAAATATGGAAGTGAAAATCCCCAGGCCCTTATCAGCCGCAGCATTGCCGGACGAATTAATGAATGTCTTGTTTTTGTACTCCCAGGAAGTGTTAAGGCAATTTCAGAATATATGCACGAAATCTTAGCAGGATTGCGTCATATGCTTTTCATGACAAAAGGCATCGACATCCATTAAACAGCTTATTAACATCCAATTGGGGATATTTAATTTGAATGTCTTCAAAATCATATAAACAAGTTTTATCTTTGTACAAATTTGATTCGCAAATCGAAATCCGGCATGCAACATTTACTTCGCAATAAGTATTTTTACACCTTAATATTTTTCCTGGTGTGGATGTTGTTTTTTGATCAAAACCGATTTACCAACCAATACAAGCTTCAAAAAGACCTCTCCAATCTTGAGGCTCAAAAAGAGTATTATCTCACTGAAATAGAAGAACAAACCCGTATCACAAAAGCTTTGGAGAGTGATACTGTTTTGTTAGAAAAATTTGCGCGAGAAAAATACCTGATGAAGCGCGACAATGAAGTAATTTATGTGATTGTAAAAGAGTAAATTCTCGCGAACATTGCTGCATGATTTTTGTTTCATGTTAAACAAATTAAAACAAATTTCAATGCGCTATTACTTTCAAAAGCTATGGTCGGATATCATCGAAAAATTAGACCGATTACCACAACAGAAAAATAACCTCCGTGAACAAAATTCGCTCAGTAGAGCTGTCAAATACCACTTTCTCCTTCCCGGAGAAAATAATTTCCATTTGCTTCCTTTCAAAAACAGGCTTCAAGGATCCTTATATATTTTTAAACCTTTCTGGAATAAATCAGGTTTCATGCAATCAACCACATCCAAAAGTGTACGTTGATGTCTGCAGAGATTTTCGTAAAAGCCAAAAGGCTTCATAAGACTTTTGGCAAGGTAAAGGCTTTAAACGATGTAATTTTTGAGGCAAGAAAAGGTGATATTTATGACGTCCTAACCCCAAAAGGTTTCTAAAAAAGCACATCCACCAGTATATTACTGGGATTAATCCGTCCAGACAGCGAAAAGATTATACTTTTTGGCGAACAAATGGATCTAAAAACTTACAATTTTCTGTGGCGAATAGGTGCCTTGATTGAGCCACCCGAATTCTACACCTATCTTTCAGCAGCCAAAAACCAGGAGTTACTGGCCAATTATTCAGGTCTTAAACTCAGTTCAAAAGGACAAAACCATCAAATCGGTGAAATCATAGATTTGGTAGAGCCTTTAGAACGTGTCGACAGTAAAGGAAAAATATTCAACCAGGGAAAAATATTTTTCAAATCTCCTGACAGATTCAAATTCAAGGCAACCAGATTAGCGCTTTTACCCCAAAAAAGCCTTAATTTTTTGAAGCAGAAAATACTGCTTCAACCTCATACAGCGCACCATATAAGCCTCGACTACACAAAACACCTGCTCAAAATTGTTCCCATGACAGCAGGTATTGATTATGTAATTGCCAGCCTAAGGGAAAACGAGCAGAAATGTAATTTTTGAATTACAGCAATTTCAAAATAAACGGAGCAAAACCAGACACACTTTTTGAAGGAGAAGCCACATCTGATTCACTCATTATTCTTGATTCTTGAAAATTAATGGATTAAAACTCCATTCCTTCATCCACTTGTTGTCCTTCTCCCCTATCGGGGGATCCTTTTTTCTTCTGTTGGTTAATCCTGTAATTGAAGTTCAAAGTAATCGTTGTTGTGCTCCATCTGAACTCGCTATTGGTATAAAAATCCTCAGCAAAAGTTTCGAACGCCCATCGTCGGGTTCCGAAGATATCTCTTACGCTAAGGGTCAAAGTACCTTTTCCGTTAAAAACATCCTTACTTGCCCCAAAATCAGCCGACCAGGTAGCATCGCGGGTACCCTGTGGCATGTCCATTGGCCCGCGATAATTAAGTGATAACTGCATATCGAAGCCGCGCTGAACTGTAAACTTATTCATAACACGCCCTGTAAGGGTAATATAATCAGTATTGTATTGAATTTCATTGGCTTCACCATCTGTCATCGAACGATAGAAGTTCAAACTACCATTCACATTCCACCATTTATAAAGCCGTGCATTACCGATTAATTCAAGGCCATAGCTATTATTTTGAGCAAAATTAACTGGCCCTGTATAAGTAATTCCAGACGAATCAACTGTTTCAATTCGCTGAAACACATCTGTGCTGTAGCGGTAATAGGTATTAAAATTCAAACTTGCATTTTCCCAATATCTCAAATAGCCCAACTCGTAACTATCTGTATATATTGG
>JACCQN010000081.1 GCA_015709215.1 Bacteroidales bacterium
GGATGCCGAAATAAGCCCTTACACGCTGGCTCAGTTGAAAACGAATGCCTGCATCCCATAAGGTCTGTTGATCATATTCGCGGCTTTGACCATAAAAATGATCACTTCCGCTTATCGTATTAAAATCGATGCTATGGTGGTGATCAAAGGCCTGTGTACCCATATCCATATGAAGGGATTCAAGGCTGAATCCAACAGGAACTTTCCAGCTTTTCTTTTCGGTTGAGGATAAGCTGTAACTAACTGCTCCGGCTTCATTTTTCTGATTGAGTAAAAGACAGGTTCCATAGAGGTAACTGTTTGCCACAGGATCCTTGGCATAAAGCACCAAAGCTTTCTTAAAGTACTTGCGTGCCAATAGATAGCGCTCCATTTGATAAGCAGCTATTCCCATTCGGATATGCAAAAAATAATAGTCGTAGCCTTGCTCCAGCATTTGATTTCCTTGTTTTAGAACCTGCTGCCAGTTTTCTTGTACAAAAAAGGCATATAATGTACTATCCTGATGCCTGAAATCGTGGTTTTGGCTTTGACCGGGCTTAACTGACAGGAGCAAGGAGAAAAGCAAGATAATAGGCAGTTTATACACGATTCAGGATTTGATGTTTGTTATCTTTTTCAATTTCAAACCGTACAATTTCACCTGCTTCGAAAGTGATGGCATATTTTCGGGAGGAAAGGGTTTTTCTGTTCACTTCAAAATAAACCTGAGTGTTAAATGCCATGCGTGAGTCACCAATTCCTTGTTTAATTTTTAGCTGAGTAGCCTCATAACGAATGTTCAGAAAGCGATAAAAAGGTGACAAAAAATCCTGCAAAATACGCAATGCGGCGCTGGGGAACTCGCTCAATGAGATATGTTCTTTAATAGTGAGGCCAGGATTGCTACCCGTTACTAATTGATAAAGACCCAGGAAAACATCATACAACAAACTGTTTTTATCGCCTTCGAAACGAGTGAAGTAAAAAAGATCGCTATTGCGACCAAACCAGGCTTTTGAATTGGTTTGGCGACAGTTGAGAAAGGATTGATTGAAGATATCAGTTTTAACTTCCCATTCAATTATTTCAGGCTGTTCATTATCTGTTAATTCAAATCTGAGGGTTTGTCCGGGGATAAAGTGAAGTGCTTTATTAAGTGTTTCATCAACCAATTGATTGCTCACCAAATCATTCAATTGGGGTTGATCTGAGCTGTGAAACCGGAGCTCACCGTTTTTGCTAAGATAAGCCACAAAAGGATAGCTAAGGGTTTGGGCGCCTACCACGCTGGAAGTTTGAAATTGAAAATGAAGGTGCGGAAAGGGTGAACGACCAGAGTTGCCGCAGTTTGCAAGCTGAGTGCCTTGCTCAACGTATTGGCCTTTATGCACTTGGATACTTCCCTTTTGCAAGTGACTTAACTGTGAAAAAAGGCCTTCGCCATGGCTGATTACAATGCTGTTTCCCCAGTTTTGACGCAGGTTCATATCGCCTATTGCATTGTCGTCCACTTCGTTGATTACCTCCATGACATAACCACTTGCCGGCGACAAAACGGGTTTCCCAAAGCAATAATAATCAGTAATTTGATAGCCTTCGTTTTTGTAGGCTTTACCGCTTTCGTCCACAAATTCGAAGTCCCAGGCATAGCGCCAGGCGTCTTTGTGTGTATGCTCTCCATCAAAAGCCTGTGTCACTTTCCAAAATCCCCAAAATGGAAGTTTCATCGGGATGCGTTCCAGATGAGCCAGCCTGCGGTTGTTAATCAGCGAACTGTAAAGGTTTTTTTCGGGCTGAAACTGCTGAAAATAAACCAAAGCTGGTTTGTTAAAATACCTTTCGCGGAGGCGAAAAACAAATAAAAAACTGATTACCACAAAATTAAAAGGCAGCGACAGAACGCCTAATTGCAGAGGTGCCAGCAAACTACCGGCAGTTATCTGCAAGAAGGCGAGCAAAGGGATAGAAATGATTACCCACAAAAAAGAGTAAATTGACGGTATCACAAAAAAGCCACCAATGGCAATAGAAGAAAGGATAAAATTAAATCCTATAAAGCTATAGGCGATATCGTTTAAACTTGCTCCTACAACCAAATAAAAAAGATAAGCACACACAAAACCAATAAATGAAAGCAGGAATGCCAGTCGCGACCAAATCAGCAGGCCGGCCGCAATAACTAGACCTACGAATAAATATGGTTGAAAGAAGATTGCACCCAAGGACCGGAAATACAGTTTAAAAATTTCGTGCCATTGCAGCTGTTCGAACCAGCTGTGAATCTGCAATAAAGTGAAACCACCCAAACTGAACAACTCATTTAGAAAGTAGATTCCACCTTCGCTTAACTCTAACTGGCTGAGGCTGCGACTGCTTAAGGTAATAATCCAAAAACCAAGCAGGAAAGGCAAACTGAGGTAAGGCAGCCCGTACTTGCTGAGTAATCCGGCGAGGAGTATGCTGGTAAAGAGTGTGAGCAAACTGATGAATATCAGAATAATAAAAAAGCTAAGCCCGGGCTCAAAGCTAATCCCATAGCCAAGACCTACAAGAAGCGGATTAAAACCATAAAACCCGTTGATGATTTGCTCGCGGTTCAGTCCGATGAGGTAAGCAGCAGTATTGGCAACAACAACAGCCAGCATGCCACTTAAACCTGCATTCAGATCGATAAGGCTAACGGCCACCAGCATCAAAGCCATCCACTTGTTCTTGGCAAAGAACACTTGTGTGTAGCTGTTGAGCAAGCTCTGCCCGAACTGAGGGAACATCAAACGGGTTTTATCCGTGATCATAATTCAAAATGCGATAAATGAGGTGGGATTTCTTCCAGATTCTCGATCGAGTCGATGGATTCATTTTTACGGATCAGGTGTGGTTTTCCGTCCATATCAATCATCACAACATTTGGCCGTAAGGTAATAAACTGCATCCATTGGGTCATATTGTATGCCCCAACGTGATGAATCACAATTTTATCTCCTTTATTAAGCAGAGGCAGGCTGATATTTTCGCGTACCATGTCGATATTCATGCAAAGAGGACCATAGATGACAGTATCTTCGGTGTAAGAAGTAAATTCCTGAGCTGGAGTAATTTTATGATCGTACCAAAAAGAGGTGAAGAGCAGGTTTACTCCCACATCAAGAATGGTTGCTCTTCTTCCGTCTGACAGTCGTTTGTTGGCAATCACAGATCCAAGCAGATAACCCGCCTCGTCTATCAGCGCACGTCCTGTTTCAAGGATTAGCAATGGGGGTGATTTTGGGTGGTAATCGCTGTTGATCAAAGCTGAAGTAATGGCTTCGGCAAAGTCGTCGATCGAAGGATTGGTATCAGTTCCAGGCAGGTATGCTCCTTTGAGCGTGTTAAGGGATGAAAAACCGCCACCCATATCGATATATTTTACTTCGTGGCCATATTTTTGTTGTATGCGTTGCGCCAGGTTAGCCAGCTTTGAGGCCGCAATAGCGTAAGCATTGGGCGATAGCATAAAGGTGCCGATGTGAGTATGAAGACCTACCAAATCAAGCAGACCCGAAAACATAATTTTATTGAGGGCGTCCCAGGCCTGGCCGTTTTCGAAATTAAATCCAAAACGATCCCACATGGGATAAATTCCGGTATCCATATTAACGCGAATCGCAACTTTAGGTTTTTGCCTGGTTTCACGGGCAATTTCCTGAATCATATACAATTCGTCGAGATGATCGATATGAATCAGAGAGTTGTTGGTAATAGCTTTGCGCAGGTCTTCCTGTGTTTTGTCGGGGCCATTGAAAATGATATTGCTGCCATCAACACCATGGCGGATGGCTTTGTCGTATTCAAATCCCGAAACCACTTCGGCCCACGATCCTTCCTGATGAAACACATTACAAACAGCTGAGAGGTAATTAGTTTTGTATGACCAGGCAAACTGTACCTTTGGGTAGCGGGTTTCAAAAGCCTGGCGGGCAGCTTTAAATTTGTTTCTAATTTTTTGTTCGGATAATACAAAAACCGGTGAACCATAGTCAGCCATTAATGAGGCGACCGAAACACCGTCGATGTGTGTAAAGGGTTCAAACTCAGTTCGCATGCCAAATTTGTTAGGCATATTACTTTCCAGTTTTTTGATCAAAGGTCTTTCGTATCTTGCTTTTGTTGTCATAATAATTCGTTTTTTTAAAGTTCTCCGTAAGTTGAAATTTGTTGAAACTCGCTTAAATCTACAATCATATCCCAGGCAAAGCGGATAAACATTTTGCCGGCTTCGTAATGTTTGAAAGCTTCTGTTGGCCAGCCCATTGCCAGACTTGTGAGCGCTTCGGGAATATTTTGTCCTACGCCAACGGCAAGGTAAATCCAAGCTGGGATACGGGGATTTATTTCGAGCAGGAAGTATTCGCCCGTTTTGTTTTTCATCAGCTCCAGCTCAAAAGCTCCGCGCCATTTGGTTGATTTCAGGAAATGTGATGTGAGGTCGAGTGCATTTTCATCGGTGATGGTGATGCCGCCCCAGGCTTTTCCTTTGTCGGTGATATATTGTTTGCGCATGGGCACTGCCGCAATGGTGTTTCCAAACCCGTCGCCCAGGCCTGTCACATTGTATTCGGTGCCATGAATAAATTCCTGCACAATGATAGGCAGACCCCATTTGGCACTGATTTTATTGAAAGCAGTTTTGGCCTGATCCATATTGTATGCCAGGCTGGCATCGTAATATTTTCCTTTAATCACCAGCGGCCAGTTGTAATCCTGTTCCAGGCTGTATATTTCGTTAGTGGTATAAATAGCTTTGCTGCGCGGCACGTGGATATCGTATTTTTTGCCAAATTCCGGAAGGTTGATTTTTTGGCGAGCTTCGAATTGTTCTATGGTAGGCAAAAAACTGTGAATACCTTGCGCTTTAAGCTTATCCGACAGCTTGATAAAAGAATACAGCTCGGCATCGAAATTTGGGATTACCACATCCAGTTTTTCCTTTTCATGAATTTGCATCAAGCGATTGTAGAGTGCTTCGATGCCTGCAGAAGGATAGGGGATATGATAAGTTTTTTCGATTAAATCGTGCATATAAATGCCCGGCTCGAGCGATTCGTAAGCTAAACCGATAATTCTGCAATCGAAACTCTTTGCCTCGAGCAATCCTCTTATTACAGCAACACCCGGGCCGGGACTGTCGATGGCATTGAGCCCTGTTACAGCAATGGTAAGCTTTTGTTTATTAGTCTTCATTTTGATGGAGGTGATATTGTTTGACCATGGCTTCAAAATCGAGCAGATCGCGTTCTATCATAACCGTATCAGCCTGGTATTTTTTGGAAAGCTCCTGAACGATTGCTTCCTGTTTTTCGCCTTTGCGTAACATATTTAATATGTCGAGACCAACCTGATTTACGGTAAAGGACTCACCAGATGCGGGATTAAAAACGAATCCGTTGTCGCTGACGGCAATATTATTTCTTATTTTCATGGCGTAAATGTTTGAGTTTTTTATAAAGTGATCACTTGGCAAACCTACATCAACCTTAGCGGGCAGCTCTTACAATTTTTTGTTTTTGTTGTATAATATTTTAGTGTCATCCGGCGCCCTTTCTCTCTTTTTCGGGCAATGCCTTGTATTCGGTTACGGAATAGCCTGTGATATTTTTAAACTGAGTGGATAGATATTGCACACTGCTATATCCCATCATATAGGCAATCTCGCTTAGTGTAAGTTCTTCGAGCTGAATGAGTTCTTTAACTTTTTCGATGCGTTGAAGGATAATGTATTTTTCGAGCGTAATGCCTTCATGGTGCGAAAAAACGGTTGACAGATGCTGATAACTCAGGTTGAATTTTCCTACAATGAAATCAGAATTCCTAACCATAGCATTGTAAGTGGAATGATGCACAAGCTCAATTACAACCCGTTTGATTTCTTCAACCAGATAGGTTTCTTTGTTTTCGATAATTTCGAAACCATTGGCTGCTAAAATTTCTGTGATTTTTTTCAGGCTTATGATATCAGGATCAAATTCAATTGTGATTTCGCCCAGCCGGGCTTTTATTAGCTCGAAATCATATTTTTCGGCCAGCAGCCCGATCACTTTCAGGCAGCAATCGCACAGCATATTGCGCAGGATAAAATGATGCCTTACTATTTTGCTCAAGTGTATTTACCAATTTAATGACCAAAAGTAAAGCATTTTCGATTGAGTTAAAAGCAAAAGACCTTTTCAGGCATTTTCTGTTATCCGGTCATGCCCTGCCAAAAGTGAGGAAAATTTTCCAGTGGAAGACAGGCCGGAATGAAGGAGTGGTTGAAGAACGTTTTGTGTAAATTTGGTTTTGTAACTTTATTGTTGAGGTCGGTGAAGAAGGCAGGGGCGTGTAGAATCCGTTTGCTGTTGTCGTTATTGAACAGCAAATGTTCAAAGTTTTTCATTTTATAACGGAGGTCGATGGATTGGAAAGGATTGCTGCTTGTTTTTAAGCATTTCAGGGTTTGAGATACCTGATTTTGTTAAAAAAAATTTAAATCGGGCAGGGTTTAAGGGTTTAAAAGTTCATAGGTTTACGGTTAAAGAGCCAAGGAAAAAGTAAGAAGGCAAAAGTTGTCGTAGTTATTATTGTTGCCTTTGTTTTTCTTTGTTTTCAATTGCTCTGTGTCTGTTTAAGTAATTTGTTTTTGATCGTTTGAGTGAAATTAAGACAACCCTAGCTGTTGTGAGCAGACAGGCAGGGGTCAAAAGGTAAAAGCAGGTTTATGGGATTAGATGTTTATGGTTGTTTGTAGTTTTGGGTTATTTTTGCGCAAAACAATTGACTTATGATCAAGTCTGCTTACCGATCTTTTAAAAGGTTTTATGCGGGGCCGATGGGCTTTGTGGTTGATGTGGCGCTGTTTGCGGTTATTACGTATACTTTTCATGAGTTGTGGTGGGAGTTTGCCAAGGTTATCAAGTCGTTTACGGTGGTTAATGTAACGGCAGACTGGCTGGCGGAGCAGGTGTTTCACAGCAGCTTGTGGATTAATCGTCATATCCTTGGTTTGCATGTTACCACGGAGTATCCCAACTATATGTGGTTTTCGAATGGTGGCTATGTGCAGGTGGTGGAGAGCTGCTCAGGCTTGAAACAGTTTTATCAGATTTTGGTGTTGTTTGTGCTGTTTCCGGGTCCCTGGAAGCATAAGCTGTGGTATATCCCGATGAGTATTTTGATTATGCATGGTGTAAATATTATGCGCATTGTAATTCTTTCGGTAGTGGTGCTGTGGAAGCCGGAGTATTGGGGTTTTATCCATGATTGGGTGCTTCGCCCGGGTTTTTATGTGGTGATATTTGCTTTGTGGGTTGTTTGGGTGGAGAAGTTTAGAGTGAAGCCTGAAGTGGTATAGGGAATGATTGAATGATTGAATGGGGGAATGAGAGAATGATTGAATGATTGAATGATAGAATGATTGAATGATTGAATGATTGAATGATTGAATGGGGGAATGATTGAATGAGAGAATGATAGAATGATTGAATGATTGAATGATTGAATGATTGAATGATTGAATGATTGAATGGGGGAATGATTGAATGATAGAATGATTGAATGATTGAATGATAGAATGGGGGAATGATTGAATGATAGAATGATTGAATGATTGAATGATAGAATGATTGAATGGGGGAATGATTGAATGATTGAATGATAGAATGGGGGAATGATTGAATGGGGGAATGATTGAATGATTGAATGATTGAATGATTGAATGGGGGAATGATTGAATGATTGAATGGGGGGATGGGGGGTCTGAAGCTATTGGCTGTGTAGGAATTGGTGGAGATTAGAGTCGATGAGACTTATGGATGTTAAGGTTTTAATAGATCCATTTAGCGATATAGTTGCCGAAGCTGTTGCCGATGGGATAGGGTAGGTATTTCCAAAAGGTTCTGATCCAGGATTGTTTGCGGATGTTGATGTTGGGTTCGGGAAAGCTGAGCCAGTTTAGGGGTATGTCGGTGGTGTTCCATTGTTTTTTGAAGAGATGTACGCCGCTGTTGCGTGTGCTGCGGCCAAAGCTGTAGGTGTGGCAGCCCATGGCGATGGCGTCGTTGATCATGTGATGATGCAATACATAGGAGGTATAGTGTTTTTGCCAGCGGGGATGGGTGGCGAACCAGCCGTTTTCGTAGAAGCCTTCATAAGCCAGACTAAAGGCTGCTCCAATGGTTTTGTTGTGGTGCCGGAGCAGGTAAATTTTGGCAACGCCCCCCCTGTTGTTGTATGATTGGAGCAGGTTGGCAAAAAACCTTCTGGTAATAGCACCTGAGCCTAAGTGGCGCATATGACGGGCGTAAGTTTTGTAAAAGTCGTTGAGCAGCTCTTCTTTACCACATACTAAATTGAAATTTTGGCGGAGGCCACGGCGTATTTTGCTACGCAGGTTTGCAGAGAATTGCCCGAACTGTTGCTCTGGTGTGGCTTGTAAAGTGAGCCAGGAGCTGATTTTGTATGCATGCTTTACTTGCGCTGACTCGTGCAGCAAACTTCGATACTGTAATCCGTGAAAGCCTTGCTGAAAGTGCATCTTTTGCAAGTGTTGGGTTACCTCGTCGGGATTTGGTTTTTGGTGGCTTACAAAGAGGGCACCATAGCTAAAATGGGGCAGTGATACGAGGCTTTTGCCGGTGCAGATGAGGTTCATTTTCCACCTTAGGTGATTGCCGATGAATAAAGGTTTCCATCCAAATGAGCGGCTGATGATTGCAGGAAGATCAGGATGGTGTGTGATAAGAGCATTGAAACCCGGATAGCCCGAAGAAGGAATAAGGTTTGTTTGGGAGGGTTTGCTGATGACACTCGTGGCGATTTGGCAGTCGCAGCGTTTGTAGGAGTAGCTTAGCCGGAGCTTTATTCCAAGGATCATTCCGACAAGGGCGAGACTCAAGGCAAACCAGTTGAATTGGTAAGGAGCGTTAGATAGCCATGCTAGCAGGAAAAACACCCAATAGCTGTGTGCCAGTAAGATGAGCAGGGTGTGTATGGTCATGCGTCGCCATTTGAGCGGACAGCGGCCGAGGCTGCGGGCGAGCAGGAAAGCCAGGAAACCATATAAAGGTATCTGGATGCCGTTGTATAGCCAGAGGAGGTTGTTGTTTTGAGCGATAAAACCGAGATAAAAATTAAGGCCGCCGGCAATAAGCAAATAGCTAACAATGAGAAGGAAGGTGTTGTGGGGATGTTGGTTTTTGCTCAAGGAGATTATAGTTTTGGCAAAGGTAGGGAATTTTTGGGTTGGCATCTCGGCTCCGCTCGATGACCTTTGTACTCGATGACCTTTGGTTGAAGGTTGGCATCTCGGCTTCGCTCGATGACCTTTGTACTCGATGACCTTTGGTTGAAGGTCGGCATCTCGGCTC
>JACCQN010000007.1 GCA_015709215.1 Bacteroidales bacterium
CCTTTTGGTAGGCTTTTCTTTGCTATAACTTCAGCCAATTCGTCATCATCTGTTGTCCATCAACCGTTATATACGACTCAGGATGAAACTGCAAGGCATCGATGGGCAAATTTACATGCCTGAATCCCATCAAACGGCCAGCTTCATCGTAAGCCGTTGGCAAAAGTGACTCCGGAAGCGTTTTGTGATCAACAATCCACGAATGGTAGCGCCCGGCCACAAACTTCTGTGCAACCTCGCTGAAGAGCTTTCCGGCCATGGGGCCTTGATAAAGCACATGGTCAGCTCCGTGAAAACCCAGTGGCAATTGTTTCATCCTGGCACCAAAATGCAAGGCCAAAGCCTGATGCCCCAGACAAATACCCAGGATGGGTTTTTGTTGTCGTACATAATGTGCGATCATGGCCATCAAGTTGCCGGATTCTTCTGGTAGGCCTGGTCCTGGTGAGATTAATACCTTGTCTGCTTCTGTTGGTAGATCATCAGATGTAAGGGTGTTTTTAACGATATGAAGCCTGTGTTTCACACCGCTTTCGCGCAGCAACTGCACCAGGTTATAAGTGAAAGAATCGTAATTATCAATCAGTAAAATATGCATGAAACATTTTTATGTCGCAAAAATAATGCATTTTTGAGCTATCATACTCCTAACAGAATAACAAATGCCTCCGGTAAAACTTGTTGGCTTTTAATTTGTTTAATCAGTGTCAAAACACATAAAGTAAATTCAATATGCAACTTATTCCTATCGAAACCGGAAATCTGAAGCTCGACGGTGGTGCCATGTTTGGTGTGGTACCTAAGGTACTCTGGCAAAAAGTTTATCCCTGCGATGAAAACAATCTCTGCAACTGGGCCATGCGTTGCCTGCTGGTGGTGGATGGTGATCGCCGTATCCTGATTGATAATGGAATTGGTAACAAACAGGATGAAAACTGGCTCAAACATTACCATCTCAATGGCGATGACACGCTCGAAAGCTCTCTTAAAGCGGCCGGATACAATCCTGGTGACATCACAGATATGGTGATCACGCACATGCACTTCGACCATTGCGGAGGTAGCGTAAACTTTAATGCTGATAAAACTGGGTACGAGCTGGCTTTCCCAAATGCAACTTACTGGACCAGCCGTCAACAGTTTGATTGGGCTACTAATCCCAACCGCAGGGAAGAGGCCTCTTACCTCAAGGAAAATATCCTGCCTATACAGGAAAGCGGACAGCTCAGGCTGATTGAGCAAGAAGGTGAATATATCCCTAACATCACCTTTAAGTTATACAACGGCCACACCGAAGGCCAGGTGATCCCCCATATCCGTTATCAGCGTAAAACTGTAGTATTTATGGCCGACCTCATGCCATCAACAGTGCATATTCCCATGCCTTGGATCATGGCTTACGACACCAAACCTCTTGAAACACTTAAAGACAAAGAACGATTTTATGCCGAAGCACTGGCTGAGGATTATATCCTCTTTTTTGAGCATGATCTTTATAACCAAGCCTGTGTGCTGCACAACACTCCCAAAGGTGTTCGTGTGAAAGCCACTGGACAGCTTACTAAGTTTATCTGCTGGGGTGGTTATTAATAAAGAACTAAGCTAGAATTTAAAATAATAACCACGGAGAAAGAAAAAGTCGTCCTTTTTGGGGATTTGTTTTTTCGTTCTATTTCACTATTGTCCGATAAAATATAATGTCGTCCCTACGCAACTTTTTCTTAACCTGTAACGCACTGGCTACCCACATTTTGTCCCTAACAGGACTGACCCGCTAGGGACAAAATGTGGGTAGAATAAAAGCTTACCCCTGATTATCCCAAGTCCCGTAGCGACGGCATTATTATAGCGTTTGAGCGTTTTTATTTGAATTATACCGGACAACAATGATTCTATTTCAACTTTGCCTGTTTAATACAAAACACGTTTGATATCTGTTGCCCTCGACATAGGGTCTGCTGACAAGCACCTAACACATTAATATAATTGAAATTGCATGGAAAAGGATAGAACTTGCTGCAAGGTTTTTGACCGAAATCTTCACAATTTTCTGCTGTGCAGTATAGTTTTGGATTTAGTAATTTCAACAAAGTTTAATTTGAATTATGATAGGCTATGGAACTTTAAGTTGTTAGCCCTGTTGCATATCATCTTCTTCCCCTGCCCGGCTTCAGCTACCGTGTACCCACATCTTTTTCTATTTTCATTCCTTCCATAATAGTGCTTAGCCTTTCTAACGCTCTTAACAAAACAATTACGCCAGCAGGTACTTGTTGAGAGTCATAACCTTTCTAACCCCTATTATCCATGCAGCCCATTTAGTTGTTTTAGGGCTATTATTATTACGTTGTTTTGCTGTTTTGCCTTCCAGCTTATGATTTATTTTGTGTAAAACTTCTATTTGCTCTTCATCAAAAACTTCCTCTATTGGCTGACCTCCTTCTGGTTGGGCATAAACGATATTCATTGGTACTATTTTGAGCAAAGCCGATAATTGCATAAGAATAAGCTTTCTCAATGCTCATCCACTTGTCAATTCTGATTGCTCTATTCCGAATCCTTTTGTTTTTAGAAGGCGGAAAGTCTTATGCAAAGCTTTACGTAAGACTTTCAGGGTATAGAAAACCGACCTTAACTTGCGCCCGATATATCACAAAACTGATGACGCTTCAATGGCACATCTAAATCTCGGTTTACTTGCCTATAGGTTAGTTTGTACAATATGGTTTCAATTAAAACAAAAATGATTTACTCACAGTTGGAGCGAGATTGTCCGCCTAATGAATGCCCAAAATGTGTATCAACCAGCGTAGAAAACATTGGAGATAAAGTCATAACAATACGACAATGCACCGAACCAACAAACAAAGCCAAACAAATCTACCAGCTTTTAAAATTTAAACCTGTGCTGTTCTACCGAAAAAAATCCGTAGTTCTTTCCTGTAGAAATTTTTAAAAATGACTCATTTTAATATCAAGTAATTGTGATCTTTTACTTGCAATGTGGGATAAAAAGGAAATGCTGTCACTTTTAGAAAGGAACTTTAGTATTCCGAAAGAGAGAGTTAGGGTGTGTTTGCATCAGAAACTTAAAAGATTACGGAAATCAAAGCAGGCTTACAGGTGAAAACAGTAAACAGGAGAGTGTTCCCCAAAATAAAATGGTCAATAAAGAAAAAAGGAAAACTTTTAATGACCTGCGGTAGAGTTTTCGGATAATGAAGGCACACACAGGAACAGACAAAAAGGGAGAGGTAAGGATAAAAGGCCATGGGCCAACGCAATTCCTGTATTTCAAGATCCTCCGTAACCGACTGAATCTTTTCCCCGGTCGTCGAGCCTGTAAATTAGGATTTTTCCAGGTGATCCAATCTGAAAAGAAATAGAAAATCAAAAATCCAATTATACCTCCTGTGTTCACAGTGATCAGAGTTTCGGGGAGGCTAAAACCTGCCAAAAAAGACACTGGGGGCGTCATGAGCAACCTTACACTGGCCAGCAACGCAATTGTGAGGTATTGAAGGATTAGCTCCACTTATTGTTTTTGAATGAATTGGATCAGGTTTTCAGAAGCATCTTCAAGCAGGTCGATCACCATTTCGAAACCTTTTGAGCCGCCATTGTAAGGATCGGGGACATGATCAAAGCGCTTGTCGGAAAAGAAGTCACGCATACGCAGAATTTTTTTCAGATGACCAGAATCGGGTGCTTTTGCCTGCAAATCGTCATAGTTCTGATCGTCCATGGCAATGAGGTAGTCGAAGTCTTCAAAATCAGAAGATATTAACGGACGAGAAATGCTTGTTAGGTCATATCCCCTGTTTTTGGCGGTTTGTCGCATACGCCGATCGGCTTTTTCACCGGCATGCCAGGCTGAGATGCCAGCTGAATCAGCAGAAACAGGTAATCCAGCCTCGCGGGCTTTGTGATTAAAAATTCCTTCAGCAGCAGGTGAGCGGCAGATATTACCCAAACAGACAAAGAGAATTTTCATACACTTTTGAAAAGAGTTTACAAAAATAGGAAGATGTAATAAGAACGACAACAAAATTGTGCAGCAGGTTCGCATAAGCAAAGAAATATGTATTTTTGCGGCCTTATCAGCCTTCTTAGCTCAGCTGGTAGAGCAGCTCACTCGTAATGAGCAGGTCGCGGGTTCGAGTCCCGTGGAAGGCTCTGATTAATAATAAAAAAAAAAGAGCATATTAAGCTCTTTTTTGTTTTAGAGGTCTCGAGCGGATTCGAACCGCTGTACACGGTTTTGCAGACCGTTGCCTAGCCACTCGGCCACGAGACCAAAAAATTTGGGTTGCAAAGATACATCATTTTCCTTTTTAGCAAAGGCTAAAGTTTGCCTTGTCTGTTAATTTCTTCCAGACAGGACGGGCACAGACAGCTGTCGTATTTTTTGCTGATAAGCTCCAAAACTGATGACTTTGTATCGACTTCATAGCACCAGCACTTGCCCGATTTGCCGCATTCAAAACTTTTGCCGCAGCACGGACAAATTTCTGGTTCAACAAGTTGCAGTTTAGGTTTCATCCTTCCAATGTTAAGCTTACAAAATCCATTTTTCCGCCAAGGGGCGGATTCATCTTGCGCACTTTGATACGCGCTTTCTCTACAGTTGGAAACTCATTCCGGACTGCCTTTAAAATCCTGTGCCCAACATGTTCCAGCAAATTGGAGTTGATCATCATCTCGCGCTTTACAACCTGATATGCAGCCTGATAATTCACTGTTTCTTCCAACTTATCAGATGTTTCTGCCGAGCTGGTATCTACATCAAGAAACAAATCGACAACAAACCAAGTGCCAATCAGCTGTTCTTCGGCAAAGCAACCGTGATAGGCAAAAAACTCCATTCCTTCTATCGAAATCACAGCCATTTGTATTGTTTTAGTTTAATAAAGTCTTTATTCCACTGCGGATACGTTTGATGCTTTCTGCTTTTCCGAGTACCTCCATGATGTCGCCCAGATGAGGCCCTTTGGCAGCGCCAACAAGCAACAAGCGTAGTGCATTCATAATTACACCCATCGAGAGTTCGTTGTCGGCGATCCAGTTTTTGATTTTTTCATCAATCTTTTCAGCTGTAAAATCTTCCAGAGTGTCCAACAATGTTGCCAGGTTTTCCATTTGCTCAGGGCTGTCAGTCTTCCAGCGTTTTTTAATCACTTTTTCGTCATAACTTTCGGGTGCTTCGAAAAAGAAAGATGCCTCGTCCCACAGTTCTTTAACAAAGTTGACACGTTCTTTGATCAGAGAGACAATTTTTACAACTTTTACACTTTCAGGTTCCAGATTTTTCTCTGTTTTTAGCCACTGCTTCCATTCCGAGGCCAGTTGCTTATCAGATCGTTGAATCAAATATTGATGGTTAAACCATTTGGCTTTTTCGGGATCGAATTTTGAACCAGATTTACCCACACGATCCAGCGAAAATGCTTCAATCAATTCGGTCATGCTAAACAATTCCTGATCATTTCCGGGATTCCAGCCAAGAAGGGCAAGCATATTTACAAAAGCATCAGGATAATAACCGTTTTCACGATATCCGGAGGATATTTCGCCGCTTTTAGGGTCTTTCCATTGCAATGGGAAAACCGGAAATCCGAGGCGGTCACCATCGCGTTTGCTCAGCTTGCCATTTCCGTCTGGCTTGAGTAAAAGCGGCAGATGAGCAAATTGTGGCTTTTCCCATCCAAAAGCTTCGTACAAAAGCACATGCAGCGGAAGCGAAGGCAGCCATTCCTCACCTCTTATCACGTGGCTGATTTCCATCAAATGGTCATCTACAATATTGGCCAGGTGATAGGTTGGCATCCCATCAGATTTAAATAATACCTTGTCGTCCAGAGTTTCTGATTTTACGGTCACCCTACCACGGATCAGATCATTCATGGTAATGCAGATATTTTCCGGAATCATAAAACGAACAACATATGGTGTGCCTTCCATTAGATGCTTTTTTATCTCATCATCATTCATATTGAGGCTGTTGCGCAGCGTCTTACGCGTTTGGGCATTATAGATAAAAGTTTTCTTTTTGGCTTCGGCCTGTTTTCTGAGTTCGTTGAGATCTTCTGTTCTATCAAAAGCATAATAGGCATTTCCAGTTTGTATCAGTTGATCGGCATAGGCTTTGTAAATGCTTTTTCTTTCGCTTTGGCGGTATGGACCGTATGAACCACCTTCGGAAACTCCTTCGTCGAATTGAATACCACACCAGGCCAACGATTCCATGATGTAGTGCTCGGCGCCCGGAACAAAGCGGCTTTGATCGGTATCTTCAATACGCAAAATCATTTTACCGCCATTACTTTTGGCGAAAAGATAGTTGTACAAGGCCGTGCGAACGCCACCCATATGAAGTGGCCCTGTTGGACTGGGAGCAAAGCGCACCCTGATATTTTTTGGCATAATCAACTGAATTTTGGGCTGCAAAGATACCAAAAATCAAGTGTTCGACTTTATTTGATTATGCATTGAATTTTAAGAGCAAATACTGAAGATTTGCCTGGCTTTTTTTCTGTTTGAAGGTCACTTAAAAAACTGTAATTGATAATGTTATTTAATTAGTTTTTTAACCAGGTTTCCCGCTTTATCGCTTACCGAAATAAAATAAATTCCTGACGAAAAACCGGAAATATTAATCCGGTGATTTAAACCACTTATTTTACTCGAAATAAGCAGTTTGCCCGTGGCATCCGAAATGGTAATTTCACGGATTTGATCCTCACTAAATGCCAGATTAATTTGATTTGAAGCAGGATTGGGATACATGCTGAAGTAGTGGTTAATTGGTTTTTCAGGATTACTGCCGATAAGGGTACTTACGCGTTCAAAAGTCCAGTTGTTGGGATCTACCTGAATGTTAACAACCTGTTTGCCAAAATTAATAGCGTAATGTTCAAGGTTATTTTCCTGATAAAGTCTGATGGTAGTGTCGCTGCCATCCGAAAAAGTGAGTTTATAATCCATAGTCATCTGAAACAGTGGGGTAAAGGACGATCCTATTTGGGTAACATACATATCGAATGTATCATCAAACATATACCATTCAATGTCGTATTTTGGATAGCCTTCGCCATAATACCATTGGGCAAAAAATTGTTCCAGATCCATTGCGGTCACTTCTTCGGCGATCATACGGAAATCTTCGCCTGTTGCTGTGCTATCTTTAAAGGCAATTTGGAAAGTGTTCATGATATCAAAGAAAAGCTCGTCGTTATTCACTTCGTGACGAAGCACATGCAGGATGGAAGCTCCCTTATCATAGGAAAGTCTGCCATTGAAAATGCGCCAGACATTATCAGGAGTAATTTCTAAAGGTGGGATATAAACACTTCCACCGGGCGATGACATCACATTATTTTGGGTGTTGATCATAAAATTTTGTCCGGAGTTCCAACCGTTCAGCATTTCCTGTGCCAGATAGTTACTGTAAGTGGCAAATCCTTCATTAATCCATATATCGCTCCAAGTGGCGCAGGTAACATTATCGCCAAACCACATATGGCCAAGTTCGTGGGCAATCAAATCAAATGAAAAGCTTCCTAATGTAGTCATTGTTTGATGCTCCATTCCACCGCCAAGTTGGGTGATACAATGGCCATATTTTTCTTCATGGAAAGGAAAAAGGATATACAAATCAGAAAAGAGTTCGATCAGTGGAACCACCACATCGATATTTGTTTGCTGGCTGGGGAGGTAATCAGGGTGATTGTAAACGAAATTCTGAACCAAAATACTGTCATTTTCCAAGGCTGTTGGTTTAGCGTAAATGGTATATTCTTGATAATCGGATACTGCAAACGATATCAGATAATAGGCGATTGGATACTTTGATTTCCATTCATATCGTAATTGGTTGTTGCCCAAGTTGGTGATATTAGTTAGTAGGCCCTGCGACCCAGCCATTTCGGCGGAAGTTGTAGTAAGAAAAACCCAAACGGAATCAGCTTTGTCAGTTAAAACCTGTTTATTAGGCCACCAATCTTTCGCTGCAAAAGGTTCGGAAAGCGTCCAGGTAACATTTTTTTGCCAGGTGCTGGAGTAATCATTCGTTATGCCTGAAAAGAAACCTCCGGTTGGTGGAGTACCTCCGTAGTTTATCTCCGCAACAAAAGTTTCGCCCTGTTGCAAAGTGGGAACTTCTACCAATACATTATCACCTTGCCATGTCCAGTTTTCAGCTACTGTGTCGTTAAAAATGACTTCCTCAAGGGATAACTGAGCATTAAGTTCAAAGGCAAAGACTGCCATTTCTTCAGCTACAACGATTCCATGAATTTCAACGGTTCCACCAACCTGAATGGAGGTGCTCGATACTTGCAGATCTAAAAAATAGAAAGTAACATCATAATCGTGAACAAGATCGCTCTGCCAGTCGTTACGATAGGCATATGATGGAATTTCATCTGATTGCGGATAATGCCGGCAATATCTGTCGTGCTGCTGAAGTTCGTTAGTTTGAGCGCTAATAGTTGTAAAAATAAAAATGAGAATGGCTGAAAGTAAAATCTGTTTCATAAGAACGAAAATATTGGTAAATACTTACCGTTTGGTTATATGTATATTTGCAGGCTAAATTAAGCATCATTTATTAAATGTGTTTTAAATAGCTTCAATAATTAAAGGAATGAGCATTGAAAACAGGCAATTGATCGAAAAGATTCAGGCATTTATCAGGCGATTTTATCTTAATCGCTTGTTGAAAGGATTGTTGCTTGGGATTGTATTGCTCATTTTGCTTGTACTGGGCATACACGGGCTGGAGTTTTTCCTTTGGTTGCCTTCAACAGGGAGGATGCTTCTTTTCTGGATTTATGTCACTGGAGCTGGATTTATAAGTATAAAATACATTTTTTTGCCACTTTACCAGTTATTTACTTACCGCAGGCAAATGTCAGCATCAGAAGCTGCCCGCCTTATTGGTAAACATTTTTCTGAGATCGAGGACAGACTTCTGAATACGTTGCAATTACAGGAAAGCGCGGTTAAGAATGGGAGTGATCCTTTGCTTGAGGCTGCAATAGACCAAAGAACCGAAAGTTTGGCTGTTTATCAGTTTAGCAATGCTATTGCCTTGCGTCCTTCGAGAAATGTTTTGTTTTCAAGTGCTGCATTATTGCTGGTTTTCTTGATTATTATAATTTGGAAGCCTGCTATTTTCAATGATTCCGGAAAAAGAATTGTTAGGTATAATCAAAGCTTTGTGAAGCCTTTGCCTTTTACAATTTCATTTCCGGATAAAGAAGCCCTGAAGACGATGCAAAATAAAGATTATGAATTAGTTATACGAGCTTCAGGAGAAGAAGTTCCTGCTGAGTTTTACCTTCAGATACAAGGTGGTCGCCAACTGATGAAGAGGGAAAATGCTTCCACTTTTTCTTATGTGTTTAAAAAACCTGGAAAGAGTATTCAGTTTTTCATCAAAGGAGGAGATTATCTTAGTCAGCCATTGACTTTGGAAGTTTTTCCGAGGCCTGTTATTCTTGCTTATGAGGCCGAGGTAGCGCCTCCAAAATACACTGGGTTGGGAGGTTTTGAGGTTAGCGAACAGACAGATTTTTTTGTTCCTGAAGGAAGCCGTATTGCTTTGAGTTTTTATACAAGAGACACTGATAGTCTGCAGATGTGGGCGCAAGACTCACTATTTTCTCCAGCCGAAACCAATGGAAATGAATGGCATTATGACATTTACCTTACAGAAAGTTTTGATTTGACTATTCAATCTTCAAATGCTTTTACTAAAAGTGGCGATAAATTTCCCTTAAAAATCCAAATGATTCCAGATGCCTACCCTGATATTGTTGGAGATATGGTTACTGAAGAGTTAGGGAAGAAATATTATTTTTCCGGTGCAATAGTAGACGATTATGGATTCAGAAGACTAGCAATGGTTTATCATTTGCTGGATACTGAAAACGATGAAAAATCAAAACCTTTTTATATTGATTTACCTCTTCAAAAATCATCACACCAAAATTTTTATTATCTCTTTGAATCCGACAGTTTTAATCTTGTTGCAGGCGATAAGGTAGAAGCCTATTTTGAGGTATGGGACAATGATGCTATAAATGGGCCAAAATCGAAAAAAACACCTACTTTTTCACTTCAAATTCCTGGCATGGAAACGCTTGATTCAATTGCTGATAAACGGGAGAATAGTTTGTTAAACGAAATGGATCGGGCCTTAATTGAAGCAGCTGATGTACGTAAGGAACTGGAGAAACTTTTACAGGATTTAGCCACTAAACAACAACCCGATTGGTCTGATAAGCAAAAACTTGAGGACCTTTTTGAACGGCAAAAAAAATTAGAAGAAAAGTTTGATAAGTTCCATGATGAGCAGAGCAAGCAAATAAAATTTGAGGAGGAAAATCAGCTTACTGATAAAAAGCTCTTAAAAAAGCAAGAAGAAATTCAGCAGCTATTTGATGAGGTATTTAGTGAAGAGATGAAGGAAGTGATGGAAGAGATTAAAAAAATTATGGAAGAGCTTGATAAAGATCAGATGCAAAAGATGCTTCAGGATTTGAAAAACGACAGCAAAAAAATGGAGGACTTACTCGATCGGAATTTAATCTTTTAAAGCAGTTGAAGGTGGAAAAGGAAATGACGGATCTGATTGAATCACTGGAAAAGCTTGGGGAAGAATTAATTCGTGAACCTGAAGATGCTGAATCAGCTGATCAGAAATCGGCTCAGGAATCAAAATCTGATTTTGAACAATTGAAACAAAAGCTTGATTCCATTCAAAAAATGAACGAGGAACTGGATAAACCACTCCAGTTTGATGATACACAGGAAATGGAGGAGGCCATAGATGAAGATCTGAAGCAGAGTATAGATCATGAGCAGCAGCAGCAGATAGATCAAAGTACTAAGATGAAAAAATCAGCAGGTGAGAAAATGAAAAAGATGGCCAATATGCTTCAATTGTCCATGCAGGCCAGCTTGATGCAGCAGCAGATGGAAGATGCGCATACCATGAGGATTTTGCTCGAGAATATAGTAAAAAGTTCAATTGATCAGGAAGAATTGATGATTCGTTTTGGAACACTGAACAATGATGATCCTGCGAGACCTCAGTTGATTAGAACACAGAATGAATTGACAGCTAATTTCAGAATTGTCGAGGACTCGCTAAAAGCCTTAGCCAGAAGGCAGCCTATGATTGAAAATTTCATTTTTGATGAAATAAAAAATGTACAATTCCGAATATTAAATGCACTTGATTTGTTGAAAGATGGACGCACTAGCCAAGGGGTTAGCGAGCAGCAATATGCTTTTATGGCAATGAATAATTTGTCTTTGATGCTTGCCGAGTCTCTTGAAAATATGCAAAATAGTATGGGTATGCCTAGCCCCATGAATGCACAGGGACAACCAAAACCTGGCCAACAATCTTCTGGCAAGCAACAGTTGCAGAATATGCGACAAATGCAGGAAGCGCTCGGTAAAGCTTTAGAAGAAATGAGGAAAAAACAGGAGGGAAGTCTGGAAGAGGGCAAACAAGGTGATGGCAAACCATCAATGAGTGAACAATTGGCTCGCATGGCTGCCCAGCAAGAGGCTATTCGCAGGCAAATGCAGGATTTTTTGAATGCTTTAAAGGCAGAAGGAAAACTTGATGAAGATGGATTTAATGAGATGATTGAAGAAATGGAAAAGCTGGAAGAACAACTCGTGAACAAACAAATTAATCAACAACTGATCCAAAGGCAAAAAGAAATAGTTAGTCGCATGCTTGAATCTGAAAAAAGCGAAGAAAAGAGGGAAAAGGAAGAGAAAAGAGAATCAAATGAATTTAAGGATGAGAATTTCAGTAACTTTGTTGAAGAACTTACGTACAAAAGGAAGTTAAAAGAACAACTCGATTTATTGCGATTGCAATCAATCGAACTAACACCATTTTATAAGGAGCGTAGCAATGCATATTTCTTCAAAAAGCGTGATTTCAGATAGCATTAAAATTTCTTCGGAGAACACAGGGTTTTACTCGGCCATCAGGACACTGGAAAAACTAGCCTATGATATATTAAAAGAATCAAGTGATGAAAACCTTTTAGCTAGTTGTCAAGTCATTGGATATGAAGTTATTAAGACCGTTTATCAATCCAAAAGTAAGATTAACTTAAGCGTAAAAATGCAGGTTAACCCAAATGGAATCGAGATGAGATTTTATGCGGATGATGATGCTTATGAGCTTTTAAAAAGGGAGATTTATGAGAACGGTTATTTTAAAAATAAATTAGCTTATATCTGTGATAATCATGTAATTGATGAAAGGGATAAATCGTTGACTTGTTTGTTTGATGGTAACAGTTTTAATAGGCAACTAAGTTCAGAAAGAATACTTACGCTTAAGAAATATCTTAAAAAAGAAAATATCGAGTCAAGCAAATTTTATGATTAGATTTGAGGGTTTGGATAATGATGTGCCTGCGTGCTTAAATTCACATACGAAAATTTGGATTGAAAGTGTTTTGCAGTCTTATAAAAAAAGAGTTGGATCATTATTTTTTATATTTTGTACTGATGAGGGATTATTAAGAATTAACCAGCAATTTTTAAATCATGACTATTATACTGATGTGATAACATTCAACAAAAGTGTGAATGAAAACATTATTTCTGGTGAAATATTTATCAGCACTGAGCGTATCCTTGAGAATGCAGCCGAATTAAAAGTTGATTTTTCACATGAATTACATCGGGTACTCATACATGGAATTTTGCATTTGATCGGCTTTGATGACTCTACCGAAAGGGAAAAGGAAGAAATGCGGGAGCGAGAGCGAATTAGTCTATCTTTGCTCACTATTTACTAAACTATAATAACTTAACAAAATGTTTCATGTGAAACATTATAGCTAACAAAGTCCAGAATGCTTTTTAAAAAATATGATGTAATTGTTGTAGGTGCTGGCCATGCAGGTTCTGAAGCTGCTGCTGCAGCGGCAAATATGGGCAGTAAGGTTTTGTTGGTTACAATGAATTTGCAAACTATAGCGCAAATGTCATGTAATCCTGCAATGGGAGGCATAGCCAAAGGGCAAATTGTACGGGAAATTGATGCTTTGGGTGGTTATTCTGGCCTGGTAACGGATCGTACGATGATACAGTTCAGAATGCTCAACAAATCTAAAGGCCCTGCCATGTGGAGCCCGAGAGCTCAAAGTGATAGAATGCTTTTTTCAATGGAATGGAGGAGAATGCTTGAACAAACACCTAATCTTGATTTTTGGCAGGATATGGTTGTTGGGTTGATCGTAAAAGATAATCATATTCAAGGCGTGAAAACTTCAATGGGACAAGTTATTGAAGGGCAAAATGTTATATTAACTAATGGCACTTTCCTTAATGGGAAAATTCATATTGGTGAAAAATCATTCGGTGGTGGCAGGATGGGAGATAGATCAAGCGAAGGTTTAACAGAACAGTTGATTAAGCTTGGATTTCGTGCTGATCGAATGAAAACAGGAACACCGGTAAGGGTAGATGGCCGAACCATTGATTTTAGTCGGTTGACAGAACAAAAGGGCGACGAAGTAGTGACGGGTTTTTCTTATCTTGAAAAAGTTAATCTACCTAAGCAACGAAGTTGCTACATCGCCTATACCAGCCCTAGAGTTCATGATATGCTTAAAACTGGTTTTCAATTTTCTCCAATGTTTAATGGCAGAATTGAGGGTGTTGGGCCGCGCTACTGTCCTAGTATTGAAGATAAAGTCGTACGATTTTCTGATAAGGATTCACATCAGCTTTTCGTTGAGCCTGAAGGATGGAATACGATTGAATATTATATAAATGGTTTTAGTTCTTCCTTACCTGAAGATGTGCAGTTTAAAGCATTAAGAGAAATTGAAGGTTTTGAAAATGCTAAAATATTTAGACCTGGATATGCGATAGAATATGATTTTTTCCCACCCGATCAGCTACAGCATTCACTTGAAACAAAACTTGTCAAAGGCTTGTTTTTTGCTGGGCAAATCAATGGCACAACCGGTTACGAAGAAGCAGCTGGCCAGGGAATTATTGCCGGAATAAATGCTCATAGCAAGACGGTTGGCAAAGAGCCTTTAATTTTAAAACGTTCAGAGGCTTACATAGGTGTATTAATAGATGATTTAATAACTAAAGGGGTTGATGAACCCTATCGTATGTTTACAAGTAGGGCAGAATATAGAATTTTGCTCAGGCAAGATAATGCTGATGCCCGACTGACAGAAAGGAGCTTTAAAATAGGACTTGCAAAGGCAGAGCGTTTTAATCGCTTCAAACAGAAACAGGAAAGTATTTCTGCATTGATTGATTTTATGGACAAAACTAGTGTGACGCCTGATCAGATAAATGGGTTTTTAGAAAAAAGCGGTACGTCTCTACTTACACAAAAGATTAAACTTTCGAGTGTTTTACTTCGACCACAGGTTGAATTGCAACAACTCATTAAAAGTAATCGAAGTTTGTTTGATGATGTCATAAACAAATTCAACTTGAAGCATGACGAGATTGAGGCTGCCGAAGTTTTAGTTAAATACAAAGGATATATTGATAAAGAAAAGGAGCTGGCAGATAAATTGATGCGCCTTGAGCATGTTAAGCTTAAATCAGATTTTGATTATCATCAGCTTAAATCGCTTTCTTATGAAGCACGAGAAAAATTGAATTTGATAAAACCTGAAACGCTGGGTCAGGCAAGCAGAATTAGTGGCGTTTCCCCGTCGGATATTTCTGTACTTGCCATTTATTTAGGCAGATAGGGTTTTGTTTCACGTGAAACATCTTGTTTATGTCAAAAAAATGCCCGTCTTGTAGATCTGAAAATATTGAATTTGAAATTGGACTGAAAGATTATTTTTTAAGTCAGGAGGATTTTGAGATTTGGATCTGTAATGACTGTAAAGTTTCATTTACATATCCATTTCCACCTGAATCGGAAATACAGCGTTATTATTCTTCAGAAAACTATTACAGTCACTCTGACGATAAAAATGGTTTAATTCCTTTTATGTATAAAATCGTTAAGTCCTTTAACATAAACACAAAATATAAACAGGTAACCGAGGGAATGACCCCGGGAAGTCTTTTGGATTTTGGTTGTGGTATTGGTGATTTTTTAGTACATGCGCGATCCAAAGGCTGGTCTGTTCATGGTATTGAAACGAACGAGAAAGCTAGGAGAATAGCTTCTGATAAACTCAATTGTGAGATTTTAGATGGTAAGGGGCTAAGCCATTTTCCGGATAATCATTTTGACCTGATAACTTTATTTCATGTGTTGGAGCATGTGTATTCCCCTGATGATTTGTTATCAAATTTGCTACGTGTCTTAAAGCCTGATGGAAGACTAATATTTGCCTTACCCAATAAAAACTCTTATGATGCTAAATTTTACAAAAAGTTTTGGGCTGGCTGGGATGTGCCACGTCACTTATGGCATTTCAATTCTGAAAGTATAAACGAACTGCTTAAAAACCATCAAATGCGAAAGTTCAGACAGTTGCCAATGCCTTGGGATGCTTTTTATGTTTCTCTCTTAAGTGAACAATACAAAAAAAGCATTTTTCCTTTACCAAAAGCTTTGCTGGTCGGATTGATCTCAAATTTGAAAGCTTTCCTAAGTGGCCAGTATTCTAGTCTAATTTATTGTTTTCAATTTAAAAGAAACTAAATTACTGAAATTCAGCGAAAAAACCTTGTATTTACGGTTGACAAGGCTCATAAATAACACATAATCAATATAATAGGTATGTTTACTGTTCAATTGAATCAATTTGACAGTTTAGATATTTGAGCTAATTTTAGACGTTTTGGGAGATTTTTTCAGCTTTATGATATGGATCATTAATCATTGTGCGAAGATTGCTAAGATTGGACATATTGCGTTAAGTATTTTTCTGTAATTTAGCCTTTGGTGCTTTATTTGTTGCAGCTTTCATTTTGTATTTCCTCATGAAAAATAGGAATCTGATATTTGGATTTGTAGTTGTATTATTTACTGCCTTCATTGGATTAAATTTTCTTTTTATCCACTTGAATGAGGAAAAGGCTTTAGTTACTAAACTGAAGGAAACCTTGATGCAAAATGGTGAAGAACTGGAGTTGGCAAAAGCGACGTTAAATAAACTTGATGTATTTCATGATAGAGATTTGTGCTTTGATTGTTTGAATAGGAGCTTTAAAAGCAGTGCTGATGTGGATTTATTCATTTATCAGGATTCAAATCTGGTGTATTGGTCCTCAAATTTTGCTCTGCCAAATCTTTTAGAATCCCAAATCTGGGGTGAGGATCAACAGGGATTTGTGAAACTTTCAGATGGTGTTTATCAATTTCTGACATTTTCTTCAAGGTTATCAGACGCATTTAGCGAAAAATGGTCGGTGCTCCTTATACCAATTTATAAAACTTATGAAATTAATAATCAATTTTTAAGTCCACATTTAGTAAGTGAAATATTTGATGAGCATATTGTTGTCGCAATTGATCTTGAAAAACAAATCATTTTTGGCTGGTCTGCTGATCTTATTGATTATAAATTTGATAAGGATTTTGCTATTAGTAATAAACAGGCTCTTGTCTTATTTTTTGTGAGCTTATTATTTTATTTATCACTTATACATTTAGTTTTTTTTACTGGCAATTTGTTTTGTAAAATTGTAAATCCGGTCTTTAAATTCTTTTTACGTTTAGTAGTGATATTGCTGGGTACCTGGTTTTATTATTTGATAATTAGTTTAAGTGTATTGCCTGATACTCAGTTTTTTGGATCACCTCATATTAATTTTTTCTTGTTTGAGATTAGCATTGGAGAGGCGGTTTTTGGGGTTATTCAGCTGCTATTATTTACATGGATTTTTGTTGAATTTAGACCGCATACAATAAAATCCCTTCCTGAGGTTTTGCGTGCAACACTTCTGGTGCTTTTTTATTTGATTATCTTTTTTGCTTTTTACTTTTTAATTGCACAATTGATTTTTGAATCACAAATTCCACTTTCTTTTCATGAATTTTATGAATTGAATTTCCAAAGTTACATCATACTACTGTTGATCAGTTTGATGACCTTAATAATATACACTATTGTAAACCATTTATTTACGATTGCTATTTTACCAAAAGATCGGCTTTGGCTTCCTGTGTTTATTATTGTTTTATTGATTGGATTTTATCAGCTTGTATTTACTGATAGTGTGTTTTCGTCTTGGATAGAGAACATATTTGCACTGCTGTTGTTTATTGTTTTTTTACTTAATCGAAAGTATGAAATTGTTGGAAAATCTAATTTAAGAATGCTTTCGTTAGTACTTTTATCGATTATATTTACCTGGCTTTTTTATGCTGAAAATCTTAGAAAATCGAAGAATGAGCAAGAGTTGGTGGCTCTGCAGTTGAATGTGGAGTCGGATCCAATGTTTGAGTTTGTTTTCAATAATGTTTTTCGGGAAATTGAGCAGGATTCTATGCTTAATGAGTTAATATACAAACATGATTTTGAAGAGCTGAATCTTGATACAATACAACATTACATTGCTGAATATTACAGTCATGAATATTTTTCAAAATATAATGTAAGTATCACACTTTGTGATAATTGGGATGAATTGCTCATTCAACCTGATGATTATGTAACTAATTGTATAAATTACTTTACAGCATTGAGTGAGCAAAGCGGTCTTGTTTCTGATCAGAATCCTAATCTTTATTATATCCAGGATAACCTTATCGGAGCATATTACCTGGCTATTTTGCCCTTAACACCTGATGAATTCGGACAACGGTTTTATCTTTTTATCGAGTTTTATTTCAAGTATTTTCCTAAAGGACTGGGATATCCGGAATTGTTAGTTGAACAAGAAAACAATCTCACAGCGCTTTTTTCGGATTATTCCTTTGCTACCTATTCAAATGGAAAACTGGTGTATAAATTTGGTAAATACGTTTACCCCCTCGAAATTGATCAGTCCACTTATACTCATGGAGATTTCATAAATGAAAATGGATTTAGACATTATTTTCTGGAAATGTCTTCCGGTTCCGGATTGGTAGTGAGCAAACCGGCCAAGCGACTTATTGATATAATTGCACCCTTTTCTTATTTTATAATTGTACTCAGCTTATTGAGTTTGCTCTTTAACAAACGGATGCTTCAACATCCGATTTTATATGTTAAAACGATTAATTTTCGAAGCAAATTGCAAATTTTTAATCTTAGCGCGCTGGTGATTTCTTTTATTATTGTTGGGTTGATCTCCTCTTTTTATATCCGGGATATTTACCAACAAAAATCAGATGATTTTCTTTCCGAACGAACTCAATCTATACTTATCGAGCTTGAACACAAGTTAAGAGAAAACGACCTTAATGCACCTGAAATAAGAGAGTATCTTCATCAAATTTTAACAAAATTTTCTCAGGTCTTTTTTACTGATATCAATCTTTACAATCGTGAAGGTGATTTGTTGGCCAGCTCCAGACCCGAAATATTTCAGCGGCAACTCATCTCCGAAAAAATGAATCCGGATGCTTATGCAGCACTCCGAAGCGGCAAGTCCTATTTATTTCTGCATCAGGAACAGATAGGACAAGGATCGTATTATTCCTCTTATATACCTTTTCAAAACGCAAATGGTGAAACAATTGCCTTTGTGAATCTACCTTATTTTGCCCGCGAATCTGAGCTTCGTACAGAGATTTCAACCTTTGTGCTTACGTATATGAATATTTTCATTTTGTTGAGCGGTATTTCTGCTTTTGTGGTGTTGTATTTGTCTGGCCGCTTAACCAAGCCTTTGCTGTTGTTGCAATCCAAGATGAAAGCCATTCGCTTTGATCAAGCAAATGAACCTATTGAATGGCGAAGCCAGGACGAAATAGGTCAGCTTGTAAATCAATACAATCAGCTGATCATGGAATTGGAGAGAAGCGCTGAATTACTTGCACGTTCCGAACGGGAAACAGCCTGGCGCGAAATGGCCCGTCTGGTGGCTCACGAGATTAAAAATCCGCTCACGCCCATGCGTTTAAGCGTTCAACACCTTAAACGTTCGTGGGATGATCATGATCCGGAAATCGAACAGAAGATAGAACGAACCACTAAAACGCTGATCGAACAGATTGATACGCTCTCGACCATTGCATCGGCTTTTTCTGATTTTGCACGCATGCCCGTAAACAAACCTGAAGCTTTTGATCTCGCCGATCTGATCAAACGAACAGCCCTGCTCTACAGTGGTAAGTCTAATATTGCGATTGATATTCAAACTGAAAACGATTCGGTTTTCTTGGTTTATGCTGATAAAAAGAACATTGGGCGGGCTTTTGGTAACCTCTTCAAAAATGCTGTTCAGGCAATTGGAAATAAGCCTGACGGGAAAATCAGCCTTTTACTTTCGTGTACTGAAACTGATGTAAAAGTTATAGTGAAGGATAATGGTAAAGGCATGACGCAAGAGGAACAGAACAAGCTGTTTATACCTAACTTTACAACAAAATCCAGCGGAATGGGTCTCGGATTAGCTATTGTGCGCCAAATTATTGAATCGGCGGGGGGCAGCATTACTTTTACTAGCAAGTTAGGTTCAGGGACAAGTTTCGAAGTGATGTTGCCCTTGGTAAAATCTTGATTGATGAATGTCGCGTTAAATATCACTGCATTTACTAAAACGGCTAAATATTGTTTCATTCTTTCCATCTCTCCGAAAATATTTGCTTGCATGGACAGATAAGCTAACTTTGCTTCCCATAATGGCAACAAACCCAATAAAAAGCCTGGCAGGGCAAACAGCAGTGTATGGTATGGGAACGATCATCCCGCGCCTGCTCAATTATATGTTGGTGCCATTCTATACCCGCGTCCTCTCTGATGAGAATTACGGTCAGATGACGGAGCTATATGCGTACGTTGCTTTTTTTCTGGTGTTGCTCACTTATGGTATGGAAACTGCTTTTTTCAGATTTGCACAAAAAACAGATACCAACAGGGTTTTTAATGCGGCCTTGTCAGCAATAATTACTACTTCATTCTTATTTATAGTGCTACTGTTTTTCTTTTATGAACCGGTGGCTGATTTAATTCAATATGCAGGAAATTCGGAATACATCCTTTTCGTTGGGCTGATTGTTGCGCTTGATGCCATTACAGCCATTCCTTTTGCCTTGCTTCGCAAGCAAAATAAGGCACGTCGCTTTGCCACTATCCGGATTTTGAACGTGAGTCTGAATATCGGATTGAATGTGCTTTTTATAGTGCTTATCCCAGAATGGGCCATGCAGTTTGCAACTGATGTTTTTGGAAATAATGCCAGTTTATTGCTTTGGGTTTTTGTTGCAAATCTGATTGCCAGCCTGTTGAGTTTGGTGCTGTTGTGGCCACAGCTGAAGCGGTTTTCCTTTAGTTGGGACAACAGCTTGCTCAAACCCATGCTTAGCTATGCTTTGCCCGTGTTGATTGTAGGTTTGGCGGGGATGGTGAACGAAGTGATTGATAAAATCCTGCTAAAATATTTGTTGCCTGATCGGGAAACGGCTATGGCACAGCTTGGTATTTATGGTGCAAACTACAAGCTGGGCGTATTGATGACGCTCTTTATCCAGATGTTTCGCTTTGCAGCAGAGCCTTTCTTTTTTGCAGAGGCAGAAAAAAAAGACAGCCCCGAATTATTTGCCCGCGTACTCAACTATTTCGTAATTAGCGGGTTATTGATTTTCCTGGGAATCACCTTATTTATTGATGTGTTTCAATATTTTCTGGGACCAGCGTTCAGGGCTGGATTAAATATTGTACCAATCGTCTTGATCGCCAACCTGTTTTATGGGGTATTTTTCAATCTGTCGGTCTGGTACAAACTTACCGACCGCACCCGAAATGGCGCAGTAATTGCGCTTATCGGAGCATCTATCACCTTGCTTGCCAACCTCCTCCTGATTCCTCTTATGGGCTATACCGGAGCTGCCTGGGCCCATCTGGCTTGTTATTCAACCATGATGATTATTTCTTATTTCTGGGGGAAAAAAGTTTATCCGATGCCTTACAAGGTAAAACGATTCCTTTTTTACCTTTTTTTGGCTCTTGGACTTTATTTTATCTCCGTTGTTGTTCATCCCGACGAATTGCTTATCCGTTTGTTATTCAACGCGCTGCTCCTGGCGGTTTTCGTGGCGGTAGCAGTTTTATTGGAGTATAAAGGCTTTCGCACTGATCAGAGAATTTCCTGATTTTTACTTTTTTAACGGAAGCCGTCGCCAGAATAATCCTTATTTTTGCGGCTGCCCAACAAAAGCTGGAAGAATTTTATGAAAATATTAATTGTAAATCATTCCAAACATCCTTTGCCTGTTTACGAAACTGGAGCCTCGGCAGGAATGGATCTTCGTGCTAACCTGGATGAACCCGTTATTCTGGAATCTTTGCAAAGAGCGCTTATTCCGACCGGATTATTCATTGAATTACCAGTTGGTTTTGAAGCCCAAATCAGACCCCGAAGCGGCTTGGCCATTAAGCATGGCCTTACCTTATTAAACTCGCCCGGAACTATCGATGCAGATTACCGCGGCGAGATAAAAGTTGTTTTGGTCAACCTTTCCGATCAGCCCTTCACGATAAACGACGGCGAGCGCATTGCACAAATGGTGATTGCACGACATGAAACTGTACAATGGAAAGAGGTAGAAAAACTTAGTGAGACCAGTCGTGGAGCCGGCGGTTTTGGGCATACAGGTAAATAACAAAAGCAAACAACAAATCAGAAACAATGAATATTATCATCCCTATGGCCGGCATGGGAAAACGCTTGCGGCCTCATACACTCACCACTCCAAAGCCTATGATTCCGGTTGCCGGAAAGCCTATCGTTCAGCGTCTTGTTGAAGATATTGCGCGTGTGGTAGATGAAAAAATTGAAAAAATTGCATTTGTAATCGGTGATTTTGGAAAAGAAACTGAGAAAGACCTTCTTGATATTGCCGAATCGGTTAGAGCAAAGGGCAGTATCCATTATCAGCTGGAGGCACTGGGCACTGCGCATGCTATTTTGTGCGCCAGTGAAGCACTTCATGGCAAGGTGGTTGTAGCTTACGCTGATACGCTTTTCAAAGCTGATTTCAAGCTGGACAGTAACAAAGATGGCATCATCTGGGTGAATCGGGTTGAAAATCCTGAACAGTTTGGTGTGGTAAAACTCAATCCCGACAACAGCATTGAAGGCTTTTATGAAAAACCTGCCGATTTTGTTTCTGATTTGGCAATTATAGGGATTTACTATTTTAAAGATGGCGCTTATTTGCGTGAGCAACTCCAATTTTTGATCGATCAAAAAATCACTACCAGAGGGGAATACGGCATTACCGACGGCCTTCAAAACATGATGAAGGCTGGCATGACATTTCATACCGAGACAGTTACCGAATGGCTCGATTGCGGTAATAAGAATGCTACCGTTGCCACCAATCAAAGAGTGCTGGAGTTGGTTGCCGATCGCGAACAACTTATTCATGATCAGGCTGATCTGGATGAAGCTATTATCATCGAGCCTTGTTTTATTGGCGAAGGCACCGTGATTCAAAATGCTGTGGTTGGCCCGCATGTTTCCGTTGGTGCTCATACCGTTATCAGAAATTCGGTGATACGCAACAGTATCATCCAACAGCATAGCTACATCGAAAATCAAATTATCGAAAACAGTATGATTGGTAGTTTTGCCAGCCTAAAAGCTTCGGCCCGGAGTTTAAGTGTTGGCGATTACAATCAGCTGGAAGACTAAAATTATTGCTTATGTCATTTCAGAATCGGTTTGTATATACCGTTTTGGTGCTTGTTTGGTTTCTTGGAACGCCGCTGTTTTCGCAGGATATAAGGCCTGATTCACTAATCAGTGTGAAATCGGAGCGGAAGAATGCGATTTTTTTTGCAGACGGATTGAAAGCCCGGATTACAGGAAACTACCAAAAAGCCCTTGAATTTTTTGAGCAGGCCCTTCAGGCAGATTCATCAGATCATGCAAGTATGTACGAACTCAGCGATATTTATGCCCGCGAAGGCGAATTCGACAGGGCAGGCGAACTGATGGAACGGGCTGTTGAACTGGATAAGCAAAACAAATGGTACAAAATCCGCTTGGCGCAGGTGTATAAAGTACAGGGCGATTATGAAGCCTATGCCAGTATTTTTAGAGAATTGCTGCAAAATGATCCGGATAATACGGATTATTTTGGTGAGCTGTCATCGGCTCTCCTATTGCTCGAGCGTTATGATGATGCACTTACCGTTTTTGACCAGATCGAAAAGCAGATTGGTATAAATGAAATGTTGAGCATTCAAAAGCAACAGATTTTTATGTTGCAAAACAAACCTAAAAAAGCCATCGAAGAAATTGAAAAACTGGCGGCTGCCTATCCTTTCGAGGTGCGATATCAGGCCATGCTTGCCGAATTGTATCTAAAAAACAACGATCGAAAAAAAGCCCTTCAAACGTATGAAAACATCAAAAGGCTCGATCCAGATGATCCCTACGTTCACGTATCACTTTTTGAGTTTTATCTGGAAGATAAAAAGTACGATGCGGCTTTTGAAGAACTTTTGCTGGCACTCGAAAATCCATCACTCAATATAGAAACGAAAATTCAGATTGTACCCTATTGGGGACGACTCGATTTGCCTGAGGAAACCCTGCTGGATCAAGCTTTTCAGATTGGTCAAACCCTTGTGAAAACGCATCCTGATCAGGGCTACGGCTACCTTTTACTTGCCGAAGTGTACCAGGACAAAAAAGATTATAAAAATGCTGCGAAAAACTATCGCAGTAGCTTGGCCATTGATTCAAGTTTATACAGGCCCTGGGAAGGATTGCTTTTTGCCGAACTCAACACACAAAACTTTACTGAGCTAATAAATACAGCCGAAAGAGCGCTGCAGCTTTTCCCCGAACAGCCTTTGCCTTATCTTTTTGCGGCTTTTGGTTATTTCGATCAAAAAGATTTTGAAAAAGCCAAGCAACTTTTAGAAACCGGACGCAAGCTGGTTTTTGGAAATGACGCTTTGCTGGGCGAATTTTATAACTACCTGGCCGAAGCATATCACGAACTTGGCAATGATCAGGAGTCTTTTAAATTCTACGACAAAACCCTCGAAATTAATCCTGACAATTCTGTTGCACTAAATAATTATGCCTATCATCTTGCTGTGCGCGGCGAGCAGCTCGACAAGGCCTTGAAAATGGCTGCCAAGGCAGTAAACCTTGATCCTGAAAATGCCTCTAATTCAGACACTTATGCCTGGGTATTTTATAAGCTGGGCGAATATGAAGATGCGCTTTATTGGATCAAAAAAACACTAAAATATGATGAAACTCCCAGTGGAGAGGTGTTAGAACATTATGGTGATATTCTGTTCAAAATGGGAGAAACTGAAAAAGCCGTTAAACAATGGCAAAAAGCAAAAAAAACCGGCGGGGCAAGTGAGCAGATTGAGCTGAAAATTGAGAAGAAAAGGCTGTATGAATAAACGCAAATTTCAGATAATCTTCAGCATGATTTTCTTTGCGGCTTTGGTTGGATTGCAAGGATGTAAAACGAAAAGAGCGCTGATAAAAAAGCCAATCAAAGAGCAGGGAGAAAGTTTTTTGCTCGAAAAAATGGCATCAAACGAATTAGATTTCAATTGGTTTAGTGCACGTTGTGCAGTTACGGTGATCAATGATAAAAAGACGAAAACTGACTTGCGCGGCCAGCTGCGCATTCAAAAAGACAGTGTTATCTGGATGACGCTTTCGCCGGCACTCGGTATCGAAATAGCTCGCCTGATGATTACCCAGGATTCAATCTGGTTTATCAATCGTATCGATAAAAACTATTTTAAAGGTGATTACGATTTTATCAATAGTTTTTTTCAAACTACAGTTGATTTCGACATACTTCAGGCCTTGTTATTAGGCAATGATATGATTCACTACGAAGATGACAATTTCAGAGCCGGCATCGATGCTATGGATTACAGGCTTTCGGCTGCTCGCAGGGCGCAAAAGAAAAGACTGCTTCAGGATGATGAATCCCCTAATATCCTGGTTCAAAATATCTGGCTAAATCCAGACCATTATAAAATTGTTAAAGTGAACCTGAAAGAGTTTGGCGAAGAAAACAAACAGCTCGAAGTAAGATACAGCAGGTTTGGTGCAGTGCAGGATCAACTGGTTCCGGGGAAGTTGGATATGATACTCCAGGCAGATAAAAAATTGCAGATCAATTTGCAATACAACGGTATTACAATTAACGAAACTTTAAAGTTTCCGTTTAGTATTCCCTCAAAATACACCAAAATGCGCTAAATTTATCCGCTATGAAAGCGTTTTTCAGGTCTTTGGTTTTTCTCCTTGCACTAAATTTTATTGATGTTGCTGGCTTTTCCTTGTTTGCACAGCAAAACGTTAAAGAATTGGAAGCCAGCAAAAAACGTATCGAACAGGAAATCGCCTACACCAACAAGCTGCTCGAAGAAACTACACAAAGCAAAGAAATGACCTTTGAACAATTACTGGTACTGCGTTCCAGAATCAGTAATCGGGCCAACTTACTGGCAACCATTCAAAAACAGCTTTTACAGGTTGAATCACAAATTAGCCGTAGCTCACGCGAAATCGAACGACTCGAAAAGGAACGCAAAGCCCTCCGTAAGGAATACGCCCGAATGATAGAAATAGCCTATCAAAACAGGGGAAGTTACAATAAGCTGATTTTTTTATTTTCTGCCGAAGACTTCAACCAGGCTTTTCAACGCTTGAAATACCTGCAGCAATATGCCGCTTTCAGGAGGAATCAGATCAAAAAGATTGAAGAAACCAACGAAAAAATCAAAGCAGAATTGCAGCAGCTCGATCAGGAACAACAACGACAAAAAGCGCTTTTGGACGAGGAACGACGCGAACAAATTGTTTTACAAACAGAGCAACAGCATGTTGATAAAAGTGTGAAAACACTAGCACAAAAAGAAAAGCAATTACGCCAAACTATTCAGCAAAAAGAAAAAGAAGCTCAACAACTGCAACGCACCATCGAGCGTATCATTGCCGAAGAAGTGCGTCGCGCCAGCGAATCGAAATCAGAAAAAGTTCCGCGCGAAGACCGCCTGATGGAACTCACTCCCGAAGAACTTACCTTATCCAATGCGTTTGCAGGAAACAAAGGTAAGCTGCCCTGGCCTACTGAGCGCGGCATAATAGCTTCACACTATGGCACACATGCGCATCCGGTGCTCAAAAAAGTTACCATTAAAAACAACGGTATCGATATTGCTACCCAAAAAGGAGCACAGGCCCGCGCCGTTTTTGATGGGGTTGTTGTAAGTACCAATACAATAACTGCCAGTAATATAGCCGTGATTATCCGGCATGGTGACTACTTTACGGTTTATACCAATTTGGATGAAGTATTTGTAAAGCGCGGCGACAAAGTGAAAACCAAAGACTTGATAGGCCGTATCCACACTGACAAGAGCTCCGGAAAAACCATGGTACATTTCGAACTCTGGAAAGGCCGTCAAATTGTTGATCCGGCAATTTGGCTGGCAAGGTAAATCAAGCCAATCAGTAAGAATACTTATACATTTATGTTAGGCGTAATGTTAAAATCGCTGCAACCAAGTTCATTAAATCAAGAAAAATTTGTTTAAAAGTTTATTTGCAAAGCGCAAGAATTTAAACTATTTTTGTTGCTTATAATCAACACGAGAGTAAATGATAAACAAAGGAATTATAAACGACATTTTAAAAACTCAAGACATTGACGTTATTGAGAAACACCTTGTTTATTCATTCGTTCAAAACAATAATCTTGACTTTCTGAAAAGCCCAATAATTAAAAATCTGCTAACAGACTTTGAACCTAAAACAGATGTTTATCTAAAACTATCTGGATTGGAAATTAGAGACTTAAAACAATTAGAAAACTATTTAGAATTATTAATTCCCAAAACAGACAGAAGAGTAAATGGTGCATTTTTTACACCGAACTATATCGTCGATTATATAATAAAAGAAGTAGAACCAAAAGAAAAAGACAAATGCCTTGACCCAAGTTGTGGTTGTGGTGCTTTTTTAATCGGAATTGCAGAATATTATCAAAAGACTTTCAGCAAGACAATTAAAAGCACAATCAAAGAAAATATTTTCGGTTCTGATATTCTTGAATACAATATTAATCGCTCTAAAATAATTTTAAGTCTGCTTGGACTTCAAAACAATGAAGTTATTGAAGAATCTGATTTTAATTTATTCAACCAAGATAGTTTAAAAGCAAATTGGGCTGATAAATACGAAATAGTTGTCGGAAATCCACCCTATGTTAAGTACCAGGATTTAAGTGATGAAAATCGTCAGTATTTGACTGATAAATGGCAAACAATAGAATTCGGAACATTCAATTTATATTTTGCCTTTTTTGAATTAGGGTATAAATTATTGACAGCAAATGGAAAATTAGGATATATAACGCCAAATAATTATTTCACTTCTTTGGCAGGATTATCGCTTCGTCAATATTTTTTACAAACTAAGTGCCTGACAAGAATTGTTGATTTTAGGCATAAAAAGGTATTTGATGCCCAGACATATACTGCAATCACATTTGCAAGCAAGAAAGAAAATGATTCAGTTTTGTTTGACAAAATTGGAGATGCCCAAACTTGTCAAGAATTCTTGAAGTCAGCAAATGGTTCTCCAAATTTCTTAAAAGAATTAAATGTAAAGAAATGGAGATTGCTTAAAACCACCGAACAAAATAATATTAAGATTATAGAAAACATCGGCACTCCGATAAAAAACTTATTTAATATAGCTGTTGGGATTGCGACTTTAAAAGATGAAGTTTTCTTCGTTGATTCAGTGAATGAAGAGAACGGGTATTTAGTAAAGAATACAGAAAAAGGAACATTCTATATTGAAAAAGAAATCACAAAACCTGTTTACAAAATATCTCAATTCAAAAACCAAAACGAAATTGAGCGGAACACATTAAGAATAATCACCCCCTATTTTACTGACTTAAAAAATGCAACCCCCATTCCCGAAGAAGAGTTTAAAAATAAATATCCTAAATGTTATGAATACCTATTATCTGAAAAAGAAACATTAGAAACCAGAGATAAAGGAAAAAGTAAATATTCACCTTTTTACGTTTGGGGCAGAACGCAAGGGATAACAAGATTTGGCAAAAAAATTCTTAATCCGACTTTTAGTAAACATCCGAGATTTTTGTTTGTGTCTGAAGAAGATGCTTATTACACAAATGGTTATGGAATCTATTTTAATAAGGACAATTCAAAGTCAATGTCTTTATTTGCTGATGATACGCACGAAATTGCAAAGGAAGAAAATATTTTGGTTGTACAAAAAATACTTAACTCCATAGTAATGGATTATTATATCAGTACGACCAGTGTTTCTATACAAGGTGGATTTCCCTGCTATCAAAAAAACTTCATTGAAAAATTTACTATCCCAAAATTCACGAAAGACGAAATTAATACTTTGAAAAATTTTACAGATAAAATGGAAATTGACGAGTTCTTACTCAACAAATATCAACTTAATATTCCTGTTCCAAATCTTTTATTGTAAACTTCTATCAATCTATCTACAAACCCATCATAACTCAAATTCGTCATATCTGCCGTTGTGCCAGCAGGTAGAATACTATCTGCATCTAATTCTGCATTATTTTGATAGATTTTAACAGGGGTTTGAGAAAAATCAACCAATATTAACGCTACTCTCTCATATTTAAAATCATCATCTCTTTGACTATTCCTCATATTCAAAGCTGCAAAACCTTTAATATATCTTTCAATATACTTTCCAACAGAATCCGTGTGAGGTTTATATGCAACATTTCTTAATGCTACTTGTGCAGAATCCAATTCTCTAACAGAAAGTAGGTAAACTTCACCCAAAACCATTTTGGGTAATCTTCTGTGCAAATTCAAGGGTTCAGCATAAGTTCTTTCATACATAGTGTCTATGTTATTACCAATACTACTCAATTGGCTTCTAACATTAACAGACAAAATATGTTCTGTAAATAATTCGCCATAAGGTTCTGTAACTCCAGTAGCATACAAACCATTAAAATCTAATGGTTCAACTATTTGAGGTTTATTATTTGGAAATACACAAATATCTTGCTTTTTAAATTTTAAAAATCCGGCTAATGTCTTTTCTCCATTTGATTGTCCTAATGGTGGATGAATTAGATTAGTATTTACGCCATTCTGTATAAGTGATGTTTTAACAACTTCGTGTAACATATTGATTACACCTTGAGACCTAATTACTGATATTTTTCCATCAGTTCCATTGTTTGTAATAGCATTTTCTACTGTCGTTTTAATATTATCTACGCAATCTTGTAATGTCATTTGAATAATTTTGAGTTGAAAAATGTAGTCAAGTTTTCACCCAACGCAATTGCAATTTTTTCAATGTTTACAATAGAAATATTTCTTTGACCGTTTTCGACACTTGCAATATAACTTCTGTCTAAATCAGCGGAATAAGCTAAGTCCTTTTGAGACATATTGCTTTGTTGTCTTAATTCTTTGATTCTAATGCCGATTTTAGATTTAACATCCATAATGCAAAGATTGATAATTGTAGACTTTAAGCCAAAGACTATAAGTAACACTGAAAACTATTTTTTAAATAATTTGATTTATCTTAGTTGATTGAAAAATAAAGCACATACGCCTAATATTTTGTATAAGTAATGACAGGGAAAATACTAAATTTCAAGGTTTGTAGCCCGCTCAAACTGCGTAGCGGTTTGAAAGGAAAGTTCTACGCAATCTGCCACTACTAATACAATTTACCGGTAAATTCCTAAAGCTTACTTACGAAGCTTTAAATTTCGTACAATTTTCATCGAATTCTGTAACGCCCTGGCAGCTCGCCTGGTCTAATTTTGCCTCATTGTCCATTTAAAAATATAAAGTATGAAAAAATTAGAATTGAAAAGGCTGATTGGCCTGTTTTCCATTGCAGTATTGTTAATTACCCTGTGCAGCTCCTGCGAAAAAACAATGGCAGATGAAGCTGAATCGGATCAGGATGCCATCGAAAAGTACGATTACATTTCATCTGTTGATCAGCAGATGGCTGCTTCCTTTGATTCCATTAATATGCCTGGCTTGCCTGATTGTCTTGCAAATTACCTCGACAGTCTTCCTGCCGAAGCAATATCTGAAAGTGAGTTGAATACCCTGAAATTCGTGCGCGAAGAAGAATTTTTGGCACATGATGTTTACGTTGCCTTGTACGAACAGTTTAATATTCCCGTGTTCAATAATATTTCCAAAAGCGAATCTTTTCACACCAATATGATTTTGGCGCTGCTTCAAAAATATGATATTGATGATCCTGCCGCTGATCATCAGCCGGGTGTATTTGTAAATACAGATTTACAGGAATATTATGATCAACTTATTGCCCTGGGAAGCACCTCTGTAAATGATGCCATTATCGTTGGCGCAACGATAGAAGACCTTGATATTGCAGATATCCAAACCCACCTCGAAGAGGATGTAGATAATGAGGATATTACTTTTGTGCTCACCCAGCTGAGTAAGGGTTCGCGCAATCACCTGCGTGCTTTTAATGCGCATCTTGTGTTCCGCGATATTACCTATAATGCACAATTCATTTCGCAGGAATACTACGACGAAATTGTGCTGTCTGATTGGGAAGTCGGAGGTGGAATTTGTGGTGTATGTCCTTAAATAAACAAGGCAAAAAACACTTTTCGTAAATAAATTTTTGGTTTTGGGATAGCAAGTGCCGGGTTTTCCCGGCATTTTGTTTTTTATTGATACATTAGCGAAATCCAACCATTTTTTTCAACACAAAGATTCTGAAAATGGCAAAACAAAAAATTGATATCGTCTTTTCTCCATTCGCTGGCATTTTTGGTAATGTATGCCCGTTCAAACATTGCCTGTGCATTCGAGAAATGTAATTGAAACACATGACCCACTGTTTCGATATCAAAGCCAAACGAAAGCGCATTGGTGCGCTCCAGCGTGTTTTGGTTATTGGGATAATAATAATATTCGGTATGAAACAAAATGCACTGCTAAGCTTCGACCTACCGTCAATTTTAGTGCTAAAGATGGTTTTGGCAGTTTTAGCAGGTATCAAATTTTTATGCATGTCTGTTGTGTCCTAATTTTTATGCGTCGGGTTAATTTCGCCTAGCAAAAAAGCCCCTGTTTTTACAGCCTATTCTTAGAGCAAACATAATTTGAAATGGGCCAAAAGCTCAATAATAAGTATCAAAAGAGGATGTTAGATGCACTTGAAGCTGCCTCACTAATCCCGGCTTTAATTTATTTTTCGTATATTTGTGGCAATACGTCATTTTTAATTGCTCAATGGAAATGCATCAACAACAAAAAACACTTAATCTGTTGATGAGCAAAAAAAATGAATCGCCGGATTGCCTGGTTTATCTTAACCGGTGATATTCGTGGCCGTTTTAAACTTGATATGATTAAACAAATAAAACCTACAATTCTCTTTAAATATGGCGGAAACGCCATGACTAACGAAAAGCTAAAACTGGAGGTTCTTACTGCCATTACAAAACTAAAATCGGATGGATTTCAGATTGTAATTGTTCATGGTGGAGGTCCTTTTATTGAAAAGGCACTTACTAAGGCCAAAATCGTTTCGGAATTTATTGACGGGCACCGCAAAACTACTACCGAAGCTTTACACCATATCGAAATGGCGCTCAAAGGCCAGGTAAATGGAAGTTTGGTAAGTATAATCAACAAACTTGGCCATAAAGCTGTTGGATTATCTGGCAAGGACGGGCGTTTTGTAACGGCTATAAAAAGACAATATCAACGTAAACTGGCCGATAAAACCGAAAAGATTGATCTGGGGCAGGTAGGCGATGTACAGGATATCGATACGGGCTTGATTGAACTCTTGCTTCAGAACGACTTTATCCCTGTAATTACTTGCCTGGCAATGGATAAGGATGGCAATGATTACAATATCAATGCTGACATGTTTGCTGGCGAACTGGCCGGAGCGCTCAAAGTGCAGGATTACATTATTCTCACCGATGTGGATGGCCTGTTCCGCGATAAGGATGATCCCGAATCTATTATCAGTGAATTGCATTTGCCTGAAATAAAATCGCTTATTGATCAAAAAGTGATTCAGGGCGGGATGTTGCCCAAGCTGGAATCTTGCTCAAAAGCACTTTCTAAAGGTGCGCTATCAGCAAAAATTATCAATGGAACAAAACCCGACTTGATTGAAAAGCTTGCTAAAGATTTTACAATCGGAACAACCATAAAACTTTAATATTCAATGAATTTTGACAATACCAAACAGTATCTGGAAACAGATGCCACACACTATTTGCAGGTTTTTAAACGTTATCCCCTTGTGCTGGAAAAAGGTAAAGGAGCAAAAGTTTGGGACACCGACGGAAAATCCTATATCGACCTGCTGGCCGGGATTGCAGTAAACAGTCTGGGCCATGCCCATCCAAAGCTGGTGAAAGCCATCAGTGAACAAGCAGCAGAGCTGATGCATGTATCCAATTTTTTTCTTAGCAAACCGCAGGCACAGCTCAGTAAGAACCTGACAGAAATCTCAGGACTGGAGCGCGTTTTCCTCTCAAACAGCGGTGCTGAATCCGTAGAAGGCGCCATTAAACTGGCCCGAAAATATGCCTACACTAAAAATAGGGGTGCGAAAATCATTTATATGAGCGGATCGTTTCACGGACGCACATTAGCAACGATGGCCATGGGAAGCCCAAATTACCAGCAAGGCTATGCGCCTGTCCCGGAGGGCTTTGTTGAATCTCCTTTTAATGATCTTGAAGCTTTAAAAGCAATTATTGATGATGATACAATTGCAATCATTTTGGAGCCCATTCAGGGTGAAGGTGGGATTAATATGGCGGAAAAGTCATTCATAAAAGGCATTCGCCAGCTATGTGATGAAAAAGATATGCTCTTGATTCTCGATGAGATACAAACAGGTGTTGGCCGCACAGGGCATTGGTTTGCGAAAGACTATTTTGGTGTTCAGCCGGATATCATGACGCTGGCCAAAGGTTTGGGAGGAGGATTTCCCATTGGTGCTATTTTATGCAATAAAAAAGTGAACGATGCGATGCATTATGGCGGCCACGGAACAACTTTTGGTGGCAATCCACTAGCTTCAAAAGCCGCGCTGACAGTGCTCGAAACTATTGAATCAGAAAATATTATGCCATCCGTTGCTGAAAATGGAAAATGGCTGATGCAACAATTCGAAGCGCTTAACCATCCAAAAATTAAAAGTATCAGAGGGTTGGGATTAATGATTGGTATTGAATTCCATTTTGATACTAAAGCACTGGTTGCCGGGCTGCTCGAAAAGGGCGTAATGGCCAACAGCACTGCCGGTAATGTGCTGAGGATCGTTCCGCCATTAATTATTACAAAGGCTGAATTAGAAGAAGCCTTTACTATTATCAAAGAAACACTCAAACAATACTAAAAAATGAAATTAAAAAAAGTAGGAATCGTTGGCGCTTCAGGCTACACCGGTTCAGAACTTACACGCATATTAGCACAACATCCGCAGGTAGAAATCTGTGCAATCACCTCCGAAAGCCACAGTGGAAAAGCTTTTTCGGATCTGCATCCCTTTTTTCGTGGCATTGTGGATCAGCAATTGACTACGGCCGATGAAATATCGGGCATGGAGCTCGATCTGGTATTTCTGGCACTTCCGCATGGCGTTTCGATGGAATATGTGCAAAAATTTGACCATGAATCTTTCCGGATTATTGACCTCTCGGGCGACTATCGGTTGAACGATCCGGATACTTACGAACAATGGTATGGCAAAAAACATAGCTTTACCAAAGCTTTTGAGGTTGCCGTTTACGGTTTGCCGGAACTGTTTGCCAACCAAATTAAAAATGCAAGATTGGTGGCTAATCCCGGATGTTTTCCCACTTCAGCTATTTTGCCTTTGGCACCACTGGTTTCAGCCGGATTAATTGATTCAAAAAGAATCATAATTGATTCAAAATCTGCTGTTTCCGGTGCTGGTATTCAACCTAAAGAAACAAATCTCTTCTCGAATGTGAATGATAATTTTAAAGCCTACGGACTTAAAAATCACAGGCATACTATTGAAATCAAGCAGATTTTGGATCGTTTTTCCGATGAGGAAAACAGCCTGCAATTCACACCGCATCTGCTGCCGGTTGATCGGGGTATTTTGTCAACCATTTACGTACAGCCCAAATCATACATAGAACTGGCAACGCTCAAGCAGATTTACAAGAGTTTTTATGACGAAAAACCTTTTGTTCGCTTGTGCGAAAACCCGCCAGCCATCAAAGACGTGCGTGCCAGCAATTATTGCGATATGTATGTGGATTACGATCCGCTTACCAACAATATTATTTTAATCAGCGTGATTGATAACTTAGTTAAAGGTGCTGCTGGGCAGGCTGTTCAAAATATGAATATCATGTTTGGCTTCGACGAAAGGCAAGGATTATTTCATATTCCAATCCACCCTTAAGAAAACTATAAACAGTAAACCTGAATCCCGAATTAAAATCGAAATAACAACATCAAAATGATTAAAAATATCACAAACGTAAGAGGAATTGAATGCTGGGGAGCGCATACCGGAGTGAAGTCGCTTCGCCGCGATTTAGCTTTGATTTATTCAACAGTACCGGCCAGTGCTGCCGGAGTTTTTACCCGTAATCAGGTGGTGGCTGAGCCTGTAAAAGTGTCGAAAAGAAATATCAAAAGCTCCAAAGGCATTGCGCAGGCAATCATCGTCAATGCCGGCAATGCCAATGCCTGCACGGGCGAGCAAGGTAGGTTGGCGGCCGAAGCAATGGCGGCTACCACTGCCGAGGCGCTCAAATTAAAAAATGAATATGTTTTGGTAGCTTCCACAGGAATAATTGGCGAACCCTTCCCTACCGATGATGTGCTGGCCGGCATCAAAGAAGTAGTGCCAAAATTAAGCAACAAATCCAGTGCTGGGTCTTTTGCTGCCAATGCCATTTTAACTACCGACACTTTCGCAAAAGAAGGGTTTCTGGAATTCGAATTGGACGATTGTGAAGTCAATATGGGTGGAATTGCCAAAGGCTCAGGGATGATTCATCCCAATATGGGTACAATGCTGGCCTTTATTGCAACAGATGCTGCTATTATACCTGACTTACTTCAAAATGCACTGCAAGAGATTGTTGACAGAACTTTCAACATGATTACCGTTGATGGGGATACCTCAACCAACGACACTGTTTTAGTGCTGGCTAACGGCAAGGCAAAAAACAGTTTAATCAAAGATAAAAAAGATCCAAACTTCACGATATTCAAGCAAAAGCTGGAGGAATTGATGGAGCATCTGGCCAAACTGATTGTTTCGGATGGCGAAGGTGCTTCCAAATTCATTACCTACAAAGTGATGCATGCTAATAACGAACAGCATGCCCGTACAATTGCGCGGGCGATATCTAGCTCCTCCCTCGTGAAAACCGCTATGTACGGACGTGATCCCAATTGGGGACGCATTGTTTCTGCTGCAGGAAATGCCGGGGTTCCATTTGATTACACCCAAATAAAACTTTCGATTGGTACTGAGGAAAAAGTTGTGGCAGTACTTGATAATGGTCATCCTCTTGAATACGATAAGCGGCAAATGAAAAAAATGTTGCGCGAACCCCATCTGGTGATTGAATTAGACCTAAAACAAGGCGAAAAAACGGCTACTGCCTGGGGAACCGATTTAACTACAGATTATGTGTTGTTTAATTCTGTTTATACCACCTGATTTTTAGTTCAAAACACTTTGTACTAAAAAATCTTTTAGGTAAAAAACGATCCCGCCTCTATGATTTACTAATTTTGAAGGTGAATTATTAACCGTCATAAAATGTACAAATACATCTTCGGACCGGTTCCTTCCAGGCGTTTGGGTATGTCGTTAGGTGTTGATATGGTGCCTCGTAAAGTCTGCTCACTCGATTGTGTTTATTGCGAGGTCGGAAAAACAACAAAACTTACGGTTGACCGAAAAGCATACATTCCTTCACAAAAAATCATTTTGGAGCTGGATCATTATTTTAAGCATAATCCAGCGCCTGATTTCATCACCTTTTCGGGTTATGGCGAACCAATGCTCAATAGCGGGATAGGAGAACTGATTGATTATTTGAAAGTTCGGGAACCCGATTTGCCACTTGCTGTTTTAACTAATGGAACGCTTTTGGCAGATGAAAAAATTCATGCAGAAATAATAAAAGCTGATGTGGTGCTTCCATCTCTTGATGCAGCCTCTGTTGATGCGTTTCAAAAGATAAACCGGCCTCACAAATCACTTGATATAGCACAAATTATTAATGGTATTGCCGCTTTCAGAAAGGTATTCCTAGGGAAAATCTGGCTCGAGATTTTTATTTTGCCAGGTTATAATAATCAGGAAGCTGAATTGGTGGCCTTAAAGGATGCAATCTTAAAAATTGAACCCGATCTGGTTCAGTTGAATACCCTCGACAGGCCGGGAACGATGGAAGATTTAAAACCGGCAACCTACGAACAGCTCAAAGCCGTTATCGACTTCTGGAAGCTGCCCAATGTACAGATTATCGCTGCGGCCGTAACCCGCAAAAACCAAAAAGCCTATCGCAATGATATGTCGTCTGCCATCTTGGAAACCATCGCCCGAAGGCCTTGCACAGCACAGGATCTTACCCAGATTATGGGGCTGCATATCAACGAATTGAATAAATATCTTTCCGTTTTGGAAGCCGAAGATAAAATTAGTCAGGTGAAGCAGGAAAGGGGTGTTTTTTATAAAATCAAGCAGACTTAAACGAATTTTTCAGTCGATAAACAACTCCGCTGCAATCCCGTCAGCAAACAACTTGCCTTTTTGTGTTAGAAAAAGGCGGTTCTCACGTTGCTCAATTTTTGCTTCCCGAAGAAAGGCTTGTGCCTGACTCAGGCAATATTGGCTGTATCGCTTGCCAAAAGCATTTTGAATATGTTCCAAGTCGCAGCCCCAGCTGGTTCGCAACGAAGTCATCACATACTCATCGTAGCGCTGATCAAGTGTGAGTTCTTCCTTCTCAAAAACACTTTCGGACTGTCCGGCTTCGTTGATATATTTGGTGAGATGTGATACATTCCATTGCCGCGAAATACCATTGTACGAATGTGCCGAAGGCCCCAGACCCAGATAATTTCCGCCAATCCAGTACAGACTGTTGTGTTTGCTGTAGTGGCCGGGTTTGGCAAAGTTGGAGATTTCATAGTGCACAAAACCGGCAGCCTCCATGCTTTGCATCAGCATTTCGAAATGTCTTACGGATTGCTGTTCATCAACAGCTTTGAGCTTGCCCTTATTGATAAGATGCGCCAAAGCTGTGCGGGGTTCAACTGTTAAGGCATAGGCTGACAAATGTTTAATACCGGAGGCCAGAAAATAGTCAATGTTTTGCTGCCATTTTTTATCTGTAAGCGTTGGGATGCCGTAAATTAAATCAATTGTAAGATTTTCAAAACCAGCGTCTAATGCGTTGTCAATAACTGTTTTTGCATGGTCGGCCGAATGAACGCGATTCAGATAGTTCAGATCATCATCAAAAAAGCTTTGTATCCCAATGCTCAGGCGATTTATGGCTGATTGAGCAAAGATTTTAAGTTTTTCCCTGCTCAGATCGTCAGGATTAGCTTCTAAAGTGATTTCTACGTCCGGTTGTATATTGTAGTGTTTATGCAACTCCTCCATTATGCTGTTCAGTTCTGCTTTTTCGAGCATACTCGGGGTTCCACCTCCAAAATAAATGGTTTGCACGCCTTCATTTTTTAAGTATGCTTTTTGAATTGCAATTTCGCGTTTGAGGGCATTTAAAAAGTCGGGCTTTTGCTTTAGGGAAGCGATAGAGAAGAAATTACAGTAATGACATTTTTGTTTGCAAAAAGGGATGTGGAGATATATTCCGGCCATAAGAAAATTAAGTAATGTTGAACAATGTGAAAAATGTTTTGTTTAAGCTTACCAGTATTCAAACGAGAAAATCGTTAAACAAACAATTCAAAAACAAAAGTAAATAAACTAAAAACTCAGATTTATGAAAAAAGCAATTTTATCTTTTGCGTTACTTTTTGCTACTATCCTTACCTTTGGACAGTCAACTAATTGGAATATTGATCCTGATCACTCAAATGTTACCTTTGAGGTGTCACATATGGTAGTGTCAACTGTTATTGGAAAATTCCAGAAATTTGATGGTACAATCAAAGCAGACAAGGACGATTTTTCTGATGCTTCAATATCATTCACCATACAGGCTGCTTCGGTGAATACTAATAACGAAAAGCGAGACAACCATTTACGTAGCAATGATTTTTTTGAGGTCGAAAAATTTCCTACTATTGATTTTAAGGGGAAAAGTTTAAGTCAGAAAAATGGTAACAAATACACCCTTGTTGGTGATCTGACTATGCATGGTGTTACCAAGGAAATTGAATTGGATGTCCGCTACAACGGGCAGGTTAAAGATCCATGGGGCAACACCCGCGCTGGTTTTATGGTTAGCGGTATTATAAATCGTGAAGATTACGGACTTACTTACAACTCGGCCCTCGAAGCTGGTGGCTTTTTGATTGGCAATGAAGTTGATATTAAAGTAAATCTTGAGTTGATTAAAGAATAAGACTTTTTCATACTGCTCTTTTATTTTGAAAAGCGGGCTTCTGAGTCCGCTTTTTTTATATTTTCTCTGATAGAAAATTAGACCGGAAAGTTCATAAAAAAGCTTATTTTTGTTTCAAAATAGTAAATTTAATTCCTTAACTTATGAAGAAATTTTTGTTTTCATGGCTGATAGCCGGAATGTCTTTCCTGATGTTTAATCAGGCCATGGCTTGTACTAATTATCTTGTTACCAAAGGAGCTTCAGCAGATGGCTCCACCATGATTACCTATGCCGCTGATTCGCATGTGCTCTATGGCGAATTGTATCATTGGCCTGCAGCCGAATATCCTGAAGGCACTATGATGGATATTTATGAATGGGATACCGGTAAATACCGCGGAAAAATTGCCCAGGCCGCACGCACCTATAATGTGGTAGGAAATATGAATGAGCATCAGGTGGCAATTGGCGAAACCACCTATGGCGGACGACCTGAATTGCAGGACTCTACAGGAATAATTGATTATGGAAGCCTTATTTATACAACCTTGCAAAGAGCAACTTCGGCCCGCGATGCCATCCGTATTATTCATGAACTTACCAGCGAATATGGTTATTACAGCTCAGGTGAATCCTTTAGCATTGCCGACAAGGATGAAGTATGGATCATGGAAATCATCGGCAAGGGTGTGAATATGGAGAAAGATAAAAAAACCAAACAAATGGTTAATGCAAACAAAGGAATGCTGTGGGTTGCCTTGCGCATTCCCGATGGTTACGTGAGCGGCCACGCCAATCAGGCACGGATACAGACCTTTAAGCTAGAGAACGGCAAACAATCTATCACTTCAAAAGATATTGATAAAATCATGAATCCTGAAGTGGAAGTTGTTTATGCTGAAGACGTTATCACTTTTGCTCGCGACAAAGGATGGTATAAAGGCAAAGACGAACACTTCAGCTTTTCGGATACTTATGCTCCGGTTGATTTTGGCGGAGCCCGCTTCTGCGATATGCGCGTTTGGACGATGTTCAACAAAGTTACAGATGGCATGGACACCTATTGGGACTATGTAAAAGGAAATATTGAACATGCGGAGCAGTTTAATGACGGACGACCAAACCCTAACAATTATGCCACTAACCGCATGCCCTTGTGGATAAAGCCCGAAAAGAAAATTTCGGTTCACGACATGATGATGTTTATGCGCGATTACCTGCAAGATACAGAATTGGATATGAGTGCCGACTTTGGCGCAGGCCCGTATGGAGTTCCTTATCGCTGGCGTCCGCTCACCTGGAAAGTTGATGGTATCACCTATGTTAATGAACGTGCCACAGCTACTCAGCAAACTGGGTTTTCGTTTGTGAGCCAATCGCGCAACTGGTTACCTAATGAAATCGGTGGAATCATCTGGTGGGGCGTGGATGATGCCAATGCCACGGTATATATGCCTTTGTACGCCAGTATGACAGCAAATCCCCATAACATCGAAAGAGGTAATGGTGCTATGATGGAATGGTCAGAAACCTCGCTTTTCTGGATCACCAATATGGTTTCAAATCTGGCCTACACCCGTTATAATATGATTCAACCAGATGTGAACAAAGTGCGCGACGGACTCGAAGCAACGTTTATCGAACGTACGTTGGCTACAGACGAAGCTGCCTTAAAAATGTATAAAGAAGATCCGTCCAAAGCTGTCGCTTATCTTACAGATTACAGCAGTGATCAGGTGACTCGCACATTTAATGCCTACAAACACCTCTATCAGGAGCTGTTTATGAAATTTATGGATGGTAACGTGAAAACTCGTAACCCCGGATTTCAGAATCCGCATGTGGAACACCCTGGCTATAGCGAGCAATTCCTGCGTAAGGTGGTTGAAGAAACCGGCGACAAGCTAAAAATGATTGGCCCCGACGGGCACTAAACAGATCAAATAGAGATTACCATAAAAAGACGTTGCATCCTAATGTAACGTTTTTTTTTTCACCTTTGTCCAATCTAAACCAGAACCTATGAAAATGACTATTGCACTGGTAGCTCACGACAACCGTAAGAAAGACCTGCTCGATTGGGTGGAACACAATAAGAAAAAACTAAAAGACCATCGTTTTTTTGCCACTGGCACCACCGGAAAACTCATTGCAACAGTGTTGGATGATGTGAGCCGCTTAAAATCAGGGCCTTTGGGTGGAGATCAGCAGTTGGGAGCACTTATTGCGGAAGGTAAAATCGACTATCTCATTTTTTTCTGGGATCCGATGACAAGCCAGCCGCATGATGTCGATGTGAAGGCACTTTTGCGATTGAGCGTGCTCTACAACGTGCCTACGGCCAGCAACCGGTCAACAGCCGACTTTTTGATCACTTCGGCTTTGTTTGCCGATCCGGATTATAAACCATTAGTAAAAGACTATTCAGCTTATCTTACAAGAACAAGCTTTGAATAATACTCTTACACCCCTTTACAGGGCGATAATCTGCTTTTGCAGGAACTAAAAAAAAATGGCTAATTTTACAACCTGATTTTTGGCCCCATAGTTCAAGGGATAGAATGGAAGTTTCCTAAACTTTAGATCCAGGTTCGAGTCCTGGTGGGGCTACAAAAACCCGCTTAGCTGATGTAGGTGAGAGGTTTTTATGTTTATTGGAGTTTTGTCTTAAAAAAATATGTTGTTACAACATAACAGCAATTTCTTGCACAATTCTAAAATCATATGGTTTACTTGTTTGATTTCTTATGACCTATGAAAAAATTGAGAATAAACAGATACACATGACTTAAATGAACAGTTTTTGGTGGTGGCGCCCGTTTCGATCCGAAATTAGGAAGTAACTACTTTGAATCTGTTCGATTAGCAATAGATGGCCGGGAGTGAAAACCTCCGGCCTTTTTTTTTGACTAAATTTTTTTCTGCAATGAAAAAGAAAATGAACAAGGCAATGTTTCGTTTCAGATTGTTATAATTTACTTAAAGTTAGCCATTATTAAGCTTTTTTAAGTAAATAAATCATCGAAAAGCTTTTTTAATCTCCTAAGCAGTAATTATTAACGTATTTTTGTATTCAGATTCTTAAGTTATACGAAGTTCAACTATTTTATGCTCAAAAACCATGGCTCCAGGCTGGCTATCCAGAACGGAGATCAGTCAATCTCTTATCAGCAATTCTTTTCGCACATTTGGCATTTTTCAAAAGAATTTACTCTCAATCCGGGAGAACGCGCCTTGCTTTTTTCTGAGAATTCACTAGCTTGGGCGGTAGCATTTTATGCTGTTTGGAAGCACAAAAGTGTTGTAATTCCGGTAGATTTTATGGCCAGCGCCTCTGAGGTGGCTTATATTCTAAAGGATTCCGCTCCTGAAGTGGTTTTCTGCTCCAAAAAAGGCGTCAAGCTGATGCAGGAAGCTATTTATTTGGCTGATATTCAGACAAAACTTATAATATTACCTCAGCAATTTGAGACAGAAAACTTAACTGATGAGGTTGGAGAAATGCCGGAATATCAACCTGACGACACTGCTATTATCATCTACACTAGTGGCACAACGGGCAGTCCGAAAGGTGTGATGCTGACTTACCGCAACCTCAAGCAAAATGTGGATGCCGTATCAAAAGGGATTAAAATTTATCATTCTAATTCACGTGTATTGGTGTTGTTGCCATTGCATCATATTTTCCCTTTGGCCGGAACGCTCATTATACCGTTATCATTAGGAGCTATGATTGCAATTAGTCCTTCTTTAAAAACGGAAGACTTTCTAAAAACCCTGCAGGACAACAAAATAACCATTATTATTGGTGTGCCCCGTTTGTATGCTGCCATACATAAAGGTATAATAAGCAAAATTGACAAAAGTGCTGTGGCCAAATTGCTATTCAAACTGGCGGCAAAACTACAGTCAAAAGCTTTCTCAAAAAAGATTTTTAAAGCAGCGCACGAACAATTTGGCGGGGCTGTTGAATTTTTGGTTTCAGGTGGGGCAGCGCTTGATCCTGTGGTTGGCGTTGATTTCCAAACACTTGGATTTGAGGTGCTTGAAGGTTACGGCATGACAGAAGCAGCTCCGATGATTACTTTTACACAGCCCGGAAGGGTAAAAATTGGTTCGCCGGGTCATATGGTGCAAGGAACAGAACTCAGGCTTGTTGATGGCGAAATAACTTCCCGCGGGCCGCATATCATGAAAGGCTATTACAACAGGCCTGAAGAAACAGCTGCCGTGATCAAGGATGGCTGGTTGCATACCGGCGATTTGGGCTATGTGGATGAAGAAGGCTTTTTGTTTATCACAGGCCGGAAAAAAGAAATTATCATTTTATCAAACGGTAAAAATATCAATCCGGCCGAGCTCGAGACAGAATTGTTTAAACCCGAATTGGTGCAGGAATGTGCTGTTTTTTATGTCAATGATCAACTTCAGTTGCTTGTTGTTCCGGTGAATCCGGATAATCTTCCGGCAGATCAGCTGGAGAAAAAATTGCGCGAGGAATTGCTGAAGCCGTTTAACGAAAAAGTGTCTGCTTATAAACGCATTCACCGTATTCACTTCACCAATGAGGAGCTACCCCGAACACGCTTAGGAAAACTTCAACGTTTCCTTCTTGCTGATTTGGCTAAAGAAAATAAAACTGCTCAACAAACTGCTATCAAAATTGATAATCCGGTTTATGAGATGTTGGCCAGTTTTGTTGAAGTAGAAAAACAGCGTAAACCACTGCCAACAGACCATATCGAGCATGATTTGGGTTTTGACTCATTGGATAAGATTAGTCTGCAAGCCTGGATTGATCAAACTTTTGGGATAAAGATTGAGCCACAAGAGCTGACAAATTTTAGTTCGGTGCTGGCTTTGAGTGAATGGATTGCTGCCAATAAAACCCGTATGGAAGATTCCCACATTAACTGGGCCGAAATCCTACGCGAAAAAGTTCAGCTGCAGTTACCTGTCACTTGGTTTACGGGAAATCTTGCTGTTTGGTTGTCGCGAGCCTTTTTTAAGACCTATTTTCGTTTTCAGGCTGTTGGGCAAAAAAATCTTCCACAGGGACCGTTTATATTGGCACCAAATCATCAAAGCTTTTTCGACGGGATGTTTGTAGCCTCTGTTTTACACTATAAACAGGTTCGAGGCACTTATTTTTATGCCAAGGAAAAACATATTCGTCCTACCTGGCTGAAGTTTTTAGCTAATCGCAACAATATCATTATCATGGATTTGAATCGCGATTTAAAAGCCTCAATTCAGAAAATGGGAGAGGTGTTGCGCCGGCAAAAAAACCTGATCATTTTTCCGGAAGGTACACGAACAGCAAACGGCCATCTTGGAGATTTCAAAAAGACCTTTGCTATTCTGGCCAGCGAGCTGAAAGTACCTGTTGTGCCGGTTTCTATCAGCGGAGCATTTGAAGCCTTGCCGCGTGGTAGTATTTTCCCAAAACCCTGGAAAAAAATACGGGTGGAGTTTCTGGCTCCTGTTTATCCTGAAAATCATTCCTATGAAAGTTTGGCCAGCAATGTCCGCGAGCGTATTCAGCAAAAGCTTTCAAGGTGACCTAAGATTAATATTATTTTTGAGGCCTTACTGGAAGAATCGCTTTAGATGCAAAAAATCATTGCTCTGATCGAAAATTTAAGTCTGCATGTTGTGGCAGGTTCGATGTGTAGTGCCCTTTTTGCGTCTGCCGTGCTTAAAGTTGAATTGCCCTGGTGGTGGTTGGTTAGCTTGGCATTGGCTGTGTGGTTCGTTTACACGCTGGATCATTTGTTCGATGCGCGATTGAATAGCGGAAGGCTAAAAAACCTCAGACATCAGTTTCACGAGCAGCATTTTAAAAAGTTGGTTTTTGTGTTGTTGTTGACAAGCTTTACCGGTTTAATTATTTTTTATCGTTTTGCAACTGTACAAATGTGGATAGCTGCATGCATGCTGGCAGTTTTTGCTTTGATGCATATTGTATTGGTTAGCTCTGCAGCTTTGTCAAATAAAATTTGGCTACAAAAAGAAGTGCAGATTGCATTGATATACAGCATTGGTGTCTGGCTTGGCCCTCTACAACACAATGAAAATACTATTGATATACAAGCGATTATGGTTTTTGTAACCTTTACCTTGCTCGTTTGGTGGGAAACAAGTTTTATCGCTTTGGATGAGCTGGAAACTGATTTAAAACAGCAAAACACAACTCTGGTAACTCGCTTGGGGAAACAAAATACAAAAGAACTACTTTTGTTGATGCTGGTTTTTCAACTTGTCTTTACAATAGTTCAGCTCTTATTACTAGATGGAATAGTTGCCAAAGCATATTTTATTTTGCTAACGATGGAGGTAGTTTTCGTTTTTTTGTTTCTATACCGAAATAATATCTCCAGATCAGGGCTTTTGCATTTTGCAGGCGAAATGGTTTTTTGTCTTCCGATTTTGGTTTATCTCATTTAAGCAATAAACAACAGGCTCCCAACATCTGTCAGGACCTCATCGCTGAGCGAAACGATCTGATAATCGGCTTTTTGGGTAAAGCAGACAAGATTTTCGTATTCCTTTAAATTAACCGGATTGCCACATAGTATTAATTGTTGTTGCCAAATTCCACAACAACCCCCCAAAAAGCCATGTTTATGACCGGCTAATCTGATTTGTAAAGGGTCAATGTAAAGCACAGTTTTGCCTATATTTTCAAGCTTTTGAGCTATACCTTTGTCTGAACAAATAAAATACTGCTCATCCAGACTAATCAGGTTGCAACGAGTATAGCCTTGATTAACATGTAGATAGTTACCATTTTTATAGTGATCAAGAATTTTTCTGTCGGTAAGTTTTATATTGTGAATCAAAAGGTCAGGAAGTGCAACAGCATTATAAAGCGCTGTTTTGGGATATTTTGAACCGGGGTTTTTGTCCCCACTAATCCAGTTGATTTTTGCCTTATCGAGTTCTTTTTTGATTTTTTCAGAAATTTCAGGTGCAGCAATCAATAAATTGGGGTGCTGGCAAAAGAAAATATCAGGATGAGCTGAAATAGAATCATATACATGAGGTGATGGTTCCAACCAAATTGGTTTGACGAGTTTTGTCAGTTGCTTTTTTGCCTTTTCCGGCATTCGGCTGTCTGCAATCACCATCATGCCTGGTGAATTTTTATTTTAAAACTGCGGCCAATCAGCGATTCATCAGACTTGAAATGAACCTTGCGGTAACTTTTTTCAAGAAGTTTTCTATTCTGGCTTTTGAAGCCGGCAGCATGGTTTATTTGGTTAGGCGAAACAAACACTTCGATGCTTTCTGATTTCGGCCAAGGCATAAAATTCAGCAACTGCCTTTCCCACAATTTGGAATAGACAAGCTCGGCAAATTGCGAATGAAACGGACCTGCAACCAGGGCATCAGTGTTCAAATCCTCCGAAGGATGCAATCCCATACGCAATACTTTTATTCCATGCGATTCAAAAAACGTATAAAGACTAGCTGTTTGTTCCACAGCTTCATCAAGTGTAAGAGTGGTGTATTTTCCGGTTCGATAAAGTTGTTCAAGATCAGTATCTTTTATTACTAAACAGGGATAAATACGTGTCTCCTTTGCCCCCAACGTTACCAGATCATAAGCTGTTTGCATAGCTGTTTCTGCATCGTCTTTGGGCAGGCCGATCATCATTTGAAGTCCGAGCACCAGGCCGGCAGCCAAAATTTGTTGAGATGCCGTAACGATAGCATCACGAAGGTGTCCGCGACCACTGGCCAGTAGCACTGTATCGCTGGTCGATTGCGCTCCCAGTTCGATGTGGGTCACTCCAAAAGATTTGAGCATCTGCAAAATAGTTGCATCAATATAATCAGGGCGTGTGCTCAACCTTATTCCCGAAATCATTCCTTTTTTCAAATACGGCTGAACAAGTTGGAGATATGATTTTTGCTGTTTTATAGTCAGCCCGGTGAAATTTCCACCAAAAAATGCTAACTGAACCAAACGGTTTTCTGTTTTAAAACTGTTAAAATGACTCTCAATTTTTTCAATGATTTCTTTGTTGGTTGGTGCATGAAGCTGACTGCTGATGGACGCCTGATTGCAAAAAACACAGCGATGCGGACAAGCCATTTCTGGCATAAAAATTGGAATATTATAATGCCTCATAAGACAGCAAAAATAGGATGAAAAACGAATTATAAACGGGTATTTAAATATTGATTGCCTCAAATTTCTTTAAAATCCTTAAAATCATTTTAAAAATCAATAATTTTGCTGTTTTGGAGTTATTAATAAAATGGGAAACTTAAAACTTATGCAAATGACAAAAGCTAGCATTTCCTTTCAGCGTATCGGATTGATACTGTTGATAGTCACGATGGCGTTGGGAGGTACTACAGGATGTAAAAGCAAGAAAAAACTGGCACGCGAACAGGCGGCTGCCGAATATGCTGCGCGTGTGGATCAGGCAACTAAAGATCTCACGGCCATGCTTAATGACGAAACAACCTGGACTTTGGAAGAAAAAGAGCGGCGTTTTGCTACCATCAAATCATGGAATCTTCAGGACGAAAATGTTATTAGTTTGATGGATCAGGTGGAGGATATGCTTGCGCGCGAACGCGCCGAAGCCATGCGCAAGGCTGAGGAAGAGCGATTGCGGCAGGAAGAAGAAGCCCGAAAACAGCGTGAAGCGGCAAAATACAATAGTGTCGAAAGTCAGTTTTTGGCAATTGCAGCAGCACCCGATATCAATACCGCCAATGAAAAAATCGAACGTGCATTAAGTCTGTTTGCTTCTCCTGATGTGCCTGTTTTGGTGATTATCAGCCAGACAGGTGGGTTCAACGATTATGACCGCCCGACAACAATTAGCAAATACCTGAATTACCTGAAAGATCAAAAGGTTTACAACAACCGCATTGAGCAGGTTAAGTATGATGACAATGGAAAAATTATTGAGTTGGAACTGATTAAAAAGTAAGTAAATGAGAAAGATACAAATCATATTAGCCGTATTGATCGGCATGTTTTCAATAAATATTGTTCAGGCTCAGGATGATCTCAGCCCCGAAAGAAAACAAGCCATCGACAGCCTTGCGCTGGAAAAAGTGCGCGATCTAAGTAAATACATCAGTATTATTGGCAGCAAAACCACACCCTGGAGCGAGGCAAATCGTGTGATTGATCGTGCCGAAGAACTTTTTATGGCCGGAGCCGAAATTGGTGTTTCTTCGCTGGCTCGTCCGGAAGTAGCTTACTATAATGTGCGTCAGTATTTTGAGCGTTTGATGCGCTTAAATTACGATCGCGTCGAAATAGAATGGTTTAAGATCGAATACGTAAGCGATCTGCAACGCCAACCCGACGGAACTTATGTGGGCGTTATCACGATTTTCCAGAAATTTAAAGGCTACGATAAAGAGGGTGGCCTGGTGTACGAAGATACTACCAAGAAAGACATCACCGTTTATGTGAAACGTAAGGAAACACAGATTGGTGGACGTATCATTGGTTTCTGGGATGTTTTATTGGGCGATATGCGCGTGAAAGAAACAAGTAAATAATAATTTGTCTGAACAGAAAAAAAAGCAACCCCGTTCGGAGATAATTCGGACGGGGTTCATTGAAATTATGGTTAATAGTTGCAATAGAAATGTTTTGTTAAAGCCCGTTTTGATACTTTTTACAAGTTTCTTGTTGTTTTCGGCTATTAACCTCAAGGCGCAAAACCGCGGTTTGGGCAACATCCAGGTTGACGAAACTGCACTGTATGCCATGACCAAACAAATGAGCCAGTTTTTTAGCCGGTTCAATAATGAGGAGGATCAATTTGGGAAAAAGCTGTTTCCTTCTAATTCGGGATGGCGCGATCAGGAGAAACGTCGGGATTTGCTACCACTATTATTTGATAAAGAAAACCCTCGAACCACAGGTAGTTTGCGTGATTTTTTTATTGAAGACCTTACCAATTCCGATTCCAGTTTTCTACGTTTCACTGGAGGGCGCTGGTATGCCGAGGTTTCAACAACTTTTCATCATCAGGGCAGGGAAGTTCAAATTATCCTGATTTTAATGATCGAAAAAGAAAACCTGGGATCGAAATGGGTGCTTACCAATGTGTATTATCCGGCTTTCAGTAAATTGTTTCCGATAGGTGAGATAGCTGAACGCGAAAAGCATTTTTTGCATCCCATGAGCCACGAGCTGGATTTTATGAATATTTATAAAGCCTTCCAACAACCCGAAATGATTGAATACTATGCTTCCAAAGATTTTCAGCCTAATTACCTCAGCTTGTTTTTTTATGAAGTAAAAAAAGGAAACCTGAAGTTTAAAAGCGTGGATAAGCTTAAATTCCATATCTTTCAAATCGATAATTGGTACTTTGAAGTCAGCTGGTTTAACCGGAGCGGAAATAATACCGGTTGGCTGATTTCAAATTTGATGTATGTAACAGAGAATGAAAAAGAAAAACTTTTAATGTTTTATCAGCCATGAGAAATTTTACCTTATTAATGTTGTTGCTCATTATTGCCACTTCAGGTTTTTCGCAGGATCAGGAAATTAATCCGGAGGCCATTGAACAGTATAAGGAAGAATGCCGGCAATTGGTAGGATTTCTGGAAGGGACACTAAATTTCCTGGGCGATTCAGCGGCTACGGTGCAGGAAAAGGAAGTTGTTATCAACCAAAGCTATGCAAAAATTTTTCGCGATGCCGAAGTGCAGGTGGAAGATGATCTGGACGAAAATCGCGAAACACTTGTCAATAAAGACATTCAGGCATACCTGAAAGATGTTGATTTCTTTTTTAAAACTGTTGTTTTTCGATTTGATATCCAACAAATTGAGCAATTTGCCAACGCTGATGGTGCCTTGTTTTTTAAAGTTAGTTTAGTTCGGCAACTCGAAGGAATTACCGTGCAAAATGATACCGTGAGCAATAGCCGTGAGCGATTTGTGGAGATCAATCTTGATCCGTTTAAAAAAGATCTCAAAATAGTGAGTTTTTACACTACCAAACTCAACGAAAAAGAAGAATTACGCAATTGGTGGAATACCATGGCTTTTGAATGGCGGACTTTCTTCGGAGAGAATGTTTTGGTTTATGATACGCTTCCAGTTACTGATATTTTACACTTGTCTGCAGATGCTTTTGTGGCTCTAAGGCCTTATACCATAGTTAGAAACGACAGTTTTATGATTGTTGATCAGGACACACTTCAGATGGCTATGCGCGATAAACTTTTTGGGCATAAGCCTGATACCATTGTGTTTTTGAACGACACAACGCTACAGTGGTTACCCGATACCATTCCGGCCGATCTTTCGCCTGTTTACGCTCAGCTTCGGTCGTTTACAAAATTGAAGGAAATAAATATTGCTTACAAAACTCATTTTACAGATCTTGAGCCAATTTCTCAACTTACGGAATTACAGTTGATTAATTTCAGTAACACACCTATTGATGATATTGCACCGCTGCGAAATTTGAATAAACTAGAGGCAATTTATTTCAGTAATACTCAGGTAAGCGACCTGAATCCCTTGCAGTATTCCATTAATATCCGTGAGTTATATGCTTTCAATACACCTTTGCGCGATTTGGAAACGATGCGTTATTTAAGGCAGCTGGAAAAACTGTATTGTTTCAACACTGCTGTTGAAGATTTGGCTCCGCTTTCGGCACTAAAAAACCTCACTGCTTTGAGGCTTTCCGGAACGATGATTTCTGATTTGCAACCTCTTAGTAAGCTTGAAAATCTGCAATTGCTTGATGTGAGCAATACTAAGGTATCTGATATTGAGCCACTCAGCAAAATGCAAAACCTACAATTGTTAAATCTGGATCATACAGCTGTAGTAAAAATTGATGCCATTAAAAAGCTGCAGGCACTAGCCATATTGCAGATGAGCTATACCGGGGTAAATAGTTTGGAAGACTTAAAAGCATTGCCAAAACTGACAAAAATCTACTGCGATCATAGTAAAATTACCGGAGAACAAGCACTCGAATTCATGCGGGAACGACCTGAGGTACTAGTGATTTACGAAACAGAAGCACTCAAAGATTGGTGGGAATCCTTGCCAATTTACTGGAGGGCTATATTGGCAGAGCAAAGCGGGATCAGCAGTAATCCCCGAACAGAAGAGCTGCATCAGATTATAAATCTCAAAGCATTAAATTTGAGCGACAACAGCTATCTTCAGCAACTTGAGCCAATCTCTCGGCTTTCGATGCTCGAACAGCTTTGGCTTCCACACACCGAAATAACAGACTTGTCGCCTTTGTCGGGTTTGGTTTTCTTGAAACTGCTGGATGTTTCTAATACCCGTGTTGCTGATTTGAGGCCGCTAAGTAATTTGCAAAATCTTGAAACTTTAAATATCGCTAATTCACGGGTCGAATCTCTGGAGCCTCTAAATAATCTGGGTCAGCTAAAGCTTGTAAATGCTGATGAAAGCAGGGTTGTGGCCCAGCAAGCTCAAAAACTTAAAGCAATACAACCTAATGTTTTAATCATCTATCAAACCAAAGAACTGCAAATGTGGTGGGGAAATCTTCCGGAAGCCTGGCGAGCAGTTTTTGCTGATAAAGTTCCTGTAAATGTAAATCCAAATGCGCAACAGCTACACCAAATAGCAGACTTAAAAGAGATAGAAATTGAGGGATCAGATTTTGTAAGTTTGTTGCCTTTAGGTAAGCTTCCTTTTCTTGAAAAATTAAGGGTAAATGCCTCAGCCATTACCGACTTGAGTCCGCTATCAGATAAGAAATGGCTTAAACAGCTACAAATTTCCGGTAGTCCGGTTGTAAACCTGCAGCCACTCTCCGGCCTGAAGCAGCTTGAAGTATTAAATATTGAAAGCACACCCATAAGCGATCTTAGCCCACTGGAAGGATTAACAAATCTCAAAGTACTCAATGCCGGCGGAACCCAGATTAAGTCGTTAAAACCACTGGCGGGTCTTCATAAACTAGAAGAAGTTTCAATATTTAATACCCGGGTTAAAAAGCTAAGCCCTGTGGATCAATTACCCGCTTTGAAGCATTTTAAATGTTATAACACAAGGCTTAGAGCAAAAGATATTGAGGCTCTCAAAAGACAAAAGCCAGAACTAAACGTGTTATTTTACTAAAACAAATTCGCTTTAGGGTTTTTTAAAAACGCTCTGCCATCTCAAATTCAAGCAAGCCACCTTGCAATAATACTTTGTGACTTAGCTTGAAATCGGCAACAGGCTTTTTGTTCAGCAGGACTTTTTTTACATAAACATTTTTTTCAGATTGATTTCTGGCTACGATTTGAAGGGTTTTTCCGTTGCTCAAATCCACAAGGGCAGATTTAACAGATGGGCTTCCGATGACATATTCGTCACTTCCCGGACAAACCGGATAAAATCCCAGGGCACTAAAAATATACCAGGCCGACATTTGCCCGCAGTCGTCATTACCACATAAACCATCAGGAGCATTAGCATACATCGTTTTTTGAATCATTCTGACACGCTGTTGGGTTTTTTCGGGCGAATCGGTATAGTTAAACAGATAAGGAATATGATGCCCTGGCTCATTTCCATGCACATACATGCCAATGATGCCGTCGTGTGTAATGTCTTCATTTTTAGCAATATGTTCATCAGACAGATCCACAGTAAAAAGACTGTCTAGTTTAGCGTCAACAGCGGCTTTTCCACCCATTAATTCAATCATTTCCGGAATCTGATGTGGAACATAAAAACCGTAATTCCAGGCATTTCCTTCTATAAAACCCTGGCCATGTGTGTCGAAGGGATCAAATTGAGCCCTGAATGAACCATTTGCCAGGCGAGGATGCATAAAACCAGAAGCATTATTAAACTGATTTCTATAATTGAAAGACCGGAGTTCAAATGCCAATTTCAATTCTGGATCATCTGCCCGCTTAGCGATTTGGGCAATACACCAATCGTCATAGGCATATTCCAGGGTTTTGCTAACGGCATTAATACTCTTGTCCTCCGGAACATATCCAAGTTGCATATAGTAATTTAAACCATCGTACAAAGGATATTGTGCTGTTTTGGTTGCTGCATTCAAAACTCGTTTTAGATCACCTCTGTAAGTCCCTTTTACAATAGCATCGGCCAAAACAGAAACGCTGTGATAGCCAATCATACACCAGTTTTCGTTGGCATAATGCGACCAAACAGGCAACATGGGATGAACGCTCTGATCAAAATGGGCCAGCATTGATTCGGCCATATCGTGGCTGCGATCAGGCTGGATGAGATTGAAAAGTGGATGAAGAGCCCTGTAAGTGTCCCAAAGCGAAAAGATGGTGTAATTCGTAAATCCTTCAGCCAGATGTATTTCCTGATCGATGCCCCGATAACGACCATCAACATCCATATAGGTTATTGGACTTAAAAAGCTGTGATAGAGTGCGGTGTAAAAAATAACCTGATCATTTTTGGTAAGCGTTTCTGCTTGTATTTTCGAGAGTTCCTGATTCCAGCTTTGCTGACCTTCGAGCACCACCCGATCGAACTCCCAATGCGGAATTTCAGTTTTAAGGTTATTAAGTGCAGCTTTTGCACTCACGGAAGAAAAGCCTATTTTAATGCATAATTCCTTATTGGCAGGCAGTTTTGGCTCGAGCCACATCCTAATTTTGCGTCCGGCGATTTCGGGAAAGTTCAGGGTTTCATCAAATTTCCGATAAAAACCTTTATATACAGAACTATCATATTTTTCGTGGCCATAATTGAGCAGTGGTGCGTTTAGCACAAGTGCAAAATACACAGTTCGGGTGCGTGCCCAGCCGCTGGTTTGGCGAAATCCGGTAATCAAGGTATCGTTCTCTACCCGTATGAAAGTCCATATGTTTTTGTCATCATAGTTGTAAATGCCATGCATCAGATCCAGGATCAGATAATTGTTGGTAGTATCAGAAAAAGTGTAGCGATGAAATCCTGTTCTAGTTGTAGTAGTAAGCTCCGCATTGATGTCATAATCTTTTAGTTTCACTTGGTAATAGTTTGGCACAGCCGTTTCATCAGCATGATCAAAACGTGAACGATAGCCACTTTCAGGATTTTTGGCAGTGCCCGGGTTGAGTTTTAGTTTGCCGGAAATGGGCATCAGGAGTATATCACCTAAATCTGAGTGACCTGTTCCGCTGAAATGCGTATGGCTAAAACCCACGATGGTAGGGTTGTCATATTGATAACCAGCGCAATAAGCGTAAACTTCGGGGTTATAACTTTCGGATTTTTCATAACTAACCGTGTCGGTATCCGGGCTTAGTTGCACCATTCCAAAAGGAACTGTAGCGCCCGGAAACGTGTGTCCCATGCGCTTTGTACCGATAAAGGGATTTACAAAATCCACATAATTGAGGGAATTTTGAGCTTTAACAGGCGTAATTAAAAGTAAAAAAAATGCGAGCTGAAAAAGACACTTAATACTGCTGCCATTTCTTATGAAAACGCAGTATTTATTAGGTTTTTTAATCATTTGAAAAGGTTTATAATGAGCCAAGGTTTAGCCTTAAAAAAATTAAAAGCACAGGATTTGGCTTTAGGCAATAGTATTAAATGCTATTTGTCGCCTACAAAGCAAGCAGCTCCTATAATACCAGCCATATTGCGCAAGGTAGCAGGCACTACGACAGCATTTACGCTTAGCTGATCTTTAAATTTGTCGAATTTTTTACTGGCACCGCCGCCTAAGATAAACAGATCAGGAGAAAAGAGCATTTCCATATGCAGCAGGTATTTATTGAATCGCTTGCCCCATTTATTCCAAGACAGTTTTTTGCGTTCGCGGGCTGCATCAGAGCAATATCTCTCTGCACTATCGCCCTTAAACTCAACATGACCCAATTCGGTGCAGGGTAGCAAAATGCCTTGGTGAATTATTGCAGAGCCGATTCCGGTTCCTATGGTGAGCATCATCACCACACCCAAATGGCCGTTTCCGGCGCCAAAACGAAGCTCTCCCAATCCTGCGGCATCCGCATCATTGATAACAGAAACAGTTTGTCCGGTGGCATCCGAAAGTAGTTTTTCCACCGGAATATCAACCCAGCTTTTGTCGATATTGGAAGCTGTTTTTGCTATGCCGTTTCTGATAAGTGCCGGAAAACCACAACCTATCGGACCAGTATAATTGAAATGTTTAACGAGTGCGTTAACCGTTTCTGCTACGGCTTGTGGAGTTGCAGGCTGGGGTGTAATAATTCGATGTCTTTCGTTGACAAGAGTTCCATCTGTAATATTGACAATAGCTCCTTTTATACCACTTCCGCCAATGTCGATTCCAAGAATTTCCATAGTGATGAGTTTCTTCAAAAATAAGAAGAAATCTAAAACAAAGCACTGCAAATAGGTAACATTATTATAATCAGAGTTATAAGTATGATTTTTAAGGGATGTGATGTAATAAACTTTTCCTAATTGACCGGAAGTAGGTATAAATATCAATTCAAATAAAAAAAATACGTATGTACTCATATTGTGCAGATTACCATCACACTTTAATTTTGCCAGATCAGAAAACTGGATTCAAGCGTGTTTTTTGTTACGGTAGTCCTGTAAAAGTTTAGGGAGCTAAAAATTCAGGAAAGAGAGATTGTCCTTTGGTTGGTTTGGTTAATCTCATTATTCTCACTACCGAAATTTTACGGTGTCATCACCTGGTAAGGCGGGTTTTTTATTTTAATTATTGTGAATAATAGTAAATGTCGGTAATAGTGGGTCTCAGGGGATTTTCACGTTAAAAATTAAAGGATTTGGTAAAAAGTATGAAAAAGGCAGTCAACTACTGCTAACTGCCTTATTATTAGAGTGGAGCATAACGGAATCGAACCGTTGACCTTTTGACTGCCAGTCCTAATATTTTACTTTTCGTTTCTTATCAAAATTATATTTATTGTCTGTATTTCAGTGATTTACAAAGATAACATTTTATCGTTTGTTTGTGTTATTTATCAAAATAATGTATATTTGTGTGCAAATTGTGTGCAAATTTTAATTTGAGCTAAGCCACGTAAATAAAGGCTTTCAGAAAATTGCACAAACGCAAAAAGGACAAAATTATGCAAATTCAAAAGACTTATGCAATTAGCTTGTTTTTGGACACCCGCCGAAAAAAAGCAAACGGGCTGTTTCCTTTGAAGTTAAGGGTATTTGATAGCAGCACAAGAAAAACCAAACTTTATTCAACAAAATTTGAATTTGAAACCGAAAAACATTTCAATTCAGTTTGGAAAACCGAAAAGCCCCGAAAGATTTATGAAGACTTAAGACTTGAATTGTTGGCTGTTGAAAACCAAGCAAACAATGCTGCAAAAACTTTAACTGTTTTCACTTTTGAGGGTTTTGAGCAGGCAATGAAGTTTTTGACCAAAGGCAGGAAAAACGTTTTCAGTTATTACCAGCAGGCAACTGAACTATACAGGCAAAACGGGCAAATTGGAACAGCCACCAATTACGAACAATCTTTGAAAAGCCTGAAACGATTTTGTCAAAAAGAATCTTTGCTGTTTACTGAAATTACCCCGCAATGGCTCCGAAATTACGAGCAGTTTATGACAACAAAAGGCAAGACTGTTCAACCTGGCAGCAAGCCAAAAGGACTTTCAATAACTACAATAGGAATCTATTTGCGCCCGCTTCGGGCAATCTTTAACACCGCTATTCAGGACAAATTAATTACCGCTGATCTTTACCCTTTCGGCCACCGGAAATACACCATACCAGCCCCAAAAGCCACCAAAAAAGCCTTAACCAAAGATCAGCTTAAAGCTTTGTTTGAGGCCACCCCACAAACACCCGAACAGGAAAAAGCAAAAGCCTTTTGGTTTTTTTCTTATTCGTGCAATGGCCTGAACTTTGCCGATATTGCCCGCCTCAAATACAAAAATCTTTCAGCGGAAACCCTAAGCTTTCAAAGGCAAAAAACCAAAAACACCAACCGCACACAAGCCCCGATTAACGTATTTATAACAGACTTTGCAAAGCAAGTAATTGAGCAATATGGCAGCAAGCCGGAAAGCCCCGAAAGCTTTATTTTTGAAATACTGAAACCCAAAAGCACCCCTGAACAACAGCACCGACAAATACAAAACTTCGTTCGTTTCGTAAACCAGCACTTTAAAAAGTTTGCCGACAACCTTAATATTCCAAACGTTTCGACCTATACAGCCCGGCACACCTTTGCCACCAATTCAATAAGGCAGGGGGCAACAATGGAGTTTGTAAGTGAAGCCTTAGGCCATAGCAGCCTAAAAACAACCAAAGGATATTTTGCAGGCTTTGAGAGTGAAACCCGAAAGCAATTTGCCGAAAAACTCATGCAATTCTGATCTGAAACAACCAAAGCAAAAAGGACATGAACAGCAATTTTTACGAAATAGCAAGGGCAATAAATTTCTATTGGCCGGAACGTTTACCCCAACAGTTAGCAGATTTAGAACAGGCCTTTGAGGAACTAAAGGAAATCTTAAAGGCAAACCAGCTAAACCACCCGGAAACATTCAAAGCTTATTGTTTGGCCTCATTGGCGCAAATTAATACAGAATATGAAAGATTACAGGGTATTTACGAGAAAAAAGAGTCTGATTTGAATATTCTAAATTATAAATATTACCAGCGTGAAATAGTGTTTATTACTTTCATGGCTCAATTTCAAATTTTCAAATATTTAGAAGTTTATTACCCAGAAACATTTTCGGGAGAATTTGGCAATTTACAAATTGGATTATCTTTTAATAAAGATTCATTTAACAAAAAATTTCAAAAGCTTCTAAAGTATAAAAAACAGCAGCCAGGCACACCAATAAACCCCGAACCCACAACAACAGAACAAATATTTTTGAAATTTAAAACCAAAGCAGATCGGGAAAACGTTTTTGATATTCTGAAAGTATATTTTGAAGGGCAAAAAAAAGAACTTTTGGCAACCTTAGAAAACAAACCTACCAAGCCGCTTTTGTGGCCGTTAAGCACTATACAACTAACTGAATTTTTTAGACGTTTAGAGTACAATGCTGTATTATTTAACAACCTAACAGATATTAAAGTTTGGCTTTGTGCAAACTTTCTATTTGAAGACAAAGGGAAAATTAAACAGCTAAACCCCGAAACTGTATGGACTTATTTATCAAAAGCAAAAGGCAACCTTTCAAAAACAAAACGAATAGGCTCCGAAATTGATTGGCTACCTTATTTAAACCACGACCAACAGAAAGAAAACAAAAAGCAAGAATAAAAAAACCATACCCCAAAGGACTGTTTGGGTATTGCATGGGGTATTTTTTGCTTATCACTTTTGCGCAATAATTCACAAATAAATTATTGCACATGGAAACCCCAACTTTTGAACAACTGCCAGCAGCAGTAAACCAGCTTAACCAAAAACTGGAAACTGTTTTGCAATTACTCAAACAGCAGCAAACAGAACCCCACAATTCAGGCAAACTCTTAACTATTGATGAAGCCGCCCAATTCCTGAACCTTGCAAAGCCAACAGTTTACCGATTGGTACACCTCCGGCAAATACCTTTCAGCAAGCCCAAAGGCTCTAAAAAACTCTATTTCAACAGGCCGGAACTGGAAGCCTGGATAAAAACAGGCCGCAAACGAACCGTGCAGGAAATACAGCAGCAAGCCGCTGATTTTGTTGTTTTGCCTGATCAAAAAAAAGCAAAGGGCTGAACCAATGGCAAAAATACCAGCAGCCCAGCCCCCGCAAAAAGGACAAAGCAAATATAAGACATTTCAACCTATTTTGCGCCAAAACCCAGCGGAGGTATTAGCAAACCTCTATTTTGAAAGCTTTGCACAATTCAAAAGCATAAGCCCCCACCTATCAGCCGGAAAGCAAATACAGCTTTTTGATCAATCTTTCAATCTGATTTATTTAACCTTAACCCGAAAAACAAGCCGCCCGATATGGAAAAAACTGTAAACCGCCAAAACCTGAACAGCCCGGAAACCTTTTTAAACCACCTGGACAACCTTTTGAAGTTTGAAAGGGTAAACCCCAGCGAAAGCAAAGAAACCAAAGCAGCTGCAAACCCGTTTCCTTTAGAGGTATTTCCTCAACCTATTCAGGAAATAATAACAGCCACAAATAAAACTTTGAAATATCCAATTGATTTTACAGCAGCCGGAATACTTTTTGCCGCTTCAATTGCAATCGGCAATACTTTTCAGGCAGAAGTAAAAAAGGGCTGGACTGAAAACGCTGTTATTTATTTAGCCTTAGTAGGTCGTTCAGGCACAAACAAAAGCCACCCTTTAAGCTTTGCCCTTGCGCCAATAATGGAAAAAGATGACCAGAACTTTTATGAATATTCAAAAGAAAAGGCCTTTTTTGATCAATTGGTAAACACACAAGCAAGCCAGCAGCAGGAAAAACAGCGAACAAAACCAATTCTGAAAAAGATACTTGTTTCAGACACAACGCCGGAAGCATTGGCCAATATTCACAATTTCAATAAACGAGGCATTGGAGTTTATGCAGATGAATTAGCAGGCTGGTTTAAATCGTTCAACAGATACCATAAAGGCAGCGAACAGGAATTTTGGCTAAGTAATTGGAGCGGAAAGCCTGTAATTATTGACCGGAAAACCTCCGATTCAATAAGGATAAGCAAACCTTTCATTTCAGTTTGTGGCACAATTCAAACAAGCATTTTAGATGAAATGGCCAAAGACAACAGAAACCAAAACGGATTTATTGACCGAATTTTAACAGTTATCCCGGACAATCTCAAAAACGAAACCTGGACTGATAATGAATTGGACAAAGTTTATTTTGACAATTGGCAGGCAATTATTGAAAACCTGCTGTTAGAAAAGTTAAACTTATCTGAAATTGGAAAGCCTGAACCCCAAACTTTAATATTCAGCCCCGAGGCTAAAGCAATGCTTTATGATTGGCAAAAAAGAAATGCCGAAATATCAAACCGACAACAAAACGAAATGATAGCAGGCCTTTTCTCAAAGCTTCAAATTTATTCAATTAGGTTTTCGCTGATCTTACAAATGCTTTATTACGCTTGTGGAAACGAAAACAAGCAGACAATTCAATCAAAGGCTGTTAAAGGTGCATTAAAACTGACTGAATATTTTAAGCAAACAGCAATCAAAGTACATGGACTAATTAATGAAGGCAGCCCCTTAGATAAGCTACCAGAAAACAAGCAAAAGTTTTATGATGCTTTACCGGATATTTTGACAACCAATGAAGCAATCGAACAGGGTACAAAATACGATATTTCAAAACGATCTGTAAAAAGATTTTTGAACGAAAAAAAACTGTTCAATAGGCTCATGCAAGGTAAATACGAAAAGACACTTTAATAACATAGTGGCACTTTTGACACTTTTAGCACTTTCAACAGTAAACAATTGTATTCCAATTTATTAAATAAAAAAGTTTGTGCCACTTTGTGCCAAAAATGCCAAATCGAAATACATAGAAATTTATGGCACTATTGGCACTAATTGGCACTTTGTTAACAGTTTAAACACCAGTATATCAATATTATAAAACAGAAAGTGCCACAAGTGCCACAAGTGCCAACCACCTAAAAAGCTAAAACTTTCAGATCATGGAAAACTATCGCTTTCAACTTGAAAAAACCAGTAAAAAACACACTTGCCCCAGCTGCGGAAAACGCCGTTTTGTTCGTTTTATCGACACCCAAACAGGGCAATATTTACCCCCGATTTATGGCAGATGCGACCGTGAAGCAAACTGCAATTATTATTTAACCCCCTATGCTGATAGCTATGCAGCGGAGGTATTAAGGCAGGAAAAAGAAAACCAGCCCCCCCAATGGCAACCCCACCCGATACCAGCCCCCAAACCTCAACCATCTGCAAAGCCTGTTTATATTCCTTTTGAAATATTACAAGCCACCCGCACCCGGCCACTAAGCAAAAACACTTTTATTCAAAACCTTGCAACAAGCATTCCTTTTCCTTTTGAAATGCCTGATCTTAAAAAAGTAGCTGATCTTTACCAATTAGGAACCCTTGCAAAAGGCTATTTTGCAGGGGCAATAAGCTTTCCTTTTATTGACCAGGAAAGCCGTGTTCGGGCAATTCAGATCAAACAGTTTGATCAGCACAACCACACAACAAAAACAAGCTTTATTCATGCCGTATTAGACCACCACCACCGCCAACAAAGCAAACCTTTGCCCGATTGGCTGAAAGCCTACCAGCAGCAGGAAAAGAAAGTTACCTGCTTATTTGGCGAACAGCTTTTGCCGCTTTATCCTGCAAACCCTGTTGCACTTGTGGAGGCTCCCAAAACCTGTATTTATGGAACCTTGTATTTTGGCTTTCCTGATCAAAGCCCCGCAAACCTGCTTTGGCTTTCAACCTTTAACCTTAGTAGTTTGAAAAAGGAAAAGACAAATGTTTTGCAAGGCCGAACTGTTATATTGTTTCCTGATCTTTCAGCAACAGGGGAGGCCTTCAATATATGGAGCAGCAGGGCAAAACAATTTGAAAAGGAAATGCCGGGAACCCGTTTTTTAGTATCTGATCTATTGGAACAAAATGCAACAGCAGCCGAAAGGCAAAAAGGCTTTGATTTAGCTGATTATCTTATTTTACAGGACTGGAAGCTATTTAGAAACCCAAACGATACACCAGCATCAAAACAGACACAGCAGCCACCACAAAGCCCGAAACCTTTACCAGCACCAAAACAAAAGGAAACCGAAACACCAACAAACGAACCTGCAACAGTTAATCATAAAAACCCCGAACTAAGGCCGGAAACCCAAACAGCAGAAACCAGGCAGCAAAACAATAAATATTCAGTCTTTGATCAATTAGTTAATCAAAAACTTTTTCCTCCCGAAGCAAAGGAATTTTGGGAGTTAACAGAAATAGAAACCTATTTCAATAATTTGAAATCTTACCCCACCGAACCAATACACCTAAGCCAAGCAGAAATAATAAACGACCCTGCAAAGTTTGTTAAAGCACATTTAGCAACTGCAAAGGCTAACAATGGAAACCACCGCTTCAAACCCTATTTCGACCGCTTACAACAGCTAAAAAACATACTGGAAAGCCAACTAAAGCCACCCTAAAAACTTTTTAGCATCGTATATCTTTGAGTTATACGACTATTAATAAACCTTTGAGAACCTCGTGAATCACTGTATTTGACGAATATATCAAAGTCTTATAATTCAGCACCTTAAACACAAACACAAACAAACCTAAAAAAACACACACAAACACCCTTGTAAACACCTTAATTACTTGTTTATCAAACACTTACCCCATAGGGGGTTCAACATAACAAGATGCTATTTTAGTAATCGATGCCCTAAGGGTATTCATTCACGTGCAAAATTGAGGAAAAAGGGTAATTTTTTAAACCTTAAACTTTCAGATCATGGAACCCGCAATGGAACAAAAACAGAAATTTGAAACTGCTGCAAAGGCCTTTTTGCTTTTTCAATTTGTTAACGGGAAAAAAAGCAGATTAACCCGTTTACTTTTTGAGCAGGACAAAAACATTTACTTAATTCTGCAAATGGCACTTAGCGAAATAACAGTTTTAAGCCGCTGCAAAACACTTTCAAAAAGTGATAAGCAATTTATTGAAGCTTTGGCCGACCTTGCCAGCAATGCCGCCGATTTACTTTATTTTGAAAGTGCGACAAAGATCAGCTTTGAATATTTGTTGCAGCAATAAGGCAAACAGCAACAGCAAAAAGCCGGAACCTATTTTTTAGGCTCCGGCTTTTTTATTTGTGAAAGCCTGGTTAACACCTCCGGCCTGATCTTATAAACCCGCTTTGAAATACTGCAATGATCTGCAAGCTTTTTCGTTTTGAGGGGCAAAAGTGTGCAAATTTTGTGCAAATGAAAAAAGGCTACAAACTTTAAAAGCTTGTAACCTTTTGATTTTTAGTGTGGAGCATAACGGAATCGAACCGTTGACCTTTTGACTGCCAGTCAAACGCTCTAGCCAACTGAGCTAATGCCCCAATACGGCTGCAAAAATACGTTTTTTTGTTTTGAGCTTCAAAATAATTTTAGCAAAGAGGCCTAAAATTCAAATTTAGGAAAGGTTTTCCCAATACCATTTGCAAGCTTCTTTTAGTCCTTCTTTCAAATTAAACTGTGGATCATAGCCCAAAAGTTGCTTCCCTTTTTCGATAGAAGCCAGCGAGTGAGGAATGTCGCCTTGTCGGTATGGCCCGTGCGTAATTTTTACAGCAGCAATCTCAGGATCGTAATCCGAAAGTGCTTCTCTAAGCCAAACTGCCAAATCATTAAGGGTCGTTCTGTCGCCAAAAGCCACATTATACACCTGATTGACGGCTTCGGGGTTTGTTGTTAAGGCTGCTTTGAGGTTGGCCTGAATTACATTATCAATATAAGTAAAATCACGACTGTATTCACCTTGACCATTAATTATGATGGCTTCATGCCGCATAAATTGGTTAACCCATTTTGGAATCACTGCAGCATATGCTCCCTCTGGATCCTGTCGACGGCCAAACACATTGAAATACCGTAATCCGATAGATTCGAGCCCATAAATACGTGCAAAAACATCAGCGTAAAGCTCGTTAACATACTTGGTAATGGCATAGGGCGAAAGTGGTCTTCCGATTTTTTCTTCCACTTTCGGAAGACTTTCTGAATCGCCATAAGTGCTTGAGCTCGCTGCATAGATAAACCGCTTTACACCAGCGTCTCGGGCAGCAATCAGCATATTCAGGCTTCCGGAGATGTTTACGTCATTAGTAGTGGCCGGATCTTTTATTGATCGTGGAACAGAGCCTAACGCCGCCTGATGAAATACTAATTCTTGCCCTTTAGTGGCTTCCAGGCAAGTTTCTGGTTCCCGAATATCGCCTTCGATCAAGGTAAAATCAGCATGAGCCATAAACGGAGCGATATTTTTACGATGACCTGTGGCAAAATTGTCCAGACAAGTCACGTTTGCTCCTTTTTGCAATAAGGCCTCAATCAGATTGGAGCCTATAAATCCAGCACCTCCGGTTACTAAAACATTTTTACCTTTAAGTTCGTTCATACCTTGATTAATTTTGCCTTTGATTACAGTGATGAATTAATCCTGTTTGATGGGCTCAACTTTTGAGCGCGGAATATTTAAAGTAATAATTTGTCCAACAGCTTCAATCTGAACCATAAGACGATATTTATTTCGGTAGTATATCATTCTGCCAATCAAACCTTCCATCTGCCCCTGTTTGATTCGCACCAGCTGACCTTCCTGAATAAGTGACTGATCAATATCTTCATGATCATCTTGTTCGTTAAGGTAGTACCGGATCGCATCTATTTGTTCTTCTGGAACTATTGTTGGTTTCCCTTCGAAAGCAACAAAGCGAGCTACATTGGGTACGTTTCTAACGGTATAGAGCTGCGATTCGTGTATGTGGACGAATATATAGGATCGAAATAAAGGTTCTTCTACTTTCTTTTTTCGGTCGCTCCATTGCCGGTACCTGATAATCAGTGGCAAATAGCACTCAATATCCAGAAACTCCAACTCAATCAAAACTTTTTTTTCGGCCTTGGAACGGGTATATATGGCATACCAATTTTTCTGGAGTGTTTTTGATTTGGTTGTTGAACCAGTTTCGGTCATTTGTTAAATCTTGTTTAACAGGCGCTTGAAGAAACCGGGCTTGTTGTCTTTTCCTTCGTCTGAATAATAACCATAACCATAACCGTAACCGTAACCATAACCATACCCGTATCCGTAACCATAGCCGTAGCCGTAACCTCCTCCCATCCGGATGTCATTAACCAGAATATTCATTGGTATGTTTCTATCTTCAATATCTTTGATGATTGACTCAAAAATTTTCTTATGGGTGTAATTTTGACGAACGATGAACAGATTAACATCTGTATGTTTCATCAGAAGAAATGCATCAGTTACTAATCCAACAGGGGGAGTATCAATGATGATATAATCATAGCGTTCCCTTAATTCGTCAAATAAGGTTTTACATTTTTCCGAAGCAATAAGTTCAGCCGGATTAGGCGGTACAGGCCCGGCCATAATCAGGTCAAAGTTTTCAACTTTGCCCGATGGTTGAATTATTTCATCAAGACTATTCTTGTTGATTAAATACGAGCTGAGACCGTTTGAATTTGACAGGCCAAAATCCTGATAGATTTTCGGCTTTCTCAAATCAAAACCTAAAAGAACAGTTTTCTTACCATACATGGCATAAATACTTGCCAGATTAATCGATACAAAGGTTTTACCGGCACTTACCATATCTGATGTAACCAGAATGATACTTTTTTCCTTACCCTGAACCAAATATTCAATATTTGTTCTTACTGAACGAAATGATTCAGAAATAGAAGACTTTGGCGAATCAGCTACAACAAGCTGCGTTTCCTTGTTATTGTGTAAAACTTGCCCGACGATAGGGAGCTTTGTGATTATTTCAATTTCCTTTCGATCAACCAGTTTATCATTCAGGTAATCCCGTCCAAGGATATACCCAACTGGAATCAGTAATCCCAATAAAAGCGCAATGGTATAATTCAATGATTTTTTGGGAAAGACTTGTGCGCTAAGTGTAGCCTCTGCTCTGTCAAGAATTTCATTGTCAGCCAAATTACTGGCTTTTGTAATTTGTGCTTCAGCTCGTTTTTGCATCAGGAAAGTATAGATGGCATCATTAAGTTGAAATTTTCGTTGATAACCAAGCAACAAACGCTGTGTTGAGGGTAATTTATTCAGTTCTTGTTCCAGTGCACTAATCCTGTTATCCAGATTATTCATTGCCATATCAGAATTGAGAATAATATTGTTGATATTCTCAAGCAAGGTCTTTTTTGTGTTTACGATCTGCATATCAATGCTGACAACGGTTGGGTGTTTTTCGGTTGACGATAACATTTGCTCTGCTTTAGCTGCTGATAAATTTACCAATTCCTGTACCAAACGGTTGAGCAGTGGATCCTCAATACCCATAGCACTGGGAGCAACCAGCTTATCCAGTTCATCCAGGTTGACCTGAATGTAGTTTTGTAAGCTTCTGTAATATTTTGATTTAACCATTAACTCAGCCTTTTGCTGTTCCAGTTCCTTGAGGTATTCAAAAACTTGTTGCGATTGAAAATCGATATTCATCAATTCGTTTGACGTTTGAAAATCCTGCAAATCAATTTCTGCTTTTGAAAGAGAATCCTGAATATCAACGAGCTGTTGATCAATAAATTCAATGGTATTTTCTGCAATTTGATTTTTCTTGTCTAATCCGCGCTGTAGGTATAGGCTGGTGAGGCGATTTAGAAAATCAGCAGATTTTTCCTTGATGTTTCCCTTGAGTGAAATTTCCAGAATGGAGGCTTCTCTGTTAATGGGTTCAATTGTAAACCCTCGTAAGGTACGCAGCAAACTTTGATAATCATTTAAGGTGAAGCTTAAATTTGTCGTGTTGTGCACTTCCGGGTCATATTTTTCGTTGAGGACAATACGAAATCTGTTGTGTTCATTATCAACCCATTCGCCAAAACTAAAACTTCCTGACCAATTTACTTTTTCTTTAGCACCGGCAAGTGGTTTTCCGGTTTTGTAATCATATTGGCTGATATTTTCTCCCTCGGCAGCCAAGGTGTATGTTCCATTGTCATTGATTTTCAAACTGTAGGGCAAATTTACAGCCTGATCTTTGTTAAAATCCACCTCCACCGTAAATGGGGCATTTAAATAGAGTTCCTTTTTTACAAAACCATCTTCTTCAAAATAGGAAACTTCAAAATCAAGCGATTTTACAACGCGATCGCTTAGCGAATAAGACATTAAAATGCCTATTTCATTTTGTAAATTTTGCTGCGTGCTTAGTCCCAGACCACCCAGCAAAGCCGAAGGATCCATTTTAGTTTTGTCATCCTTAACCAGCACCGAAGTCTTTACTTCATAAACTGGCTTGGTATATTTATTGAATAAAAATGCAACCAGAAGCGCAATGAAAATGGAAATAGCAAAAAGATACCAGAATCTGGTGAATTTAAAAAACAATGCCTTCAGGTCGATAGTTTCTTCTTGTTGGTAGGATTGAAAATTTTCCACGGTATAAGCTGTTTTTTAATTGAAGAAATTGATCAGGAGTAATGCTGTTGAGATAGATGAAAATACAAGGGCATAGGGGAAGGTGGCAAATCCATATTGCTTGATTTTCAATGGCTCAACATAAATAATATCGTTAGGCTTAAGGTAATAGTAATCAGAACTCAGGATATCGGCCTTTTCCATATCGATCATTAATATTTCTGATCCGGTTTTGGTTTGACGGATTATTTTGATGTCGTCACGTTTGGCAAATTCGGTGAGGTCACCAGCCATCGAAAGTGCTTCAAAAACATTGATTTCGCTTTGGTACACTTTGTATTGTCCCGGACGTCTGACTTCGCCCAAAACGGTAAGGTTAAAGTTTACCAGCTTTACGATAAGCACAGTTTCTTTGAGGTATTCATCCAGAATTTCCTGAATACGTTCTTTGATCTGTTCTACATTGAGGTTCTGCACGTAAATCTGACCTGCCAGCGGAAACTCAATTGTTCCTTGCTCACTAACCGTGTAGCTATTAAGATATACAGCAGCATCATTAGTAAATTGTTGATAATTACCTGATCCTGAAACGTTAAACATCATTGATGTTTTTTCATCCAAACTAACAACTTTGATATATAGGTTATCACCTGGTTGAATCCTGTAAGTGATGGCGCGTTCATTTTCAAAGGATGGTTTTACCTCTGTTTGTTCGGCCATTTGCAGGTACATCATTTTCTTTTGGGGCACACAGGACGAAAGCACAGAAGCTGCAATCACTAAACCAAACAAAATCCTGGTAAACAGTGCGGGGCTCTTTTTCATGTAGGTTTACTTTAAAAATTTATGGCTTTGTTTTGCTTTGGTGTTCGTTTTCAGCGAAATAATAAAATGCAAATCGAAGCTTCATGGTTGATTGTTTACGAATGTTTTTTTTGAAGTCAAAGATATAAACCTTGACGGGAAGGCGCAAAATTAGTGCATTTTTTTATTCATCGAAACAAAAAAATGTTAAGTTCCTGATAAAGCAATTATTAAGCATTATTTTTCAGTTTCTCTTATGAGTATGCCAATCTTTTTTACCGCGGTAAGATTAAATTTTGTCATTTTACTTTCTACTCGTATTTTCAATGGCCCTGTTTCGTCAAAGCTAAAGCCTTTAATCACAGGAAGTTGATGGGTTATCGTTTTTCCGTTTTGCTTTCCAGTCCAATCCAGCGCATCATTTTTTAGCCTGAAAGTGTAATCACGCGAACGTGTACCTCCCTGAGGCAAATAAAAGGTGATGTTTACTGCAATGTGATCTGTGTAGTAATTGTCCAGATGATCAAACAGAAAAAACACATCCCAATTTTTATTTATTTCGTCAGGCATAATAGTATATTCCTGAATATCAAAGCGGTTCCAGATTTGATTGTCAAATTGGGTTTCTGATTTATAACTGGCAGGCGACTTGCACGAAAAGCCAAAAATCATAATCCATACAATCCAGCTAAACGACAGAAGTCTGTGAACCTTCATAAGTGTAAGTTATTGTTAAAATTACGTATGCTGCAAAAATAGAAATATTTAGTTTTTCTGTTGAACAGGCATACTTAGGGCACTATTTTCGGCCAAAATCAGCTGGAATTTCTCCCCACTTGTCGGTTTCCCATTTTAAAACTGGTAAGCGGAAGCTGTTATTTTTAAGCCAGTTTTCTGCCCGTCGTATTACTTCAAAAAGCTCTTTTGTTTTTTGGTTTTCAGGTAGTTTAGTTCTGGCTTTACCTGCCATTACCCAATTGATTGCATTCTGCGAATCACTGTAAATAGGGTAAATGGTTTTGTGCTTTTGCTGCCAGGCAAGACCATGAACAATAGCCAAAAACTCCCCTATATTATTTGTGCCCTGCTCGTAAACCTTACTTTTGAAAAGTTCAGTATTAGTTTCCGTAAAAACTCCTCTGTATTCCATTTTCCCTGGATTGCCCGAACAAGCAGCATCAACGCAAATGGAGCTTCCTTGTGGCGGATTTGATAAGCTTTTGAAATTTTTGATTTGTTGCTTTTCCTTAAAGTTATCAGGGCCTGCCTCTAATGCCTGAACTGCTTCCTGCTCGCTGGCAAAGCTTTTGTAACGTGCTCCCTGAAAACCTTCTACCTGCTTGCGACAGGCATCCCAACTGGAGTAAATTCCGGGCTTGCGGCCAAGCCAAACCACATAATATTTCTTTTTTTGAGCCATGCCGCAAAAATACACAATTGCGGTTTGTGGCCACCATGACTTATTTCGTGGAATAACTAACTTTGCGCCTTTTTGTGGGTTATGCAATTAAGTTTGATTTTTCTCCTGATGTTTTATCTGGCAAGTCCGCTCCTGATTAAATGGGCTGCAAGGCGTTTCAGTTGGATAGATCGTTTGGGAACGGTTCTAGTTGCTTATGTGCTTGGTTTGATAGTTGGTCAAACAGATTTCATCCCTCAAAATGCAGCTGTTTTGCAAGAATGGGTGATGAACCTCAGCATTCCGCTGGCTATTCCGTTATTGCTTTTTGGTTCCAGATTGAGCCAATGGAAATTGCTTGCTAAAACAGGATTAACTTCTATGATTTTGGCTATGTTTTCCGTTCTTGTAATGGTTGTGCTTGGTTATGCTTTGTTTCATGATACCAACAAAGAACTTTGGAAAATTAGCGGAATGCTGGTTGGTGTTTATACAGGAGGCACACCAAATCTTGCTGCTTTAAAACTTATGCTTGGGGTGGATGAGAATACCTATTTGCTTACTCATACTTACGATATGATCCTTTCAGGATTTTATTTGCTTTTTTTGTTGTTGTTGGGTCAAAAGCTTTTCGGTTTTATCCTGCCGGCTTTTTCAGGCAAGAGACAAGAGCCTTCAAAACAAGTGCATAATAATATGGTAAAACAAACAAACAGCAAGTCTATAAAAAGCAGTGTTTTACTTATTGTTTCCTCTATCTTGATAGTAGTCATATCGGCCGGAGCAGGAAGTTTGGTCGCTGAAAATTTGATGATGGCCACAACTATGTTGCTGATTACCAGCTTAGGTATGCTTGGTTCAGCAATCCCTAAACTTAGAAATTCACCACACGGTTTTGATCTTGGAATGTATTTTATTCTTGTTTTCAGTGTTGCTGTTAGCTCTATGGTTAATCTTGGTGAAATGCTTCATGCTTCTCCACAGCTTATTTATTATATCACACTTGTTGTTTTTGGGTCATTAACCCTACATGTGGGGCTGGCTTTCTTTTTTAAGGTGGATGCCGAAACAGTTATGGTTTCATCAACAGCGCTGATTTGTAGTCCGCCCTTCGTGCCTGTCGTTGCTGGAGCGCTGAACAACAGAGCTTTAGTGCTGCCCGGACTTAGCATCGGGATTATTGGTTATGCCGTTGGAAATTACCTGGGATTTCTTGTTGCAAGCTTTTTGCATTGGCTTGGATGAAACTGTTCGATTTCGAACACTTCTAAACCACAGCACTTTTATCGGTATTAAGTTTTTTCCCATTGTTGTTCGACAAAAAGTATATTTAATAACGTAAATTATTGATTAATAAGACAGTGTAGCAGTTACGATATGACACATTTTAAGGGTTAAGGGGTATTAAAAATTCAGCTGGACAATAATGCTAAAAACCACGAATATCATTAAATCGCTTTATCAACAGAAAGTTATTCAGTAGGCTGATTTTCTTACTTTCCACATTGCTTTCCACCATTTATGCTAAGAAGTGAAAACTGCCGAAGATAGTTTGCGGCTGATTCGTGAAGGAGCTAACAACAAAGAGTGCCAGGTTACAATTCCCTTGTTCGATCAACCATTGAAGGGATAGTGCTGGATGTTCCGGTAGAGGAAGGCAATTCAGTAATTGAAAGTAATACCTTTAATAATGGAACTGTAATTGCAACAATAACCGATATGAGTGAAATGATTTTTGAAGCTAAGGTGTATGAATTGGAAGTGGATAACATCAGCGAAGGAATGCAATTACGATGACGATTGGTGCCATCGAAAATGAAACTTTTGAAGCAGTTTTGGAACATATTTTACCCAAGGAAAGGAATTGAAGAGAATGGCACAAAACAATTTGAAATCAGAGCTGCTGTTGATTGGAAAGAAAACCAGTTTATACGAGCCGGTTATAGTGCCAATGCTGATATTGTGCTGGAACGCAAGGATCAGTTGCTGGCTATCAGCGAAGGACTTTTATTGATAGAGAAAGACATAACTTATGTAGAAGTGGAACTAGCTCCTCAAACATTTGAAAAACGCATCATAAAAACCGGATTATCCGATGGAATCAATATCGAAATAGTAGACCGTATTTCAGAAATCGATAAGATAAAAGCTGCTGCTTTGTAAAGCTTTGTTGCGTGTTGGTATAGTAACCGTAATAAGGTTTTGCCTGCTGCGGTTTTTTATTGTCAGGGCACTTAACAATTATACTTCAGATAAAAAACTGTCCAGGTTGTCAAATTTATGATGATAATCTTCCATCGATCGTTTGATCACTTCCTGGGCTTCATCCTTGCCATAAACATGGGTAATTTCCACATTACTTTCTTTACCGGGCAAGTCCTTATAGGTAAGGAAGTAATGTTTCAGGCGGTCTTTTACCAGATCCGGGCAGTCATTTATATCACGGTATCCACTATAAACGGCATCATTATCAAGAACGGCAACAATTTTATCATCAGCTTCGTTGCCATCGATCATTCTAAAACCTCCAATAGGCCTTGCTCTAACAAGAATGTCGCCATGGGTGATGTCTTTTTCGGTAAGCACACAAATATCCAAAGGATCGCGGTCGCCTGTAATATCAGTTCTTCCGGTTTTCTGATTGCAAAATTCAGCTACTCGCGTGGCGCAAAAGGTTTGAGGCACAAAACCATAAAGTGCCGGAACGACATTGGAATATTTTTGCGGGCGGTCGATGCGCAGATAACCCGAAACTTTATCCACTTCATATTTTACGGTATCAGTAGGCACCATTTCAATAAAACAAATGACTACTTCGGGAGCATCTTGTCCAATTTCAACACCATGCCAGGGATGTGATTTGTAGCGTAATCCCATCAGCCGGCCGATGGGATCCATAATTTTTGACATAAGCTTTTCAGGTTGCTATTTTAGGCTTGCAAAGGTAGGATTTTTCGAAGCTCGGCATTGCAAGCTGTTGTAAAACTTTCTTTAATTCTATTTCCCAATGTTAACTTGAGCGGGTATGGAAAGGTGTCCCTGCACAAGTTTCCACTGCCCGTCAGTATTTTTATCCAGCACACCCGTAAAGCGGAGGCCCTCGAAGCTGTGCGCCACACTATCATACATGAAATTATAATTCATGGTTTTGGTAAACCAGGCAGTGTTGCCACTGCAATTGATACGGATAAACTGATCACTTGTTGAGATCAGGGTGTTCGAAATGCTATTAAACTGATTGCGGTAGGCTGTTCGGATATTCTCCCAACCCATGAGCATTTCGCTATTATCTGTTCCGATCAGAATAATGCTGTCGTTGGCTGCCCAGCTTTGTTCAATTTTTTTGTAATCTTCGTTTTCGAGGGCAATAACATAAGATTCTAAAAGGTTTTCGATAGTTTCTATTTCATCGGCGATAACAGGTTCATCCGGACATTGATTGCAAGCTCCAAGAAGCAACACAAATAAAAAAGATAATATTTTTTTCATAATTTTGAGGGTTTAATGATTCTGTTTTCAGCAAGGTTTTCAACGCATGAAGATACAACAATCTGACAGGAAATGCGGATCAACAAGCTAATTTAGAATGATTTTAAAGAAAAACATTTGTAAAAACAGGCCAAAATTCATGCAACAAGCTGCTTTACAAAGAAATTCACAAAAAATACTTTCCTATTCAAGGATTCTTTCGTAAAATTGCAGTCAATTTCTAACCCCTTTAAGCAACCCACATAAATGGCGATCCATAAAGGAATAATTAAAAGTAGGTCAATAAGTTACACAGCAATACTCCTGCTTGTTGGTTTTTTTACATGGTCATTAAATGCAGCAGTTGACGAAGATTTGCCTCAGGTTTCGGAGCAAACAACTCACGAAATGGAAAAAGCTGATCTGAATGCCGGCGAGATCATTATAGGTCATATCGTGGATGCTTATGAGTGGCATATTGCCGACTATGGCCATACACATATCGCTGTTCCATTGCCTGTAATCCTTTATGATCAGGGAGAATGGCACTTTTTTATGTCCTCAAAATTTCAGCACGGCAATGCTGCATACAAAGGTTTTGAAATTGCAAAAGAGGGAATGCTCAAAGGAAAAATCGTAAGAAAAGATGCTGACGGAAATTTTGTGCAGCCGATCGATTTGTCGCTTACTAAAAACTCGCTTGCAGTAATTATTTATAGCGCTATTATTATTTTTATCTTTTTGGGTGTGGCCAAATCTTATCGGCGCCGGGAACGTAAAGCTCCAAAAGGTTTTCAATCCATCATTGAGCCGCTCATCTTGTTTATTCGTGATGAGGTAGCCCTTCCGGCTATTGGAAAAAAACATTACGAGCGTTTTTTACCCTATCTGTTTACCGTTTTCTTTTTCATCTTTTTCAATAACTTATTAGGTTTAATACCAATATTTCCTTTTGGAGCTAACGTTACCGGAAATCTTGCTGTTACTGGTGTTTTAGCCTTGTTTACCTTTTTTATCACAACTTTTACAGGAAACAAAAATTATTATGCAGACATTTTTAACACTCCCGGAGTGCCCTGGTGGCTTAAGATTCCTCTGCCTTTGATGCCGGTGATTGAATTGGTGGGTGTGTTTACAAAACCTTTTGTGCTGATGGTACGTTTGTTTGCCAACATCACAGCGGGTCATATTATCATCCTCGGATTTATCAGTCTGATTTTTGTTTTCGGCCAAGCCAGCATCTATGCCGGATATGGCATGTCGATAATTTCGATCAGTCTTTCAATATTTATAAACTTCCTGGAGTTGCTTGTGGCATTTATCCAGGCTTATGTATTTACGCTGCTTTCAGCCATATATTTTGGCATGGCAGTAGAAGAACATCATTAAAAAGTAACCCATTTATTAACCATTAATATTTACAACCATGGAATTATTAACCATTTTGTTACAAGCAGTTACGGATTTGACTCCAATTGCAAAAATGGCTGCCGGATTAGGTGCTAGTATTGCCACTATCGGTGCCAGTATGGGTATCGGTCAGATTGGCCGCAGTGCATTGGAATCTATTGCACGCCAACCCGAAGCTGCCGGCGACATTCGTTCTAACATGATCGTGTCTGCTGCGCTTATCGAAGGTGTTGCCTTCTTTGCTATTGTGGTTTGTTTGCTGATCGTTTTCTTGTAGCAACAAAATTATCCGACTTTGCAACGGTTGGTTGCAAAGCCGGGTTTTATTATTTCATTAGTTGGATTAATGCTTAACCGAAAAATTGTATGGAACTTGTAAATCCCGGTTTAGGACTGATTTTCTGGATGACGCTGGCCTTTGGAGCGGTTTTTTATATCTTAAAAAAGTTTGCCTGGCCCATAATCATTCAGGCGCTCAAAGATCGTGAAAGGCATATCGAAGAAGCACTTCAAGCCGCTGATCGTGCGCACGAAGAGATGAAAAAAATGCAGCTTGATAATGAGGCGCTGTTAAAAAAAGCTAAAGAAGAGCGGGATCAGATTATGCAGGAAGCCCGTAAACTGCGGGATAAAATGCTGGAAGAATCCCGTATAAAAGCCAATGAAGAAGCAGATCGTATCGTTGAAAACGCTAAAGTGCGCATCGAAAATGAACGTAAAGCGGCAATGACGGATATCAAAAATCAAATTGCCAAAATATCAATCGAAATTGCCGAGATGGTGCTGCGCGAAAAGATGAAATCAACCGAAACACAAAAGGCTTACATCGACAAGCTGATCGAAGACCGGCAGTTGAATTAATTTGTCACTTGCAAAATGAAATTTAAGCTATGAAAAACATTCTCCTGGCAAGACGCTATGCCAAAGCGCTATTTGATCTGGCTGTTGAAGATGGCAAGCTCGAAGAAGTGAAGGATGATATGAAGCTGGTGGCTGATGTGATGTCCGAAAACAAAGCCTTACGTCGGATGATGGCCAGTCCGGTGATTCCTCCTGCGCGCAAAAAGACTGTGGTAGCAAAAATTTTTGAAGGAAAAATAGACAGAAGAAGCCTCGCATTTTTAGATATTCTCATCAGAAAAGGTCGCGAAGAGCAGGTGCATGATATCGCACAACAGTTTTACGAAAGTTATCTGGATTACAAAAATATTGCTATTGTAGAAGTTACAACAGCAATTGCAATTGAGGATAGCCTGCGTAAGAAAATGCTGCCAATCATGGAAGAACGTACCCAAAAAACCATTCAAATGCAGGAAAAAATTGATGCTGAAATCATTGGAGGATATAAACTTCGAATGCAGGATTATCAGTATGATGCCAGCATCAGCAAGATCATTTCAGAACTACATAAAGATTTTGATAAAAACTTATTTATAAAAGGATTTTAACACAACAATAAGGAATTATGGCAATTATAAAACCCGCAGAAGTATCAGCAATTCTACGTCAGGAACTGGCCGGATTCAAAACCGATGCCGTATTGGAAGAAGTTGGGTCTGTATTACAAATCGGTGATGGTATTGCACGAGTTTATGGTATGGGAAATGCGGAATCGGGCGAGCTCGTCGAATTTGAGGAAAATGGCCTGATGGGAATCGTGCTCAATCTGGAAGAAGACAACGTGGGTGTTGTGCTGCTGGGAGATAATGAAAGTATCAATGAGGGCGACACTGTAAAGCGTACCGGCCGTATTGCTTCACTGCAAGTGGGCGAAGGCATGCTCGGGCGCGTAATCAACACACTCGGTGAGCCAATTGACGGTAAAGGTGATATCGAAGGCGAAACTTATGAAATGCCGCTAGAGCGTAAAGCTCCCGGTGTAATTTTCCGCCAGCCTGTAAACGAACCACTTCAAACAGGGATCAAAGCGATCGACGCTATGATACCGATTGGTCGCGGACAGCGCGAGTTGATCATTGGTGACCGTCAGACAGGTAAAACAGCGATTGCTATCGATACCATTTTGAATCAGAAGGAGTTTTATGATCACGGCGAACCGGTTTACTGCATTTATGTGGCTATTGGTCAGAAAGGATCAACAGTAGCACAGATCGTTAAAACCCTCGAAGACAATGGCGCGATGCCTTATAGCGTAGTGATTTCGGCTACGGCATCCGATCCGGCTGCCATGCAGTTTTATGCGCCTTTTGCAGGTGCTGCCATTGGCGAGTTTTTCCGCGATACAGGACGTCCTGCTTTGGTGATTTATGATGACCTCTCAAAACAGGCAGTTGCCTATCGCGAGGTTTCGCTGTTGCTGCGTCGTCCTCCAGGCCGTGAGGCTTATCCTGGTGATGTGTTTTATCTCCATTCACGCCTGCTCGAACGTGCTGCCAAGGTAATCAACTCCGACGAGATCGCCAAAAACATGAATGATCTGCCTGAGAGTATTAGGCATATGGTAAAAGGTGGGGGATCGCTTACAGCACTTCCTATTATCGAAACACAGGCAGGAGACGTTTCGGCATATATCCCAACAAACGTTATTTCGATTACCGACGGCCAGATATTCCTCGAAACCAATCTGTTCAACGCCGGTATCCGGCCAGCAATCAATGTTGGTATTTCGGTATCGCGTGTTGGTGGTAATGCGCAGATTAAATCCATGAAAAAAGTTGCCGGAACCTTGAAACTTGATCAGGCACAATTCCGTGAACTGGAAGCCTTTTCAAAGTTTGGTTCCGATCTTGATGCTGCTACAATGGCGGTTTTGGACAAAGGTCGTCGTAATGTGGAAATCCTGAAACAGCCTCAATATTCACCAATGAAGGTTGAAAACCAGGTGGCAATTATTTTCGCCGGAACACAGAATCTGCTCAGAAAAGTGCCTGTAAACAAAGTAAACGATTTTCAGGATACTTTCCTTCATCACCTCGAAGAGCATCATGCCGAACTGCTTAAAGAATTAAAGGCTGGAAAATATACCGACGAAATTATTGAAAAATTGCGAAAAGTGGCTACTGATATTGCTGCCACTTATGAAAAATAGTTCTTTTTGTGCATCAATACTAAACCATTCAAACGATGGCCAATTTAAAAGAAGTAAGAACACGTATTGAGTCCGTCAACTCAACAAAGCAGATTACCAGTGCAATGAAAATGGTGGCTGCTTCCAAATTGCGCCGCGCTCAAAATGCGATTACGACCATGCGGCCTTATGCAGCCAAACTGCAGGAATTGATGCAGGATTTGAATAGAAGCGTGGAGCAAGCCAACGATAATAAATATGCAGTGGTTAGGCCTGCCGAAAAGATTTTGCTTGTGCCTGTAACATCAAATCGCGGATTATGTGGCGCTTTCAACACAAACGTGATACGTGCAACCGTGAAGTTGATCAACGAAGATTATGAAGCTCAGCATAAGGCAGGAAATCTAAAGGTTTTTTGCATAGGTAAAAAAGGAGAGGAGTTCTTTAAAAGCCGGAAAATAAGCATATACAAAGTGAATAATCATGTTTTTGATAACCTTGTTTTTAGTGAGGTAGTGCCCATTGCCCAAGAATTGATGGATATTTTTGTTGCAGGCGAATTCGATCAGATATTATTTGTGTATAATCAATTCAAAAATGCAGCCACACAGCTTTTGATCCACGAACAGTTTCTTCCGGTCGAAATGCCCCAGCTGGAGGATGATAAACAACACGAGGGTGTTGATTATATTTTTGAGCCCGGTAAAGATGAAATTTTGGATGAGCTAATTCCTAAATCACTTAAAATTCAGGTTTATAAAATGTTGCTCGACAGCTTTGCCTCCGAGCATGGTGCCCGGATGACGGCGATGCATAAAGCTACTGATAATGCCACAGAACTCCTTAAGGATTTGAAATTGAGTTATAACAAGGCCCGTCAGGCTGCCATCACAAACGAAATCCTTGAGATTGTTGGAGGAGCCAATGCCCTGAATGGTTAAGAATGGTTAATAAATTACTAAGATTGAACCTGGCAGAGTACTGATTGTTTATCTACTAAAACGCAAGAGCTATGTTAAAGAAAAAAGTTGAAGACGCATTGAATGCGCAAATTTTAAAAGAGGAACATTCCTCACGGATTTATTTGGCCATGGCAATCTGGTGCGAAGCAAACGGATATCCGGGCGCAGCTGCATTTTTGTATCGCCAAACAGACGAAGAACGTATGCATCAGCTCAAGCTGATACATTATGTAAACGATCGTGGTGGCAAGGCTGTGATCGGTTCATTGGAAAAACCCGAAGCCAGCTATAATTCACTCGTGGATGTGTTTCAGAAAGTGATGAAACATGAGCAATACATCACTGAATCAATCAACGAGGTGTATGCTATCACACTGGAAGAAAAAGATTTTACCACCGGCAACTTCTTGCAATGGTATATCAATGAGCAAATTGAAGAGGAAAGTACCATGAGTAACATTTTGGATAAGCTCAACCTGGTTGGCGACCAAAAAGGTGGCATGTTCCACATTGATAAAGAGCTGGAAGCAATGGCAGCTGCGGCATTAAACGCGTCTGCTGGTTAGAAAAGAAAAGGTGTAGCTTCAAAAAAAATTAGCCGGCAATGTGAAAAACAAAGCCGGCATTTTTATTGCGTTTAGTTTTGCGTTATTCTGCTAGCACCAATACTTTGTTATGCAGTACTTCAAGCACGCCACCATTAATTTCCAGAAATTGATCTTTACGATCTTGCTGGTGGTATTTGATGCGTCCTTTGCCTAGTGCAGCAATCATAGGTGCGTGGTTATTCAGTATTTCAAAAAGGCCATCGAGCCCGGGAAGCTGAACCAGCTCCACTTCTCCCTCAAACAAAGTGGCATCGGGTGTGATAACTTCTAGTTTCATAGCAGAAATTTAGAGTTAAGCGTTACTATCAGCCATCAGTTTCTTACCTTTTTCAATAGCTTCTTCAATAGTACCAACCAAATTGAATGCTGCTTCCGGATACTCATCCACTTCGCCATTCATAATCATTTTGAAGCCTTTGATCGTATCTTCTATGCTTACAACTGTTCCGGGGATGCCAGTAAACTGTTCAGCAACATGGAAAGGCTGAGAAAGGAAACGTTGCACACGACGCGCACGATGTACGATCAGTTTATCCTCTTCGGAAAGCTCATCCATACCAAGAATGGCAATAATATCCTGCAATTCTTTATAACGCTGTAAAATGTTTTTTACTTCTTGTGCAGTTTTGTAGTGCTCTTCACCAACTACTTCGGGAGAAAGAATTCGTGAAGTGGAATCGAGTGGATCCACAGCAGGATAAATACCGAGCTCAGCAATCTTACGATTCAAAACTGTTGTGGCATCAAGGTGCGCAAATGTGGTAGCAGGAGCAGGGTCGGTAAGGTCATCAGCTGGCACATAAACAGCTTGTACAGAAGTAATTGAACCACGCTTGGTGGAAGTAATACGTTCCTGCATCATACCCATTTCGGTAGCCAGCGTAGGCTGATATCCTACAGCCGATGGCATACGACCAAGCAGTGCAGAAACCTCAGAACCTGCTTGTGTGAAACGGAAGATATTGTCAATAAAGAAAAGGATATCTTTTCCGCCGGTTTCTTCGTCTCCATCGCGGAAATATTCGGCCAATGTCAGACCGCTTAAGGCAACCCTGGCACGGGCTCCCGGAGGTTCGTTCATCTGTCCGAATACCAGTGTAGCTTGTGATTGCTCCAGCTCTTTGGGATCAACTTTGGATAAATCCCATCCACCTTCTTCCATATTTTTCTGAAATTCTTTTCCATACCTGATAACGCCTGATTCGATCATCTCGCGTAACAAGTCATTTCCTTCACGGGTTCGTTCGCCTACACCGGCAAAAACCGACATACCTGAATACGTTTTTGCAATATTGTTAATCAACTCCATGATGATCACCGTTTTGCCAACACCGGCTCCTCCAAACAAACCAATTTTACCGCCTTTGGCATAAGGCTCAATCAGGTCGATAACTTTGATTCCGGTGTAGAGTACTTCACTTTGAGTGGTGAGATTTTCAAACTTCGGTGGATCCCGATGAATGCTGTAAGAAGTTTTACTTTTTATTTCACCCAGCCCGTCGATGGGTTTGCCGATCACATTGAACAGACGGCCTTTGATTTCATCGCCGGTGGGCATCGAAATTGGCCTGCCCAGGGCAACTACCGGCATTCCACGTCTTAAACCATCAGTAGAGTCCATGGCAATGGCTCTGATCGTATTTTCACCTATGGCTTGTTGTGCTTCAAGGATAAGTGTTTCGCCGTTGTCTCGGGTAATTTCCAACGCATCATGAAGGTTGGGAAGGTCTGATTCTTGCTCGAAGGCTACGTCGATCACCGGTCCGATGATCTGTGCAATACGTCCGCTTATTGTCTTACTCATGTGGATAACAATAGGATTAGGGTGATAGAAATTTTGGGCAAAGATACTATTTCAATTCGTTTTAAATGGGTTAAAATACTGGTTTTTTGCAAAAAATGACGGGATTATAATTAATGACCTTTCAAAAATTTGCGTTCAAAAAGTAAGAGCCATAAAACTCCAATGGTTATAGCAGCATCAGCAATATTGAAAACAGGTCGAAAAAAGATAAAATAACCATCGTTGCCGAAAATAAAATTTGGTATCCATGCTGGTGCTTCGGCCTGATTGAGAATCAGAATCGGGAAATAGAACATATCTACCACTTTTCCATGTAAAAAACCGGCGTATCCACCTGCTTCCGGAAGAAAAGAGGCTACGTTGTGGTAGCTGCTCGAACTGAAAAGGAGTCCGTAAAAAGCACTATCGATAATATTTCCGATAGCACCGGCCAGAATCATCGAAAGGCCAAAAATCGCGCCAAAGCTGGTTTTTTTACGCGTTAGCAATACCAGATAAACGAGTATGACGATTACGGCTAAAATTCGGAAAATGCTGAGTGCTAATTTCCCCCATTCACCTGCAAACTCAAGACCGAAAGCCATTCCATTGTTTTCAGTGAAATGGATGATAAACCAATTAGTCACAGGAATTTCCTGCCCAATGGTCATGGTGAGCTTGATATAGAACTTGAGTGCTTGATCGAGTAAAAGCACGAAAAAAACGAGGAGCAAGGGTTTTTTCAAGGTGGGCTATGTTTTTTTTGCAAAAATAAATTTACCCTTTTTAATTGACGGTTAAAGTTTGCTCAAAAAGGGGTATGATAATAGTTGTGATTTTCATATGAAAATACTTCCACTGCAAGATCAAAATCAAGCTCTGGGTTGTTTCAGTTTTGCTTCGATACTCAATGTGGCGTGTGGCACGATGCGCAACCTTTCTTTTGGAATCAGTTTGCCGGTAACCCTGCAAATGCCATAGGTTTTGTTTTCGATGCGAATCAAAGCATTTTCAAGATTGTTGATAAACTTTTGCTGGCGTGCTGCAAGCCGGCCATTTTCTTCCTTCGAAAGCACCTGATATCCTTCTTCCAACACTTTAAAAGTGGGAGAAGTGTCATCGGTTCCATTTTCGTCTCCGGTCGAAATCGCCTCTGTAAGCAATTTCAGATCAGCTCTTGCTTTTTCCAGTTTATCCAAAATAATGCTTTTGAACTCTTCCAGCTCCTCATCAGAATAGCGGTTCTTTTTTGATTCGGTATCCTGAATTTTCTCTTGCTCTTTCATAGCTTTAGGTGTTTGTTAATCAGCATGCCTTACACATAAGGTTTTTTATTCCGGTATAAATATAAGGCAAAAAACTAAACATGGTGCATGCTTTCTTTAAAAATCTCTATGAGGCCTTGCTAATACTTAGTTTAACCTTCACGTTTTCAATCAGATCTAGTTCATTAACATTGGCGTTTTCCAACGCATCATGCCAACTAAGCTGTGCCAATGTTTCAGAACAGATATAGTCCCTAAACTGTTCAACGGCTTCATGAATAATTGTATTGCTTTCGATCTGAAGAATAATTTTATCTGTAACTTCAAGTCCCTGATCTTTACGCAGATTTTGAACCCTGTTGATGAGTTCTCTTGCCAGGCCTTCGTTCGCAAGTTCGGAAGTAATCGTGATGTCAAGAGCCACTGTAAGTTGATCCTGCGTGCTCACCATCCAGCCTGGGATATCTTCTGTAAGAATTTCGACATCAGCCAGATTCAACACAACTTCCTGTCCTTCGATTTGCAGATTGGCTCCTTGATTTTTTTCAAAATCCCTGATTTCTTCTTGTTCAAACTTGGCAAAAGCAGCAGCAATTTGTTTCATCAGGCGACCATATTTTGGTCCAAGGCTTTTAAAATTGGGCTTAATCTTTTTTACGAGCATGGCGGTGTCTTCTCCGAGGTATTCAATCGATTTTACGTTTACCTCCGAAAGAATCAGGTCCGACACTTTTTCGAGCTGAAGCTGCATTTCGGTGTTTAGCACAGGGATCATAATTTTATTTAGTGGCTGCCTGACGCGTATATTGGATTTTTTGCGCAGCGAGAGTACCATGGAGGATATTTGCTGTGCCATTTGCATACGTTCTTCCAGTGCTTTATCAATCATTGTTGAATCGGCAACAGGGAAGTATGTGAGGTGAATGCTTTCATGCTGGTCTTTTCCGCTCACTTTATTCAAGTCGAGATAAAGCTGCTCACTAAAGAAAGGCGCGATAGGCGACATCAGCCGTGCCACTGTATCCAAACAGGTATAGAGGGTTTGGTAAGCCGAAATTTTATCGTGCGAATAGTTGCCTTTCCAGAATCTTCTCCGCGAAAGGCGCACGTACCAGTTGCTAAGGTGTTCATCTACAAATTGCTGTATGGCTCGTCCGGCACGAGTGGGTTCGTATTGCTGCAGGGCTTCATCAACTAATAAGATCAACGAATTCAACTCGGAAAGTATCCAGCGGTCAATTTCCGGACGTTCGTTATGCTCGATGTCGTTTTCTTCGTATCGGAAACCATCAATATTGGCATAAAGTGCAAAGAATGCGTAAGTATTGTATAGCGTCCCGAAGAATTTGCGGCGCACTTCATCCAGCCCATTCAGGTCAAATTTGAGGTTGTCCCAGGGTTGTGCGTTTGTAATCATATACCAGCGTGTGGCATCCGGGCCAAATTTGTTGATAGTTTCGAAAGGATCAACAGCATTGCCCAAACGTTTAGACATTTTATTGCCGTTTTTGTCCAATACCAGCCCATTCGAAACAACTGTTTTATAGGCTACAGAGTCGAAAAGCATGGCAGCGATGGCATGTAATGTAAAGAACCATCCGCGGGTTTGATCAACCCCTTCGGCAATAAAGTCGGCTGGGAAATTTTTTTCAAATAATTCCTTGTTTTCAAAAGGATAGTGCATCTGGGCATAGGGCATAGCACCCGAATCGAACCACACATCGATTAAATCGGGTTCGCGGTACATTGGTTTGCCGCTATCACTGAGTAACACGATTTTATCAACGTAAGGCCGGTGCAGGTCGAAGCGTTCGTAATTTTCAGCGCTAAAATCAGAGGCCTCATAGTTTTCCAGCGGATTATGATCCATCAGGCCGGCCTCTATGGCTTTATCAATGGCAGCTTTCAGTTCGGCAGCCGAACCAATTATTTTTTGCTCAGAGCGGTCTTCACTTGTCCAGATAGGTAATGGTACTCCCCAAAATCTTGAGCGTGAAAGGTTCCAGTCGACCAGATTTTCGAGCCAGTTGCCAAAGCGTCCTTCTCCTGTTGATTTAGGTTTCCAGTTGATAGTATTATTCAGTTCGAGCATCCGTTCCTTGAAAGCGGTAGTGCGAATAAACCAGCTATCGAGCGGATAGTACAAAACGGGCTTATCGGTGCGCCAGCAATGCGGATAGCTGTGTGTAAACTTCTCGATGCGGAAGGCTTTATTTTCTTTTTTCAGCATCACGGCTATATCCACATCCAGGGTGGGTGCATCGGCCGAAAGGCTGCTGTCGTAATCATTTTTTACCGGCCTTCCGGCAAATTCAGTATAAAGTGCTGTGTTTACATAATCTTTTACGAAGGCCTCATCAAGCTCGTCAATGCTGAAAAAGCGGCCAGTGAGATCAACCATGGGTCTGCGGATGCCTTCTTTGTCGATGAGGATCAGTGGAACAATACCTGATTGTTTGGCAACACGATCGTCGTCGGCACCAAAAGTAGGTGCGATATGTACAATTCCGGTTCCGTCTTCGGTGGTAACAAAATCGCCCGTAATTACCCTAAAAGCCTCTCCCATTGGTTTAACCCACGGGATAAGCTGTTCATACTGAATATCTTTGAGCTGTTCGCCTTTGAATTCGTCCAGGATTACGTAGGGTATTTTTTTATCACCAGCTTTGTATCCCGACAGTGCTGCATTCTCCATACTCGGGTCGAAATAGGCATTTACCAATGCTTTAGCCATGATAAGCTGCACAGGTTCGGCGGTGTAGGGATTGAAGGTTTTAATCAGCAGATAATCGATTTTTGAGCCCACAGCCAAAGCGGTGTTCGAAGGCAGTGTCCAGGGAGTAGTCGTCCAGGCCAGGAAATAGAGCGGAATGTTATCTTCTGCTTTGAGGAAGGAAGTTTTTTCGTTTTTAACAACTTTAAACTGAGCCGTGGCAGAAGTGTCTTTTACATCGCGATAACAGCCGGGCTGATTAAGCTCGTGTGTGCTAAGGCCGGTTCCTGCTGCTGGTGAATAAGGCTGTATGGTATATCCTTTGTAAAGCAGACCTTTATCATATAGTTTCGACAGCAGATGCCAAACTGTTTCAATATATTTGTTGTCGAATGTGATATAAGGATTTTCCAGATCGACCCAATAGCCCATTGCTTTGGTCAGCTCGTCCCACAGGTCTTTGTATTTCATCACTTCAGTGCGACAGGCTTTGTTGTAGTCTTCAACCGATATTTTGCTGCCAATGTCTTCTTTGGTGATTCCGAGGCTTTTTTCTACGCTGATTTCGACGGGCAGTCCGTGTGTGTCCCAGCCGGCCTTGCGGTCAACAAACTTTCCCTTTAGGGTTTGATAGCGGCAAAAAATATCCTTGATTGCACGAGCCATCACATGGTGAATGCCCGGAATACCATTAGCCGAAGGCGGGCCTTCGTAAAACACAAATGGTTCGTTTCCCCGGCGTGTATCGAGGCTTTTTTTAAAGATGTCTTCTTTCTCCCAAAATTCGCGGATTTCGTCGCCTATACGTTTCAAATCCAGCTGCTTGTATTCCTTATAAGTTGGCTTCATAATAGCGTTTGAGATAGTCTTAAAAAATTGGGTGCAAAGCTAGTTTATTTTTTTTGTTTTGCCTTATATTCAAGCAGATGAATTAGGTCAATTCTACAGTGATCAGGTACGATATTAGGGCTTAATTTTGACACGGCTTTTCATAGTTCTGAAATAGAATTTGGCAAGGCACACTTTTCTTGTTCCTTGCTGAACAAAAGGGACCAATTAGAGGCCTAAGAATTAATAAGCTGTTTATGAAAGTATTATTTACGAAAATATTGCTTAACAGGGTCTGGTAAAAAGTCTTTAGGACGTTATAGTTAGGCTTGTCGTTAAGCACGGGTATTCGAGGATACAAACCAAAGATGTATTAAAATACTTCGAATCGCAGGCAGGCAAAGAGGGTGACGGGCCACAAGCTAACTAGTATAAAATTTCAAAACATAGTTTAATTCGGATTAAACTTTGTTGAAATAACTGGATTCAAATACTTTAATGTACTGCAAGGGTATGTGAAGATTTCAGTCAAAAACCTTATATTAGGTTTAATTAAATTCTATACAATTTCTATTATATCAATTCGTTAGGTGTTTTTTAGCAGATCCTGACCACCACCTCTTACCATTTGGATGCAAATTTTGGCTAACAGATTAAAGATTATGAGTTAGGGTTGAAATTCTAAGAATTATATTTATAAACGTTAAAAGCGATTCTGCCTTATAATTCTTTGTCTGAATTTGATCAAGTTTTTTAGGAAAGCAGGTAGTTTAAAGTGAATACGGGAGCTTTGCCACTGCGAAAAGTTGAAAGCACTATCTTTGTGCTGTTAAGAATTTAGCTTATGCCATACATACGTGAGATACTGACGGTTAACCGTAAAGCACTTGAAATAAATCTTGATTCGACTATCTACGGCAGTTTTGCCGAAATTGGAGGTGGGCAGGAAGTTGCCCGGAATTTTTTTCAGGCCGGTGGTGCTTCCGGAACGATTGCCAAAACTATTTCGGCTTATGATAAAAGCTATAGCGATGCCATTTATTGTAAAGACAAAAGTGCCAAACGTTACGTTTCCCGCGAACGGCTGAACTTAATGTTAGATGCAGAGTTTGCCGAACTCACGGGTTTGCTACAGCAGAAGCGTACGGAAAAAACACGCTTTTTTACCTTTGCCGATACAGTTTCAACACTCAACTACTACAAGAATAATGTTAGCCATGGTTGGATGGGAGTGAGGTTTCAGCTGAAAGAGGGTGGCGATTTTAATCAGGTTATTTTGCATGTACGGCTACTCGAAAATGATAATGTGTTGCAGCAAAACACGCTTGGCATTTTAGGCGTGAATCTCTTATATGGCTGTTATTATTTTGCCGACAGGCCAAATGCTTTTTTGCAGTCGCTAATGGATAATTTGAGTAGTGATAGGCTGGCCATCACCATGATCCATATGAGCGGTCCTGAGCTGGCCTATGTTGACAATCGCCTGCTTGGTGTGCAGCTTGTGAAAAACGGCATGACGAAGGCTATTATGTTCGATCGGTATGGACATGTGCAGGAACCGGATGATATGTTGTATAAAAAGAATATCCTGATTTTCAGAGGAAGTTTTCGTCCGGTGACCTATGTGACCACCGATATGCTGAAAACCAGTTTCAACTTGTTCAAAAAAGACGAAGATTACGATAAAAACAACACCCTTTCGTTGTGTGAAATCACATTAAATAACTTGATTGAAGCTGATGATTTTGATGAACGAGATTTTCTGGACAGAGTTGATTTGCTTAACGAAATGGGACAACATGTGATGGTGAGCAACTTTAGGGAGTTTTATAAGCTGGTGAGTTATCTTTCGCAATTCAGGATGATCAAGATGCGCCTGGTGATTGGCCTCGACACTTTTAAAAAAGTGATGGATGAACGGTATTATTCCGATCTTAAAGGAGGCATACTCGAAGCGTTGGGCAAGCTGTTTCCCGATAATGTGAAAGTTTATCTCTATCCGGTTTGGGATGTTAAGCTCAACCGACAATTACATAGTCAGGATATAAACTGGTCAGAGCAGGTCAAATACCTGTATCAGCATTTGCTTGAAAATCGTAAAATCATTGATATTCAGGATGCACAGTCGCGTTTTCTGCAAATCTTTTCTCATGAAGTACTTGATCTTTTGAGGCAGGGAAAAAATGAATGGGAAAATCATGTGCCTTCATTTATTGCTAAGCGAATCAAATCCAGGAAGTTATTCGGCTTTACGGAATAAAATACCGAGTCTATATGGAGAAATTTCTCCCACAAATTTCGCTAATATTTGTAGATTGATAAAAAACCAGGTATCAGAATTAAAAACCTGCGCTAATACGATTAATCTGCAGTAAATTATTAAAGTTAGTTTTCTTGGAGGAGAATCAATATTTTAGGTTTTTAACCCAACTTGTTAAAAATGCCACCCAAAAAACAAAAAAATACGCAAATTT
>JACCQN010000082.1:0-3093 GCA_015709215.1 Bacteroidales bacterium
GGAGTATTGTTATTGATCAGCGACATCATTCAGTTCGTTATCCGATTACTTCGTAACATTTTTTACTTTAAAAAACTGGGATTAAACCAACCGATCCAGGACACAAAACTCATCAACAGGAGAAAATTCCTTGGAGACACAGTGCTTGCAACAGGAGGTTTGATTATTGGAACAATGTTTACAGGCATGTTTAAATGGGTTCATCAGTTTAGAATCAGAGAAATCGATGTTAGATTAAAAGGCTTGAAATCAAATGTTTTTGATGGTTATCGTATCGTTCAGCTTTCAGATATTCATCTTGGTGGATGGGCAGAAGAATCAGCACTTGAGCAAGCTATTGAAGATGTGAATAATCTCAATCCTGATTTGGTGGTTTTCACGGGCGATCTTGTGAACTATAGAACTGATGAAGCCTTTAGATTTAAAAATATACTTTCAAAATTGAAAGCGAAGGATGGAATTGTAGCAATTTTAGGAAATCATGATTATGGCGACTATCTCAACTGGCCAAGTCGTGCTGCTAAGCAAGAAAACATGAATCAGCTTTTTGACTTTTATAATGAAATTAGCTGGAAACTTTTACGTAACGAGCATCTTATTTTGAGCAGAGAAACCGAAAGGATCGCTATAATTGGCGTTGAAAACTGGAGTAAGAATAATCGTTTCCCACGCTATGGCGATATTTTGAAAGCATCAAAAGGAATCGGACAGGTGCAGGGAAAAATCTTGCTTTCACACGATCCAAGTCATTGGAATGCAGTTGTTACTCAAAAACACAAAGATATTGACCTCATGTTAGCCGGTCACACACATGGTTTTCAGTTTGGAATAGAAATTCCAGGTATCAAATGGAGCCCTGCTCAATATTTATATGAAGAATGGGCTGGTCTCTATACAAATCCTGATACCAATCAAAAATTATATGTAAACCGCGGACTAGGTTCTATTGGTTACCCTGGCCGTATTGGCATACTTCCTGAAATAACACTTATCAACCTAAAAGCTTAAACACTATGAAATTAAATCGCTTTGTATTAATCCTGAACTTTTCATTTTTATTCGTCCTTAGCAGTTGTTCAACACATTCGGCTGATAATCAGTACGAAGAAAACACCTCTAAACCTGTTAAAAACATCATTTTTATGATTGGCGACGGGATGAGTTATGCACAAATTGAAGGAACAGAAAATGCTATTGGTAAACAGCTGGAGATGAGAAAATTTCCTGTTAGTGGCACCATCACAACGCATGCAGCCGATAAACGAATTACAGATTCAGGGGCTGGTGGCACTGCTTTAGCCACCGGCTTCAAATCTAACAATGGCATGATTGGCATGAAAGCTGACAGCACAGCTGTGCCAAGTATGCTTGAGCTATTTGCAGAAGAAGGAAAACAAACAGCAATTGTTGTTAGTTCCGGTATAACGCACGCAACGCCAGCATGTTTTGTAGCCAAAGACATCAATCGCAACAACTATGAAGCCATTGCAAAGGATTTTGCTGAATCAGATAAGCTTAATTATTTTATTGGCGGTGCCCGTAAGCATTTTGTTGACCGTGAAGACAGCAAAAATCTTCTCGAAGAAATGACTGCCAAAGGTTGGCAGTTTTTTGATGATTTGGAGAATGCCCAATTTAATGCTTCAGCAAATGCTGCTCTTTTTATGGCTGATGAGCATCCTGTTGCTGTTAAAGACGGACGATCAGATTTTTTAGCAAAAGGAACAGCTAAACTATTGGAAACGATGTCAATGCAAGCCGACAACGGTTTCTTTATGATGGTCGAAGGCAGTCAGATAGATTGGGCGGGGCATGCAAACGATTCGGCTTACCTTGTTACCGAAATGATTGACTTTGATAATGCCGTTAAAGCTGCTGTTGACTTTGCCGAAAAAGACGGAGAAACACTTGTGGTTGTCACAGCAGACCATGAAACAGGCGGGCTTACAATTATTAACGGTGTAGAAAAAGATTATTCTTCAGTTCGATTCAATTTTAGTACAGTTAACCATTCTGCAGTTGCTGTTCCCGTTTTTGCTTATGGCCCTGGCTCAGAATACTTTACTGGCATGTATGATAATACAGATATTATCGGTAAAATCATGAAAGCTGCCGGCAAATAGAAATTGAATGAAAAAAACATGCTTAAGATCAGCAAATGATGATCTTTTTTTTAAGAAATGAAATTAAGCACTAAAGTAAAAAACATACTTTTACCCATAATTATTTTTCACTTTATAGCTTAGCCTATGAACAAACTCACACTTCTTCTCACGCTATTATGTGTATTACATTTTTTTACAAATCTTCATGCCCAAACTAATGGAGAATTAGCTGTTTCAACTGTAACCGGTTCTGCCGGAGGTAATTTTTCTCCAAAAAATATTCTTGCTATCTGGATTGAGGATTCGAATGGAAACTTTGTCAAAACATTATTGGCTTACGCGCAAAACAGACGCACACACCTTAATGTATGGCAGGCAAGCACTGCTGCGGCCGGAACAGAGTTCAATGTTACTGATGCCATTACAGGTGCTACTCGAAACAGTCATGCAAACCGAAGTGCAATGTGGGATGCAAGAGACTATACGGGCAATGTGGTCCCTGATGGGGATTATAGACTATGGTTTGAACTCACTGATAAAAATGGTACGGGAAATTATGGATCAATTGTTTTTATAAAAAGTAATGAACCGCAAGTTTTATATCCAGTTGATTTACCCAGCTTTTCAGAAATCAACATTCAATGGCAACCTGAGAACAGTGTGGGTATTCACGATTTTGGAGAAAATAAGGATTTCATTGCTTTTGAGCAAAACAACCTCAGATTAAATGTTACTTATCCCAAATATTTTGAAATATCTGTTTTCGACTTAAGGGGGCAATTACTTGTTGCTTCAAATCAAAATCATATAGATTTATCTCACTTATCTAAAGGCATTTACGTTGTTGTTCTCACTGCTGAGGAAAGTATTTATGCGAATAAGATCATGATTCCATAAATAATAGCCTTATACCGTGATCCGTCGGAGGCTCGAACTCCCAACCCTCCCGATTAAAACATCGGGATGCACTACCTGCCAAGCTCTTTTC
>JACCQN010000082.1:3193-8577 GCA_015709215.1 Bacteroidales bacterium
CAAAAAAGCCCCTTCTTTGATGAAGAGGCTTATACCGTGATCCGTCGGAGGCTCGAACTCCCAACCCTCCCGATTAAAACATCGGGATGCACTACCTGCCAAGCTCTTTTCTGAAAACTCAAAAAAGCCCCTTCTTTGATGAAGAGGCTTATACCGTGATCCGTCGGAGGCTCGAACTCCGGACCCTCTGCTTAAAAGGCAGATGCTCTACCTGCTGAGCTAACGAATCATCGTTTTGTTTTGGAGGTGCAAAAGTAGTAAAAATTCCTTCTAAACAAAGGACTTCATGATTTTTTTTGAGTTATTGTAAAACACCCTTCCCCTCACGAATAATAACTAATTCATTACCAGTACAATCAACAATAGTACTCGGTTGATTTCCACCAAAACCACCATCAATGACAATATCTACATGATCTTTAAACTTTTCATGTATGATTTCAGGGTCTGTAGTATATTCAAGAATTTTATCATCATCGAGAATACTTGTGGTTGCAACCGGATGCCCAAGTTCGTCAACAATAGTACTAATTATAGTTTCATCAGGAATGCGAATACCAATAGTTTTCTTTTTGTTCTGGAAAATTTTTGGAACACTGTTGTTTGCATTCAAAATAAAGGTAAAAGGCCCGGGTAAATTTCTTCTCATAAGTTTAAAAACCTCATTTTCGATGGGCTTAGTAAATTCCGATAACATACTTAAGTTATGGAAAATAAAGGAAAAATTAGCCTTCTCCTTTTTAATTCCTTTGAGTTGAGCTACTCTGTCGAGGGCTTTGGGTTGGTAAATACTACTTCCCAAACCATAAACAGTATCTGTTGGAAAAATTACCAATCCTCCATCATTGAGGCATTCTATGACTGTTTTAATATGTCTTGGAGCTGGATTCTCAGGGTAAATTTTTAGTAACATAAGCATAAAGTTTTAGACATGCTAAAGTAAACTAAATTCACTAAAAACTTTGGATATTATCCTGAAAAAATGGCATAAAAAATGGGTAAGCTACTTATATCGCACCGCTCAACCATCTACCCTTGCTTCCTTCCGAACCTGGGGGAATTCAACAGGAGCTGGTCGTATAAGACTTACCCGATGCAAAAGTACAACCTTTTGCCAATTGTACAAGCTCCGGATCACTTTTTTCGCTTGTCCGTTATTTCAAAATGGCTAAATTTGTATGCAAATTAAGAAATCGTAAAAAACAGGTTGTTTTTTACCTTTAATAAATCCTGTGTGGTATTAAATATGCTAAGTACTAAAAATTTCTGGTGGACAACTGTACTAACAGGTTTATTTACAGGACTTTTAGTCTTTACCCTCTATTTTCTACTTTTGCTACTTAGCCATAATATCTATTCCTGGATTTTTGTGCTGGTTTACATTCTTCCATTTATTGGTATGACCTATGCCACTTTAAGGTTCAAAAACAGATTCAACGATGGATATATTAGCTTCAATGAAGCATTTATTACAGCTTATTTCACGGGAATAGTTGCTGCCATAATTTATGCATTACTGATCTATTTTGTTTATACTCAAATGAATAGTAATGAACTTAAATACAGATCTTTACAAATTGAACAATACCTGCAAATGCAGGCCGGTAATTTATCTCTTACTGAAATAAGTACTTTAAGAAAACAGATAAATAAATTGTTATCAGCTAGTTACCTTTCTATTTATAACCTGATTTTTCATTCGGTACTCTACGTAATTTATGCAGTTTTAATTGCTATTTTTGTCAGAAGAAAAAACCGCTTTATTGAAGCTTAGAATTACTAAAATCTTAATCCCATGATTCCATTTGAAAAGCCTGTAAAATATGGTCTTGTTGCCGGACTTATTTTAATTGTTTTAATGGTAATACTGTATGTTGCGGATATTTCAATGTTTAATCCTATGGTTGGTTTTCTGGTTGGTATAATCAATTTTGCTGTACCTATTGTTTTGTCGGTATTAGCCGTCAATAAGATGCGCGATGAAGACCTTGGGCGTAAAGTAACTTATCTTCAATCATTTATTGCTGGTTTTGCCGTTTTGTTAATTGCCATGTATCTCAGTAATATTTATTCATACATTCAAAATGGCGTTATTGATCCTGAATATATGGCACAAAAAGCTGATGATTTTATCCTTACCATGGAAGGAAAAGTTCCGGAAGAAACATTGGACGCAATTATTGATAACTTGGCTGAATCGTTAAATGCCAGCAAATCTTTCGTAAAAAACCTTTGGCTTTCGCCCGTTATTGCTCTGGCGCTGAGTGCTATTATCAGTATTTTTATCAAGAAAAACAAAACCATTGAACAAATCGGGTAGGGGACATGATTGATATATCAGTAGTTGTACCGTTATTAAATGAAGAGGAATCCTTGCACGAACTTAGCGAATGGATTGATAGGGTAGCGTTGGAAAACAAGTTAAACTACGAATTGATTTTTGTTGATGATGGTTCAACAGATGATTCATGGAAGGTAATTAACGATTTAGCCTCAGAAAACAAATCAATTAAGGCTATACGATTCAGGCGAAACTATGGCAAATCTGCTGCCCTCAACGAAGGATTTAAAATTGCCCAGGGCAGTGTTGTAATCACTATGGATGCTGATCTACAGGATAGCCCGGATGAAATTCCGGAATTATTTGAAATGATTAAATATCAGGGGTTTGACATGGTTTCGGGCTGGAAGAAAAAACGCCACGATCCCATTTCCAAAACCCTGCCTTCACGTTTTTTTAATGCTACAACACGAAGAATTTCTGGTATTCCGTTGCATGATTTCAATTGTGGATTAAAGGCTTATTCGCATGATTTGGTGAAAAACCTGGAGGTGCATGGCGAAATGCATCGCTATATCCCTGTTATAGCAAAATGGACAGGATTCAAAAAAATAGGAGAAAAAGTTGTGCAACACCGCGCCCGTAAATATGGTCGCACTAAATTTGGCATGAGCAGATTTGTGAAGGGATATCTTGATTTGTTATCAATCACTTTTGTGTCGAAATTTGGTCAACGTCCCATGCATCTTTTTGGTGCTCTGGGTAGTTTGCTATTCTTTTTAGGTTTTTTAATTGCAGGATACCTGGCCTACGCTAAATTTTTTATGGCTGCCTATCGGATGACAGAACGACCTTTGTTTTATTTCGGATTGTTAGCAATGATACTCGGTACACAGCTCTTCTTAACTGGTTTTCTGGCAGAGTTGATATCCTTGCAAACGCGTGATAAACAATCCTATCACATCAAAGAAACCATTAATTTTAATAAAGAAAGTATTACATAATGAGAATTCATTTAGTATCAGGAGGTTGTGGCTTTGTGGGTCGCAACATGGTGAAACGATTATTGAAAACCACTAAGGATTACGTATTTATGGTGGATGACTTATCGATAGGACGGCATCCATCTGAATGGTTCGAAGGATTTGAATCAGAGGCTCTTGCCGATGCAGAGCTCATCGGAGAGGAAAAGCGTTTGATCTTCTGGAAGGGTGATTTTCGTAACCTGCTATTTTATATGCGCGAAAACCCACGCTACATCCAGGAAAAGTATAGTATTGATTTTGAGCGCTTTTCAGATGTCTTCCATTTTGCAGCTATTGTTGGAGGCCGCATGAAAATAGAAGGTGATCCAATGATAGTAGCCCTCGATCTTTCAATTGATGCGGAGTTTTTTTACTGGATTACACAGCATAAACCGGAGCGGGTACTTTATCCCAGTTCAAGTGCTGCTTATCCTGTAAGTTTGCAAACTACAACAGATGCTGTTGCCCTCTCGGAAGGTGATATTGATTTCAACAAAAACCTTGGAACGCCTGATATGACCTATGGTTGGTCGAAACTTACCGGCGAATTTCTGGCACAAATAGCTGCCCGTCATTATGGTGTGCCGGTAGCTTGCATCAGGCCATTCTCGGGCTATGGCGAAGATCAGGAACTCAACTATCCGGTGCCTGCCATTGCTGCACGTGCTGCAAAAAAAGAGGATCCTTTTGAAGTTTGGGGTTCGGGAAAACAAGGAAGGGATTTTGTTCACATCGACGATGTGCTGGATTTTATTTTTATATTATTGGATAATGTTAAGGATGGCTCGGCATATAATATTGGCTCCGGACAATTGACTTCTTTCCTTGAATTGATCGAACTTTTCGCTGATATTGCTGGCTATCAGCCACAAGTAAAGCCACTTTTGGATAAACCGGTAGGCGTACATTCACGTTACGCAAATATGACCTTGGTGAATGAACGATTTGGTTGGAAACCCAGGATTTCGTTGCGCGAAGGAATGACCAGGGTTTATGAAAAACAACTTAATGACCTCAAAAATAAATAAATACAGGGGAAGATAACTGTCTTCCCTTGTTCATTTTTTGACAAAACAGTATGAAAAGAATCGTTTGTTTTGGTCCCGGGCCAAGATTTAAAGGCGGAATAGCCAATTACAACACTTCACTGGCCAAAGCTTTTGATAAACAAGATAATACAGAAGTTCATATTGTAAGCTGGACACAGCAATACCCGGCTATAATTCCACGCGATTTTATTGATCGTAAAAGCCGAAAAGATCAGCTGGAAGGCACCCAAATCAAAGTTCATTATCTCACCAATTATAATAATCCTCTTAGTTGGAACAAGACCGTTAAGCAGATTGCAGTTTTAAAACCTGATCTGGTAGTTTTCCAGTGGGCAATTGCTGTTCAGGGTTTGCCATTAGGATTTATTGCTTCGCAATTGGTTAAGAAAAAGATACATGTAGTTTTCGACCTTCACTTTGTAATCCAAAAGGAGGGAAGTACTCTGGATAATCGATTTACTGCTTTTGGAATTAAATCAGCTACTTCATATGTGGTACATGCTCGCCAAACTGCAGATCAGTTGAAAGAGCTGTTCCCCAATAAAACCTTTGATGTCCGAACAAGTTTCGATAAATTACCGTCAGATAAAAAAGCTGTATTGCGGCTGTATCATCCTGTTTATGATATGTTTAAACCCGATCCTGATTTTGACAAACACAAGGTGAAACAGGAATTGGGATTGAAGGAGCACGTATTTTTATTTTTTGGCTTCATCCGAAAATATAAGGGACTTCACCAGGCTATTGAAGCTTTCGCACAACTATCCAAGCAAAGAGATGATGTAAGTTTATTAATTGTTGGTGAATCGTTCTGGCAAACACTAGATACAAAAAAATTGTCCACAAGGCTTAAAAATCAATTATTTGGCCTTGCTAAATCACTATTTTTAAAAAAACAGGATGATGAACGAAATTATAAGCCGTTGGAGTTAATTTCGAAATACAAGCTTCAGGATAAGGTAATGGTAGTGAATGAGTTTGTGCCAAACGAAGAAGTCCACAAGTATTTTCAGGTAAGTGACAACCTGC
>JACCQN010000083.1 GCA_015709215.1 Bacteroidales bacterium
TGGCAACTGTCGTTATTATGAGGCATTCAAAATACTAGTGGAACAGATTTACCAACGATTGGAATAATGATAGAATTTTAATGCTAACTGGCATTGTGTTGTTCGGCAATAGTTCGTCTAAGATTTATGGCAAGTTTTCCGGGATCAAGTTCGATCAGGCTAAATGTAACGAATTCGTTTTCTGTTATCTGGTCAAATAAATCAGACGTATTAAAGCGGAAATATAAACCAGTTGTATGTTCTTTTACGAACCCATATCCTCTTTCCGGATGTATTTCAATGACTTTACCTTTTCGCATTTTGACAGGGTTGGTTCAATCGTCTGCGAAAGTAGGATGGATAATTAAAGCGATGCTTAATTGTAGGTTAAAGCATTATTAATAAATTACTTGTACTAAAAAAGCCTGTTCAAATCTTGAACAGACTTTTTAAGTTTGATGCAAAATACGAAATGAACAGTCCTAACTTCTGATAAAGAATTTGTTATCAGAGTTTTGGACCGGCTTCAACAAGTCGTTTACCTTCTTCATTATCGGTATATTTTTCAAAATTATCGATAAACATTTTGGCCAGATTTCTCGCTTTTTCTTCCCAGTCAGCTGCATTTTTGTAAGTGTTGCGTGGATCAAGAATTCCGTCGTCAACACGATCAAGTGTGGTAGGAACTTCAAGATTGAAGATAGGAATTGTTTTTGTTGGAGCCTTGTCGATACTACCATCCAGGATAGCATCGATGATAGCTCTTGTATCTTTGATGGAGATACGTTTTCCGGAGCCATTCCATCCGGTATTAACCAGATAAGCATGGGCGCCGCTTGCTTCCATTCTCTTCACCAGTTCAATGGCATATTTTGTTGGATGCAATGCCAAAAAAGCATTACCAAAACAGGCCGAAAAAGTAGGTTGTGGGGTGGTTACTCCTAGTTCGGTTCCTGCAAGTTTGGCCGTAAATCCTGAAAGAAAATGATATTTGGTTTGATCACTGCTAAGCTTCGAAACCGGAGGCAACACTCCAAATGCATCAGCTGTTAGGAAGATGACTTTTTTGGCATGACCGGCTTTTGAAACAGGCTTTACAATATTTTCAATATGATAGATTGGATAGGAAACGCGTGTGTTTTCGGTTTTCGATTTATCAGCAAAATCAATTGATTTATCCTCTCTAATTACCAGATTTTCGAGCAATGCATCACGCTTGATGGCATTATAAATATCTGGTTCGTTCTCTTTACTCAGGTTGATACATTTGGCATAGCAACCACCTTCAAAATTAAACACGCCATCATCATCCCAGCCATGTTCGTCGTCGCCTATCAGAGCACGTTTTGGATCGGCTGATAAGGTGGTTTTTCCTGTTCCTGAAAGTCCGAAAAAGATAGCCACATCACCTTTTTTGCCTACATTGGCTGAACAATGCATGGCTGCAATTCCCTTGAGTGGCAGGTAATAATTCATCATGGTGAAAATACCTTTTTTCATTTCGCCACCATACCATGTGCCACCAATTAGTGCCATACGTTCTGATAGGTTGAAAACAACAAAGTTTTCAGAGTTCATTCCCATTTCCTTCCAATCGGGATTTACGGTTTTAGAAGCATTAAGAACAACAAAATCAGGTTCGAATGTTTTGAGTTCTTCTTCTGAAGGACGAATGAACATGTTTTTAACAAAATGAGCCTGCCAGGCAACTTCAACAACAAAACGTACATTAAGCCGTGAGTCGGCGTTTGCACCGGCAAAGGCATCCATCACATAAAGTTTTTTCCCACTAAGTTGATTTGATGCAATTTTTTTCAATTTCTCCCATTTGGCAGGTTCAAGTGGCCGGTTGTCATTTTTTCCTTGCGTTGACCACCATACGGTATCTTTCGAAACATCGTCCATCACAATGTATTTGTCTTTTGGCGACCTGCCGGTAAAAATCCCTGTATCTACCGATACTGCACCAGTATCAGTGACTACACCTTTGGCAAATCCTTCAAGCTTTGGATCTGTTTCATGCTCAAAAAGTTCTTCGTAGCTAATGTTGTAGAATACTTCATTGACATCGGTAATACCGTATGAAGCCAAATCGGCTTTGATTTTAGCATCATCTTTAACCATCATGTTTTTGTATTTGGGTTATTTTTAGATAAAAAGATAAGGCGCAAAGTTAAAAAGAAATGTTAAATCTCAATCGTTTGCGCTAAGTTTATACGTCACAAAAATAAGGTAGCTGGAAAAACCAACTACCTTATTTTTAATCAGGGCTTAATCAAATTTTACTTTTTCGACTTTTTCTTGTTTTTTTTCGATTTTGATTCTTTTTTAGCCTTTTTTGCCATCTTTTCTGATACGGCTGCCTGAGCAGCTGCCAAACGTGCGATAGGAACGCGATAAGGTGAACAACTAACGTAGTCTAAACCTGCATCGTGGCAAAACATAATTGAGCTGGGCTCTCCGCCATGCTCACCACAAATTCCTAATTTGATGTGTGGGCGTGTTTTGCGGCCTTTTTTAACAGCCATCTTAACCAGTTGACCAACACCAGTTTGATCCAATACCTGGAATGGATCGTGTTTCAGGATACCCTTGTTAAGGTAAACATCCAGGAATCGTCCGGCATCATCGCGGCTATAACCAAAGGTCATTTGGGTTAGGTCGTTGGTGCCAAATGAGAAGAACTCGGCTGATTGTGCGATTTCGTCAGCAGTTAGCGCAGCACGTGGCACTTCAATCATTGTTCCTACTAGGTATTTGATGCTGTCGTTGCGCTCTTCGAATACTTTATTAATTGTATTGCGAACAATTTTTTCCTGCATCTTCATTTCGGCAAGAGTACCTGTAAGCGGAATCATGATTTCAGGCAATGCTACAATACCGCGAGCTTTTAGGTTAAGTGCAGCTTCAATAATCGCTCTTGCCTGCATTTCAGTGATTTCGGGATAGGTATTTCCCAAACGGCATCCACGGTGGCCAAGCATAGGGTTAAATTCAGCCAGATCGTTGACTTTATTTTTAATTGTTTCAACAGGAACTCCCATTACCTTCGCCATTTCTTCCTGGCCTTTATCATCATGAGGTACAAACTCATGCAAAGGAGGGTCGAGCAAACGTACTGTAACAGGCAGACCATTCATAGCTTCGAAAATTCCTTCAAAGTCTTCACGTTGAATAGGCTGCAATTTATCTAAGGCTTTGCGACGACCAGCCTCATCTGCTGCCAGAATCATTTCGCGCATGGCAAGGATTTTATCGCCGCCAAAGAACATATGCTCCGTACGACAAAGTCCAATACCCTGAGCACCAAAATTACGTGCTACTTCAGCATCATGAGGAGTATCGGCATTGGTTCTAACTAGCAATCTTGATTTTTTGTCAGCAAGTTCGATCAGTTCACCAAAATAGCCGCTTAATTCAGGATCTTTTGTTTCAACACGGCCTTCATAAACTTCGCCGGTGGTACCATTTAAGGAAATAAAATCACCTTCTTTAAAGGCCTTGCCCCCCATAGTAATGGTGCGGGTTTTATAATTGATTTTTATTCCTCCAGCACCGGAGACACAGCATTTACCCATTCCGCGTGCTACAACGGCAGCGTGAGATGTCATACCACCACGAGCCGTGAGGATACCTTCGGCTACATTCATGCCTTTTAGGTCTTCTGGAGAAGTTTCAATACGTACAAGGATTACTTTTTTACCCGTTGCAGCCCATGTTTCTGCTTCATCAGCATGAAAGACAATCTGACCAGTGGCTGCACCAGGTGAGGCCGGTAAACCTTTAGCCACTACTTTGGCTTGTTTGAGGGCGTTATCTTCAAATACAGGGTGAAGCAGCTCGTCAAGTTTGTTGGGTTCCACACGCATGATAGCTTCATTCTTACTGATAATGCCTTGTTGGAGCATTTCAACAGCAATACGAACCATAGCAGCACCGGTTCGTTTACCATTTCGTGTTTGCAAAATCCATAATTTACCTTCCTGAATGGTAAATTCAAGATCTTGCATATCTCTATAATGATCTTCCAATTTTTGTTGGAGTTTATTCAGCTCCTGATATATTTCAGGCATAGCTTCTTCGAGCGAAGGATATTTGCTTGCGCGATCTTCTTCCGATACATTTTGAAGTGCAGCCCAACGACGTGATCCTTCCAGGGTAATTTCTTGTGGTGTACGAATTCCGGCAACTACATCTTCTCCCTGAGCGTTGAGCAAATACTCCCCGTTAAAAATATCTTCGCCAGTGGCTGCATCGCGTGTAAAAGCAACACCTGTTCCTGAGCTGTTGCCCATGTTTCCGAATACCATGGCTTGAACATTTACGGCGGTTCCCCATTCGGCTGGGATATTGTTGAGTTTACGATATACTATTGCGCGCTCGTTCATCCAGCTGTTGAAAACAGCCATTATAGCTCCCCAAAGTTGTTCCCATGGGTCATCAGGGAAATCTTTCCCAGTGGATTTTTTTACTGCCTCTTTAAATCGGCGAACCATTTCTTTAAGGTCGTCGGTAGTGAGTTGGGTATCCAGTTCTACACCTTTTTCTTCTTTGATCTGGTCAATAATTACTTCAAATGGATCGTGATCTTCTTTGGATTCGGGTTTCATTCCCATTACCACATCACCATACATTTGCACAAAACGGCGATATGAATCCCATGCAAAACGTTCGTTTCCAGTTTTACGTGCAATTCCTTCAACAGCAACATCATTAAGGCCAAGGTTCAAAACGGTGTCCATCATGCCAGGCATTGAAGCGCGTGCACCCGAACGGACTGATACTAAACACGGATTTTCACGATCACCGAATTTGGTGCCCATAATCTTTTCAACTTTTTCAACAGCAGCCTCAACTTCTTTGCGAATTAGCTCAACTGTTGCATCATGTCCTTTTTCGTAATAAAGGGTGCAAACATCTGTTGTGATGGTGAAACCGGGAGGAACCGGTACTCCAATCAAACTCATTTCGGCAAGGTTGGCACCTTTACCACCCAGCAGGGCTTTCATCGAAGAATTACCATCGGCTTTACGGTCACCGAAGGAATAAACATACTTGGTTTTTGCCATGTTTAATAGATTTTATTAATGATAACTTTTATAAATTTCTGTACTTGTGTTAATTACGTGGTTTTCGTTTTATTTGGCAGTACAAAAATACGGATTTTATAGCTCATTAATTTCAGCATTGCATTTTTATAATTTCTTTTTTAACGCAATCGTTTGAATTTCAGTAAATGAATAATTTAAAAGCTTTCTAAATTGATTTTGGCTGATTTAAAAACGAAACTTAGTTTGAAGAATCGAAAAAAAAGGCTGAATTTCGTAGCTTTATTTATACTTGAAAAGGCTTATGAAACATACAATTGGCATCCGACATGAGGATAAATATGTGATGGAGCGAAGGGTGGCTCTTATTCCTAAGCATATCAGTGCATTAGCTAAGGAAAATATTGATTTTGAAGTACAAAAATCGGCTAAAAGAATATTTAAGGATAGTGAGTTTGAACAAGCAGGAGCTTTTTTAACAGACAAAATTAAAAAGGCTGATGTTATTTTTGGTGTTAAAGAAATGCCGGCAGGTTTTTTTGAGGAGGGTAAAACCTATGTTTTCTTTTCACACGTAATTAAAGGGCAGTCTTATAATATGCCAATGCTAAAGGCCTTAATGGCTAAGAAATGCCAACTGATAGATTATGAAAAGATTACAAATGAAGATGGCAAGCGCTTAATATTTTTTGGCCGGTTTGCTGGCTTGGCCGGAATGATTAATTCATTATGGTCATTAGGTCAACGGCTTAAAATCAAAGGAATTGAAACACCATTTACAAGCATAAAACAGTCTCATCAATATGATTCACTGGTTGAAGCCATGAAGGCTGTTTCTGAAGTTGGTTTGCAAATTGCCAAAAAAGGGCTTCCGGATGAAGTTGGGCCTGTGGTAATAGGTTTTACTGGCTATGGAAATGTTTCGAAAGGAGCTCAGGAAATAGCTAATTTATTGCCTTCGATTGAGATTACTCCCGAACAATTATTAAAGATTGATTTTGAAAAGGCACCAAAAACCTTGATTTACAAAGTGATTTTCAAAGAAGAGCATATTTCGGAACCAATAGACTCTTCACAAGATTTTGAACTTTCGCACTATTATAAACATCCTGAGGCTTACAAAAATAGTTTTGAAAAGTATATTCCAAAGCTGAGTATTCTGATGAATTGTATGTATTGGGATAAAAGGTATCCGAGAATTGTAACGAAAGATTTTCTCGACAAACTTTATGCTTCGGGGGAGCCAAAGCTAAAAGTAATAGGTGATGTAACCTGCGATCCTGATGGTTCAATTGAATGTACGCATAAAGGAACCAAAATTGAAGACCCTGTTTTTGTTTACAATCCGGAAACCCGTGATTATAAAATGGGTTTTGAGGGTGATGGTGTTCTTGTGATGGCTGTAGATATTTTGCCGAGCGAATTACCTCGAGAATCTTCAGAGGCATTTAGCAATGCGCTTTTCCCGTTTGTTAAGGCTGTTGCCGAAACAAATTTCGATGTAGATTTTGATCGGCTCACTTTACCTGCACCACTCAAAAGAGCTATGATTGTGCATCAGGGAGCTTTAACACCTGATTATGCCTATATCAATGATTTTTTGGATTAAAACTTTCAGAAAATAATTACACTCCTGTTAAAATATCTATAATTTTTAATTTATGAAACAGATTCTGGTTTTGGGAGCCGGATTGTCGGCTACTAGTTTAATTAATTATCTGCTAAAGCAAGCGGAGATTTATGATTGGTTTATTGAACTTGCAGATATTGACGAAAACCTAGCTTACACAAAAATTAAAGCTCATCCTCGCGGCAGGGCTCAGGCATTTGATGTTGCTGATTCGGCTGCTATCGAGCGTTTACTCGATAAGAAGGATGTGGTAGTTTCGCTGCTTCCGGCACGTTTTCACGATTCAATTGCTGTCGCATGCCTTCAAAAAGGAATTCACATGGCTACCGCATCTTATGTGTCGCCCGCTTTAAAGTTGATGGAAAAAGAGATCGAAGCAAAAAACCTCATCTTTTTAAATGAATTGGGAGTTGATCCTGGAATTGATCATATGTCGGCAATGCGGGTGATCGACAGAATAAGACAAAAAGGTGGACATCTGGCATCTTTCTATTCCTTTACTGGTGGTTTGATTGCGCCGGAATCAGATAACAATCCATGGCATTATAAATTTACCTGGAATCCCAGAAATGTTGTTGTTGCCGGTCAGGGAGTTTCGCATTTTATTAAAAATGGAAAACATAAACAAATTCCTTATCATCAGCTGTTTAACCGGATTATGGAAAGAGAAGTTTTAGATTACGGGAAGTTTGAAATATATCCAAACAGGGATTCTATGAAATATCGAAAAATTTATCAGCTGGATAATATTCCGACAATATTCAGAGGTACAATGCGTCGTCCTGGATATGCTGCAGCATGGAATGTGTTTGTGCAATTGGGCTGCACTGATGACACTTACGTGATAGAGGAGTCGGAAAATATGACCTATCGGGAGTTTGTCAACACCTTTTTAAGGTATGATCCCGGAAAACCTGTTGAGGAAAAACTCGTCGATTATTTGAATTTGGATCCCGACGGCGAAGTGATGCAAAAACTCAAATGGCTGGGCATTTTCGATAATAGGAAAATAGAGCTCAAAAATGCTACACCTGCTCAAATTTTGCAAAAATTGCTTACTGAGAAATGGGCACTGGATCCTGATGATAAGGATATGATAGTGATGCAGCACGAGTTTGAATATGAGTTGGAAAATACCATGTATCAAATTACATCGTCAATGGTTTATATTGGAAAGAGTGCTACCGAAACAGCTATGGCAACTGCCGTTGGAACACCGCTTGCTATTGCAGTTAAACTGCTCCTTACAGATCAGATTCAACAAAAAGGAGTGATTATTCCAACAAAACCTGAGCTTTATAATCCTATTCTGGATGAATTGGAAACTTATGGAATCAAATTCGTTGAGAAAGAATTAATAATTTAGTCGTGATTAAAGATATTAGAAAAAACGCCTAAAAATCAGTGTATTTGATTCGGAGTTGATCAATAAGACAAAACCTATTTCATCCGAAAGCTATTGTTTTCTGGAATAAAAGTATAATGAAAACCATGCGTTAAAATTTCAATTCGGAATATCTCAGCTGAGGTTATCTGACAGTTTTCAATCTCATTGATTTTTATTAGTTCTCTGGTTTTTACAACGATTTTTTTATCGAAGTTTATATTTATTATCTGATTTACAAATAATTGACACTGTTAATTGTCGAATAATTTTGGTGCTTACATTATACAAAATCAAATTGTTAGATTCAGACTTG
>JACCQN010000008.1 GCA_015709215.1 Bacteroidales bacterium
GAAATCGTCATCCTCGAAGTCGTCGTCAAAATCATCATCTGTAAGATCAAAATCTTCTTCCCAGTCAAAATCTTCTTCATTTAGATCCACTTCCTCCATTTCTTCAATCTCTTCCTCATCAAAAAGCTCATCCTGATCCTCCAAATCATCAAAGTCGTTTTCATCAGCCTTGAATTTGGCCGACTTTAATTCTTTCAACACAGCAGGAGAAACATAGAATTCATCAATGTTTTCAGAGCAGTAAGTAAGATACTTCGGATCCTTAACATACACTTCGGCTAATGATTTACCTTCATATTTTCCAAAGGTAAATACAGCATCCACATCGTAAAATTTCATGGTGTAATTTTCGTTTTGTACTAACATACAGTGTTTTAATGCCTTAGTTTTGAAATTATATTGTCCTCAATCTTTTGCAAACATATTATTTTTTAAAAACAAAATACACCGCTAACACAAGAAAAATTAAAGCAATAAAATGATTCCATTTTAGCGATTCATTTTTAAACAGGATTAGTGAAAATACAACAAATACAATTAGTGTAATAACTTCCTGTAATACTTTTAATTGCATCAAACTGAAAGGACCTCCATTGCCGGCATATCCAATTCGGTTTGCCGGAACCTGAAAAATATACTCAAAAAGTGCTAACGACCAGCTGACTAAAATCACAGCAACTAAACCATATTTTGTAAATATATTCCAGTCTTTAAACTTAAGATGACCATACCAGGCTAACGTCATAAAAGCATTGGAGAGTAACAGCAGACCTACAGTCGAAATCGTTTTCATTTAGATTATACTGTTGAATATAAGTGCTTTATCTAGTTTTTTATGCAACGAAAAATCAAGCGGGCAAAGATGCATCTTTTTTCTTGTCGAAATAAAAAAATCACGAAATAATTTCTGCAACAATTATTAACGGTTTTATGCTAAATTTTAGACCACGCAACCGTTTTCGAAAAAAAAAATCACAAAACCCAATCTAAAAAAACGACCATAGAATGTCTGGATTTATTTACCATAGGGAAAATAAATAGTTGATGATTTGAAGGATTGACTCAACTCAGCATGCTAAAAGTGTTATTTTTGCCACAAAATTGCCAGCTATGTCCATTCATGACATTATCAAGGCTTCAGCAAATTTGAAGCAGCTTATGCTTGAGGATACGGTGCTTCATCAAAGGCTCGAAAAGGCTATCGATCTTTGTGTGAAGACATTGAAAAATGACGGAAAAATACTTTTTTGTGGAAATGGTGGCAGTGCTGCTGATGCGCAACATCTTGCCGCCGAATTGTCTGGCAGATATTATTATGACAGGCCGCCATTATACGCTGAGGCACTCCACGTGAACACAAGTTATCTTACTGCCGTAGCCAACGATTATGATTTTGATTCAGTGTATAGCCGCATGGTTGAAGCTGCCGGGCGAAAAGGTGACATTCTGGTTGGATTAAGCACCTCGGGAAATTCGACAAATGTGATTAAAGCATTGGAAAAAGCCAATGAATTAGGGATGCATACCATTGCATTCACGGGACAAACTGGTGGCAGAATGAAGGAGTTGACAAATGTTCTGCTTAATGTGCCGTCAACAGATACGCCACGAGTTCAGGAAGGTCATATTTTACTCGGACATATTCTTTGTCAAATGATTGAAGAACAAATTTTTCCTAAAACTTAATGCCGTTTTCGCTGGAACATATCACCCAGGGCTGGACGCTTTTCCTCGACAGGGATGGCGTGATTAACGTCCGGCCTTATCAGGATTATGTTAAAAAACCATCTGATTTTCAATTTCTTCCAGGAGTAAAAGAAGCAATTGCATTATTACGTAAGCATTTTAAATACCTGATCATCATAACAAATCAGCAAGGAATTGGGAAAGGCTTGATGACGGAACAAGATTTAATTGCTATTCATAATAAAATGCAACTGGAACTTGAACAGCACAACGGGAAAATCGATGCCATTTACTTTTGCAGTATGCTAGCTGGTGAAAAAGATCATTGTAGAAAACCAGAACCTTTTATGGCTCTGAAGGCAAAGGAAGATTTTCCGGATATTGAATTCACTCAATCCATTATGGCAGGAGACTCTTCTTCAGACCTATTGTTTGGGCAAAACCTGGGCATGAAAACAATTCAAATTGGCAATAATCAGTTAGATATCAAAGCAAATTTTTTATTTCCAGACCTTCTTTCATTTGCAAAATCACTCGATCAAAAACAACAACCTGATGTCGCCTGAGTTAGTCTTATTTATCTTTTTAGGTTACACAGCATTGTTATTTGCTGTTTCGCTAATCACTGCGCGCAAGGCAAATAACGAAAGTTATTTCATTGGCAACCGTCAATCTCCATGGCCGGTTGTAGCTTTTGGAATGATAGGTACATCATTGTCAGGAGTTACATTCATCTCGATTCCTGGCTGGGTCGGGAGTTCTCAGTTTAGCTATATGATGGTAGTTTTTGGTTATGTGGCTGGTTATGCTGTTATTTCGCTTATCTTACTTCCGCTTTATTATCGCCTGAAACTGACATCGATTTATTCCTACCTGGATCAGCGTTTTGGTTTTTGGTCCTATAAAACCGGAGCTTTTTATTTTCTTTTATCACGATTAATAGGGGCTTCTTTCCGTATGTTTCTGGTTGTTAATGTTTTACAACTTTTTATTTTTGATTTTTACAATATACCTTTCTGGATTACTGTTGTATTGTTTATGGTGTTAATCACCTTATATTCTTTTAAAGGCGGCATAAAAACAATCGTTTGGACTGATATGTTACAAACCACTTTCATGCTAACTGCACTGATTGTAACCATCTATATCATACTTAATCAGTTAGATATGAATCTTGGTGAGATGATTTCCATTATTAAAGAAAAAGGTTACTCACAAATTGTAATCAAAGATTGGCAACATGATCGTTTTTACCTCAAACAGTTTTTTAGTGGAATGTTTATCACCATTGCCATGACCGGACTTGATCAGGATATGATGCAGAAAAATTTAAGCTGTAGAAACTTAAAAGATGCCCAGAAAAATGTTACCAGTCTTAGCATTTTACTGATTCCTGCTAACTTTATTTTTTTGTTTCTTGGTGCAAGCCTGTTTGTGTTTGCTGGTATTAAAGGAATTGCCATACCACAACTAACGGATAACTTATATCCGGAATTAGCGTTTAACCATTTTGGAATTTTTGCAGGAATGGTCTTTTTTATTGGTTTGATTGCTGCTGCATATTCCAGTGCCGACAGTGCTATTACTGCTTTAACAACCTCCGTAAGCATCGATTTTATGGGCAAGGAAAAAGTGAGCAAACAAAAGCGATATCTCATTCATTTCGCAATCACGCTGTTGATTTTAAGTATCATCATTATTTTTCGGGAAATTAATGATGATGCAGTTATCGCGCAATTATTTACAATTGCCGGATATACTTACGGCCCTTTGCTCGGACTATTTGCGTTTGGATTATTCACATCTTTCTCACTTAAAGACAAATATGTACCTTTGGTCGCTATTTCTGCTCCTGCTCTCACTTATTTTATTAATATCAATTCAGACTGGCTTTTTAACGGTTATAAGTTTGGTTTTGAATTACTTATATTGAATGGATTAATAACTTTTGCTGGACTTTGGATCATAAAAAAAAGAACCCTAATCAAAACAACCACATAATATGGAAAATTTCAGATTTACAGCTTTATCAGAAACATTGGATCGGCAAGTAGTGCCGGTAAACTATCCTTCGAATAAGATCTCAGACTATTATGGATCAATGGTTTTCAACCAGAACGTAATGCGGGAGTATCTGACCAAGGAAGCTTTTAAAAGTGTTGAATTGGCTATTGAAAAAGGCGTTAAAATTGAGCGTAAGGTAGCCGATCAGGTAGCCTCGGCCATGAAAGCATGGGCAATAAACAAAGGTGCAACACATTATACACATTGGTTTCATCCGCTAACAGGTTCTACAGCAGAAAAGCATGATTCCTTTATCAATCCTGCAGAAAATGGTCGCGCCATAGAAGAGTTTCAAGGTAACGAATTGATACAGCAGGAACCTGATGCATCATCGTTCCCCAGTGGAGGTATTCGCAATACTTTTGAAGCTCGAGGTTATACGGCATGGGATCCCAGTTCGCCTGCTTTTATCATGGAAAGCACTTTGTGTATTCCAACGATTTTTGTTTCCTACACAGGCGAGTCACTCGATTATAAAACGCCTCTGCTACGGTCAATTGATGCAATTGATAAAGCGGCAGTGAAAATTTGTCAGTTATTTGATAAAAATGTCACTAAAGTCTATCCTACATTAGGCTGGGAACAAGAATATTTCCTGGTTGATTCAGCCCTTTTTGCTGCACGACCTGACCTTGTTCTAGCCGGGAAGACAGTTTTTGGTCACGCTTCGGCAAAAGATCAGCAGCTTAGCGATCATTATTTTGGAACTATTCACAGCAGAGCCAGAGCTTTTATGCGCGATTTGGAAATTGAGGCCCATACGCTTGGAATTCCGCTTAAAACCCGACATAATGAGGTGGCTCCCAGTCAGTTTGAATGTGCTCCCGTATATGAGGAAGCTAATGTTGCCGTTGATCATAATCAACTTTTGATGCACTTGCTCGATGTGGTTTCGCGCAAACATCATTTTAAAGTATTGTTACATGAAAAACCCTATGCAGCAGTTAATGGAAGCGGAAAACATAACAACTGGTCTTTGGCAACCAATACCGGAGTAAATTTGTTAACTCCCGGGAAAACAGCTCTCGAAAACCTGCGGTTTGTTACTGTACTGGTTAATATTCTCAAAGCCCTTCATACACACGAATCATTGGTACGAGCCAGCGTTGCCTCTGCCGGAAACGACTTGCGCCTTGGAGCAAATGAAGCACCTCCGGCAATTATTTCAGCTTTTATTGGCGAACAGCTCACGCGTACTTTAGACGAAATAGAACAGATGCCTTCGCACGAAGGAATTAATAATGGTATCAAGAAAGGTGCTTTAAGTAATATTCCAAAAATACCGGAAATCTTATTGGATAACACAGACAGAAATCGTACAAGTCCTTTTGCTTTTACAGGCAACAAGTTCGAATTCAGAGCGGTAGGCTCCCATGCGAATACTGCAAAACCTATGTTTGTGCTAAACACTATCGTCGCAGATCAATTTAATCAGTTTTTTGAAGAAGTAAAAAAACTTACTGATCAGAACTGGAAATCAGAAGACGCTATTTTTGAAATAGTTAAACGTTACATCAAAGAATCCAAACCCATTCGTTTCGAAGGGAACAGCTATAGTGATGAATGGAAAGAAGAAGCAAAAAAGCGTGGTCTTTCTAACATACCAAATACTCCTGATGCCATTAAAGCTTTTGTTTCGGAAGATGTGGTTAACTTATTCAAGCGCAATGAAGTACTAAATGCCCGAGAGCTTCAGGCCCGTTATGAAATAAAGCTTGTCAACTACATCAAAAAAATCCAGATTGAATCACGATTGATGAGCGATTTATCCATAAATCATATCATTCCAACTGCTATTAAATATCAAAATACTTTGATCGAAAATGCTCGTGGTTTAAAAGATGTGTTAGATTCGAAAACCTATGTAAAATTGAGCAGAAATCAGGTTCAAAATATCAAGGAAATTTCAGATCATATTGCCACAATCAGACAGTTTGTCGAAGAAATGACAAACGAACGCCGGGAGGCCAACCATATGGATGATATCGAAAAGTCTGCTAATCACTATTGTTATAAAGTGAAACCCTATTTTGAAAAAATCCGCTATCATGTGGATAAACTCGAAATGCTCATTGATGATGGCTTATGGCCTTTGCCAAAATACCGCGAACTGTTGTTTATCAAGTAAATAAATCAATTGGAAGGAGACGGGTAACTGTCTCCTTTCTTTTTGTCGAAATGAAATTCATGCCAATAGCACATCAAAATGATAAAAAACACTTAAATTTGGTGAAAATAAAGATATTTCAATACTTAAGGTCAAATCTATGAACAACTTACATTTGAAAAGCTACACCAAATTTGTGTTGATAGGATTTTTAATGATCTTAACCCTTTCTAAAGGCTTCTCACAGTTTACTGTAAGTCACGCCAAACATGGGATCCCCGGACAACATGAAGGGTTCTTTTATGCACTTCCACAAACCGTTCTCAAAGTTGACTTTATTCTGGAAAAAACAATTTCCACACAAGGCCCATATAGTCAGTATGCAGAAAGAATGCTTGGCGTTAAGGATTTTGTCAATTCAAATGCAACATCTTTTCGCATTCTTGATGTTATAGTTACGCAACTTACTGAGCCTGATCCTGAAGCTGTTTTCTATGTTAGATTTGATGAACGCACATCAAAAGACGAACTAAAAATTCCTTTCATACTTCAAGATGATGGTATTTTATTAGCTGCAGGAAATGAGACGCTTTTGCAAGCCTCAAAGACATCATTAGTTGAAAAAACATTGGTAAACTCACCTGAAAAAAAGAATTTTAAATATTACGCCGAACGGAATTTATTTCAACGAATTGATACTATCGTCAGAAAAATAACTATAGATACAACCGTAATCAAACTTCCGGTATTACATCCTACCTGGGAAGACCGCAACCCTGAACAAAAAGCAAGAGCTGCAGCTGATTATATTCAAACCGTTCGCGAAGCGAGGTATTTATTGGTAAGCGGCTACCAGGAAATAAATTATGGTAACAGTTTGATTTACATGGATCATCAACTTAAACAATTGGAAGAAGCTTATCTTAGTTTGTTTTTAGGACTTCAAGAAAAAACGCTGGAAGAGCAAACGGTGTATTACACACCCAGTAGGTTAGCTACAGGAAATATCACAATCGCCCGCTTAAGTAAAGAATTAGGTATTGTGAATTCCAACTCAAAAGGTGAAGCTATTCAGCTTTCTATTGAACCTGCCGGAATTACTCAAAATATTCCCGGAGTAGGGCAGGAGTCGCTTGAATCTGTTACAGTTATTAACAGCTTCCTTTACAGATCACCCGAAATAGCTCAAATTGAAGTTTCATACAATGGAAAAACATACACTATTGAACGACTTAAAATTCCTCAATTAGGTGTAATAAGTGTTGCTCCTTTTAACAAAACACGCTTAAACTTTGATGCAGAAACAGGTCAGATTATCAAGCTTATCAGAGAATAAGTTTTTATTTCAAGGCCTCCCGTATTTTTACCAATTGTTCAATCAAAGGTTCCAGTTTGTCGAGTTGAAGCATATTAGCCCCGTCTGATTTTGCTTCAGCAGGATTTGGATGTGTTTCGATAAATAAACCATCAGCTCCTACTGCAATAGCAGCACGAGCGATTAGTCCTATCAACTCAGGTTTTCCACCTGTTACACCAGTTGCCTGGTTAGGTTGCTGCAACGAATGCGTAATATCCATAATAACAGGAACTTCAAGCTGTTTCATACTTTGGATATTTCTGAAATCCACAACCAAATCCTGATAACCATACATATTACCTCTTTCTGTAAGTAAAACCTGTTCATTTCCAGATTGTTTCACTTTATCCACTGCAAAACGCATGGCATCACCCGACAAAAACTGACCTTTTTTTATATTCACAATTTTACCTGTTTTGGCTGCTGCAATCAGTAGATCTGTTTGACGACACAAAAATGCAGGAATTTGCAAAACATCAACATATTCAGCTGCAAGAGAGGCTTCTTCAACAGCATGAATATCAGTCACAACGGGAATATCAAATGTATTACCAATATTCCTGAGAATTTTAAGCGCTTTCTCATCACCAATTCCAGTAAATGAATCCAATCGCGAACGGTTTGCCTTTCGGTAAGATCCTTTAAAAATATATGGAATCTGATAATCCTTGCAAATCTTGCTCACCTTTTCTGCGATCAAAAACGGCGTTTCATCATTTTCGATGGCACATGGTCCAGCCATTAGGAAAAAGCGATTTGCCGTATTGCTTTCAAGAAAATTACTCAGTGTGAATGAAGCTTTCATGTTTAGTATGATTTCGATTTATTCTGATTGTGAACTATTTACGTCGATATTATACATTTAGTTGGTTTACTGATCACGTAGTACACCATAGTAAAAATAACCAAAACAGCATTAATTTCCTCAAATGTAAGCTGATCTTTTTGATAGATTATGGCTATAACTAGCAAAAACAAGCTGCGGATAAATTAGATCATTATTTGTAGAAGGACAAATGTGACAAAATGAATAATTGTTTAGCAAAAAAGCGAGAAATGTTGTAAATATTATCACACATCCCATTGTTATCCAGATATTTACAGGAATACTTGTCCAGTTTTCTATGAAGACAGGAGAGAGGGTAAGCGCAATGACATAAGCTGATCCAAAAAGCAAAATCCAACGCACATCAATAACAGCCCGAAAGTGCCTCATCACTGGTTTAATGAGCACCGGATTGACGGCTACACCAAAAAATGAAGCAAAAGCTATCGTGATCAGGTGCTTTTTGTGAATCTTCTCCGGTCTTACATAAGGCTTCAAAAGCAAAAAAAACTGGTCAACAATGCTTATTTTTAGCAGAATAACAGAACGAGGCTGAATAAGATTGGGCATTATGCCTTTGTAAATAAATAAGTTAACTGGATAAATAAGATTTTTAGTAAATGTAGCTGTCAAAGCAAAACACCTGTTCTTCAAATCGTTAAAATTTAAAAAGGCAAATCGTCGCCCTCACTTTCAAAAGAAGGATCGGCAGGATAAGCTTCAGATGATGGGAGGGGAGCAGATTGATTATCAGCACTATTAATTCGGTCAAATCTCCAGGGTTTCAGATCAGTGTACCAACGACCGTTGTATTCACGTGATTCTACGTTGATACTAGCCTTAATCTGTTCACCAGGCTTAAAATTAGTTGCTTCTTCAGCTTTGTCGCCCCAACAGGTTAAACAAACTTTTTTAGGAAACTGCTCTTCGGTTTCAATTATTAAATCTTGCTTTACCCAGGTTCCGTTTTTGCCCTGTCCGGTTTGGCGTTGGCCTAATTGTACAACTTTTCCAATGATGTCTAAACTCATGATATTGTTGATTTTAAAATTCAGGTTTATAAAATTTTAACATTTCTCATAAAGTTCACAAAGTTAATTAAAAAAAATACTGCTGTTACAGTTTAATTCCAACTCGCAAAACAAAGCTTACCCTAATCTGTTTAATAAAATAAAATAAACAAGTGAAAACCTTATTTAAACTATTTTTGATATTGTTGGTGCTTTCGTCATTTAATCAAATTAAGGCTATGAATGAACCTAAAAAAGTAGATACGATCACATTAGGTGGTGGATGTTTTTGGTGTACTGAAGCTGTTTTTCAACGCGTAAAAGGTGTATTATCAGTAACATCGGGCTATAGCGGCGGAAAAATTGCCAACCCAACATACAGCGAAGTTTCGTCTGGTCTTACCGGTCATGCAGAAGTTATTCAGCTCGTGTATGATGCAGATAGTGTTAGTCTTGAAGATATCCTGAAAATTTTCTTTAAAACGCATAATCCTACTACATTAAACCGACAAGGAGCAGACGTTGGTACCCAATATCGCTCTGTAATCTTTTATCATAATGAGCATCAACGCGAAATAGCAGAAAATGTTAAACAATTGCTTACAGAACAACAAATCTGGAGCGATCCAATCGTAACTGAAATCACAGCTTTTGATGTCTTTTACAAAGCGGAAGATTATCACCAAAATTATTATAACAACAATCCAAATCAAGGATACTGTCAGTTTGTAATTGTTCCAAAGCTCAAAAAATTCAATCAATTGTTTGATGACTTAAAGAAGAAATAAGGAAATCAAGTAATAAAACATTGAGAATTCATCTTATTTTGGAGTAATGATGGTTATTTTAAAAGATTATTATTTGTTTCATAATTTATATTATGTAAACTTAAAAATATAAAAAAAGCACCAACAGTTTGTTGGTGCCCTACTATTCTTGTTTCTATTTGTTAAGCTTCTCTAGTTTATCAGCCATATTGAATCGTGTGTAAATCGATTTTAAAACTGCGATTGTTTCTTCATTTTCCGGTTCCAGCTCATTAGCCTTTTCCAGATAAGGAAGTGCCTTTTTGATAATGGCATTTGCTTTTTCAGTAAGCTTATCGTACTCCTCTGTTGCATCCAAAGGCAAATCATTGGCCTTTACCTGAAGTTGATTACTTTGATTAATATATAACGCTCCTAAATTATAGATAGCATCATAATAATCAGGGTTAATTTCAATTGCTTTACTATAATACAGTTCTGCTGAATCCATGTCAAACATATCTTCTTTTGTTTCATCGCCATATATAGTACCAAGAACAAAGAAAATAGAATAATTTTGAGGGTCTTTCTCAACCAATAATTTCAAATCATCAACCACTTTTGCACCTTCTCCAATAGCAAGGTAGGCATTTATTTCTTCCAGCATCAAACCGGCATCATCAGGATATTTTTCGCGTCCTTTTCTGAGCGTTTCAAACATTGCGTCCATATTACCCAGGCTTCTATGCGAAGATGCCATATTTTTATACACATCGGCTTCCTCAAAACCAAGATCAAGTAATTCCTGGTAATAATTCAGTGATTGTTCATATTGATCTCCCCGAACCGATGAAAGAGCCGCATTTAACAAGGCCAGAGTATCAACTTTGTCAACGTATTTAGCCACATCATATGCTCTTTTAAATTTATCTGAAGCGCTTATAAATTCACCTTCATTAAAGCTTTCAACACCATATGCAAAATACTGTTGACCAATGGCTTCTATCCTGGGATCAATATCATCAGTTCTTTTTAGCTTATCTTCAGGGTCTAGCTCCAAAGCTTTCAAAAAGGACTCCAAACTCTTATCTAATGCATTTTCGTCTAAACCCTTAAAGTCTTCAGAAAAAACTAGATTCAGGTAGATGATACCTCTGTACATCCATGTTTTGGGATCATCCATGGTTTTGGGGTGTTCCACAGCCTTGTCAATGGCTTCTTTTGCTTTATCGTACTGACCGTTTTTGTTGTACATGAAAGCATTTGTTCTTTCTGATTTTTGGGCAAAAACTGATGAAGCTGTAATCAGCATTGCAACCAGTACTAGTAATTTTTTCATTTTGTGTCAGTTTTAATAGCTTTTAAAGTCAGTAAGCTTATTCAATTATTTCAATAGCCTCCTAACTTCATGCCAAAATTAATTATTAGTTATTTTCCGGATCAATTTCTCGATTTTCTTTAGAAATATCTTCTTGATTATCTAACATTTGATCATCTGTTGTTTCCTCTTCAATTTCTTCCACTTCTTCAACAGAAACTTTTGCTACAGCAGCAATTTCATCCTGATCACGCAGGTTAATTAACCTTACGCCTTGAGTTGCCCTACCCATAATTCGGAGGTTTTCGACGGCAATACGGATAATAATTCCTGACTTGTTAATGATCATTAAATCATCACTATCCGTAACATCTTTAATAGCAATAAGATAACCTGTTTTTTCGGTTACATTCAAAGTTTTAACACCTTTTCCTCCCCTGTTTGTAACCCTGTAATCATCAAGTTTGGAGCGCTTTCCATAACCTTTTTCTGAAACAACCAAAATGGAGATTTCCGGATCGTTGATGCAAATCATTCCAACAACTTCATCACTATCAGATGCCAACCGGATTCCACGAACACCGGAAGCATTTCTTCCCATTGGCCGAACAGTTGATTCGTTGAAACGTATAGCTCTTCCTGATTTGAGAGCCATAATCACTTCGCTGTTTCCGTTAGTGAGTTTGGCTTCCAGAAGCTCATCACCTTCTCTGATCGTAATTGCATTGATACCATTCTGTCGAGGACGCGAATAAGCTTCCAAACTTGTCTTTTTAATCACACCTTTTTTTGTGCTTAAAATGATAAAGTTATTCTCGATATATTCTTGATCTTTAAGATTTTGAATATTCATAAAAGTCTTTACCTTATCACTAGGATCAATGTTGATCAAATTCTGAATCGCTCGTCCTTTGCTTGTTCTTGTTCCTTCGGGTATTTCAAACACCCTAAGCCAGAAGCATTTACCATTCTCCGTAAAGAATAGCATATAATTATGGTTTGTAGCAATGAAAAGATGTTCAATAAAATCTTCGTCTCTCGAGTCAGATCCTTTAGAGCCACGTCCTCCCCTTCCCTGTCTGCGATATTCGCTAAGTGCTGTACGTTTGATATAGCCCATATGAGAAATCGTGATCACAACGGGCTCGTCCGGAATAATATCTTCAATTTTAAAATCTTCAGCAGAATAAACTACTGTTGATCGGGATGCGTCACCATATTTTTCTTTAATAGCACGAAGTTCGTTTTTGATGATTTCATAACGAAGATCCTCATTTTCAAGAATTTCTTTGTAATGTGCTATTTGATTTAATATCTCATTAAACTCTTCCCTGATTTTCTGTATTTCGAGGCCGGTCAAGCGTTGCAATCTCATATCAAGAATTGCTTTTGCCTGAATTTCAGTAAGTCCAAACTGACTCATTAAACCATTTCGTGCCTCTTCGGGAGTTATTGAAGCTTTGATTAAATCGATAACAGCATCAATATTATCTAATGCAATAATCAGACCTTCAAGGATATGAGCACGTTTTTCTGCTTCCCTAAGTTCATATTTGGTACGTCTAACGACTACTTCATGCCGATGCTCAACATAATAGTGAATAAGTTCTTTCAGGTTAAGGGTACGGGGCCGACCTTTTACGAGCGCAATATTATTAACGCTGAAAGAAGTTTGCAATGCCGTCATCTGATATAATTTGTTCAGCACGACATTTGAAACAGCATCTCTTTTCAGTTCATAAACAATCCGCATTCCCTTCCTGTCTGATTCGTCTCTGATATCAGAAATACCCTCAATTTTTTTATCGTTGACAAGATCGGCTGTTTTCTTGATCATTTCAGCTTTATTCACCTGATAAGGTATAGAAGTGGCAATGATCCATTCTCTTCCATTGTGTTCTTCTATCATGGTTTCGCCACGCATCAAAATGCGTCCTCTTCCGGTTTCAAAAGCATCTTTAACGCCTTCATAGCCATAGATAATACCGCCTGTCGGGAAATCGGGTGCTTTGATGTATTGCATTAATTCAGGGATGGTAATATCCCTGTTATCGATATATGCAATAGTACCATCAATTACTTCTGACAGATTGTGCGGAGGCATATTTGTTGCCATACCAACAGCAATACCACTGGCACCATTTACCAATAAATTTGGAATGGCTGATGGCAGCACGGTTGGTTCGGTTAATGAATCATCAAAGTTAAGTTGAAAATCAACTGTATCCTTATCGATATCACTGAGCATTTCTTCAGCAATCTTGCGCAATCTTGCTTCTGTATAACGCATTGCCGCCGGGCTGTCGCCATCAATTGATCCAAAGTTACCTTGTCCGTCAACCAACGGATACCGTAACGACCATTCCTGAGCCATACGCACCATGGCGTCATAAACAGAGGAGTCGCCATGCGGGTGATACTTTCCCAGCACCTCTCCCACTATCCTGGCTGATTTTTTGTAACTTCTGTTTGATAGTACGCCCAAATCAAGCATACCATACAAAACACGCCTGTGTACAGGCTTCAAACCATCCCGCACATCAGGTAGTGCACGTGAAACAATAACCGACATTGAATAATCAATGTAGGCTGATTTCATCTGGTTCTCGATATTGACTTTTACGATTTTTTCTCCTTCAAAAACCTCTTCCATTCAAGTAGAATTCTTAATTAAGCCTTTTCCTTATTATAAGGTTGCAAAAGTACAAAAAAATCACAGGTCATCATCTTTCAAACTAAATCAATTCAGGAATATTTAAACACCTACCTGTTAATATTTTTGTCAGCCGAACAATATTGGACTGATTATTGTTTCTACTTTTGATAATTGAAAACAGAACACATACAAAAAAGAGTATTTTAACGTTTATAGATTAACGTTTATGAATTATTGATTAGGAAAGAAAAGACACAATTTATATGGATGCAAAATTCTCTCCCCGTGTACGCGACATACTGACTTATAGTCATGAAGAAGCGCTGCGTCTCGGGAATAACTACATTGGCCTGGAGCATTTGTTTCTGGGTATGGTGCGCGATGGCGAAGGCAAAGCACTACAAATTCTGAAATATTTTGGGATTGATCTTGAAATCTTTCGTCGCAGAATTGAAGAAGCCATAAAATCGCCTGAAACAAACCATAAAGAGCTGACAAACATACCTTTAATTAAACAGACTGAAAGAGCTCTAAAGTTCACTTATATCATTGCAAAAGAATATAATAGCGATTTGATCAAAACAGAACACTTATTATTAGCTATTTTGCGTGATAAAAATAACCTTATCACTCAAAATCTGGAAAGAGAAGGCGTTGATTTTATAACCTATAAAAATGAATTAACTTTCATGTACACAGGTGAAGAAAAAGATCGTATCAGAGAAAATCCAACAGCTGAATTTCCGGGAGAAGCTGCTGATGAAGATGAATTAAGGCATGCCGGAACACACAGCAAAAAAGCTCCGGAAACAAAAAGTAAAACTCCTGTTCTGGACAATTTTGGACGCGACCTTACAAAAGCAGCCGAAGAAAACAGGTTGGATCCTATTGTTGGCCGCGAAAAAGAGTTAGAACGTGTAGCGCAGGTTTTGAGCAGGCGCAAGAAAAACAATCCTATCCTGATAGGTGAACCCGGGGTCGGCAAATCGGCTATTGCCGAAGGTTTGGCACTTCGGATAGTACAACGAAAAGTTTCAAGAGCTTTGTTCAACAAGCGTCTTATCATGCTTGATTTACCTTCACTTGTTGCCGGCACAAAATACCGCGGACAATTTGAAGAACGGATGAAAGCTGTTTTGAATGAACTCGAAAAAAATCCTGATATCATTCTGTTCATTGACGAAATTCATACGATTGTTGGAGCAGGTAATGCAAGCGGTTCTCTGGATGCCAGTAATATGTTCAAACCTGCCCTTGCAAGAGGTGAGCTTCAATGCATAGGCGCAACTACGCTCGATGAATACCGTCAATACATCGAAAAAGATGGTGCGCTGGAAAGGCGTTTTCAGAAAATTCTGGTTGATCCTACCTCGCCTGATGAAACGATTGAAATTCTCAATAATATCAAGGAACGTTATGAAGATCATCACCTTGTTAAATACGACCAAGATGCTATTGAAGCTTGTGTAAAGCTTACAAACCGTTATATGTCAGATCGTTATTTGCCCGATAAGGCTATTGATGCTTTGGACGAAGCCGGAGCCCGTGTCCATATTAACAATATTCATGTTCCTGTGGAGATCATCGAACTGGAAAGCCAGATAGAAGAAACACGTGCACGGAAGAATCAAGCAATACAAATTCAAAAATTTGAAGAAGCTGCTATGTTTAGGGACAGCGAACGTAAACTAATTGATTCGCTTGATGTGGCTAAAAAACGCTGGGAGGATGAATCAAAAATTCATCGGGAAAAGGTGAGTGAGCAAAATGTAGCCGAAGTGGTTGCAATGATGACTGGTGTGCCTGTTCAACGTATTGCACAAAATGAAAGCGATCGCTTAATTCGTATGGACGTTGAGCTGGAAAACAGTGTTATAGGTCAAAATGAAGCCATTAAAAAAGTTGTTAGATCTATCAGAAGAAATCGTGCTGGCCTCAAAGACCCAAACAAACCCATTGGTACCTTTATTTTTCTGGGGCCAACAGGCGTTGGAAAAACTTATCTGGCAAAAGTGCTGGCAAAATACCTTTTTGATTCTGAAGATGCGCTTGTTCGCATTGACATGAGTGAATATATGGAGAAATTTGCAGTTTCGCGTTTGGTTGGTGCGCCTCCTGGTTATGTAGGTTATGAAGAAGGTGGTCAGCTTACCGAAAAGGTAAGGCGTAAACCTTATAGTATCGTGCTTTTGGACGAAATTGAAAAAGCTCATCCAGATGTTTTCCACCTTTTACTTCAAGTGCTGGACGATGGAGTGCTGACAGATAGTCTTGGCCGAAGGGTTGACTTTAAGAACACCATTATAATAATGACCTCCAACATAGGTTCGCGACAATTAAAAGATTTCGGTCAAGGTGTTGGTTTTAGTACGTCCGCCAAACAAAACACTAAAGCCACTTATGCCACTGGTGTTATTGAAAATGCTTTAAAAAAATCCTTTGCCCCTGAATTTTTGAATCGTATTGATGATGTTGTAATTTTTGAGCCGCTACAAAGGGAATCGATCCACAAAATCATTGATATCGAACTCGAACATCTTTACATCAAAATAAGCGAATTGGGTTATAAGCTGAAACTTACTGAAAAAGCTAAAGATTATATCGTTGAGAAAGGCTGGGATGAGCAATTTGGCGCTAGACCACTCAAAAGAGCTATTCAGAAATATGTAGAGGATTTATTGGCCGAAGAAATTATCAAAACTAAGCTAAAAGCCAATGATCAGATAACAGTTGATTTTGACAGTAAAAAAGAAGAGATAATCATCAAGGTGAAGAACCCTGAGCAAAAAGCTGTAATTAGCAAATAAAAGCTTTGTTTTGCTAATTCATCAGCCTCATCAGTGTAAAATCTGATGAGGCTGATTTGTTTTTTCAAAGGAATCATTGGTTATTTTCGCAGCATGAAATATCACACAGCCAGGTTAATCAGCATAAAAGGTCTCGTACAAGGTGTTGGTTTCAGACCATATATTTACAGACAAGCCATACGCTTTGAAATAAAAGGTTGGGTAGAAAACAATAATGAAGGTGTGACTTTGCATGCCGAGGCAGCAACAAATTCATTGAATCGATTTGAAGAAGCACTTAAAAATGAAATTCCGGAAGCTGCGAGTATTAGTGCATATTCATCGCTGGAAACAAAGTTTGTTGGTTTTGAAGACTTTGTAATTCAGAAGAGCAGTAATCTCTCTGATGCGATAACTGAGGTTAGTCCGGATATTGCTGTGTGCAATGCCTGTCTGGAAGACATGAAAACGCAAGCACATCGTATTAATTATCCATTTATTAACTGCACAAATTGTGGTCCGCGATTTACGATTATTAAAGATCTTCCATACGATCGTCATCAAACAACAATGCATGTTTTTGAGCTCTGCGAGACCTGCAAAATGGAATACAAAAACATTACCAACAGACGCTTTCATGCACAGCCGGTTGCCTGCAAAAATTGCGGACCTTCCTACCAAATAAACGATGGACAAGCTGTTTCTGACGGAAAGAAATTAGCCGAAATGCTGGCTCAATATATTGACCGGGGGGAAATCGTAGCCCTCAAAGGAATGGGCGGTTATCATTTGATTTGTAGCGCTTTGGACGAGACCGTCGTGAAAGCATTACGTTTTCGCAAACAACGCGATGGCAAACCAATGGCAGTTATGGTAAAAGACCTTATAACTGCTCGCAAATATTTCAAGATAAATGAAGATGAAGCTGTTTTACTGTCAAGTTGGCGGCGTCCAATAGTTTTAGTTCAAAATAAATTACCACTCGCAGCTTCTGTAAGCCGCACGCTTTCCCGAACAGGAGTGATTTTGCCATATATGCCATTACATCATCTACTAATGGCTCAACTCAAAACTGAGGTTATTGTTTTAACAAGCGGCAATCTTTCTGAAGCACCCATAATTATCGCCGATGATGAAGCAAAAGCAAAACTTAGCGCTATTGCGGATCACATAATTACTTATAATAGAGAAATATACAACCGAACAGATGATTCTGTTGCTTTTGTGGTAAATCAAAAAGCCCGTTTAATAAGAAGATCAAGAGGTTATGCCCCTCAAGCTATTTCCCTTCAGCTTAATACAGAAGGCATTTTTGCAGCCGGAGCTGAACTGGTGAATACTTTTGCCATTGGAAAAGGCCAGCAAGCCATTTTAAGTCAGCATATTGGTGATCTTAAGAATGTTGAAACCCTGTCGTTTTATGAGGAATCATTTGACCGGTTCAAACGCCTTTTCCGTTTTAAACCAACACTGATGGTTTGCGATTTGCATCCGGATTATTTATCCACCCATTTTGCAAAGGAAAGTGGCCTTAAAGTAGTTCAGGTTCAGCATCATCATGCCCATATCGCTTCCTGCATGGCAGAGCATTCTCTGGACGAAAAAGTGATTGGTATTGCACTTGATGGAACCGGATTAGGAACCGATAACACAATCTGGGGTGGGGAGTTTTTTATTGCTGATCTCAATGACTTCTCCAGAGCATTTTTTTACGATCCTATTCCGCTTCCGGGAGGTGATTTGGTGACTAAACAGCCCTGGAGGACAGCATTTTCGTACCTCTATCATTATTTTGGTCTGCCAATTTTCATTGAAGAAACGGCTAAAAATCTGCTGCCAAACGAAACCCAATTGCCCTTGCTTAAGCAAATGATTGACAAGAAAATAAACAGTCCATTGAGTTCGGGGGCAGGTCGTTTGTTTGATGCAGTTTCAGCACTTTTAGGTATATGTCGCCAAAGCAGCTTCCATGCAGAAGCACCTATGCGGCTTGAAGCTATCATCAACCCACAATGCCGTGGAAAATACCTTTTCGAATTAGAAGGTCAAAAAATCTCGTTCAGGAAGCTTTTTCATCAAATCTTACAGGATATTAATCAGCAAGTCAATCCAGCAGATATTGCCACAAAATTTCATAACACATTGGTAATTATCAATTTACAAATTTCAAAACTTATAAGAGAGCGAACAGGTATTAACAAAGTTATTCTATCGGGAGGTAGTTTTCAAAATGCATATTTATTGGAACAGACTGAACAAATACTTATGAATCAAGGTTTTGAAGTTTTTAGTCAGGAGAAAGTACCATCAAATGATGGTGGGGTTTCACTGGGTCAGCTTGCTATTGCAGCAAAAAGGAGACAGCAAGGAAACTGCTGAAAGGTAAACTAATTTAGAATTGTTCTTAGCTTGTCAAGGTCTTGAATTATAAACATTAGCTTTATTTTTGTCACAAATCCGTTTCAGATGGTTGATAATTTGATTTACATTTTGCTACATGCTGATCATCAGCATCATTATGCTGTTTCTGCACCTTTTTTAATTGGATTGTTTGCCAGTGTGATGCATGTTGTTTCCGGTCCGGATCATTTGGCAGCTGTGACTCCGCTTGCCATCGAAAACAAATTGAAGTCGTGGACAATCGGCTTAGGTTGGGGATTGGGTCATACTTTCGGAATGTTGTTAATCGGTATGCTTTTTATCTTTTTCAAGAATTATATACCATTGGATGCCATTTCAGCGTATAGCGAGATGTTGGTTGGTTTGGTTCTGATTGGCATTGGTTTGTGGGCTTTCTGGCGTATTTTTTTTCGTTCTAAAGCAACACATGCTCATCCTCACAGCCATATTACCAGGCAAGGAGAAGTTGTTACACATATACATAAACATGTTCATCCGGCTCAAAATCAGCATACTCACATACATGCTAAACGGATCAATCAAAATGTATTTTCAGCGCTAATCATTGGATTAATCCACGGGCTGGCAGGTGTTTCGCATTTATTAGGTGTACTGCCAACACTTGCTTTTACCTCCAATATCGATTCAGCACTTTACCTTTCCGGTTTTGGCATTGGAACGATTGCTTCTATGGTAGTATTTTCATTTTTGCTTGGTTTTGTTTCCTATCAGTCAAGTGAAAAAGCTAAACCCATTATTTTTAAAACGATACAATTCACAGGTGCCTTTGCTTCGCTGGCAGTTGGTGTTTATTGGATTACCTTAACCCTTTGATCGATGCATAGAATTAAAATTACTTCATTTCTTATCTTACTTTTTCTAAGCAACCAACTCATCGCACAACAGAAAATTCCTGCTCAGCGTTGGTACACTGGTTTGAGTGTGGGAGCTGGTATTACTGATATAAGCAGCGGAACAACTGATATTCGGGTAATAAATAGCAATGGTTTTGTAGGAGGTCCATTTTTGCAATATCAAATAAATGAGCAATTTTCAGTGAGAGTTGGGGCAGAATTTGATTCTCGTGAGTTTGGTATGGAAGTATATTATCAGGGAATGCGTTATACTGACACTTCTACACATGTTTGCTACAGCTGCCGCTATTCATACGAAAACACACACACCAGTTATTACCTCACTTTTCCATTATTATTGCAATATAGTCAGTACAGAAACAAGTTTGGGCTCACGATAAAAGGTGGTGTCTATTATTCACTACTTCTAATTTCATATCAGGATGGTTTTGAGGAACTTTATATAGATCCGGAGGAAGGACTTCCTTTTTACCAAATTGACAATTCAATTGAGCCCGGACATTTTATAAACCAATACAAAGGTGAAGCTTTGAATGTTATGAACACTTATGATGCTGGTATCATGCTTGGATTAGGTGGGACTTATGCTTTAAATAATAAGCTGGCGCTGCTTTTAGAAGGTAATTTGCAAGTTGGATTTCAGGGAGTATTCGAAAACCCCGGTATGATAAGCCTGATACACAGAGCTTTTCAGCTTAGAGGTGGACTAATTTACCGATTAACCAGGAATCGAATCGTACAATAATATCCTTAATTCATGCGTCAAGGTTGGAACAGTTAAACCTTTATCGACGTGTGCTTCTGAATTATCAAAAACTGGATAATACCTAAATTTATTTGCATAATCAGTCACGTTTTCTCAAAACAAATGCCGCTACTTTTCGGCACGAACCTGATGTTAATTGGAGTTGAAGTCGATTTTTATAAAAGATACGTTTTATCGAACTGGTCGAAACAACTCGTAATGTCATCGCTCTTGAAAATATCAAAAAAATTGTCTTTGTAAGCATTGGTGAGCTTAGACGAGCTGTTACTGATTACTTTAATCAAAATAACACGCGATTTCAGGTTGAAGCAAATTTCGTTTTGGCAATCAGACGATTAATCAGGTAATGGTAAACCTGCCGGCAGTGATAAACAGACTGGGAATCAAAATTTGTGTTGTCGCAGTAACCGTTGAATATGCCAAAGAAATCAGCATGACATTAGCACATTTCAGTGTTCTGGGTTTTCTGAATTTTAGCTCAGCCCTTTTACAGCTACCTGAAATATATACCTTGAAAACTATGATATGATCACTAAACTTGAAAAAATCGCTTATTTTATGAATAAGCATATTAAATAAGGATTTTAAGTTCCGTCCTAAACCCTAATTTTTTGCAAACGGAGCATCAGGCTCTTTAGCCATATGATTGTAAACCAGCTTATCCACTAAAGCAGGGAAAAATTTATTCAGCATCACCGTCAGTTTACCTTGTGAAGTAAGAACAAGTGTCCGTTTACGTTTTTCGATGGCGTTAATAACATGAATAGCAACCTCTTCGGCCGACATCATTTTTGATTCATCTCTGGGGGATTCGCCTTGCTGACTGCCATCAGCTGCCAAAGCCGTATTCCGGATGTTAGAGGCAGTGAACCCTGGATAGGCCATTAAAACATGAAGACCTGTGTATAAATTTTCAATGCGTAATGATTCCATAAATCCCTGCATGGCAAACTTTGAAGCTGAGTAACCAGTACGAGCAGGCAATCCTTTGATACCGGCCACAGATGATATCCCAGCAACGCTTCCTTTTTGTGTGAGCAGATAAGGCAAAGCAAATTTTGTACAATAAACAGCGCCCCAAAAATTTACATCCATCAAACGCTGCAAAACCGCTGTATCTGTATCAACAAAAAGTGCACGCATAGAAATACCCGCATTATTTATCAACACATCAATTTGTCCGTAGGCCTTAACTGTTTCTGCAATAAGATGCTCGCAATCAGACATTACTGAAACATCCGTCTGGCAAATTTTAACTGGAATATTGTCCTTTTCCAAAATAAGGGAAAGGGCTTCAAGTTTTTTGATGTTTCTGGCTGCAAGCATTAAACTGGCTCCACGAGAAGCTGCTTCAAAGGCCATTGCCTTACCTATTCCCGATGAAGCACCAGTAATTATTACGACTTTCTTTTTTAAGTTTTCCATGACTTTTTTTCTGCTGATTCTTTCTAATTAAAAACACAAAATAACGGAATTTGCACGTACGGTTAAAGATCAGCCCTCCATGCATTTTTAAAAATTCATAGCTTTGCTCAAAAAAATGATGCTCACAAACAGACAACTTTTCCAGCAATATCTTGGACTGCCTTCAGTTGTTAATGATCCTATTGAAATTGTTCGTGCTGCCGGAATTTATCTCTACGACGATAAAGGTCATCAATATGTAGATCTCGTTTCGGGTGTTGCTGTAAGTAATACCGGACACCTTCATCCTCATGTCGTTAACGCTATCAAGAGCCAGCTCGACAAATATATGCACACCATGGTTTACGGAAAATTTGTTCAGGCTCCGCAAGTTCAACTGGCTCAGAAACTTTCTGATCTTTTGCCGGATAATCTCCAAAGCATCTATTTTGTAAATTCTGGTAGCGAAGCAGTTGAAGGTGCATTAAAACTGGCAAAACGGCTGTCGGGCAGGCCAGAAATGATCAGCTTTAAAAATTCCTATCACGGAGGCACTGCGGGGGCTTTGTCTATGCTTGGACACGAAGGATTAAAGCAGGCTTTCAGACCGCTTTTACCAGCTGTTAAACACCTCGAATTTAATAACTTCGAACAGCTTAATATAATTAATCAGCAAGCAGCTTGCGTATTAGTGGAGCCGATTCAGGCCGAAGCTGGCATCATTTTGCCACAGCCCGGATTTTTACAAGCCCTTCGTAAGCGTTGTAATGAAACAGGCACTTTATTGATTTTTGATGAAATACAAATGGGATTTGGACGAACCGGGACCTTATTTGCTTTCCAACAACTTGACGTAATCCCGGATATTTTATGCATGGCAAAAGCTATGGGAGGCGGATTGCCACTGGGTGCATTTGCTGCTTCAAAACAGATGATGAATGCCTTCACTTTCCAGCCGGAGTTAGGTCATATCACTACTTTTGGTGGCCATCCCGTAAGCTGTGCTGCCTCGTTGGCCTCTTTGGAAGTGCTAATAAATGAAAAATTAATTGAACAGGCCGATGCCAAAGGAAAAGCATTTGAAGATATACTGCAAAACGTGAGGATGATCAAAGAAATTCGTCGAAAAGGACTGATGCTGGGTATTGAACTCGAACCAGAAATCCCAATTGAAAAGCTTTTAAAACACTTGCAAAAACACAAACTTATTGTCGATCAGTTTCTATTTCATGCGCATGCCTTCAGAATTGCTCCACCTTTAACTATAAGCCACGACGAAATCAATAAAGTATCTGCAATGATTCTGGAAGCGCTTAATACTTTCAAATATTGATTATATGAAATTGATATAATAGTATATATTTCAACGTATTAACAGATTAAAGTCAGTCTTAATTAACAAATATATTCCCCAAAAACCTAAGGTTAGAAAATGAATAGCAATGCCATAAACCTCTTCGCCTTATTTTCAAAAAAGAAAATTATTCCTTTGATTATTTTTTTGGTCTTTCATTTCTCAGGCATTACCCAAACTAGAGTTCTTACTATTCCTGGAGGCGCCATTCATTGCAAAATAAGCAAAGTTCCGATGAAAGAATTCAGGTGTATTATTCGTAAAATTTTCACTGGAATTCAAGAATATAGCAAGATTTTTTATCTCAATTGCCTCACTGAATTTTATTTGTCAATCTCTGGTTTGGAAACAGCAACAACCTAAATTTAATTTCACTTAAACAAATCTACCAAAAGGGAATTATCTAATTCAAATAAACAATCAGATAAAATAAGATGGTATAAACTGTTGATTATAAATTAGTAAAATATGCAGTTAATTTTTGACCTTTACTTTCCTCCTGTCAATCAGGCAAATGAAGCAGGCTTACTCGCAATTGGCGGAGAGGTTAGTCCGGGAAATCTGCTATTAGCTTATTCCAAAGGAATTTTTCCTTGGTACAGTGATGATGAACCCGTGATGTGGTGGTCGCCTAATCCGAGAATGGTTTTGAAACCAGAAGATTATAAAGCCTCAAAAAGCCTGAAAAAACTGGTTCGTGAAGGCAATTACAATTTAGGAATCGACACCTCTTTCGAAGAAGTGATGTATCAATGTGGGCATAATCCGCGCAAGGGACAACAGGGAACTTGGATAACACCAGAGTTGACAGCCAGTTTTGTGACCTTGCATCGTTTGGGATTTGCTCATTCTTTTGAGATTTTTATGGATAAAAAACTTGTTGGAGGACTGTATGGTCTTTCTATCGGGAAAGTTTTTTTTGGAGAATCAATGTTTTTTAAGGTTCCAAATGCATCCAAACTCGCTTTTTATCATCTTATCGCATTTTTAATACAAAATGATTTCAAACTTGTTGATGCCCAGCAGGAAACGCCCCACTTAAAAAGTCTTGGCGCCTATCCTATTACTCGAGAAGACTTTTTGGAACTTTTGAATGTGTACGTTTGTGAGCCAAGTTTATGCGGCAACTGGGGGACAAATCATCTGCGAAAATTTACTTTAAGTTTCTAAATCTACAATCTCAGGCTTTTCGTATTTTTACAAAAAAAATTCATGCAAGACGAAAGTAAAAGGCACGAATATTTCATGAAGATGGCCATTGATCTGGCTGCTTCAAACCTTGAATCAGGAGATGGAGGTCCATTTGGGGCAGTTGTGGTAAGAAATGGAGAAATAGTTGGAAAAGGATCAAATCAGGTAACCTCAACCAACGATCCCACTGCTCATGCTGAAGTAGTTGCCATTAGAGATGCCTGTAAAAACTTAAACTCCTTTCAATTAGAGGATTGTGAAATTTATGCAAGCTGCGAACCCTGCCCTATGTGTTTAGGAGCAATCTATTGGGCCAGAGCCAAAAAACTATATTTTGCAGCATCGCGCGAAGATGCCTCTATGGCCGGATTTGATGATTCATACATCTACGAGCAAGTGCCGCTAAAACCTGAAAAGCGTGATTTAAAAACTGTTCAATTAATGAAACAACAGGCTGTTAAGGTTTTTGAATTATGGACTGAAAATGAGCTGAAGATTCCTTACTGATGCAAAAGCCCAACCCTTTTCTTGCAGAAGCCGCCCTTAGAATAAAATCAGCAAAACATGCTGTTGCTTTTACTGGTGCTGGCATTTCTGCGGAAAGTGGCATCCCGCCATTTCGGGGTGAAGGCGGGATTTGGAACACTTATGATCCAATTGTATTAGACATCAGGTATTTCATTAATAATTATGAAGCATCATGGAAAGCAATAAAAGCAATCTTTTACGACTTTTTGAGCGACAAATATCCGAACAATGCTCATAAAACACTTGCAACCTGGGAATTAGAAGGGATCATTCAAACCATCATCACTCAAAATATAGATAACCTTCATCAGGAAGCCGGATGCATTAAAGTAATTGAATATCACGGTAATGCACAGCGTTTGATTTGTTTGGATTGTCAAAATTATTTTGAAGTAAAGCAGTGGGTCTTTCATGCGAAAGCACCCCGTTGCCCGAAATGTAATGGCAAATTAAAACCAGATTTCATATTTTTTGGCGAACGCATTCCAGAGCAAGCCAGCTTTAAGGCATTGGAAGCTGCTGAAAACAGCGACCTGATGCTACTCATCGGCGCTTCCGGTGAAGTTTCGCCCGCAAATCAATTACCGATGATTGCTGCTCGAAACGGTGCCTATATCATTGAAGTGAACACCGAAAAAACCCTATTTACCTCCTCAATAGTCGATCTTGCCCTTAGGGGCTCATCGGCGAAAATATTACACCAAATTGCTGAATTAATGAATGATACAAAAGAATAACATCATGAAAACCACAAAAACATTTCTTACTTTAATTTTTTCCCTTTTTTTCCTTTTCGGTAAAGCACAGCTCAACGAAACAAACATTCAAAAACTGGATTCCATTTTTCAAAAAGCACTCATCGACTGGAATGTTCCGGGTATGGCAATTGCCATCGTAAGTAGCGATTCGGTTTGGCTTTCAAAAGGTTATGGAGTCACAGATATTACTACGCGGCAAGCTGTTGATGCCAATACATTGTTTGCACTGGCCAGCAATACCAAGGCTTTTACGAGTACAGCCTTGGCCATGCTCGCCGATGAGGGAAAAATCAACTGGAATCAAAAAGTTGTGGAAATCCTGCCCTGGTTCAAATTATATAATCCCTATGTTACTTCTGAGATGACGGTAGAAGATTTATTGAGTCATCGCAGCGGATTAAAAACATTTTCGGGTGATTTGATCTGGTACGGAAGCACTTATTCGAGGGAAGAAATTATTCGTAAAGTTCAGTATCTACAGCCTGTTTATGGTTTTAGAGAACATTTTGGATACTCCAATCTGATGTTTATAACTGCCGGAGAGCTAGTGCCGACAATCACCGGAAGAAGTTGGGACGATTTTGTTCAACAGCGTATTTTAGATGCTTTAGGAATGAATAGATCTACCTTGCACGTTTCTGAATTACATAATCTGGATAATATCGCCCAGCCGCATACTTATGTGTCTGATGAGCTCCGGCAGATTCCCTGGCTCGACTGGGACAATATAGGACCGGCTGGTTCGCTCATTTCAAGTGCCAATGACATGGCTAAATGGCTGCAAATGAACCTTTCCTACGGAATTGTCGGTCAGGATACACTTGTTAGCAAAAAGCAACTTCACGAGCTTTGGTCTCCCAGAACGATAATCGATGTTTCAGCAGGTTCAGCTGCGATGTTTCCTGAAACAAATTTCAAAAGCTACGGTTTGGGTTGGTCACTTATGGATTATAATGGCTACAAAGTAATCGGCCATAATGGCGGTTATGACGGTATGATTTCTCAAACTTTTTTTGTTCCGGAAGCTAATCTGGGTTTTGTAATCATGACGAATGCGCTTTCAACACTTTACTATCCACTTTATTATCATACACTTGACGAATTACTTGGGGTAGAAAAGAAAAGAAATTGGAATGATGATTTACTGAAAGTCATTCGGCGAAATGAAGAACGTCAAAAAGAACAAATAAAATCTCTGGAAGCAAAACGTGTTTTAAATACAAAACCTTCATTATCACTTGATCAATACGCTGGTATTTATGGAGGTAAGGTTTACGATACAGTGAAAATTGCTGTAAAAAACAATATCCTCGAACTTCAGTTTGGCAGAAGCCCTGATTTTTTTGCACATCTTGAACACTGGCAATACGAAACTTTTCAGATTGAATTCAAAGCATTTCCTTCGTTGCCAAAAGGTTACGTAACTTTTGAAATCGATCGGAATGGAGAAGTGTCTGAGATGGAGATCTTCCTGGATAATCCTGATTTCGATTTTACTGAACTCGATCTGAAAAAATTGGATTAATCAATCGGAGATGGAATAATTTTTCTGTCCTTTCGATAAGACCAAATATTGACGCCAATTGCCACAGACAATGATAAAAGTGCAATCGTAAAGGTTGTGATCAAGCCAAAGTGTTCATAGAAAAAAACCCCTAATGTTGGAGCAAAAAGAGCTCTAAATCCGGTTAGAAAAAGATGAACAGACTGATAAGTTCCGGCTTCTTCCGGTTTGCAGAAATAGGCTGATCCAATATTCCAAAGCAGCACCATGGTAGCAGCAAACACGCCATTTGCAATGATATAAAGAATCAAAACATAATACAGTTTGATTCCAAAAATTTCATTGTATGCAGGAACCCAAACTGTGAGCATCAAAAAGAAAATATACAAGAAAATAGAGCTGTACGTGAGCACTGAAAATTTCCGGGGATCAAGGTTTCCCAAAAGCCCTCCGAAGTAAGGTAATAAAATGATAGCTAAGATGTTATAAGCATTTTTATAGAAAGCTACACTGGTGTAATTCAAATCGAGGCCTTCATAGAAAAAGATGGCGATTACCGTTACAGAAACCATAAACGAGAACCCATAAAACATAAACCCAATTTCGAAATGCCGATAAGGTTTATTGCGTTTTAAAATCTGAGCCATATCAAGCGATGACGCCTTTACCGACTCCCAAAAGCTTTGTTTGAAGTGAATTAGTTTTTCTTCGAATGGAATTGTCGAAAGCAACCACAAACCAATCATACTCAACAAACCCGTCAGTGGCAGGCTCCATTTGAAAATATAAAAGTTTTGGTCGAGCAATGCTCCATATATAAATGTGATTATCAACATGATAATCTTATTCAAGGAGGTTGAATAACTATAAAGCTTACCAAAATGCTGATGTTCATAATTAGTTTTAAGCAGCAGATTAATAGTAGGGTTAATCACCAGCGCACCAAGGTAATAGACTAGAAAAATACCCAGAAAGATAAAATGATAGAAAGAGGAATCGGTGTAAGCTCCTGAATTTGTCGGGAAAAAAGCGAGTCCAAGCATCGGTAAACGTGTATAAATAGCTGTTTTGCGTAATAAACTCATACGATTTTCAACGCGTTTTAGCCATTCATGCATCAGAAAGAGCAAAATAAAAACTGCCATGCTAAACTGAAAAAGCAAACTCATCTGATAATTGCTTCCCTGCATGCTTTTAAGAAAAACGAATTCGTTAAGCGCCAGGATGCCTAAAACCACTCCTTCGAATGAAGAATAGGCGGTGTGTAAAAAAAATGTTCGTTTTTCGTTTGGCTTTAGCCGTGGCAAGGGCATTCTGACGAGTTTTGCGCAAAATTAAGAAAACCATGCCAAGCTTTTTGTCAACTCAATTAATCACAGAAAATTAATCCCTTTCGAAAACAATTCCTTTTACAGCTTGTTTAGTTATCATTAAATCAATAAAAATGAAAACACTCACATTTATCTTCCTGATAGCATTTTCGGCTGCCGGAGCCTTTGCTCAACAAAATTTCTACGATTTTGTAGTTAAAGATATTGATGGCAACGATTTTCCATTATCAAGTCTTAAGGGCAAAAAAGTTATGATTGTAAATACCGCAAGTAAATGCGGCTTAACCCCTCAGTATGAAAAACTTGAAGCCCTTTATAAAACCTACGGTGATAAAGATTTTGTGATAATTGGATTTCCTGCCAATAATTTTATGAATCAGGAGCCAGGTACTGAAGCCGAAATCAAGGATTTCTGTACGCTGAATTATGGCGTTACTTTTCCGATGATGTCAAAAATTTCGGTGAAAGGTGATGATATGCATCCACTTTATCAATGGCTCACTGATAAAGAGAAAAACGGTTTTGAAGATTCAAGTGTAAGCTGGAATTTTCAAAAATACCTGATTGATGAGAACGGTAATTTAGTGAAGGTAATAAAACCTCGAACAAGCCCTGATGACGAAAGTATAATTGCCTGGCTCACCAATTAATCCGGTTCACAAAACCGGATTCAGTTGGTTTTTTCATGATGGGGAGGTCGCCTTTTGGCGACCTCTTTGTTATGGCTCAAAAACGATTTCACCTGAAACACTAAGCAGCTTAACTTTTGTTTCAAGTATTTGTGCTTCAGTCGCATTCATAATATCAGTATCTAAAATTACAAAATCAGCAGCCTTACCTGCTTCTATGCTTCCCTTAATTGCTTCTTCAAAATTTCCCTTGGCGGCCCATATGGTAATGGAGCGTAATGCGTCTTCGCGACTAAGTGCATTCTCCATCTGAAAACCCTGCTGAGGCACCCCTTCTAAATTTTTTCTAAAAACAGCAGCATAAAAGGTTTTCAATGGATCAATATCCTCAATGGGAAAATCTGTTCCATTTACAAGCCAACCATTTTGCCTGAGTAATTGACTTTGTGCGTAAGCGCCTTTGATACGCTCATTTCCAATGCGATCAGGAACCCAAAGCATATCCGAGGTGGCATGGGTACTTTGAACAGAAGGGATAATATTGTATTTACCAAACATATTAAAATCATCAGGATGAACTACTTGGGCATGTTCAATTCGCCATCTACGATCGTTGTCTTCAGGCAAATAGCGACTGTAAAGATTAAGAACATAACGATTTGCCGCATCGCCTATGGCATGCATATTCACCTGAAATCCATGATCATAAGCTTGTTTACAAACATTTTCATAAAAGGCATCTGTATGTAACTTTATTCCGGTATTGGATGGGTCATCATTGTAAGGCTCTAAAAGCCAAGCTCCACGAGATCCAAGTGCACCATCAGCATACATTTTAACGGCAGTAACCGAAAGTCTTTCTCCAAACTGTGGTCCTTTTGGCATAAAATACCCCATCGTTACACTATCAGGATTGAGCATTGCATTGATTTTCATTTTCAGCCTTCCCTCCTGCTGCAGCCTTTCGATCAATTTGATTTTTGCAAGCGATAAACCAGCATCTGCCACTCCCGACAGTCCTTTGCTAAAACAAGAATCCTGGGCAGCTAGTAAAGCATCAATCTGTTCATTTTCAGACAATAAAGGAATTAAGGCTTTTACGGGTTCTTCGGCCTTATCGATCAGAATTCCGCTTGGAGAACCATCTGGACGTAACAATACCTCACCTCCATCAATCTCACTTTTGCTATCAATTCCGGCTGCTTCCAGCGCAGCTTTACTGGCTAAAACAGCATGTCCGTCGATGCGAATCAGAAAGATTCTTTTACCGGGGAAATGCTCTTCCAATATTTTGTTATCAGGAAAATTTTTGTCTGGCCAACGATTTTGATCCCAGCCACGCCCTAAAAGCCAATCGGATGGATGAGCTGCCGCATGCTCTTTTAATCGCGAAATTATCTCATCAAACGAAGTGCTCCCTGCTAAATCAGCATACCTTATCAGGTTTTCTCCATATCCAAAGAAATGACAATGACCATCAATAAAACCCGGAAATATTGCTTTTCCATTGGCATCAAGGGTTTTGTCTGACTCATAAACAGCTAAAATCTCTTTTTCTGAACCAATTGCTACAAATTTCCCATCAGTAATTGCGAAGGCATCAGCAATAGAAAAATCAGTGTCAACAGTATATATTTTTGCATTATGAACGATTAAATCTACTTTGTGTTTGGGTGGGTTGCAAGCTGTCATAAAGGTTAGTGATAGGAGGTTAATAAACAAGAAAGTCTTAATGTTAAATGAACAAAAAATAGGCTTTTTCATTGGAATCTGATTTTTTATTGGAACAATCAAAGTTCATAGGCAACTCCAAAATATTTTTCAATGGTTTTGTTATCAATTAGTTGAATTGGAGAACCAGCTATCAATGGCAGATTAGGTGCCATCAACCACAATTTATCTACATGACGAAATATCATTTCAAGGTCGTGAGAACTCAAAAGTATGGTCTTTTGCGTTTCATCACACAATTGTTTTAAAAGCTTCAAAAGATTCAATTTACTTGGATAATCTAAAAAAGCTGCAGGTTCGTCTAATATTATTAAAGGTGTTTGCTGTGCCAATGCCTTTGCTATCAATACTTTCTGTTGTTCACCATCACTTAAATTCTTGAATAATTTTGAAGCAAACTGCGTTATACCCGTCATCTCCATGCTTTGATGAACAATTTGTCTGTCAGTGCGGCTCATCTTCATCCATTGGTTGATATAAGGATATCTTCCGGTTGCAACCACATCAAAAACATTGAGGTAAGCATCAGAAATACGATCAGTAAAAACAACGCTTAATAATTTGGACATCTGTCGCAAACTCAATGTATTCAAAGATTTACCATCAATTTCTATGGAGCCTCCCAAAGCTTTGTGTAATCCGGCAATAGTCCTGAATAAAGTTGATTTTCCTGCACCGTTTGGTCCTGTTAAAGCAACCATTTCACCTTTATACACAACTGCTTCTATCGGAGGAGTTAAGCTTATGGAGCTCTTGTGTTTACCCTGATTTGCATAACCAATCTGCAACTGTTTAAGTCTCAACATTTCCATTATGATGACAGAGTATTTGAACGATGCTGCCTTAAAATTACCGCAATCACAAATGGAGCTCCAATAAGTGATGTAACCGCATTAATGGGTAAACTGCCTTCAATTCCGGGCAGTCTAGCAATTAAATTGCAGAAAAGTGCTAAAATAACTCCGGTGCCTATTGAGGCCGGAATCAAAATCAAGTGGTCGCTGGTTTTGAAAAGGTTTCGCGCAATATGTGGAACAGCCAGCCCAATAAAAGCAATGGGACCTGCATAAGCCGTAATTATTGCTGTTAGAAAACCTGCCAATAAAATAATCAATCGTGTAGCATAACGCGTATTCAATCCTAGATTTACTGCATATTGCTCACCTAACAACAACATATTAAGTGGTTTAGCAAGGAAAATACTCGAAACTAATCCGATTGAGACAGCCAAAACAAAATAAGGGATTTGAGAACGGCTCACACCAGAAAAGGTACCCATCCCCCAAATCACAAAGGCCTGAATATCTTCTTTTCTGCTGTAAAAACGTAAAAGTCCTGTTAGCGCTCCGGCAAGATACGCGATCATGATTCCAACAATAAGTAAACTAACAATATGACTTACTTTTGAGCTTACAGCCATTAGAAAAATTAACACAACGATAGCTCCTGCTAATGCCGACAGACTAATACCTAAGGTACCAATCCATCCCAATGCGGATACGGCTGTTCCAGCAAAAGTACCGGTTACAAAAAGCAGCAAAGCAACCCCAAAACTGGCTCCACTGCTAATCCCAAGGATAGAAGGATCTGCTAATGGATTCCTGAAAAGCGTTTGCAGTAAAAGCCCTGCCACAGCCAAACCAGCTCCTGCAAAAACAGCTACAATAAGCTGCGGCATGCGATATTCCCACACGATCAAAGATTCACCTTTAAGTGAATCATGTGGAAAAAACAATACCTCAAAAATCGCTTTCGGGGCAATTAGTACCGAACCCCATAAAACATTGGCAATCAACAATAAAACAATCCCAATGACAAGCAAAGAAAAGCTGATAAATAATCGCCTACCGGACATCAGGAAAGGGTTTTAATAAGTGATGATAAACCGGTTGATGATCAGGCAATAAATCAGGATGCAAAATGGCAATAAAATCAGCCAAAACCACATGTGGGCGGAATTGACTTGTCTCGAAATAAGCTGATTTCGAAGTGTTACAAAAAATTATTTGATGTTTTTGAAAAGCTTTAAATGCTGCATAAATCTCATTCTCCTGTCTTAATTTTTCGTATGAATAAGGAGAATCGCTGGCATGGGCAATTCTCCAAAAATCAGCGTCAGCAGCCTGGGAAATGATCGTCTCAATATCTAATGAAACACTTCCTGTGGCTTGATTATCAGACCAAACATAATTCGCTCCGGCATCTTTAAAAATTGTTGCCATATAACTTCTGCCACCAGGTACATACCACTGGTCATTAAACGCTTTGTCGGCCATTATTGTTGGCCTGGATAAAGAATCATGGATCAAGGATTTCAATTTAAGGTATTCTTTTTCAGTATCTTCAAATAATTTCTCTGTAATTTCTTCTTGCCCTGTAAGCCATCCCAACACCCTGATCCACTCGGCTCTGCCCAAAGGGCTGTTTTCCAGATAATCGGGCCAGGGTAAAAGTTGCAGACCGGTACGTTTGAGTTGATCGGAAGCCCCCGTTGGATCAGGTGAATAAAGCACGATATCAGGTCTTAAACTGACAGTTTTTTCAAAATCCAATTGCCCATTTTTTAATACTTCTGAAACCTTTCCCGTTTTCAGAAGCAATTTCATCAAGCTGTCATTTACAAAAGAAGCCTCTGAAATTCCAAGAACAGCATCAGATTTTCCAATTTCAAGTAAGGGAGCCCATTGTGTTGATGACAAGGCGATGATTCTGCTCATCGGAATATTTATGTTTTGGAAAAATTTTGAATCATCATAACGTTCATCATCATTATTTTGCAAAATATAACGTTCTGGTTTATCTGACCAGGTAGCTTGTATCTCCAATAACAAACCGTATTCAAATTGCTGTGCTTTAACCATTTGTGCATGACGTATCAAATTCTGAGTAATCTGAAATTCATTTTCAGGTGATTTACTGTCACAAGCTTCAAGAAAGCTACAGATAAAAGCAAAAATCAAAATCTTTATCCCAAGATATTTCAGTGATTCCATATTATTGAAAGTCATCGCGTTCCAATAAGAGAATTGCATGATGTTGAACGATAAAATACTTTTCTTGATTAAAATGAACTTCGATGGCCCCTTTTTGCAAAAAAATAGCCAAATCACCAACCTGCGCCTGCAATGGAAGATAGCGAATTTGCTCTCCGGTTTGCGGTTTCCAGGGTTCAGGATCAATTTCCTGTGGAATAGGAATGGGGTAACCCGGGCCACACTTTACGATATAACCCGATTGGATGGCTTCTTTTTCAGAATAACCAGGGGGCAAAAACAATCCACTTCGGGTTTTATCAGGCGACGATTTTGGCTTTATCAGCACACGGTCACCCACAACAATAAGCTTATCCAGCAAATCAAACTTCATGAGTAAATCATTTTTTAGCATCATTATTGATAGTTCAAAAGTACAAAAAGGAAAGCAACAGACATCCATAACCGGAAAATATGGATACTTTTGCACTTTGAATCCGAAAAGAAAAGTGCTGTCATGAAATTTGTCTTATTCAGAACCAATAAACCTCGAAGATTTTCCTATCGTCCGCGTTATTATAATCCGGAAAAGGAAGCCCTTGAACGGCGCAAAGCTGAAATGGGTCTTAAAGCTGAGCTTACAGAACAGGAAGCTATGAGGATGCGGATGTCAGCAAGATGGCGAAATCAACATCCTGCCAAATTTGAGGATAAATACAAAGGTACAAGTTTTATCATCTTTGGTTCTGTCGTGCTTATAGGAATTTATGTGATTTTTTTTACCGATTTTATTGATAACCTTATCCGAGCTTTCGGGTTGACTATCTAAACAGGTCGAATGTTGACAGACATTATCAAACTTTTACCAGATTCCGTTGCCAATCAGATCGCTGCAGGTGAAGTAATACAACGACCAGCATCTGCCGTAAAAGAACTTCTGGAAAATGCAATTGATTCAGGGGCAACACAAATAGATTTAATTGTAAAAGAGGCCGGTAAAACACTTATTCAGGTTATTGATAACGGCTGTGGTATGTCGGAAACGGATGCACGTATGAGTTTTGAGCGGCATGCCACTTCTAAAATACAGAAAGCTGATGATTTGTTCGCCATTCGAACTATGGGTTTTCGAGGAGAAGCTTTGGCAAGTATTGCTGCAATCGCACAAGTTGAAATAAAGACTAAACGCTCTGACGATGAGCTTGGCACACTAATAAATATTGAAGGGTCTGTTGTTAAAAATCAGTCAGCTGTGGCCATGAACAATGGAACACAGATTGCTGTTAAAAATCTCTTTTTTAATGTGCCGGCGCGTAGGAATTTTTTAAAATCCAACCCCGCCGAAATGCGCCATATCGTAGAGGAATTCCACAGGATAAGTTTGATGCATCCCGGAGTTGCATTTAACCTGATTAGCAACGAAAAACAAATCTTTCACCTTAATGCCGGCAATTTGAAGCAACGCATTGTTGGCTTATTTGGGAATGCCTATAACGAAAGACTTTTACCTGTTTCACAGGAGTCAGATACCGTTAGTATTCATGGGTTTATTGGTAAAGCGGTTTTTGCAAAAAAAACGCGCGGTGAACAGTATTTTTTTGTTAATAACCGATTTATTCGTCATCCCTATTTACATCATGCTATTGAAAATGCCTTTCAGGAATTGCTGCCAAAAGACAGTTTTCCGACCTATTTCCTCAATATTCAAATTGATCCGGCTGAAGTTGACATTAATATTCATCCTACAAAAACAGAGGTTAACTTCCAGGATACCAAACTGATATATGCCGTTTTACACGCAGCAGTAAAAAAAACAATAGGGCAACACAATCTCGCTCCGATGATCGACTTTGATGAACCAACAGATGTTCCCATTGATTTTGGTGAAATCAGCCGGGCAAACCGCCCGATAACCCCTCCATCTATTGAGATTGACCAAAGTTTTAATCCATTTCATCAATTTGAATCACAGGATTTTAAATTCAAATCACGGTCAGCAGGAAAATCTCCTGGGAATTGGCGTGTGCTTTATAGTGACGAAGAACAGCTCAACCCTGAAAATGAAACGGATGCAAAAGGGCAAACAACACTTAATAAACAATCTGATGTTGCTGATTTACCTGGAAATACCCGTTTGATTCAATTACGACAGCGTTTTATTGTTACCGCCATTCGAAGCGGATTGATGTTGATTGATCAGCATTTGGCTCATTGGCGTATTTTATACGAAAAATTTTTAAAACAGCTCGAACACGGCCAACAAGGCTCTCAGCAGGAGCTTTTTCCGCAACAAATCAGACTGAACAGCGAAGATGCCGCAATCCTAATGGAAATCATTCAGGATTTAGCCATACTCGGATATCAAATTAATCCGGTAAGCAGTAATACTTTTGTTATTAATGGAACACCAGACGGTATGAAAGACAAAGATATACAGAAATTGATTGAACAAATGCTGGAACAATTTAAAAGAAATGCTATTGATTTGCAATTACATAAAAAATTAAACCTTGCGCGTACCATGTCAGCTCAAACTGCTGTCAAATACGGACAATTACTAAATGAACAAGAGATGACTGCGCTGATCGATCAATTATTTGCTTGTCAGGTTCCGGAGGTAAGTCCGGATGGGCGTAAAATTATTGTTACTTTGCCGCTGGATCAACTTCAACAACTTTTCAAATAAGCACTATGGCTCAATTTCAACCTACAGGGTTCAAAGTTTTACCAACAGTAGTAAAAAACTTATTGATTATCAATGGTTTGTTTTTTCTCGCTACGATTAGTTTTGGAGATGTTTTTAACATTGACCTTACCAAAATTTTAGGACTTCATTATATAACAGCATCCGATTTTAGACCTTATCAGTTTGTTACCTACATGTTTATGCATGGCGGTTTTGCTCACATTTTGTTCAATATGTTTGCGCTATGGATGTTTGGCAACACCCTAGAAAATATATGGGGACCGCAGCGTTTTCTGATCTATTATATGGTTACAGGAATCGGTGCCGGCATTGTATATCTCATTTGGATCAGTTTCCAGATTATGCCTGTTGCCAATCAAATAGATCTTTTTCTGCAAACAAGAGACCTTGCAGTTTTAGGGCAATTTACTTCTGAACATACTTTTCGATTGAATGAATATTCAGGCGCAATCTGGCAGCAATTTCAGATTTTTGAACAAAGTTTAAAAGTATTATCGGTAAACCCGGGAAACACTCAGGCTATGCAGACAACATTAAGCTTTATGGCTGAATACAAGGAGTTTTACCTTAATCAGAATGTAGTTGTGGGTGCTTCAGGTGCTGTGTTTGGCATTTTGCTGGCATTTGGAATGATGTTTCCGAATTCACTTATCTATTTGTATTTTGCCATTCCAATCAAAGCCAAATACTTCGTACTAATCTATGGTGCTTTCGAACTTTTTGAAGGTGTGATGAACAGGCCTGGTAACAATATTGCACATTTTGCTCATCTTGGTGGCATGCTTTTTGGTTACCTGCTAATAGTTTACTGGAAAAAGAAAGGTGTATTTCGATAAATTATGAATCCTTATCAACCCAATTCCATATTTCTGTCACTGAAACAGTTTTTCAAAAATCCCGGCATATTGCCCAGATTGATTATCATTAATGCGGCTGTTTTTTTACTTGTTTACATTGTTAATCTTTTATTTTGGCTGTTTCTGGCCAAAACTAATCCTGGACAGCTCTCTCCTCTAACACAATTTTTGGCTATTCCGGCTGATTTAAATCAACTTCTTGTAAAACCCTGGACTATATTTACTTATATGTTCCTTCATGAGGGTTTCTTTCACCTTTTCTTTAATATGCTCGTTTTGTTTTTTGGCGGTCAGATCTTTTTACAATACCTTTCTTCGCGTAAGTTACTGAGCACTTATATTTTAGGAGGGCTAACCGGAGCAGTTTTTTACGTTATGGCTTACAATATTTTTCCGGTTTTTTACGATGTTGCTCCGGTTTCCATAGCACTAGGAGCTTCAGCTTCTGTATTAGCCATTTTAATCGCTGCGGCTACTTATGTTCCGCAATATACTGTAAATCTATTATTTATTGGACCCGTAAAACTCAAATACCTGGCAATAGTTTTTGTGATTCTTGACTTTTTTAGTATTCAGGGGAATAATCCAGGAGGCCATATCGCTCACCTCGGCGGAGCTTTGTGGGGCTTTTTATATATTTATATTTACAAGAATGGAACCGATTTATACAGTTTTTTTGATCGGTTTTATTCGAATAGGATGCGTGTAAAACCCGGAGGCAGAAAATCAGCCAAAACGATGACCGATGAGGAATACAATCGGTATCGGTTTGAGGAGCAGGAAATGATTGATCACATTTTGGACAAGATTGCAAAAAATGGCTATAAAAGCTTGACGAATAAGGAAAAGGAAATTCTTTTCAAATCAGGAAATAAATCAAACTGAAATTATCAGTCTTCGATTATTTGTCCATTGTTTTCTAAAAAACGCATCAATTTAGCTTGTACTGAAAAAGCACTTATTTTTGTATCAAAATAAGATTTTGGATTTTCAATTACAATCAGATTTCAGACCAACGGGCGATCAACCCGAAGCAATCAGGCAGCTATCGGAAGGACTTAGGCGTGGTGATGCTTATCAAACCCTTCTCGGAGTAACCGGCTCTGGTAAAACTTTTACTATAGCTAACGTCCTGCAAAATGTTAGTCGGCCAGCTTTGGTTTTAAGTCATAACAAAACACTGGCGGCACAGCTTTACGGAGAGTTTAAACAGTTTTTTCCTCAGAACGCAGTCGAGTATTTTGTTTCTTATTATGATTACTATCAACCCGAGGCTTTTATACCATCTACAAATACCTATATCGAGAAAGACCTTTCTATCAATGATGAGATAGAAAAACTTCGGCTTAGTACAACCTCTGCCCTTTTGTCGGGTAGAAGAGATGTTATCGTAGTTTCTTCTGTTTCATGCATTTATGGGATTGGCAATCCTGATGATTTCAACAATAATGTGATTCATTTGGAAAAAGGCCAGCTGGTAAGTAGAAATCTGATTCTTCAGGCATTGGTAAATGCCCTTTACAGCAGAACTGATCTGGAGCTAAGCCGTGGAAAATTCAGGGTAAAAGGAGACACGCTTGACGTTTATCCGGCATATAGTGATACAGCTTTCAGAATAAACTTCTGGGGCGATGAAATTGACAACCTTGAAACCATTGAGGCAGAAAGCGGAAAACGAATCGAAAAACTTGATGAAATCACAATTTTTCCGGCTAATATTTTTGTCACTTCACAGGACAAAATGAAAGATGCAGTTCGTGAGATTCAGGATGATATGTTCAGGCAAGTTGCTTATTATAAAGATATTGGAAAGTTTGAAGAAGCAAAACGCCTGGAAGATCGCGTTACTTACGACATCGAAATGATGCGTGAACTTGGATATTGCAGCGGAATCGAAAACTACTCCCGCTATTTTGATGGCCGAAAACCAGGCTCCAGGCCGTTTTGCCTGCTGGATTATTTCCCGGATGATTTTATCACAATCATTGACGAAAGTCATGTTACTATCCCGCAGCTCAGAGCGATGTATGGTGGAGATCGTTCGCGTAAGCAAACCCTCGTAGAATATGGTTTTCGACTGCCATCTGCCTTAGATAACCGTCCGCTGAAATTTGATGAGTTTGAAGCAATTACGCAGCAGGTGATCTATGTAAGTGCCACTCCGGGCGATTACGAATTACAGCAATCAGAAGGTGTATTTGTGGAGCAGCTAATCCGGCCAACAGGTCTTTTGGATCCAATCATCGAGGTGCGCCCAAGCATTAATCAAATCGATGATTTATTAGATGAGGTAGCAACAGTGATCGAAAAAAAACAACGGGTTTTGGTAACAACCCTAACCAAAAGAATGGCCGAAGAGCTTACCAAATACCTGAACAAACTTAATGTAAGCAGCCGTTACATCCATTCAGACATCGACACACTGGAACGCGTTGAGATTATGCATGGCCTCAGAAATGGTGCTTTTGATGTTTTGGTTGGCGTTAACTTATTACGTGAAGGATTGGATTTACCTGAAGTTAGTCTGGTAGCCATTTTAGATGCTGATAAAGAAGGTTTTTTACGCTCTGAACGTTCACTTACGCAAACAGCTGGCCGCGCTGCGAGAAATGTAAATTCAAAAGTAATCCTGTATGCTGACAAAATTACAGGTTCGATGCAGCGAACGATTGACGAAACTGATCGCAGAAGAGCTAAGCAGTTAGCTTACAATGAGAAGCACAATATTACACCGCGCTCAATTATCAAATCTATGCAGAATGTACTAGGAAGACAATTAAGCCCCGATAAAGATAACTCGCGTTATCCCTTTGCAGCTGTTGAACCTGCCGCTGTTGCAGATCCGGTTATGGCTTACTGGAGCGAAACTGAATTGCGAAAAGCCATTCAAAACGCCAAAAAAGCCATGGAAGCTGCCGTTAAAGAACTCGATTTTATCGAAGCTGCCAGATTAAGAGATGAGATAAAAGTTTATGAAGATCAATTAAATAAAAACTAAATAACCCTTATTTATAGGTATTTGGCGTTCTAAACCTGTTGGTTATCAACACAATTTTATTAAAAGTTCAGATTTCTTGCTAAGTTATTAACCAATCACTGTAAATAACTTAACTTTGTTTTGCAGAATCACGCAGTTAATTCACTATTTTTGCTCCTTACAGCTTATCTTAAATAAGGTCAACCCAAACAGAAAAATCAACTACTGATATTACTTAACTACATGAAAAAGAAAATTTTAGTTATGGATGATGAGCTTAGCATCAGGATGCTCCTCGAAAATTTTCTGAGCAAAAGCTACGATGTCATCACTAAAAACGATGGTATGGAGGGCATAAAGTGGATGGAAGACGGTAATATGCCAGACCTGATTGTTGCTGATATCCAGATGCCCAATCTCGATGGTTATGAATTCATTAAGAATATTCGTTCCAGCGGGTTTTTCAAAGATGTACCTTTGATAATGCTATCTGGAATAGAAAGTTCTCAGGAAAAAGTGAAATGTCTCAAACTTGGCGCTAATGATTACATGGTCAAACCGTTCAATCCCGAAGAGCTTTCTATTCGTATAGAGTTACTTCTCGCCCGCAAATAAATAAATGCCATTTTGTTATGGACGAAACCAGTCTTCCATTAATTAAGGTGTTATATATCGGTGGTTATCCTGATTTTATTCAAGAACTTGAATCTAAGCCAGAATGGTTTGAGCTTACTGTTGTAGAAAATGGATTGAAAGCAATGAGTCTGCTCAAAGACGATAATACAATTGAGGCTATTGTTTGCGAGGCCTATCTTCCCGGAATGAACGGGATTGATATAGCCGCTATGCGCGAAGTAAAACAGATACATACTAACACGCCTTTTCTGCTCGTTTCGCCAGACAAAGATGAAAAGCAAAAAGAAAAAGCCTTCAAAGCCAACGTAAACGATTTTTACGAAGGCAAACTTGAAGCAGAAAAATTATTTTTACGAATTCATTATCTTAGAAAATACCTTAATTATTTCAGCACAGCCTCCGAAGAAACTAAAACCGCCAAAGAATATAAAATTCCCTTGAATAAAAGGTTGTTTGATATTGTAGTTTCTTTTAGTGCACTTCTTGTGCTCTCTCCCCTGCTCATAATTGTAATGATTGCCATCAGGTTAGAATCGAAAGGTAAAGTTTTTTATACCAGTAAAAGAGTTGGAACCGGATACAAAATCTTTGATTTTTACAAACTAAGATCAATGCGTATTGGAGCAGATGCAGCACTCAAGGATTTAAAGCATTTGAATCAATACGAGGCCGAAAAAGCTATTGACGAAGATCATGACGAATGTCCCCGCTGTGCTGCTTTACCAGAAGGGAAATATTGCTCAGAAGTGCTCTATTCGGAAGGAAAAAAAGTGTGTGAATTTTGGTATTTTGAAAGAAAAAAACGGAAAGCTGATAGTACTTTCATCAAGATTAAAGATGATCCAAGAGTTACACGGGTAGGTAGATTTATCAGGAATACTAGTATTGACGAATTACCACAATTGGTAAATGTATTAAAAGGTGATATGTCAATTGTAGGCAACAGGCCCTTGCCACTCTATGAAGCTGAGATGCTAACATCCGACGATTGCAGTGAAAGATTCATGGGACCAGCCGGCATCACAGGCCTTTGGCAGGTCGAAAAAAGAGGAAAAAGAGGAGTCTTGTCTGAAGAAGAAAGAAAAGCACTGGATAATCAATATGCGCGTAACTATTCTTTTTGGGGTGATATTAAGCTGATATTAAAGACTATACCTGCTTTGTTTCAAAAAGAAAATGTTTAACTAAACTTTATCAAAAATTGTTAAAAACTCCTTGATAACTCTATGAACACCAAAATCAAGACTACAGCTTTTCTTTTTTATATTGCAGGGTTCTTATTTATCTGGAATAGAAAACAGGAGTTTAGACGACAACCGCAAATTATGCGAACAATTAATAGTTTTATTTTGATTGTTTTTTTGTTACTGGCTGCACCATTAGCAAAAGCACAAATACGTGCCGATGATGAATCAAAGCTATTTAATCCGCTTACTGATGACATCACCAAAAGATTGCCAACATTACGTGTGATGCTGGATTCAGCCGTGGCTAACGCCCCTTCGGTAAGGTATGAAGAGTTAAAAGCTGATTTTTATTATTACGAACAAAAAACGCAGGAAAGATATTGGCTTGAACATTTTAGTTTTAATCTGGATTGGAACTGGGGCAAATGGAATTTCCATGATCGTGATGAACTTACGCGAATCGATCGTTTTTATCTAAGTGAATCGTATCGTGATAACTTTGCGGTTGGGTTTTATATCCGTTTTCCTTTCGCTACACTCGTTGATAGAAAAAATCGAATCAATAAACAAAAAAAGTGGATTGAACTTTCGCTTGTGCAACGAGATATCAATAAAAAATATATTGAGGGCCAGGTAATTGAAGCCTACAATATGATGATTCAATGGCAAAACTACATCCGAATTTATAACGACTACCAGAAGTTTACGATGATACAGATGCAAATGGCTCAAAATCAGTTTTTGAATGGAGAGATTACAACAGCGGAATATACCAGGCTCAAAGAGATTCAAACACGTGGAGCCGTTGAATATCAGCAGGCCATAACAGAATTTAGTAAGAATTATCAATTACTTGAGATACTAACAGGAATCAACTTCAATCTGATTAATGTACTAAGATAACCAAACAATGGATATAGCCCAGTTTATACGTGTATTTCGAAAAAACATCTTGCTGCTTATAGCTATTCCTTTGCTACTGGCTGTTGTGGTGTATTATTTTACACGAAATCAAAGTAAGGTATATGAATCTGAAGCAATTATCTATACGGGAATCACTACTGGTTATTCTATCGAATCAACCGCCCAAAGGCCAACCGACTTTTTTAATACCTCCGCACAATTCGACAACCTGATTAATCTTTTTAACTCCCGCCAAACTATTGTAGAATCAGCCATTATGCTATTGGCTCAAAATCTTTCACTGGAAACCTACAACACACAATATATTTCGCGCGAGAATTTTGAAAAACTCAATCAAATGGTTCCCAAACGTGTGAAAGATATGGTAGTGAAAAATGGGAAAGCCGGTGTAGAGCGTGAAAAGGAAGATCAAATAAAAAATTTGGAAAAAGAAATAAGAAACCTCGAAAAAGAAATCAACAAAAAGAAAAACAGGGCTTTGGTTGAGCTCACAAATGGAAATGGGAATAGAAATGATGCAGTTGCAGAACCTCAAACAGGAATAAACAAAAACGATGAGCTTTATTCAGACAGCCCAGATACCGGGGTTACCCAAAAAACACATGTAGTTCAGGCAGGAGAAACCCTTTTATCCATCTCCCAAAAATATGGCATTAGCCTTACAAAACTTAGAGAATTAAATCAGTTTGATGGTCAATTGCGTGTTGGACAACGTATTGTGATATCCTCCAATGAAGCTTCTTCCGGAAATTCCTATGGCTATTCCGAAAAAGTAGTAAATCTTTATGAAGAAGATGAGCTTTTAAATGAAGTAGTAAATATGCCAGCTGTTGACCCCAATCAGCAAGCTGGTTCAGCTTCAGCCTTTGACTTCGATTTATTAGCTGATTCTGAAACATTTACAATAGAAAAAGACCCAATTATACCCAGAGGTATTCGTGAAGATGATTTTTATAAAACCATTCAGAATTTTACCAATTATTACAACTCAAGCGACACCAATTTTATTTATGGCTTGCTGCACTACGGGCAAAGTCCGCACTACAGCATAACTTCTTTAAAAACCCTGCAAATATACAGGATTAATAATAGTGACCTGGTTCGCTTGATATATACTTCTGATGATCCCGGAATTTGCCAGCAAACTTTAAAAATCATTGCACATGTTTTTGTAAAAAATTACAAACTGCTCAAAGAGAATCAAACTGATCTTGTTGTTGCCTATTTCAAAAGTCAGGTAGATTCTGCCGACCTGCAGCTTCAAGCCGCTGAGGATAGGCTATTAAAATTTAATAAAAAGAACAATATTATTAACTATGCCGAGCAAACAAAATATATTGCTGCACAAAAAGAAGACCTTGATCTTTACTATCAAAACGAACAAGTAAGAATGGCTCAGGCCGCTGCATCCTTGCGCGAGCTCGAAACAAAACTTACCCGTAGGGATAGTATTTACCTAAAGAGCGACATGATCAATCAGAAAAGGAAACAGTTTGCGGATATTTCAGAAAAAATTCTGATAAACGAGCTAGCTGAAGACTATGATCAACGAATTGGTAAAGAGATATCAAGGTTGCGAAATGAATCTGACCGACTAAGAGATGAAATAAAACTGTACGTAGATCAGCTTTATTTGTATAGTCACTCAACACAGGGAGTTCCAATAGCTGCTTTATTGGATGAATGGCTTAAAAATGCGCTGAGTTATGAAGAAGCTAAAGCCAGCCTTGTTGTGCTTTCCCGAAGAAAAATGGATTTCGTAAGAACCTACCAACGCTTTGCCCCGCTTGGCGCTATGCTTAAAAGAATCGAGAGAGAGATTACTGTTGCAGAGCAATCCTACCTCGAACTCTTACGCAGCCTTAATCTTGCAAAAATGCGCCAGCAAAATCTGCAGATGGCAACCAATATCCGAATCGTTGACCCTCCTTATTTCCCTTTAAATGCAAAAGCTTCAAGAGCACGATTCCTGGTGCCTGCTGCAGCTGTGATTGGCTTTTTACTCGTCGCCTTTATTATTTTGGTTCTGGAATATTTTGATCAATCACTCAGAAATCCTGAACGTGTTGCTAAAACTATAAAACTTAAAATGGCTGGTGCTTATCCTTATCTGGGTTCGAACATCGAAATGAAAAATCGCGCAGTAATCAGTAATCGTCTGATTGAGATGATCCTTCAAAACTTGAAACTTCAGTTAACGCATAATGCCGTTTTTCCTGCACAGAAACCCTATTTTATTTTATTCTTTAGCACACAGGATCAGACAGGTAAAACATTTATTGCGCACAAACTAGCCAATAAACTCAGAACCTATGGTGAAAAAGTTCTGGTTCTGAATTACAAAAGCAACGATGATATTGAGTCAGATCAGGATGATTTCAACTTGACCTATCCATACCAAATTGCTGAAAACTTTGCGAAAGCAACCTCACTCAAAGATTTAATCAGTGATCACATCCTCAGAAAAGAAAACTACCTTTACGACTATATCTTCCTTGAAATTCCATCAATCATCTATCACGATTATCCACTCGAACTTATGCAGGAAGTAGATGCCTCACTTATGCTTTTGAAATCCAGTAGCAAATGGAATAAAGCTGATGAAGGAGCACTGAATATACTTAAAAATGTGCTGCGGGAAGACCCCATGATCATTATGAATGAAGCAGAGGATTATGCTATCGAAGAGATCATATCAGGTATCAAAGTAAAGAAGTCATCTCCATTTTGGGCTAAAGTACGACACACACTTACCTACCCTGCCAGGATTAAAATTCAGGTAAAAGAAAGCTAACCTGAACCATGAACAGATTCAGGCAAATAATAACCAGCAATAACTTTTTATCGCTGGCCAATAATGGCCTCGTAGCTGTGTTTGCTTTTCTGAGTTTTATTATGTTGGTCAGGATGGTGCCTCAGGAAACCTTTGGTGAATGGATTTTGTTTATTACCGCTTCCAATTTTCTGGATATGCTGCGCTTTGGTATTACAAGAACAGCACTTATCAGATTTTTGTCTGGTGCACATGACACTGAAGCTAAGTCTCTTATGGGGGCCAATAATGTTATTAACCTGATTTCGACAATCCTGCTTGCGTTAATTCTCTTCGTTATTTACTATTTCGCTAAAGACACGATTCAAAATTCAGGCTTTGATTTATTTTTCAAATGGTATCCCCTGCTGGCATTTCTTACCTTGCCTTTCAATAATGCCCAGTCAGTTTTACAAGCTCAGCTTAGATTTGATAAAATGCTATGGCTGAGACTTTTAAACGTTGGTGGTTTTATGCTTTTTCTAACAGCAAATCTTTTTCTCAAATATGATATTTCGGTAATCCTTTGGGCTTATTTGCTTTCGAACCTGCTGAGTTCAATGCTGGCAAGTGCTTACAACTGGGATGGAATACGCTTTATCTTTAAAACAAAAAGTGAAGCTGTAAAGACCATTTTAAACTTTGGAAAATACACCACTGGAACGCTCATTGGAAGTAATTTACTTAAAAGTTCTGATACCTTTATTATTGGATTGAGTGCTTTTTTAGGACCTTTGGGGGTGGCATTATACAGCATCCCGCTCAAACTTACCGAAATTATTGAAATCCCGTTAAGAAGTTTTGCAGCAACAGCTTTTCCGGGCATGTCGAAGGCCAGCCTTGATAATAATCCAAATGAGGTAAAAAGAATTTTTTACGCCAATGCCGGAGGTATGACCTTTTTGATGATCCCGGTGATGATTTTCAGTTTTATTTTCGCAAAAGAAATAGTTTTTATCCTTGGAGGTAGCGATTACATCATCACTGCTAATATCTTTAGGGTTTTTTGTATTTATGGATTGTTACTGCCAATTGACCGTTTTATTGGGGTTGCATTAGACAGCATTAATCGACCGAAAAGTAATTTTTATAAAGTTTTATATATGGCAAGTGCCAATATTATAGGTGATTTATTAGTCGTGTTTGGATTACCTACGCTGATCTTAGGATTCTCATTTTTCGTACTGTTGTTTTCTGGAATAATGCCTGATAATGCCTATGATTTAGCTCATGGTTTCACGGTGATAAAAACGCTGGAAGGTGTTGCTTTTGTGACTATTTTATTCACATTAACAGGGATTTCTATTGGTTACTATTACCTAATTAAAACTATAGATATCAAATTTTTAGATATCTTCAGGATAGGTTATGCTGAAGGATCCAGGATAATAAAAACCTATCTACCTGACAGAAAAAGTTAATTTTATTAATTTTATACAATGATGTTTTCTTTTTTAAAGGATAAAATTGGTTCAGATAAACTGCATCACCCATTAGTGATTGCAGCTTTATTTCTTGTTACTATTATCCTGGGTATAGTTATCGCTAAAGGTGGCATTTTGATTGCTGTGGCATTGGTTGTGCTTTTTCCTGTCATTATCTATTTTAACCGCTTTTTTACTAACCCCCGAATTGGAATCTATACCATTGTAATACTTGGCTTTATAGCTATTGGTTTAACCCGCTATATTCCAAACATTCCATTTGGTTTGTCCGTTGATGGATTCCTTGTCCTGACTTACATAGCAGTTTTTTTCAGATATTTTAATGATGGCATTAAATGGCAGAATGCCAACCGTGATCTCACTTACCTGGCAATTATTTGGTTTGCTTATTCCGTCTTACAACTTGTTAATCCTGAAGCACTAAGTCGTACAGCATGGTTTTATGCCATGCGTGGTATTTCGCTATATATGTTGTTGTTAGTGCCCTTAAGTTTTATGATTTTCAATAGGTTGCGATTTCTTTATGTATTCTTGTACTTATGGGGTATTTTTTCCATTCTTGGAACACTCAAAGGTTTACAACAGCTTTATATAGGTCCCGACAGCGCTGAACAGTACTGGTTAGATACTGTTGGAGCTGTAACTCACATCTTATTTGGAGAGTTGCGTGTTTTTTCATTTTTCAGCGATGCAGGACAATTTGGTGCTGCCCAGGGAGCTGCGGGTGTTGTAGGGCTTTTAGTTGCCATGAGTATTAAAGGTTTGCCCAATAAAATATTTTTCACAATTATGGGTGTGATGGGACTGTGGGGCATGATGATTTCGGGAACTCGCGGAGCAATGATAGTGCCGATGGTCGCTGGTATAACATATATCATTCACAGAAAAAACTTTAGGGTTATCGTAATTGGAGGTTTAATTCTTGCTCTTGTTTATGCCTTTTTTGCATACACATATATTGGACAAAGCAACTCTCAAATCAGACGTATGCGAACTGCCTTCAGACCCGAAGAAGATGAATCATATCTTGTGCGTCTCGAAAACAGAAGGATTCTGGCAGGATATTTAGCTACACGACCTTTTGGTGGAGGAATTGGAAGTGCGGGTGATTGGGGAAAACGTTTTTCGCCACAAGGTTTTCTAGCACAAATTGCTACAGATAGCTGGTATGTTCAAATATGGGCTGAGCAAGGTATAATTGGATTGATTTTGCACCTTTTTATATTATCTTACATCTTAATAAAGGGCTCATACCTGATAATGTTCAAACTTAAGGAGCCTGAATTGCGTGGCATAATGAGTGCCCTCATGGCAGGATTTACCGGAATCATGGGGGCTAGTTACGGAAACGGAGTATTAGGTCAAATGCCTACCGGGATTTTGATCTACATCAGTTGGACCATGATCTTTATGAGCAGACAACTTGAAAGAGAATATACTTATCTGGTAAGCCAAGGAAAATCACCATGGTCGCTTGAAAATAATACCTGAAGTATTTTGTTGAATATAAAAGGTTTTTATGGTATATTCGATCTTTATTTGATCTACCTGCATGAAACAAAATACTGCTGATGCTGATAAATGGCCGCTAGTCTCTGTAATAACAGTTAATTATAACCAGAGTGGCGTTACACTTGATTTCCTAAACTCCTTAAGGTTATGCTCTTACCCCAATTTAGAAATTTGGGTGGTCGATAATGCCTCTCCAAATGATACACCCGATCGTCTAAAAGAAGCCTATCCTGAAATTAATCTGATTAAGACAGAAAAAAACCTCGGATTTGCTGGAGGAAATAATGTTGCCGTAAAAATGGCTCAAGGTGATTATCTGTTGTTCATCAATAATGACACCGAAGTAGAGCCGAATTTTTTACAGCCCCTGGTACAGTTACTTGAGAACCATCCCGAAATTGGCATGGTAAGTCCAAAAATTCACTACTTTCATACAGAAAAAACCTTTCAATATGCTGGTTTTACGCCTATTAATCCCATCACAATACGTAATCGCGCAATTGGATTTGGAGAGTTAGATCAAGGTCAGTATGATCATACCATCCCTACCGGATCTATTTTTGGAGCTGCCATGCTTGTCCCACGCAAAGTGATTGAGAAGGTTGGAATGATGGCAGATGTTTTTTTCCTTTATTATGAAGAACATGATTGGGCAGCGCGCATCGAACGCGCTGGATATCAGTTATATTATGATGGAAGGTCGACTGTAAAACACAAGGAATCTATTTCAACGGTAAAAGATAGTCCTTTTCAGATTTTTTACCTTAACCGCGGACGAATTCTATATGCCAGACGAAATAATCGTGGACTGACAAAATTTCTTAGCCTGCTTTTCCTTTATCTGATCAGTATGCCGAAAATTATGCTTGTTTATCTGGTAAAAGGAAGACCTGATTTAGCAAAAGCGATTTTCAAAGCAGTTTGGTGGAATTTGACTAACAAAGCCCAAATAAACTAAAGCGATGAATATCATCAGGATTATCTTAATTGTATTGGAGTTATTGGTTTTCAGCTATTTTGTGTTTGCAGTGCTGTACATTTTCATTTTTGGTTTTGCCTCCCTTTTTAAACAAAGAATTCCAGCAAAAAAAATGGACAAAATGCGAAAGTTTGCTGTCATGATCCCGGGTTATAAAGAAGATCTTGTGATTGTTGATGTAGCAATAGATGCACTGCAACAGGATTATCCAAAAGAATTGTTTGAAGTAATAGTGATCGCAGATTCTTTTAAACCCGAAACACTGGAAGCCTTACAAAAATTACCTATTCGGGTAGAAGTAGTTGTTTTTGAAGTAAGTAAGAAATCAAAGGCACTTAATAAATGTATGGCATCGATTGGAGACAACTATGATGTAGCTATGATTTTGGACGCTGACAATATCATGGAGCATGATGTATTACCTAAAATTAATGAGGCTTTTAATCGGGGGTTTTATGCGGTTCAGGGACATAGGATGGCAAAAAACACTAACACGAATTTCGCTATCCTCGATGCCATCAGCGAGGAGATTAACAATGCAATTTTCAGAAAAGGACATCGCGTGCTTGGATTATCATCGGCCTTAATTGGTTCGGGGATGGCAATTGATTACAAAATCTACAAGAGCTTTATGTCGGAGATTGATTCAGTTGGAGAGGACAAAGAACTGGAAATGCGCTTGCTACGAAATGATTATCAGATTGAATACGTTGAAGATGCACGCATTTATGACGAAAAAACATCCCAATCAAAAGTTTTTGTCAATCAGCGAAGGCGGTGGATAGCCGCACAATTACTTCATTTTCGCGATTATTTTTTCCCTGGTTTTATTCATCTGCTAAAAACAGGCAATATCGATTTTTTTGATAAAGTTTTACAAATGATTCAACCACCGCGCATCCTGCTAAGCGGTATCTTGTTCATCCTCACTTTAAGTTCGGGCTTGGTATATTTCTTTCAACTAAATTTCATCAGTCAGTGGTTCAGCCTTGGCTTTTATTTCTGGTTACCCCTCCTATTACTTACCGGAATTGTATTATGGATTTCGATTCCCCGTAAGTTTTTCAATAAGAGAACTTATAAAGCTTTGCTTTCGCTACCGGCGGGTTTTCTGCTCATGTTTCTAAGTTTGTTAAAAATCAGAGGTGCCGGAAGTCGCTTCATTCATACAACTCATTCTCACACTGAAAAAGTGACTAAAAAAGCTAAATAACACTTACTATGTCTGCACAGTATCCTTTGGTTTCTATCATAACGGTCAACTATAACCAGGCCGAAGTTACCTGTGCCCTGATTGAATCGCTAAATCGCATCACTTATCCCAATTTAGAAGTGATTGTTATCGATAATGCTTCTCCTGATGATGACGCTTCTATAATAAAGCAACGGTATCCTAACGTGATTTTTATAGAAAATCCAATCAATTATGGGTTTGCAGCAGGAAATAATTTTGGCTTGATGCGCGCAAGAGGTAAATACGTTCTGCTTCTGAATAACGACATTGAAGTGCCATCAAATTTCATGGAACCACTGGTCGAAAAACTTGAAAAAAATCCACAGATTGGCGCCGTAAGTCCAAAAATCAAGTTTTACTATCAGCCTGATACTATCCAATATGCAGGATATACTCCAATCAATTACATTACCATGCGTAATACTTCGATTGGTTATTGGCAAAAAGACAGCGGCCAGTTTAATGAAGACCGTGAAACAGCTTATGCGCATGGAGCAGCTATGATGGTGCCAATGGAGGTAGTAAAAAAAGTTGGGCTGATGTCGTATATTTTTTTTCTTTACTACGAGGAAGCCGACTGGTGTGCCAGAATCAAAGCTGCGGGATACCAAATATGGTTTGTACACAATAGCCATGTGCTTCACAAAGAATCAGTGAGCACCGGGCGTCTCAGTGCCTTGAAAATTTACTATCAAAACAGAAATCGCATTGTATTCATGCGACGTAATGTTCACGGAAAAGACTTTTATTTGGGCATCCTTTATCAACTGCTTGTTGCTATTCCAAAAAATGCATTTAAGTTTTTATTAAAAGGAAAAATTAAACTTTTCTACGCTTATTATCAAGCTATTGGATGGAATTTAAAACACTTATTTGACGCTGAAATTCACGAAAACCCACAACTATGAGCTTACTCTACGAAATTGGAATTGTAATACAATGGGTTTTGTTGCTTTATCTAGGAGGCTCAGCCCTTTATTTATTTTGGTTCGCTTTTTTGTCCATTTTTCCACTTAAAAATCTTCCTCCGGTTGATCTCAAAAAAAGAAGGTTTGCTGTGCTGATTCCCAGCTATATGGAAGATGAAGTAATTTTTGAGGTTGCCGAACAGGCACTGCAACAAAATTATCCTAAAGATTTATACGATGTCGTTGTTATTGCTGATAAGTTTAAGACAAAAACGATACAAAAACTCAAACAGTATCCTATCATTCTGTTCAACGAAAACTTCAGTATTAGCACCAAAACCAGAGCACTCAATTATGCACTTCGATTATTGCCTGATAACCATTATGATGTTGCAGTGGTGTTGGACGCCGATAATCTGATGGAAAAAGACTTTCTGGCAAAACTAAATGATGCATTTTCCTATCCTTATCAAGCTATCCAGTGTCATCGCGTTGCAAAAAATCTTAACACAAATTTTGCTATTTTAGATGCCATAAGCGAAGAAATCAACAACAATATTTTCAGAAAAGGCCATCGTAAGATGGGATTATCCAGTGCCCTCATTGGCTCGGCAATGGCATTTCGTTACGACTTTTTCAAAAATTTGATGAAGGAGGTAGAAGTCGTCGGAGGTTTTGACAAGGAACTAGAGCTTAGATTGTTATATAATCATCATATTATTCATTATTTGGATGACGCCTTTGTGCTGGACGAGAAGGTTCAAAACGTAAAAGTGTTTTCACGACAACGCAGAAGGTGGCTGTCAGCACAGTTTCATTATTTTGGCAAACACTTTATTCCTGCACTTAAAGCGCTGATTTCAAATGGTAATATCGACTACTTCAACAAAGCTTTTCAATACATACAGCTTCCGAGAATACTTTTGCTGGGTTTATTGGTTTTAATCAGTTTCATTTCCCTTTTTGTCAATCCCCTTTCACTTACAATAAGCTGGTTAACAGCATCTTTTTTTATCATTTCAGCTTTATTTTTGGCCACACCCCTGAGATTTTATAATTTCAGAACTTTAAAGGCATTGCTCGCTTTGCCTATTGGTTTTGCTTTTATGTTTTTATCCTTACTCAGCATCCGGGGAGCCAATAAACAGTTTATTCACACTAAACATACTTATAATGCCTTTCAAATCAAAAAGAAAGATCGTTAATTTGTATCCAGCTAAAACCAACACTTTATGAAAATAGCAATTGAAGGTCAGCGTTTGTTTCGGGTAAAAAAGCATGGAATGGATATGGTTGCTCTTGAGTTAATCAAAAACCTGCAACTCATTGATAAAGAGAATACTTATTATGTGTTTGTAAAACCGGATGAGGATAGCACCTGCATTCCTGAAGCTGAAAACTTTAAAATTATCCCGCTCGCGGGTGGTGCTTATCCCATTTGGGAACAAAAAACTCTGCCCAAAGCAGTGAAAGAATTGGGGTGCGATTTATTACATTGTACCAGCAATACAGCGCCTTTAAAATCAACAGTTCCGCTAATGATTACACTTCATGACATCATCTACCTCGAAAGCGTTAGTTTGTTCAAAAAAGGAGGAACCTGGTATCAGAAATTCGGAAATATGTATCGCCGGTTTGTGGTGCCAAGGGTGGTAAAAAGTAGTGAAAAAATCATCACGGTGTCAAATTTTGAGAAAAACAGGATTAAGGAGTTTTTTGGATTTCCTGAATCTGATGATCGCTTAGTAGCTGTATATAATGGTGTTAGCGAACACTTTAAGCCGGTTACTGATCAACAGGAACTGGAACGTGTAAAAGTAAAGTATCAACTTCCTGATCAGTTTCTTTTTTTCCTGGGAAATACCGATCCCAAAAAAAATACTAAAGGAGTGTTGAAAGCTTTTTCTGATTTTCTCAAAAAAACAAACAAACCCATTAAGCTGGTGATGCTGGATTATGATAAGGAAGCGCTGGATAATTTGCTCAGCGAAATTGGTGATAAAAAGCTCATCGATCGTATTCATCTAACAGGTTATGTTGTAAACACTGATCTGCCAGCTATTTATAGTCAGTGTAAACTATTTTTATATCCATCGCTGCGCGAAAGCTTTGGAATCCCAATGCTGGAAGCGATGCGCTGTGGTGTTGCTGTAATTACATCCAATACCTCCAGCATGCCCGAAGTTGCTGCCGATGCAGCCTATTTTGTTGATCCTTACAAACCTGAACAAATTACACAGGGAATTGAAACTTTATTAAACGATGACACATTGCGTAATAACCTTATTCAAAAAGGATTCGAAAGGTCAGCCAGTTTTTCATGGAAATCAATGGCCGAAAAGGTTTTAGATCTTTATGAACAGATTCTTAAAAAGAATTAAAAAAACCAGCATTATGATTAAAAACCGTGATTTTATCATTGTCGGATTGCAAGCCCTCGACAGTAAAATTGGCAGCAATTGTATCAATATTGCCCATGAAATCGCCTGTCATAACAGGGTTTTATATGTAAATTATCCCCTTGACCGGCTCACAAAAATCAGAGAAAAGAACGATCCGATTATTCAAAAACGTATCCGGATTAATAAGGGTGAAGAAGCTGATTTGGTTCAGGTTAACGAAAATTTGTGGAATCTGTTTCCAAAAACAACATTAGAATCAATCAGTCAATTGCCTTTAGATGGGCTTTTCGATTTTTTCAACAGGATCAATAACAAACGTTTTGCCCGCGAAATAAAAAAGGCAATTGATAAACTCGGCTTTTCGAATTATTTCATTTTCAACGACAGTGATATGTTTCGAAGCTTTTATCTGAAAGAACTGCTTCAACCTGAATTGTATATCTATTATACGCGAGATAATTTAATCGCTGTTGACTTCTGGAAGAAACAAGGAGTACGCATCGAAGCTGCCCTGATGAAAAAATCTGATCTGGTTGTGGCTAATTCAACTTATCTGGCCGAGCATGCCGCACAGTTTAATCCACATTCCTACTATGTTGGCCAAGGTTGCGATGTGAGTTTATTTGATGAAAAACTTGTAAAAGAAATGCCCGAAGATCTTAAACCAATCGGCAAGCCCATAATCGGTTATATTGGCGCTTTGTTTTCCCTTCGGTTAGATATTGAAGTGCTTGAATACCTGGCTACTCAGCGAAAAGACTGGTCGATTGTACTCGTTGGCCCTGAAGATGAAGCATTTAAATCCAGCAAATTACATCAAATGAGCAATGTCTATTTTCTGGGTTCTAAACCAATGGAGCAGCTCCCCTCCTACCTCAATTACTTCGATGTAGCCATTAACCCTCAGCAACTGAATGAAGTAACCATTGGTAATTATCCTCGTAAAATAGATGAATACCTGGCTATGGGAAAACCAACCGTAGCTACCCGAACCAAAGCAATGGAAGTATTTGAAGATCATACCTATCTGGCCGTTAACAAAGAAGATTACCTTGAGCTCGTCGAACGAGCACTTGAGGAAAATACGCCTGAAAAAGCTACCGAAAGAAGTATATTTGCGCGCAGCCATACCTGGGAAAACAATGTAGCAGCTATTTATGAGCACATGCTACATTTGATGCAAACGTCTAATTTGTAATAAATAATCAAATAGCAAAATCACAATGGCTCTAGTAGAAAAAATTAAATCTAATCCCAGACTAAAAAAACTGGTGCTATGGATGCTAATGCCTAAAAATCAGGCACGGCCAAGATTGTGGGTAAAGCTGTTTCTTAATCCTTTCAAACATCACAAGGGAAAAGGATCTTTGATAAGAAGAAGAACACGAATGGATGTGCTTCCGTTTAACCTATTCTCGATGGGAGCCAACTCAACCATTGAAGATTTTGCAACAGTAAATAATGGTGTAGGGCCAGTGGTCATTGGAGATAGAACACGAATTGGTTTAGGTTGCGTTTTGATAGGACCTGTAACAGTCGGCAACGATGTAATGTTTGCACAGAATGTTGTAGTTTCAGGGCTTAATCATGGCTATCAGGATATTAACACTCCTCCAAGCCTACAGCCAGTCGAAACTAAACCTATCAGTATTGGAGATGAGGTGTGGATTGGAGCCAACGTTGTTATTACAGCAGGCGTAACAATCGGGAAGCATGCTGTTGTTGCAGCAGGTAGTGTCGTCACCAAAGATGTTCCTGATTTTTCTATTGCTGCTGGTAATCCTGCCCGGATTCTCAAACAATATAACTCTGAAACAATGCAATGGGAAAGGATTAAATCATAAATCAATCAACCATTTATCTAATTAGCAATGCATAAACTCACAACATTCTTACGATACCTCAAAGATTATCTTCAATATGGGCAGATTTTACTTGTATTTGCCTCCATAATATATTTGATAACAGGAAAATCTTATCCACGTACCCGTATTTTCAGAGGAAAACTGGGAATTTTTCTGCATCGGAAAGGCTCTCTCGACTTTCAATTTGGAAACTACGCATATGAATGGGGGGTGAAACGGTTTTTACTCAAACACTATACTCATTATCAGTCTTTTATTGATGTTGGAGCTAATATGGGAACTTATACGATAATGTTCGCCAAAAAGGGTCTCAATACAATCGCTTTTGAACCATCAATCAGCAATTATAAAGCCTTGCAAATCAACATTATGTTGAATAATTTAGAAAAAAATGTTACCAGTTACAATATGGGGTTAGATAACACAGATCGCAAGGCCAGCTTTGTTTTCGATCCGGTAAATACTGGCGCCTCCCATCTGAGCGCAACCCAGTTTTATGATCCGGTAACAGATGAAAGAGGCGAGCTAACAGAAGTTCAACTGGTTATGCTAGATCATTTTAAAGACAAACTTCCGCTCAATCCTGATGATGCGGTTTTGATGAAAATTGATGTGGAAGGCATGGAGGAAGAAGTAATCAAAGGAGCAACTGAGTTTATTCAAAATCGTAAGGAACTGCTGATCGTTATGGAAAGTGTTCATTCGGGAGAAGAAAAACTTAAATCTGTCCTTTCAGAAATCGCTGAATTTGAATTTCTTGAAGTAGATTCTCTCAATTTTGCTGCAAAAAAAATCAAAAACCATATATCATTATGATAACATTAAAAGTAATTTTCTGGATTTTACTTTTTCTGGTTTTTTACACTTACCTGGGATATGGTTTGCTCCTCTTTTTCATGGTGAGACTAAAAAGGATTTTCAAAGACAAAACAGTAATTAACAAGGACTATGAGCCTGAAGTTACGCTATTTGTTGCAGCCTATAACGAGAAAGATTATGTGGAAGCAAAAGTGAACAATGGTTTTGAACTCGATTATCCGCCAGAAAAAATAAAACAGGTTTGGGTTACTGACGGATCAGATGATGGCACGCCCGACCTTTTGAAAAAATATGCGGAACATGGTGTTGAAGTTTATCATGAAAATGCCAGAGGTGGTAAAATTGGCGCGATGAATCGCGGAATGCAGTTCGTTAAATCTCCAATTGTCATTTTCTCAGATGGAAATACGATTCTGGGAAAAGAATCGGTAAGAAGAATCGTAAACCTTTTTAGCAATCCAAAAGTTGGCTGTGTTTCGGGCGAAAAAAGAATTTTCAGTAAAGAAAAAGATACTGCAGCCGGAACAGAAGGCATTTATTGGAAATACGAATCTACCCTCAAGAAATGGGATGCAGAGCTGTATTCTGTTGTTGGTGCTGCTGGCGAATTATTTGCCATTCGAACAGATTTATTTCAGGAGGTTGAAAAAGATACAATACTTGATGATTTTATCATCTCTCTGCGTGTGGCAATGAAAGGTTATACTATTCAGTACGATCCTGAAGCATATGCCATCGAAACTGCCTCAGCAAACGTAAAAGAAGAGTTAAAAAGGAAAATACGTATTGCTGCAGGTGGCATTCAGTCGATTGTCAGGCTCAGCCCGCTACTTAATATTTTTAAGTATGGAATGTTATCATTTCAGTATATCTCCCATCGTGTTTTGAGATGGACAATAGCCCCACTTTCACTGCCTTTTATCTTGATTATCAATGCTATAATTGCCTTTTTAGAGGGTTTTAATAATTTTTCAAATGCCTATGTACTCTTATTTTACGCTCAACTTCTGTTTTATATCTTAGCCATGGCGGGCTGGTATCTCGAAAACAAAGCCATTAAGATCAAAGCACTTTTTGTTCCGTACTATTTCTTTATCATGAATTATGCAGTTTTGCTGGGAATGAAACGCTACTTTAAAGGAAGTCAAAGTGTTAACTGGGAACGGGCAAAACGAGGATAACAATGATTAAAAATCTTTTTTGGATACTGATTGTAAATTTTATGTTTAGCACAAGTTTTGCTTTGGCTCAAAATTGTGACCTCTTAATCAGCAGAAGCCAAACTGTTGTGGATGGTGAAAATATTCAACCGGGCGATACGATTTGTCTCGAAAATGGAACCCGATCTTATCTTCTTTTTAGAAACCTGATTGGCACTGCCTCACTTCCGATAGTCATTGTAAATCAGGGAGATGTGATTATTGATACTGATCACTTTTATGGCATAAAAACTTCAAACTGTAGGTTCGTTAAAATAATCGGAAGCCAACCGAATAAAAATTCGTATAGCATTAAAATACAGCGTGTTGGAAATGGCGCAGGAATTACTTTGGACGATTTAAGTTCTGATATAGAATTGTCAGGAATCGAAATATCTCATACCGCATTTGCCGGAATATATGCTAAAACAGATCCTGATTGCAACTTTGATGCTACAAGAGAAAAATTTACTTTTTATAATCTGGAAATCCATGATTGCTATTTACATCATATTGGCGATGAAGGTTTCTACATCGGCAGTTCAAAATATACAGGACAATATCTTCCCGATTGCGACACAACCGTTCTACCACATTTAATGCATAATGTATTAATATACAATAATTTGATTGAGGATACGGGTTGGGATGGATTACAAGTAAGCAGTGCGATTGGCGATTGTCGGATTTTTAATAACCGAATTTTCAGGGATTCATACAAAGAAACTGTCTATCAAATGTCAGGAATTTTAATTGGTGGAGGCTCTGAATGCGATTGCTACAATAATCAAATTTTTGATGGTAAAGGTGATGGTATTGACATGTTTGGACATGGTGATAGTCGTATTTATAACAATCTCATTGTCAGAGCCGGAAAGAACTTTCAACCAAATAATCCAGACGAATCACGGCACGGTATTTTTATTGGTAATCCACCCGACAACAGCCTGTCAAATCTTGATATTTTACACAACACCATCATCGATCCAAAAACCACCGGGATCAGGTACTTTAATTCCTTCACAAGTTTTAACACAATTGCTAACAATCTAATTACCAGGCCTGGAGCCTATGATCAAATTGGAAACAATGCTTATTTTAATCATAATTTGTCCATAGATCTCTTTGTTTCAACCGGAAATTTTTTCACTCAATCAATTGATTATGTTAGCTTTATAAATTTTTCTGAAAACGACTTTGATCTTCAGGCCAACTCTCCTGCAATAAATCGTGCTACTGATTTGGGCTATAGTAGCATTTTATTCGACCTCTTGGATCGTCCTCGACCCCATAATCAGGGATTTGATCAGGGAGCTTTTGAGTGTCAGGAAATTAATGCCTCAATTATACAGTTGGAAGATGACATCAAAAAACCCTATACGTTTGTTTTTCAGCCTAAAAGTGAAGTATTGCAGCTACATTTCACAGAAGCTATACCTTATTTAACGGTTTATATTTTTGATCTAACAGGTAAAACAGTAATTCAAAATCAGATTCAAAGTCAAGGAACACCTCTCCATAAAATTTCTGTTTCAGAATTAAAATATGGAATTTACCTATTGAAGATCAAAGGGTTTAAGATTGATTACACGGAAAAGTTTAGCATCACAAAATAAAATGACTCCGTATGCAGTTAAAAAAAATTATTCCGCTTGGCTTGGGCATTTTCTTAAAGAAGAATTATCTTTTTATCAAAGGCATGGCCTATCGTGGCAATCAGTTTTACTGTCCCTTTTGTGATACCGGATTTAAAGACTTTTTGGATGGAGGAACAGATGTGCCTATCAACGAAAAACTTGATGTTATAGGAGCAGGAAAACGCCCCAAAACAATTTGTCCGGCCTGCCATTCCAATGATCGCGAGAGGTTATTGCACTGGCTTTTTGAAAACCGCTTTCAGCTATCAGCCTCAGATAAAATCCTCCATATTGCTCCCGAACCCTGCTTAGGGCGCTATTTACAGGCGAAAAGTCCGAAAGGTTATATCTCTGGCGTAAAGTATTACGAAGGCTTTTATTATCCACCTGGTGTAAAGTTAATGGATTTATTAAACCTGCCTTTTGAAAATAATCATTTCGATTGGGTCATTTGCAATCACGTTTTGGAGCATATTCCTGATGATCAGGCCGCTATGAAAGCTATTTTTAATGTTTTGAAGAAAGGTGGAAAAGCAATTCTGCAGGTGCCATGGTCTCCCCAACTTGATCAGACAAAAGAAGATTTTAGCATTCAGGATCCAAAAGAGCGGGAAGCAGCTTTTGGTCAATTCGACCACCTAAGAATTTACGGTAAAGATTACACAACAAGGCTTAAAAATGCTGGTTTTCAAATTAATAAACTTGAATTTGAAGACCTCGGCATCTTGAAAAATGACATTGAGAAGATGCAACTTAATAAGAAAGAATGTATCTTTATTGTCACAAAATGAGCAATTAGTTATGAGGTTCAACCTGCCCAATAAATATTTTTTTTTAGTCTTTGCTTTCAGACTTTCTTGTTGCTATCTTTCTGTTTTCGGACAAAAAACTTTTGCTTCACAAACAACATTTCCATCCGAAATGATCGCCAGAGATATCCTGCTCATTACCCAATCACTTTCTGACACTACGCTATTGCCGAATGAGGAATTCGTTGAAAAAACACTTTCGATCTGTATATCACTCATAAATTGGGACTTGAATAGTGTTGCGGCTGGTTTTCTCGATTTAACTGCTGATCGTTTTAATCAGATTGCAAACAAAGAAAGCAAGCTTGAATTTATGCATTTACAAATCATAGCAAGCGAAAATCAGCCTTCAGTAGATAAACTAAAAAACTATCTGATACTTGCTGAATCTGTTGGCAATGATTTGTATCAAAAATTTGGTTATGCCTTGATTATCAATCATTATCGCAAAAATAATGAAGTATCAAAAGCATTACTCTATTACAGTGCGGCAAAACCCTGGATAAAAGATCATAGTGCTACCTTACCTCTTTTCCTCGAATCTAAAATCTTAACAGGTTTTCCTGATAAATCAACATTTGATTCGTTATGGTCTGATCGCTTAAAACGAACAGCACTTCGTCCGGAAAATAAATGGTTTCTCAAAAAATACTTAGCACAAGAAATCAATCCTGATTTTGATTTTATTAATCTATTATTCAAAGACTTAGAAATATTTTCTTCCTCAAGATTGAAAGCTCTTGTATGGCAGAATCGCGCTAATTCGTTATTAAAAGAAGATTCGCTTGAAGCATTTAACAGTTTTCTAACTGCTTCTGATTATTTTAACCAGGCAGATTCCTTAAATAAATTGTATGTCAATGATTTAAATGATAGCTTACTTAAGCTACATTCCCAAGTTTCATCAGAATCCGGTGATAAAAAATTAATTAACTGGAAAAACCTGACTGCAGCATTTTTATTCTTTTTTAGTTTGTTTCTTATAGGGAGACTAATTCAATGGAAACAAAAAGTGAAAAAGATAATTTCAGAAGATACTACGTCAATAATTGAAATTAAAAAAAAGATACAAATAGCTAATGATCAAGTTGTTGAGCGTGTAAAGTTGCGCGAGAAAGCAATTGAGTCCGAGTTAAAAGAAAGTGAAAATCTGGATAAAATTTTGAAAATAACACTCAAAAATGTTGAAGAAGCCAATTTTCAAAAGAATGCCTTTATGGCCAATATGAGCCACGAAATAAGAACACCATTAAACGGCATTTTGGGCTTTTCGAGTTTGCTAGGGTTAGAACTTGCAAAAATTGATGAACCTGAACTTTTTGAATACGCAAACAGTATTCAAAAAAGCGGTGACAAACTGCTTCACCTTTTAAATAATATAATAGATATCAGCAGGTTACAAGCTAATGATTTTGCTCTAAAAAAACAAAGGATCACTCTAAAAGAAGTAACAGCAGAAATTCTTCTTGAAAATAAATCCAGAGCTTTAGACAAAGGACTTACCTTGTTAAACGAAACGAAAGAAGATATTTGGATTGAAACAGACGGACATATTTTAAAGCGCATTTTATGCGAGATTGTTGACAATAGTATCAAATACACTAACAAAGGGTATATCAAGCTGTTAACGGAAAAACTTTCTGATCAGGAAAGTGTAAAAATTACATTAACCGACACCGGACTAGGGATTGACAGCAGTTATATCGAGGTAATTTTTGAGCCATTCCGGCAAGATAAACAAGGTTATTCTAAACAATACCAGGGCGCAGGATTAGGTCTTCCACTTGCAAAAAGTATGACTGAACTTCTTGGGGGTCAATTCATTATAACATCAGAAAAAGCACATGGAACTACAATTTCTATCACATTACCTCTTCGTCTTCAGCCAGGAAAATTTGATGTAATTCCTGAAAATAAGGAAAAACGTACTAAAGGACTGTCGGTTAAGCCAAATCCAAATATCCTTTTAGTGGAGGATGATCATGCTAATAAAATTGTCATTACCAAATATCTTGAAAAGTTTGGTCGGGTTACTCCGGCATCGCGCGGCGAAGATACTATTCAAGCTATAGTGGAATCTGTTAAAAGTCAAAAGATTTTTGATATCATTATGATGGATATCAATCTGCCTGCACCTTGGGACGGCATTAAATTAATGAATTATATTCGGGAGAACTATCCTGAGTATAAAACAGTTCCATTTATAGCACAAACTGCCTATGGTATGGCAGGAGATGAGCTACGATTACTTGATGCCGGCTTTGATGCGTATATTGCCAAGCCAATTACAATGGAACAAATAAAAAATATTTTTGTCATATAAACAGATTAATACCAGACACTTGAAATAAAAATGATAAATGAGATAACTTTCGCAGTAATTTTTTTAAATCTTTATCGCATTTTAATCTAATCCAAATAAAAAAAAACACGACATATTTTAATAATAGTGCATTGGATTTATCTACCTTTGTGCTAGAACAAAATAATAAACAACAAAGGAATTAGCTTTAATTCCCTCAAAAAGTGGAGAGCAAACATCTTGGATACCAAGGAAAACAAAAAAACGCTTCATATTCTGCTTGTTGAAGACAACGAGCTAAATCAAAAGTTTGCCATGGCTGTTCTCAAGCGCCTTGGGCATACTTATGAGTTGGCGGAAAACGGAGCTATTGGTTTCCAAAAATATCTCAACGGTAAATTCGATCTCATCCTGATGGACATACAGATGCCCGAAATGAACGGCATTGAAGCCACAATTGCCATTCGGGAACACGAACGGAAGAACAATATCAAACCCATTCCCATAATTGCAGTTACGGCCTTTGCCATGGAACACGATAGAATAAATTGCATGGAAGCTGGAATGAATGAGTTTCTTACAAAGCCTTACAAGCCTCAAGATATGTGGGCTAAAATCGAAAAAGTACTCGAATAAAAAAACCGCTCTATGTAGCGGTTTTTTTATGTCAATCCTTTTCATGAACTTAATCAACTACTTCCAGCAGCTCTACATCAAAAACCAAAGGAGAATAAGCCGGAATATCTTCACCTCTTGCTATTGCCCCGTAAGCTAAGCTGGAAGGAAGAATAAACGTAGCTTTTCCACCAGCTTTCATTAGGGCAATGCCTTCTTCCCATCCCTGGATCACTTGTCCTTTGCCCAATTCAAAGCTAAAAGCCTCGCCACCATCTAATGAAGATTGTAATTTTTTTCCATCAATATTATACAAGGTATAATGGACTTTAACAGTTTTACCAGCTATGGCCTGACTACCTGTACCAGCCTCTTTTTCAATGTAATACAATCCACTTTCGCTAGGTTTAGCAGAAATATTGTTTTTAATAAGGTATGCAGAAATCTTTTTTCCTTCATTTAAGCGAGCCGCTTCAGCCTTGGCTTCCTCTGCTTTTCTGGCTGCTTCACGTTCTTTTTCAACTTGTTCTTTAGTTTTAATATCCACAAGTTCGGTTTCATAAACCAAGGTTGTGTATGGCAAAACCATTTGTCCCCTTCCAATACTATCAAAGGCCAGCGAAGATGGCACAATAAGTCTGTTTTTACCACCTTTGCGCAAATAACCAATTCCTTCATCAAAGCCTTTCGTATCGAAGGGCTGTCCGAAAGTCACTGCCATTGGATCTCGACCAACAGAAGTAAAAAGTTGATTTCCATCAATATCATTTATTGTAAAATGCATCATCAAGACATCTCCAACCTTGGGTTTTCTTCCTTTACCAGTCTTTAAATCAACAACATACAATCCTGATTCTTTAGTTTCATAATCTCCATTTAAATTTTCCAGGAAGGCCGTAAGTTTTGTTTTTTCTTCTTCTTTACGCTGCTTCAGAAATTCCTGTTCCTGTGCAATAAGCTCAGCCTCTGTTTGAATATCTAAAAGTTTGATGTCAAAATACATAGGACTACCAGGTATCACAAATTCCGGTAAGGACTGGACACCAGCAGTTGCAAAATAAAATGAATCTGCCGGAAACACTATTGTTGCCGAATCACCCACATGAAGCTCTGCAAGGGCAGTGTATAAATCTCCTTTAAAAGTAGGTTTAATGATGGGAAACTTTAAGGGCTCATTAAACAGTTTTGTGTCAAATAGTACTGTGTCTTCGAGGTAATATTTCATTTCAACTGAGACAACATCATTTAAGAGAGCTGTATTTACCTGATCACTTTTTTCGTGATACTTGATGTAAACACCACTATCAGTTTGCTCAAAACCCGGATATGGCGATTGACTACAAGCACTAAACAGACCAATAAGACCTGTAAACAACAGCAAAACATTAAAATTAATCTTTAACATATGTATTTGATTTAAAGTATAATAGCGAAAATAATTTTGAAATTGTACTACTTAATAACCTCTACCAGTTCCACTTCAAAAACCAGAGGGCTATATGCTGGAATTTTTCCTGTTTCGCGTTCGCCATAAGCCAGGTGATAAGGTATAATCAACATTGCCCTTCCTCCTTCTCTCATCATAGCGATGCCTTCGTCCCAGCCTTTTATAACCCGTCCTGCTCCCAGTTCAAATTCTAACGGTCTGCCCCTGCTGTATGAATCATCAAATGGTAATCCGTTTGTAAGCCTTCCGGCATAATGAACTTTAACTTTTTGACCCTTTTGGGGTTGTGGTCCTTTTCCTCTTTCAAGCTCAACATAATAAAGCCCTGAACCTGTTGGTAAAACTTTGATATTTTCCTGATCGAGAAAAGCCTGTAGCATCGACTCTGATTCAGCAATTTGCTCAGCTTTTTTCTTATATTGTTCAGCTTCATAAGCTTCAGGCGACAAAAAATCAATCAACCGAATATCAAAACGCATCATATCACCTTCCTTAACAAAGGCAGGAAGTTCTCTTACCCTGAAAACCTCCAAAAATATGCGATCGGCCGGACATAAAAAGCTTGCCGAATCACCTTTGTGCATTTGTGCAATTCCTTCATAAAAATCTCCGGGAAAGATCGGTGCTATTAACGGGAAACGCATTTGTTGTTTTAACTTATCACTATCGAAAATCACAGAATCATTTATTGTATATTTCATCTTAACATGCACAATATCATTTATTTTAGCTTGATTTTCATTTGAGTTCTCTTCGTGAAAACGATATTGTAGTCCGCTTTCTGATGTTTTGTAATCATTTCCATTCATATTGCTACAAGCAGTAAAAACAAAAAGTGTAACGAAAAGCAGAATTGGAGATATGCGTAATCTTTTCATTTTATTGGTTTTAATATAATATTTCAATCTCATAAACCAGGCTGGTTCTCGGTGGAATTTTGTCGTCATCTCCCAACAGCCCAAAAGCAAGATGCGAAGGTAAGATAATTGTAGCTATGTCTCCTCTTCTCAATAACAAAACAGCTTCTTCCAATCCGGCTTCTACTCCGCCACGGCCAACTGTAAATGTTTTAACTCCTTTATCATCAGAGGTATAAACAACATCACCAGTCAAAAATTTAACCTTATAATTTAACTTAACTACTTCACCTCTTTTAACGGGAGTTCCATTTCCTTTTCGACGAATCACATACCTTAAACCTGTTCCAGTTTTCGCTACATTAAGATTATGTCGTTTAACGTAAGCATCAATTTGTTCATTTTCAGTTCGTAAAAGGTAACGATTTGCTGTTTCGAGCGATCGTTGAATCTCATCTGAAGAAACCATTTCCTTTTTAGAATTTTGAGATTGATTGCTACATGAGCTGCTAATTAAAATAGCAAAAAGAAATAATACCTGTGCTGCGAATAATCTTTTGCGTAACATAGTCAACTAACTGTTTAGTTGATTTTTATAGAAAGGTAAAATCTTAATTAGCTGATCTACAGCATCATTAAGAGTAGATTTCGAACTTCCACCTGCTGCATTGGCATGACCGCCTCCATTAAAATGATTTTTTGCCAGTTCATGCACTGAAAAACTCCCTTTTGAACGAAACGAAAACCTAATCTGATCTTTTTTCTCAGTTATTAGCACCGACATTTTTATGTTATTCATTGATAATGGGTAGTTTACTACACCTTCCGTGTCACCAATTTGAAAATTAAACCGATTCAAATCATCCTTACTAAGAGCAATAATTGCAGTGCTAAACTCATTAAAAACCTGCATTCTGTTGCTTATCGAGTGGCCCAGGAGCCTTAAACGATCTTCTGAAAAGGTATCATAAACCTGCTGATGCACATAAACTGCATCTAAACCATTTTTGATCAGCTTGGCCACAGCCTCGAAAATCTGAGGCCGGTTTATTGAATGGCTAAAAGAACCGGTATCTGTCATAATTCCAGTGAAAAGCGCTTGAGAAATTTCCTGATTCTGAAAATACTCTTCACCAAATTGCGAAATGATTTCAAAAACCAATTCTGCTGTACTGGAAACAACAGTGTCCCACAGCAGCCACTTAAAACTTTCTATTTCCGGTTCACGATGATGATCAATAAGTACTAATGAGCAATTAAGCTTCCTTAAATCATCTTGCAAAGTCCCTGAACGTGATAAACCATTATAATCCAGACAAAACACATAATCAGCCTGTTGCAAAACCTGCCTGACTTCAGTGGCATTTTGATCAAAAATCATAAAATTTTGTGATCCTTCAAGCCAAGAAAGAAAAACCGGAAATTTATTGGGTGATACAAGTGTAACGTCTTGGTTATTAAGCCGAAAGAAAGCTGCCAATGCCAGCGCAGAACCAACCGCATCACCATCAGGATTGGTATGAATAGTTAAAACAAGTTTATGATGAGTTGAAATCAATTGCCGGATAGCATCAAAAAATTGTGGTCGTTCCATAAAAAATCTCTATTTGAGCACAAAACTACATAATTAGCACGATTTGTACAGGAAATATCTCTAGCATGAAAGCTCATTAATCCATCCAAAAAAACCGAATTGATTTGAATCTTTAGGAAAAAGACTATTTTTGCGCCACACAATAAAAACAAATTCATGAACGGAAATCTCACATTTACAATGGTTAAACCAGCAGCTGTAGCAGACGGACATGCAGCTGCCATTTTGGCAAAAATTACTGAGGGCGGCTTCAACATTAAGGCACTTAAAATGACACGTTTAAGTAAGGAACAAGCTGAACGGTTTTACGCAATTCATAGTGACAGGCCCTTCTTTAACAGCCTTGTAGCCTCTATGACAGCTGGTCCTATTGTTGCTGCCCTATTAGAAAAAGAAAATGCAGTGGAAGCCTTTAGAAACTATATTGGAGCTACAAACCCTGCAGATGCTGCAGAAGGCACTATTCGTAAACTCTATGGTAAATCCATTGAAGCCAATGCAGTACACGGTTCAGATAGCGACGAAAATGCTCGCATTGAATCTGCTTACTTTTTTAGCGAATTTGAACGGTTTTAGTCTGTTCTTGTCGGATTGAGTTGTTCAAAAGTGTTATCCGAATAAACCAGAATAATCTTCACAATTTCTTTCTGTGAACTATTGTTTACAACTTCCTCAGTTAACGGGGAAGTTTTTTTGTTTGCAGGTATTTGATCTGCAGTGATTTGCTTGTCGAATTCTAAAGATTTAGACTCTACATCCTCTGTCTTCAATTGAGATGGATCTTTATCAAAGAGCGTTTGCTCAACTCGCACTGTGGATTTTACTGTACCTGTAATGGGGCCTTTTCCCAATATAATCCAATCAAGGTTATACTCCGGAAAAGTTTCTTTTAGCTTTAAAATAAAATCCATACTAGGCTTATTTCGTCCTGATAAGAGATGAGAAATGCCTGAACGTTGTACCTCTAACTGATCAGCAAATTGAGCTGCAGTCAGGTTCTTCGAACGCATAATATGTGCAATTCTATCTTTTATCATCTCCTTGTTAAAAAAAAATCAATTAACCCACCAATTTAAATCCTGTTACAAATGTACGATAATAATTCACAAAATTAATTAATCAATAATTACAGATGTAACTCATGTAACAGTTACAAATGTAACTATGTGCTTTTTACTAAATCAGTTGAATTATAACTTTAAATACTATAATTAAACTACTGTATATCTGTTTCATAAATTTATGTTATAAATTATATAAAATTTTTGAAAAGGGGTAATTATTCTTGAATTAATAATTTATATAGTGATGTTTATTAAATTGATATACTGTTATTTACATTTGGTTTTGAAATAAATTCAAAATATTTAGTAATGTAATTATTGTTATCGTTTTTTTGATTCCGCTACAAATGTGAATTATTTCAATAAATCATTGAGTATCTTTTAGTTTGTTTTATAATATAGTTACAAATGTTACACATATTGTTTGGGTTACACGTGTAACATATGTGTCTTCGGAGGTATCTTTTAATGATAATTTCTAACAAATTTGTGCCAACGAAAATCGTGTATTTTTGATTTATCCATTCTTCAAAACAAACCAATGAAATATCTACTCGTGTCTCTGCTCCTTTTTAAGCAAATCTTGCTATCCCTTATTGCACATCCTGCAGATATGAAGCTGCTTAAAGTTTTCGATCCTGGTAGCACTCAAATTGCAGAGATGATTTATGGAAAAGACAGTAATCACAAACTCGAAGCTGAAAGAGCCACTTTACCCTGTAGATAATGCTAGTAGCCTTCTATTACTGCTAATTTAGAAATGCTTCATTCCGGAACTTTCAGCTTAAAAGGTGTTGTGTTGAAAAACAAAGCCTAATATCCGAAAGCTATCAAATCTCATTTTAATTCACTCAGGGGTTTTAAATGCTCACCGTAAACTTAGCTTATCCACAAATTATAGTGATATTGGTTCTATTTAAAAAACTACGTCGAAAATGATCAAGCATCAGACAGCTACCTGAAAGCTAATGCTATATGCGAAGAAACAAATCTGTTTCATGGCATCATTATGACGCTAAACAATATTGGAACCATTAATGAAGCCAGGTATGAACCTTATAATGCTGTGCTTTACTACATTGTGCGAATAAAAAAAGACGCTGTTAAAGAAGGGAATGAGGATACCAAGTTTATTAATAAGCTCGTGGTAATCTACGTACAGTTTGGTAAAAAAAATATTCCTCAAGCCTACTTCTATAGTAGGATCTTGGATAAAGAAATGATAAGATCGGATCGATTTATGCTATACTCAATATCGCCAGAACTTAAAGTGGTTCTTTAAACTTACTTTTTAATAAACAACCACTTAAACAAAAGTAAATCCCTTAAAAATTTCCCAAATGATCAGCTTGTTTGAAGGATTTGAGGTTATCAAGCTGTTTGGAAATTTTTTCACTAATTTCTAATTCTTAATTATCTTAATTGATTGATAATCTGATTTTGAGCTGACATTTAAAACATAAAAACCCGGATCAAGTTGTGTTAGTAAAGTAGAGAGCAGGTTGATATTATTTCTGTTGAGCTCTGTTGAAATAATTTTTCGTCCTGCAAGGTCAAACACTTCAGCTTGTAAAACAGTATCCATCAACAATTTAATATTCACTGCATTCGTAAATGGATTGGGACTTAATTTCAGTAACTGTGTTCCGTTCGACAACTTAGAGCTCAAATTAGTAAGGACAGAATTTGCTAATTCGTAATCCGGAATACCATATCCATAATATTCGTTTGGGGCGAACACATTATCGCCACTTTGTTTGATCGCCTCCTTTATTTCAAGATTAGTATAAAAGGGATTTGCCTGCCATAAACAAGTTGACATTCCCGCAATAATTGGAGAAGAAAAGGATGTTCCACTACTTGTTCCAAAACTACTCGAACCTGAAGCAACAGCAGTTCCTTGTCCCATGGCCATTATATCAGGTTTGATACGACCATCATATGTTGGACCAACCGAACTGAATAAGGCACGATTTCCGCTTGCATCAACGGCTCCGATTGAAAACACATTGAAACCATCAGCTGGAGCACCAATATAAGGAAACGTCCATGAAGAACCAGAATTACCGGCACTATTCACTACTAAAATTCCTTTACTTGCAGCAATATCAGCTCCAATAGTCACAACATTTGTATTGCCATCCATATCTTCATAGCTGTGATCCCATTGTGGTAAGTCGAAATCGATATAACCCAAAGAAGAGTTAATCACATCTACACCAACACTATCAGCAAATTCGGCTGCTGAAACCCAGTTATATTCCTCAATCACATTTTCGCTGTAAACATATTCCGAACGTAACAACCAAAATGAAGCTTTCGGAGCAGTTCCAATCATTTGCCCGGGCACATTAGCTCCAATAGTGCTCAGCACAGCGGTTCCATGAGAGCTTTCATTAAACACGCTTCCGCCGGGATGTACAAAATCTTTCGTTCCCAAAATCTGATCATTTTGCCAAAGACTATCAAAAGCCGGATGAACTTCAACATTTTCAAATCCTCCATCTAAAACGGCAACTACCATACCTTGCCCACGATAACCCATTTCGTGCAGCGGAATACCGTTTATTTGATTTATTTGCGTAAAAGCTGATCCATAGTTAAATACACTCGTACTTTTATTGCTTGCATCAAAGGATTGAACGCTAATATCATACTTTTCATTTTCGAAAAACGACTTCTTGCTGTCGTCACTTGCCACGTTTGTCATCTTAAGGGTTTCAGCAACGTAAGGCAATGCTGCAATCGCATCAAGCACATCAGCATCAGTAGTTTGAATACTTACACCATTTATCCACTTGGAAACATAAAGCAGGTTAGCCCCTGTATTGGCCACACCTTCTATATATTCAGGATTTACGGGCAAATCATTTTCAACAAAATCAATTCCCTGAACCAAACGACGTTGTATAGCACGATCAGTTAAAAACTCCTCGGGTGCATCCAATGAATAGGGCGTTCCAATTTTATCAGTGAACTGAACCCAATACTTTTCAGGAGCTACCTGAGCATTCATTGAAGTAGAGATATAAAGACTAAAAAATATCAGTAAAAATAAATTTCTCATAATTAAATATTTCGATTAATGGGTTACAAAAATAAGCGTTCTGTTTAATTTCCGACAACAATATGATTGTTTTCTCGCTGCGTGTCAGGAATTAACTCATTTCCCAACCAAACCTCTGCAATTTTTCTTTTGGTTTCGAAGCTAAGCATATAATGCTTATTATTTTTCTGCCAAACCGCAGTTGATTCGCAAATGGTTTGTTGTTTATTATCTTCGTATAGTATTGTTAAACAGATAGGTACAGGTAAACCACCACGATTTTCAACAACCACCTGATTGTCTTCAGTAACTTTCACAAGAGCCAGATCTGGATGTGCATTTTCATAAAACCATGGTTTGATAAACCAGCTTAGGTCCTCGCCGGAAGCAACTTCCATAGCTCTGAAAAAATCTATTGGCAGGGGATGTTTTCCTGCCCATGTGACCATATAAAAATGTAAGGCTTTCTTAAATTCTGCAGCACCCATAGCATCTTGCAAAAAAGCATAAGCCAGTGCAGGACGAGTGTAGGATGCCAGCCTTAAACTGTTGTAATCATTTGATAACAAGTGATTAGGGATCATGGGTGGGATATCATTTTCATATCCTGCAGCATTTTCATATCCGGCGACCATTCGTTTTAAATATCCGTGATCCTGGTATAAACTATCTACCATTACTTGTGGCCAAATACTCGCCCAGCCTTCATCCATCCAGGCATATTTCTTTTCATTTGTGCCCATATAAAATGGCATATAACTGTGTGCGATTTCATGAAAAGTAAGCCCAAATGCTTGTGCAGGGCTGGTTGGATCACCATTGTTGGCCATCATGGGAGATTCCATTCCGCCTCCCCTCTTTCCGTTTAAAAATATAGTCATATAAGAATAGGGAAAAGATAAGCCGGGTTCGTAACGCGACATATAATCAATGCTTTGCCTGGAATATTGCGCTACGGATGATCCGGAAATTGCATGCTCGGGATATACCGCGCTGATAAAAACTGATTGTTCCTGCTTCGAATCGACATACAAGCGACTTGCATCCCAATTAAAACCTTTCGCTACTGCAAAACTAAAATCAGGTACATCCTGTGCATTATAATTAAATTTCAGTGTTTTATGATTACCTTTTAAAACATCATTTGCATAATAATCAGCTTGAGTGATGATCGCAATTACTTCATCAGATGATGATGCTTGTTCAATGCGCATATTAACGGTTTCGGAAAAAATTGCTTCACGGTTTTGGATTTCACCTGTTGCCCAAACAATCCAATCTTGAGGAACTTCTATCGTTACATCATAATTGTTTACGTCATTATAAAACTCAACGCTTCCGCCATAATTGATTCTATCCCAGCCATTAATATCATCATAAACAGCAATCTGCGGATACCAGTAAGCAATAAAAAAGGACGAATCACTATATTTTCCCATCCGGATCGAACGTGTTTCCGGAATCTTAGCTTCCCAATTAAGACTTAACTTTATGGATTGCTTGGGGGCAAGCGGCTGATCAAGAGTCAGAAAAAGTTTAGTTCCCTGACGGCTCCATTTTTTATCTGTTTCCACATAGCTTTCATTACCAATTTTGATTTCTTTTATCACCGTACCTTCATGCAAATCAAGACCCATCAAATCCCAGTCGCGGGAATTACCCTCCCGAAAAATGTCCTGATATAAATTAAATACCAGGTAGTTAAGAGTGTCTGCACTTTCATTAAAATATTCCACATTAAGGATACCGCTAACTGATGCTTTATCCGGATTAAAAACTGCATTTATCTTATAATCAGCATGATTTTGCCAATAATTTTTACCTGGCACTCCGTTAAGGGTTCTGGTTCCTTGTTTGAGTGCATTTTGAAGGTTTTTGGTTATCGGATATGGCTGTCCCGAAAGGTTAAAGGCCAAATAAAAAACCATAAAACTTGTGATTACTAATGACTTAAGCTGATTCATTGGATAAAATTTGAGGGCTAAATGTATAAAAATATTGATCATGGTGTAATAATAAATCTGTTTTCGGAAACAGGATCAAATTGCTCACCCGAAATTAATTACAGATTCTTTTTAAATGTGTTATTTTGCACTTGATAAATAACCCAGAGAGCCATGTTACAAACTTTCAATCCATTTACCGGCAAATTAATAAACAATTTTCCGGAACAATCAGATCAAGAGGTCACATCAATTATTGAATCTCAAGACCATGCCTATAAAAAATGGAAAATTACCTTACTTGAGGAACGTTCGCAATTAATCGCACAATTAGGAAGAGCTTTGAAGGAAGAGCAGGAATCATTGGCTCAACTCATCACAGCTGAAATGGGGAAACCCATTACTGAATCGCGCGCAGAAATTGCAAAATGCTCCTGGCTTTGTGAGTATTATGCCAAAAATGGAGCAGAAATGCTGGACAACAAAACAGTGAAAACAGAAGCACGCTCCAGTTATATAAGCTTTGAACCATTAGGAATTATTTTCGCTATAATGCCTTGGAATTTTCCTTTTTGGCAAGCGCTAAGATTTGCTGTTCCAACCATTTTAGCTGGCAATGTCGTTTTATTAAAGCATGCTCCCAATGTGAGCGGAACTTCCCTCAGGATTGAAGAGATTTTTCGTAAAGCTGGTTTCCCTGAACACATTTTCAGAAGTGTATTCATTCAGGCAGATCGTTCTGAAATAATTATCAAACACAAATCTATTCGTGGAGTTACAATTACCGGAAGCGGAAAGGCTGGAAGTGCAGTTGCTTCATTGGCAGGAAAATACCTCAAAAAATGTGTTTTGGAATTAGGCGGTTCTGACCCTTTGATTGTTTTTGAAGATGCCGAATTAACAAACTGCTGTCAGGCTGCAACAGATTCCCGGATGATCAACGCCGGGCAGGTTTGTATCGCCGCAAAACGTTTTATCGTACATGAGTCTCTTTTTCAGGCATTTGTTAAAGAGCAAAAAAAAGCCATCGAAAAATTAATTCTTGGTGACCCTAAACTTCCTGAAACGCAAATTGGTCCGATGGCGCGTCCTGATTTAGCTGAACATCTTCAAAAACAGATTGATGATTCACTCTCAATGGGAGCAAAAATTATTTGCGGAGGCACTCCCTCAAAAGCAAACCCAGCTATTTTTCGACCAACTTTAATGATTGATATCCAGCGTAATATGCCTGTTTACAAGGAAGAAACTTTTGGGCCGCTAGCCGTGGTGATTCCATTTAAAACCGAAGAAGAAGCCATTCATCTGGCTAATGATACTACATATGGATTGGGAGCAAGCGTCTGGACAAATGATAACGACAGAGCCCGACGCCTTGTCAAGGCTATTGATGCAGGTGCTGTTTTTGTAAATAGCATCACAAAATCCGACCCACGTTTACCTTTTGGTGGTACAAAAAATTCGGGCTTTGGGCGAGAGTTGTCTTTTTACGGCATTACAGAGTTTACTAACATCAAAACCAATTGGATACAAGCATGAGAATAGATATCATTACCCTTTTCCCTGAAATGTTTGACGGCCCTTTTACTACATCCATTATTAAAAGGGCAGTGGACAAACAACTTGTTGAAATCGTAATGCACAATTTACGAGATTACAGTACTGACAAACACAGAAAAGTAGATGATTATGCTTTTTCGGGAGGCGCAGGCATGGTTATGATGATTGAGCCGGTAGATCGTTGTATTTCAACACTTACTAAACAGAGAAATTACGACGAAATTATCTATTTAAGCCCAGATGGTAAACGATTAGATCAGGGATTAAGTAACCAACTTTCACTCAAAACTAATCTTATTATGCTGTGCGGACATTATAAAGGTATCGACGAGCGCATTCGCGAACACCTTATTACAATGGAAATTTCAATTGGAGATTACGTCCTTTCGGGAGGTGAACTTGCTGCCGCCGTAGTTACAGACAGTATAGTAAGATTACTCCCGGGTGTTTTAAGTGACGAAACTTCTGCTCTTTCTGACTCTTTTCAGCATGGTTTGGTATCGCCTCCAGTTTACACACGTCCCCGAATATATAAGGAATGGGAAGTTCCTGAAATTTTACTTTCCGGAAACGAATCAAAAATCGAAGCCTGGAAATTAGAGCAAGCCCTTGCGCGCACCGCAGAACGAAGGCCTGAGCTAATCGAAAAACTTAAAAAAAATGAGTGATCTCTTTTTGGTTCTCAATTAATTTGTATATTTGCACTCATTTTTGAATTGAGCACACTTTATAATATCTATCACGAAATGAGCAAGAACGCCTTAATCCAGTTTGTAGAAGATCAGGTAGCCATTAAAGATTTTCCGGCATTTAGTGCTGGCGATACAATCACTGTTACCTATAAAATTATTGAAGGAACCAAAGAACGCCTCCAGAAATTTCAGGGTGTTGTTTTGCAACGGGTTGGAGAAGGCCCAAAAGCAACTTTTACTGTTCGAAAAATTTCCAATAACATTGGTGTTGAACGTATTTTCCCTGTTGCTTCTCCTTTTATTCAGGAAATTGAAGTAAACAAAAAGGGTGCAGTAAGAAGAGCACGTATCTTCTACCTTCGCTCATTGCGTGGTAAAAAGGCACGTATCAAAGAGGCACGTCGCTAATCAAAGTTTTGATAAGTTATTGGAGTCCTGGCGATTTGTCGTCAGGACTTTCTTTGTTTTAAAATTCATTAAAACAGTTGCATAAGATATTTTCTGGTATTCTCTATGCTTTGATCCGTTGTCTAACCACTTCAAAGCAGGCAATTCCTGCAGCAACCGAAACATTTAAGGAGTCAATTGGTTTTGGCATAGGAATGCGTAAATGAATATCTGTTTTTTGTAAATAAGCCGGCGAAATTCCATCTTCTTCCGAGCCAAGCATCAAAGCGATCGGACCGCTTAAATCTGTTTCCCAAATTGTTTTTTCACTTTTTTCAGAGATAGCAGCAATCCGCAAACCGCTATTTTTCAAAAAATCGATGCTGTCCTTTAAGTTTTCTGTTCTGCACACAGCCAGATGATTCAACGCACCTGCAGCTGTTTTCATGGCATCAGCATTGATCAAGGCACTTCCTCTTGAAGGAATAAGAATAGCATCAACTCCGGCGGCATAAGCAGAACGTGCAATAGCTCCAAAGTTTCTAACATCTGTAACTTTATCCAAAATCAACAAAAAGGGCATGCGACCTTCCTCATAAATACCTGGTATCAATTGTTCAACTGGCTGATAACTAATTGGAGAAACAAAACCGATAATGCCCTGATGATTTTTTCTTGTAATCCGGTTTAACTTTTCAAGCGGGACGTATTGAACTGGATAATCAAGTGTTCTGGCTTGCCTGATAATTTCATTTATCTTTTCGGATCTGTTGCCCTGTTGAATGAGAATTTTTTCAAATTCTTTTCCTGAAACAAAGGCCTCCTCTATCGGATGCAGTCCAAAAACAAATGACGCAGATTTTTTTTCCATTAGCAAATTTTTAGCAAAAATAAGCTTTTAGGACCTTAAACTTTTCAATTAATTAATCGGAATCATTGTTGTCCGGTATTTAAATAAAAACGCTCAATGGCTCTAATAATGCCGGCCCTACGGGACTTGGGATAATCAGGGGTAAGCTTTTATGCTACCCATATTTTGTTTCTAACGGGACGGTCCCGCTAGGGATAAAATGTAGGTAATCAGTGCGTTAGAAATCAAGAAAAAGTTCCCTCGGGACGACATTATAATTTTACCGGACAACAGTGAATCGGAATTCAGTTTTCATTTTGAACTTTGCTTTTTGATTATTTAACTTCGCTGCTTCAATTCATTTACCTATGAAAAAGCTACTCCTTTTCATGCTGTTTCTCTCATTTACAGTTGCTAATGCCCAATATAATCGTCCGGCAGAAACTCTAACCAACAAAACCCTGCTGAAGGACTATTTCCTTCAGCATCAGGAATTAGCGGATACGCTGCTGCAAAAAATTAAAAACGGTAAGGTAATAATAGAATTCACCGTTGATGAATCAGGACAAACATCAGATTTCAAGATTGTTAAAAGCCTTACACCCGAAGCAGATCAGGAAGCAATAAGGATGGTAAAAAATCTGATTTGGCTTCCAACTACCAAAAACGGAAACCCCATGCTTGATAAGCAAGAGATTGAAGTTCCCTTTCACTATAAAAATCTACAACGTTTACGAAGCAAGGGCTTTGCCCGACCACTTGAATTTACTGATTATCCGGTAAGTAATTCGCAAAATATCTATAAATTTGCCGAGATGGAAAAAGCTCCGGTTCCAGTTTTAAAAAACAGCATGCCTCTGAATCAATACATTCAATCAAATCTAAACTATCCTGAAGAAGCCTTCAGAAGAAGCATCTCTGGTACAGTGAGTTTGGAATTTGTTGTAGAAAAAAACGGACTTCCATCAAATATCATAGTAGTAGCAAGTGTTGGCGGAGGCTGCGATCAGGAAGCTATTCGACTGTTGCAGAGCATTCAATGGATTCCTGCGATAAAACAAGACAGTCTTGTAAGAAGTAAAAATCATCTTGACATTTCTTTTAACCTGGGAGATAATCACATGCAAAACATCCCTAATCGCCAGGGAACGAGTTTTTAAATTACTAACCACATAAAATAAAATTATGAAAAAAATCACTTTACTAATTTTGGCTTTCATGAGCCTAAATCTGATTTTTGCGCAAGAAGAAGAAGCTCCAAAAAAATGGAAGCGTGGAGGCAATATAGGTCTAAATTTTTCGCAAAGTCATTTATCAAATTGGGCAGCGGGAGGTGATAATGCTTTAAATTGGCAGAGCATTCTTAATTATAGCGTCAATTATGCCTATGAAAAGAACAAATGGGATAATAGTATTTCGGTGGCTCTTGGCTACAGTCATCTTGGCGATGCAAAAGCCATAAAAACAGATGATAAAATAGAGATAAACTCACTTTATGGTTACAAAGCCGCCGAAAATTTTTTCTATAGCCTTGCTTTTTCATTTAAAACTCAGTTTACAGATGGTTTTGATTATAAAAATGATTCCACCAATCGGATATCCGGATTTTTGGTGCCGGCCTATATCACCTTAGGAATCGGTATGGAGTATAAGTCAAGTTCAACATTCTCCATTAACGTTGCTCCAGTAACAGGTCGCGTAACAATAGTGAATGATCAGGACTTAGCAGATAAGGGTGAGTTTGGTGTTGATCCGGCTGAATATGATGAAAATACCGGTATTAAAATTGCCGACGGAAAAACTTCGCGCTTTGAAATTGGAGCAAAAATTGCTGCCATTCTGGATATTAAACTTGTTGAAAACGTTAACTTTAATTCAAAACTTGAGCTATTCTCAGACTACTTACATAATCCACAAAATATTGATGTTGACTGGCAAAATCTCATTACCATGAAAATAAACAGCTGGTTAAATGCCAACATCAGCGCTCACCTTATTTATGATGATGATATCACGATAAGGGATAATGATGGAAACTCCGGTCCAAGGACTCAGTTTAAAGAGGTGCTGAGCATAGGTTTATCCTACAAATTATAATCAAGAACATGACATATATTGGCCTTTTGTCCGACACACATGGAAGTCTTCATCCACGGGTGTTCGATTTTTTTAAAAACTGTGATCAGCTTTGGCATGCCGGCGATATTGGGGATGAAAACACACTCATCGAACTGCAAAAATTTAAACCACTCATTGCTGTTTATGGAAATATTGACGGCGGAAATATTAGATTGCAGCTTCCTGAAATTCAAAAATTCAAGATAGAAAATATCAGGGTTTTTATGACACATATAGGCGGATATCCCGGAAAATACGCCAGAGGAATTAAAGCCCAGATTCAGCACTATCGCCCTGATATCTTCATTAGCGGCCATTCTCACATACTTAAAATCATGCACGACAAGCAACTCGGATTACTTCATATCAATCCGGGAGCTGCAGGCTCACATGGGCTTCATCAAAAAATAACTTTTGTTCGTTTTGCCATAGATGAGGCAAAAATTATGGATATGGAAATCATGGAAATTGACAGAAAAGCTTTATCTACCTCAAACGATCAGCCGAACGGATAAGTTTGATATCATTTCTTACTCCACGCATGGCTAAAAACAGGAAAATCAACGCAATCAGCGGGAAAAAAATACCCAGATCGTAATCTGCTTCAACGGCAGTAATAATTTTTAACCGCTCAGCATAATAAAAAAACAGCAGCCCAATCAAAACTAAATCAAGCAAAATGTTAAGCCTGATCAATTTCAATTGGCCGCCAAGATTTTTGTACATAAAAATGATCAGTAAAGGCAAAACTGTTAACATTGCATTAAGGATAGAGAGTGGAAGAATAAAAAGAGAAGAAAACAATTCTGGATTTCCGGGAACAAAGTCCTGAATATGTGTAACATAAAAAGCCAAAATGTGCTGATCGCCATAAAACTGTGCTACCGGAAAAAAAAATAGTAATCCGCTGGCAAGAGCAGCGAAAAAAAGAAATAAGGTTTGAATGCGTTGAATCATGATGAATCTTCAATTTGTTGCGACAAAGATAGATAATTCGATGTTTTTTTTTGCTTTCTATTTCACGTCTAATTTATTTTTTAAAAAAAATTGGTCATTATCTAAAACTTAGTTATATTTGCATCGCTTTAAAAGAAATCCCAAATCATTTCATCTAAATTTTAGGCACTTACAAAGAGCTTCGTTCTTTAACGCCATATTACGATAATCTTAGGATTTTAAAAAAATACCCTTAAATATTTTACTGACTAAATCATTATTCCAATGTACGACATTATTGAGCTTAATAATAAGCTTGTAGGGGAATTAAGAGAAATTGCCAAAGAACTGGAAATTCCAAAAGTGGAAAAGCTTCTTAAACAAGATCTGATTTATAGAATACTTGATCAGCAAGCTCTTACGCCTCAAAAAACTGAAAAAGAAAAACCGGTTGCAAAAGAAAAGCAACAAGAAGAAAAGCCGGAAGCAAAGAAATCAAGAAGCAGAAAACCAAAAGCAACAAAAACATCCGAGCAGGTCAAAAAGAGTGAACCTGCCAAAACGGATAGTAACGGTTCAAAATCAGAATTGAAGGAAACTACCGAAAAAGCCGTAAAAGAAGCTGAAGCAAAAAAGCCTTCAACACCAGTAGTACCTACGGCAGAAGCTAAAGCTGAAGAAAATAAAAAACAGCTTATCAAAAGTGATGCAGAAAAAGCTCAGGAAAGAGAAAAAAATGAGAATCGCGAACGAAGACCTCGTATTTTAAAAGCTCCTTCCATTACTTCACTTGACGAGGAATCTGTTTCTTCAACGCCTGAACTCGTCGCCAGCACAAAACCTCTTCAAAAGCCAGATGATGATCAGCTAAAAAATCGTCCGCCGCAAAACCCTGAAGAGAATCAAGCTAGGAATCATCCGCCGCAAAAAACCAACAACGAATTAAGAGGCCAGGATCAAAAGCAAAACAGGGATAACAATCAAGCCCGCGAACAAAGGAAAGAATTGTACAAAGAACCTGCAAAATCAAAGCGTGAAGAGTTTAAATTTGAATTTGAAGGTATCGTGGATGCTGAAGGCGTTTTAGAAATCATGCCCGATGGTTATGGTTTTATGCGCTCATCCGATTACAACTACCTCAACTCGCCGGATGATATCTACGTTTCGCAATCACAAATCAAGCTTTTTGGCCTAAAAACAGGCGACACGATCAAAGGCACAATTCGTCCTCCAAAAGAAGGCGAAAAGTATTTCCCGCTTATCAAAGTGGATATGATTAATGGCAGAACGCCTGCGGAAGTACGCGATCGGATTCCATTCGACTATCTTACACCACTTTTCCCTGAAGAAAAATTTAACCTCACCGGACACAAAGACAATACCATGTCGACCAGGATCATGGACATGTTTGCTCCAATTGGTAAAGGTCAGCGTGGATTGATTGTAGCACAGCCAAAAACGGGTAAAACAGTGCTGCTGAAAGAAGTGGCCAATGCAATAGCCAATAATCACCCCGAAGTTTATTTAATTATTTTGCTCATCGATGAACGTCCTGAAGAAGTGACGGATATGGCTCGCAGCGTTCGTGCCGAAGTTATCTCTTCTACTTTTGATGAACCAGCAGACAAACACGTTAAAATCGCCAATATCGTACTCGAAAAAGCCAAACGACTTACCGAATGTGGTCATGATGTTGTGATCCTTCTGGATTCAATCACACGTCTGGCAAGAGCTTACAACACTGTTTCACCTGCCTCCGGAAAAGTGTTAAGTGGTGGCGTAGAGGCTAATGCACTTCAAAAGCCTAAACGCTTTTTTGGTGCAGCTCGTAAAATCGAAAATGGGGGCTCACTTACAATAATTGCCACTGCCCTGATTGACACAGGCTCCAAAATGGACGAAGTAATCTTTGAAGAATTTAAAGGAACCGGCAACATGGAATTGCAGCTTGACCGCAGATTGTCGAACAAACGTATCTGGCCTGCTATTGATATTGTTTCGTCCAGCACACGTCGCGAAGATTTGCTCATCGACAAAGAAGCTATGCAACGCATTTGGATATTGAGAAATCACCTCGCCGACATGACACCGATCGAAGCTATGGAATTCCTGAAAGATAAGATGCGTTTCACACAAACAAATGAAGAATTCTTGATTTCTATGAATAGTTAATCAAGTCAAATCTATATCGTCATTAAAGCTGTTGGCAAATGCTGACGGCTTTTTTGTTTTCTAAAAACTATGTTTTATACTTGCTTCATCAAAAAATCAAGC
>JACCQN010000084.1 GCA_015709215.1 Bacteroidales bacterium
GTCTTAGTGCTAACTTAACGTAGTTTATTGACATTACTAAGGAATCTGTTGATTTAGCAACTGAGTACATAACTGAAAAGGTAGTTGGTCCAACAAGTTTTGCAGACTGCTTGCATATTGCCTTAGCTACCATTAATAGAGCTGACTATTTAGTGAGTTGGAATTTTAAACATATTGTAAATCTTGAAAGGATAAGAGGTTATAATTCGATAAATATAAAAACGGATACCAGCAATTAGAAATACGTTCACCAAGAGAATTTGAAAAATATGAAGACGACTAAAAGAGTATTTGATGCCGTTGGTTTTATGCGTCAGCAAAGGGAAAAATTGAGTGAGAAGGTAACAAAAATGACAAAAGAGGAAATTATTGAATATTTCAGAAAGCGAAAAAATCAAACAACAATTAAGCCTAGCGCTTAAGTGTTACAAGTACTTATTCCTACTTTTGCAGCATGATAATCATCGACAATACCATCGTAAGCCAGGATTTTTTGGCTGCCAAATTTATTTGTGATTTACCGCGCTGCAAAGGCGAATGTTGTGTGGCTGGTGATGCGGGTGCGCCGCTCGAAGAGGCCGAAATCAGTTTGCTCGAAGACAACCTGGATGAGATTAAACCTTTTATGAGCCCCGAAGGAGTACAGGTGGTGGAGCAGGATGGTGTTTTTGATTATGACGAAATGGGACAATATGTTACGCCTCTGGTAAATGGGGAAGAATGTGCTTTTGTGGATTTTCATGAAAACGGCACAGCTTTTTGTACGATCGAAAAAGCCTGGAATGCCGGCAAAAGCAGTTTTCGCAAGCCTGTTAGTTGTCACCTCTATCCTGTGAGGCTGATCCAAATGGATGGCTTGATCCATGTCAATTATCACCAGTGGAGCATTTGTGTTCCCGCTAAACGAAAAGGCGAAAAAGCAGGGCTACCATTGTACAAATTTTTAAAAGATGCTTTGACTCGCCGCTTTGGTGAAGACTGGTACAACCGGCTCGAAAAAGAAGCAACAGAAAAAGGATACTGATCCACTAACTGCTCAATATTAACCGATAACAATGTTTTTCTTGACTTTTTTAAATTTTGGTTTACTTTTGTACACTAATAAACTAAAAAAATAGTTATAAAACTATCAACTTAGTTAAGATGAAAGAACTCACCAAAGCTGAAGAACAGATCATGCAAGAATTGTGGAGGCTCGAAAAGGCTTTTGTTAATGATATACTGGAACAACTCCCCGAACCCAAACCTGCTTATAATACGGTTTCGACGATAGTGCGGATTCTTGAACGTAAAGGGTTTGTAGGTCACGAAGCATTTGGTAAAAGTCATCAGTATTTTCCGGTAATTACCAAAAAAGAATATTCACAGCATCTGGTAAAAAATCTGGCCGGCAATTATTTTAGTAATTCCGTGAAACAAATGTTTTCGTTTTTCTCCAGAGAAAAAAAACTGAGTCTTTCTGATCTGGAAGAGTTGAAGCAATTGATAGAAAATGAGATAGAACAAAAATCTGCAAATCAATAACCATGGAAGCCCTGCTCTTTTGGAATTTTCGTGCAGCAATTTATCTGTTGATTTTTGCAGTGGCCTATCTGTTGGTTTTGCGTCGTAACGTCAGTGTGGGTTTCAATCGGTTTTATATTCTTCTGAGTAGCCTTTTGGCCATAGTTATACCTCTTTTACCACTGGATATTTTTGATTTTGGCTTTAGTACCTTGCTTCAAACTGTGGTGTTGCCCGAAACATTGATCACATCCTTCACCGAATCGGAAAAGATTGTTGATGAGCAAAGCAGTTTCAAAGTGGGTTTGTTTGATGTTTTTGTCTTGATCAGTTTAGGGTTTTTAATACATTATTTTATTAGGCTCCTTTCGATCAGTTTCCTGATTATTAGAGGTAAAAGAGAGACAAATCACGGCATGAAAATCGTTAGGCTGCAAAGTGACAAAATACCTTTCTCATTTTTCTATTGGTTTTTTGTTTCGGATCATTTGCTCAACGACCAGCGATTTGATGCAGTTTTAGCTCACGAAAAAGCTCATGCCAGGCGGTTTCATTCGCTTGATATTCTTTATTTTGAGCTTTTACAGGCTGTTTTCTGGTATCATCCGGCCTGGTATTTTTTGCGCAGCGAACTAAAAACCATGCACGAGTTTGAAGCGGATCAGCTGGCCATTAAAAAAGTTAATAAATCAAGTTATCAAAAAACTTTGTTGGAGCTATCCACCTATGGCGGGATGCTCTGGCTTACCAATCCGTTTAATGTTTCATTAATCAAAAAACGTTTACTTATGATGAATCAAATCAAGGGAAAACAGCCTGCCCGTAAATGGCTGAAATTAACTTTACTACTGCCGTTTTTTTTGGCTGCCGTTTTTATTCAGTCCTGCAATTTTGCAACGGATACGATAGAAGAAGTCAAGCTTGATGAAGATCAAACGCCTGCTTTTAAGCAAGAACAAACACCTGGTGAAGAAGTATTTACGGTAGTTGAAGTTATGCCGGAATATCCAGGCGGTCCAGCAGCTATGATGAATTTTCTTGCCAACAACATCAGCTATCCAGAGCAAGCTCGTCGGGATACGATACAGGGAAGGGTTTTTGTAAACTTTGTGGTAGAGGCAGATGGTAGTGTATCCAATGTGAAAATCCTCAGAGGTATTGGAGGTGGTTGCGACCAAGAAGCCAAACGGGTTGTAGAATTAATGCCTAAATGGACTCCTGGTTATCAAAGAGGACAAGCTGTTCGCGTTTCTTTTAATCTTCCTGTTAGGTTTGCTCTAAACTAATTTTTTTAATCTTTATAACTAAACTATTAGTTTTAAATGCCAACTGCCTGAAAATTACAGCCGGGTTTTTTAAAAAATGAAACAGGCGCCTGCGGGAGCAGCGCGCCTGTGTCAATAGGAGAAAATTGAAATGTATAACCAAAACCGTACATATAACGATAGCAGATCCAAAATGTTCAAAATTTGTAAAAAATATTATGTAAAAATTTTATAGGTCACTGAATATTAAGTTTATAACATTGAAATATTTTAAAAAGAAACAGGCGCCTGCGGGAGCAGCGCGCCTGTGTCAATAGGAGAAAATTGAAATGTATAACCAAAACCGTAATTAGAACAGCGATTTGTTTTATTTGTTCAAACTTCCAGGAAAAATATCCACATTTACTACAATTTTCTCTGCAATATTGGTAATTACAGCCTTTGGAATTTTAATGTCATAATTGGCAACAGCAAAATAAAAGCTTGATTTCCTGTGGATTTTCCCATCTTTTACTTCAAAAGTTCCCTCTCCCGAAATTTCTTGCGTAATGCCATGGGAGGTTAATTCTCCATTAATTTGTGCCTGATAAGTGCCAGGCTGTGAAAAGTCAATCTCCTTGAGGTTAGTAACTTTTCCCATAAAAGTTGCATTGGGATATTTGTGACTTTCTACATAATTTTCGAGGGAAAGCTCTTGCTGCGTGGGGCTGTTAAAACCCTCAAAAGTGCAGTTTTCGATTATGAAAGCATAGCGATGTTGGTCGTGTCGAAAGCTCCCTTTAGTTGCATTAAACCTGCTTTTATCAGTTCGAGCGGATCATTGGTTTTATAATCTACTCTCCCGCTTTCGGTTGTGAATACAGAAGTTTTTTGTCCGAAACTGCTTAACATGACAAGTGAAACAAATAAACTTAGCAAGTATTTCATTCTGTTAAGGGTTTCAAATTTACTTCGATCATCACGGGATGGTGATCGCTAATTGCGAAATCAAGGTCGAATGTTTTCAGATAGAGCAGTTCAACATTTGGTGACAAAATAAAAAAGTCGATTGTGGTTGTTCCGGTGATTCCTTTGCGATAGGCTTCGTGTATCTGTCTGTTGGAAGGTACATTTGTATCAAATGCAAATTTCCAGTCGGCTGGGAAAAAATGGTCAGGAAAACGAACCGGAGCGTTGGTAAAGCGATGACCTGAAGTATAAGTTGTGTTTTGCATCCCTGGTGGATTCATATTCCAGTCGCCTCCTGCAATCACGAAATTTCCCAGCTGGTATTCCAGCAACATCTGGTCGCGAATGGTTTGCAGTTCGTGTTGCATTTTAACCGGATCATCGATAAATGCTGAGTTGTGTGTGTTAAAAACCACCAATTCATTTCCCAGATTGGTAGCAAAACGGCTTTTAATAAAACAACGATCCAGCAAAAACATCCGATCGGGCCAGGAGGCAATTTGTGGGTAGGCAAAACGCACATTTTCAATTGATTTGTATGCCGAAAAAGTTAGCATTCCGGCTTCAACTTTCCCCATGGGTTCATAAACAGGAACAGGAACAAAAGGTATTTTGTAGTTTACAGCACGTATCATTTCATGGTCGGGGAGCAAAGGTGCCAGTTGCTGCGACTGATCTGTAAAATAGGTTCTTTTGGCATTGAAATCAACTTCCTGCAATAAGATAAAGTCAGCAGCGGAATTTCGGGCAATCCAGCGCGAAATCAGATGCATCCATTCCTGACTTTGTTCCTCTGTAGCTCTTACTTTACTGCCTCCATCGTAGAAGAAATCCATTTCTTTTCCAAGACCACCGTAGCCGATATTCCAGCTAACAAAACGCAGGGGTTCACTTCCGGTATGGCGCATAATGGCCTGACCTTGGGTTGTGATTTTCATTTGTGCCGACGGATTAAAATCGTTCATTTGAATGAAGAGTAAAAATAGGCCTAAAACGATTACCAATAAAACCAGCAAGAAAGCAAGCGATCGAAAAATCCTGTTTATGAGCTTTTTGTTTTTCATTAAGATAGCTTAATCATTCAAAGTTGTAAAAGCGAAAATACAATTTTATCTAAATGAGCTTCGTAAAGCTTGTGGGCTTAACATTTTTTATGGCATAACATATTTGAAAATTGGCCGGAAGGTTTTACTTTCGTTGTTGCATATGAAATGGTTATCAAAGGGTTTTATTTTTGTTTTGATTTTTATAGGTTTTGTCTCAACAGGCACGGCCCAGCAAAGCATGATTGTACATGGCAGGGTGCTTTCTGCCGATAGCCTTAAACCTGTTCCCAACGTTCATATTATCAGCAAGATGGCACGAAGAGGAACCATCACAGATAAAAACGGTGGGTTTTCTTTCAGAGGATACGGAACGGATACCTTATTACTTACTTCCATTGGCTTTTCGCACAAAATTATCGGAACTCACGACAGCCTGATTAATCAACCGGACGGCCTTTATATTTTGTTAGAACGCGATACAGTGCAGATGCAGGAAGTGGTGGTGAGGGCATTTTACGACTGGCCAACATTTAAATATTTGTTCGTGCATATGGAACCTGTAAAAGCTTTTGAAATAGAAGGTTTTACCGCAGAGCTTGGAAGCAGCCTTGTGGGAGTTAAACCTGCTCCAATGACCATAAAAGGACCTATTCAGGCCTTGTATGATTTATTTAACCACATGGCCAGGCTGCAACGCCGCCTTGAGCGTAACCGAAAAGCTTATAACGAGCAATTAATTCGGGAAGGACGCATTCAGGATACAATTCCTGAAATTCCGGAGCATCGGAGAGATTAGTTTTTGTTGCTTTGCTGGTTTGATTCTAATTTCTTTGGGTTAGCTGAGATGGTTTTTTGTAATACCTGATTACAGGGCACAGAAAGCAGTTCGCCTTCGGATGTCCGGATGTACATAAAAAACAGCGTAATATTCTCGACCATCCCTTCGATGGGAAGGTCTTTATCCACAATCTTAATCCAGCCTCCGATATGAATCGGGTGATTGAAAAACAGAATAAGGCTGGCCGTGATATTGGAAAGAATAGACCATTGTGCAACAAAACCAACTGCTAATAGGGTAAGAATGGAAGTAAGGAACAAAAACAATTGTTTTGGATCGACGCCCCAAATGGCTATCAAGCCAACCACTGCAAGTATGAAGATGAAAAGGTGTACGATTTTGTAAATGATCTTTTTGCGTTCGAGGGCAAAATGAACGCGTTTATCAATACGCCTCAGCACAGCTCTGAAAATCATATTTCCCAGAAAGAGCAGAACGAATAAAATAAGTGTTCCTAATATTTGTAGGTGAAGGGTATTCATGTATATTTAGATTTATATTAACTGTTATATTTTCACATTTATTCTTTTTCAGTGGCACGTTCAAGTGCTTTTAAAATGCTTTCTTTCATTTTACTATCTGAATTAAATTTAGAAATAGAGTCGTATGTTTGTTAATAGTTATAATCGAGTGATGGATTTTCAATTTCTTTTAAAATGAGAATTCTATCGATGTTTTGACTTTGTTCAAGCACTTTTATACGTAAGGCTGAATAATTCTCTACCACTTTGAAAATTAGCTCATTACTCCATTCAGAATATTCTTCATTCGTTTTACATGAAACATCAAATGTACACAGAAAGTCCTCGATTATCTGATAGTTTAGGTTTTTCATATTTTCTTCAACAGTTTTCACTTTATCAATGTCACATTTTGTGCATTCTTCCTGCGAAAAACCATTAGAAAGAAAGACAGTTAACAGAAATATTAAAGTTACTTGTGGTTTTTTCATTTTGTAATCATTTTTCGTAATGATATTTACAGCTGTATAGGAGCAATTCGTTTTCAAAAACCTGATACACAAGCCTGTGTTCGCAATCAATACGGCGTGACCAAAAACCTGTTAATTCGTATTTTAGTGGCTCCGGGTTTCCAAGTCCCTGATAAGGAGTTCGTTGTATTTCTTTAATCAATTGATTGATTTTCTTCAATATGTTTTTGTCTTCTTTTTGCCACAAAATATAGTCTTCCCAGGAATTTTTTGAAAAAGTGATTCTCATCAAAAGTAGATTTTTAAACAGTGTTTTAATCTTCAATTAATTCATGTTTCACTGTTTGATTGCTCCTCATTTGTCTGATCGATTCAAAAAGTCTGTCAGCATTCGCTTTGGAGCGTAATAAGTGAATGGTTTCCATGATGGAGTTATATTCATCCAAAGAAATCAATACCGTTCCTTTTCCTGTTTTTCTCTTGATAATTAGGGTTTCGTTATTGTTCTCAACTTCGTCAAGATACTTTTTGAGCTTGCTTCTGAATTCTGTGAAATTTGCCGCTATCATGTTTTTAAGTTTAAAAAAGTTATTAATTCAGTACAAAAATAAGTACTTAATTAAGAATAGTGCAATTTATTTCAATTTGTTTTGAAAGGAGTTATCAGCTAGATAAATTAATACTTAACTCACCGCACAAGCTGCCGTTGCTACACTGATTTTGATACCCGGGATAGTGTGTAGCACAGCTCCACAGGCTTCCAAAGTGCTGCCTGTAGTTATCACGTCATCAAGGAGTAAAACGTGTTTTCCTTCCAGTTTTTCTGAGTTTTTCAGAGCAAAGATTTGTTTCACATTTTCCCATCTGGCCTGTCGCGATTTTCTGGTTTGTGTGCTGGTAGCTACCGTCCTGTACAATACATCAGCAGCCAATGGTATCGGGAAGGCCCGGTTTATTCCGTGTGCAATCACCTCGCTTTGATTATAGCCGCGTTGGTGCTGTCGTTTGGGATGAAGTGGAACGGGAATCAGAAAGTCAACCGATTGGAAAAGAGGTGCCTCGCGCAGATTTTCACCCATTTGTTCTCCCAGAAAATAACCAGCTTCTATGTTACTTTTGTATTTTAGCTCATGAATCAGGTGCTGCACCTTGCCTTGTTTGCTGAAGAAAAATGTAGCCGCAACAGCTTCAAAAGGTATTCTTCCCCAGAAAATACGTGCCAGTGGGTTGTCGGCAATCTGCTCATAACCGGTTTTTGGCAGGGTATGCAAGCAGGTTAAACAAACTGTTTTTTCGTGGCGCAACAAGCTGGTTCCACAGGCTGCACACACTTCCGGATAGAAGAGCGACAGAAAACCGTCAAAAAAAGATGTTATTTTCATGACCTGATCAATCGTTAGTTGCC
>JACCQN010000009.1 GCA_015709215.1 Bacteroidales bacterium
GGAAAAGATTACAAAGCTGAAGATGTGGTGGGTTATGATATTGTTGTGGCCAAAGGCGGAAAAGTGGAAACCATTGAGCTTGTGAAAGGGTTCTCAACAACTACTATTTTACAAAAAATCATTGAAAACCCTTAATTCGATAAATCAGACATTCGTTTTTCTAAAAAAACATAAATTATGAAAGAATAATGGTTTCTTAGCATAGCTTTAGCATTCTTTTTTACGCCTCAGCCCAGAGCACAAAACATTGAAATTCTTGCAAATAAAGGCTTACTCAGTACGGCTGATGTTGACAATTTTTTTTAGCGATTTGATTATCTGCACCATTACTATTGAAATTTATACAACAGATAATTCAACAAGTATGGTGGCATTTGGTGCTTATTACCGGCATTTTTAATCGGATCACTTCAAAATTGGTGGATTGTTCCGCTATCAGGCCATCAACAGGGAAGTATTTTTTACAGAAGCAAAAGTGAGTCATATGACTAATAATTTCTTCACTTTTTACCTCCTATCAATTATGAATTTACCATCAAAAAAATGGATTAAAATATACTCCGGTAATGGATTGGAGACAGCCATCAGGGAGCAACAATTTAAATCAGAGACCCAAAATTATAAGATGAAAAAAACTTTTATCCTGTTGTTTAATTACCGTTTAAATGCCATTGAAACCAGCGTTGGAAATGCTTTTGGAGCCTCGCTTGAGTTTACCGCCAGCACGGATTACTGCTTTTGATTTTGCACTACAAGCCCCTTTGAATTACTTTTGTAAAAAACCTAAACTATGTCAGCAAATACTTTTACTGTAAGTGGTCAGATTGTGGATCTGCACAAAAAAAAGATTTTTCCAGGTACAATTACAGTTGAAAATGGTATAATTAAGACCATAACAAAATCTGAATCAGCACCTGAAAATTATATTCTCCCTGGCTTTATAGATGCCCATGTGCACATCGAAAGTTCGATGCTTGTACCGGCTGAGTTTGCCCGTTTGGCTGTGGTTCACGGAACTGTTGCTACCGTTAGCGATCCGCATGAGATAGCCAATGTACTTGGAATTGAAGGCATTGATTTCATGATTGAAAATGGAAAAACAGTGCCTTTTAAATTTTACTTTGGCGCTTCGAGCTGTGTGCCCGCCACAGGTTTTGAATCTTCAGGAGCTAATCTGGGTGCCGATGCCATGGAAAAATTGCTCTCACGGCCTGAGATTAAATATATGGCTGAGATGATGAATTATCCCGGCGTTTTGTTTCAGGACAAAATGGTGATGGAAAAACTGGCTGTTGCCAAAAAGTATAACAAACCCATCGACGGACATGCGCCAGGCCTGAAAGGCGAAGATGCCCGAAAATATATTGAAGCAGGAATAACCACTGATCATGAATGCTTTACGATGGAAGAAGCATTGGATAAAATTCAGTATGGTATGAAAATCCAGATTCGTGAAGGCAGTGCTGCCAAAAATTTTGAAGCACTGATTGATCTGATGAAAGACCATGCCGACAAAGTGCTGTTTTGCAGCGACGACAAACATCCGGATGATCTGGTAAAAGGCCATATCAATCAGCTTGTAAAACGTGCCGTTGATAAAGGTTATCCGGTAATGGATGTGCTGCGGAGTGCTATTTTAAACCCTATCGAACATTACAATTTGGAAGTGGGAACTTTACAAACAGGCGATCCGGCTGATATGATTGTGGTTGATAACCTGACCGATTTCAATGTGCTACAAACCTACGTGAATGGACAATTAGTTGCCGAAAATGGCCAAAGTTTGATAGAAACTCAACAAACCACTACTCCAAATAATTTTGTTGCTGATTTTGTTACAACTGATGACTTTTTTGTAGAAAACACCGGCAAAGCTATCAAGGTGATTGAAGCACTTGAAGGCCAGCTGATAACAAATACAGTTATCGGACAGGCAGTTGCAGATGGTGAAAATTTAACCAGTAATACTGCTGAAGACATTTTGAAAATTGCTGTGATAAACCGTTACCAAAAAGCTAAACCTTCGATAGGATTTATCAAAAACATCGGGCTAAAACGGGGTGCCATCGCCTCAACAGTTGCTCACGACAGCCACAACATCATTGTTGTTGGAGCTGATGATACGGCCATGGCCAAAGCTGTAAACCTCCTGATCGAAAGCAAAGGCGGTGTGGTAGCCTGCGACGAAAACATTGTCAGTTTATTGCCGCTGCCCGTTGCCGGACTGATGAGCAATCAAAATGCTTACGAAGTTGCCAAAGCCTACGAAAAAACAGATGCCGCCGCCAAAGCACTTGGCTGTAGCCTGCATGCGCCATTTATGACGCTTTCGTTTATGGCACTGCTTGTAATCCCACAGCTAAAACTGAGCGACAAAGGTCTGTTCGATGGCGGAAAATTTGAGTTTACAGATTTGTATGCTGAGGTGGGGTAACCAAGTAGCCTGTTAAGGTTTATATTGATTATCAGCTTTGAATATTGTCAGGATATTGTCAGTTTTTAGGTAAAGAACCCAATTAATCCTTTATAAACTATTTGTTGCATTAAAATTTTCATACTCAATTGTAATTCATTGTTTTTGCAGAACTTAAATTATCAAGCGTTGTTTTGTAATGCAGACTCAACAAAGCTCACAAATAATGAATAAAAAACAGCATCTGCCTACAAAAATCTGCTTGGTTTGCGGCCGCCCATTTACCTGGCGCAAAAAATGGGAAAAAAATTGGGATGAGGTAAAGTTTTGCAGCGAAAAATGCAGAAGAAATAAAAAAGGCTTCATCGACTCCCCTAATGAAAAAGTTTAGTGAAACTCTAAGCAGCAAAAAGCTTTTTTTATTTAGACCGTTTTTATATTAGCCAAAAACCTAAAACATATGCACATATGCAGTTATGTTAGCGTTTAGAAGTTGTATTTTTGCCAAAAATTGGCTCATGGAAACACTCGAATTAACCGAACAAAGCATTATAAAGCTCGAAAAAGTTGCTGGCAGATTGCGTGCTATTGCACATCCGGTACGTTTGGCAATCATTAATATGCTTACTCAAAGTGCCAAAATGAGTGTTACTGAAATTTATCTGAAACTGGATATTGAGCAAGCCGCAGCATCCCATCACCTCAATATCATGAAAAACAACGGCATACTGGAAGCCAAACGTGACGGAAAAAAAATATTCTATTCATTGCGCAACAAAACACTCTCCGACATTATCACCTGCATCGATCAGTGCAAAGATTGCTAATTTGAAGGTTGACCCTCTAAAGATAAGTCCCACTGTTCTTCCTGATCCCAATTTGCCCTGATTTCGATAGTTTTTGGGAAATACATAACGCGTTCTGGCTGTTGCTTTTTGAGGTAGTCGCCTGTGTCCCAGCGCCTGTTTCCGTTACGATCGAAAATTACTTTTAACAAGTATTTCCCGGGGATTAAAAAAGGATAAGCTAAGCGTTCTGAAGCTGATAGGTGTTGCTCAATCAGAACCTTCTCCTTTTCATCAAGCAGTTGCACAATGATATTCCTTTCCATTTCGGGGATTATCATTTCAAGAAACAGGTTTCCATACTGATCCAGAGGCGGAACATTGAAATTAAGCTGAGTGGTATCATTTGTTTTTCCACTATAGCCAAAGAAAACTGAATCCGGAAAGCGAATCATCACACGGCTACCTGGCTCAAAAGTAGTGTCAATTTGATATTTAAACCCAAGTGAATCAACCTTTTTAAATTGCAACCGATTAATCAATGTATCTTCATTAATAATCATCCAACTCGTATCACGCATCCTATAAGTCAAAACCGGCTCATCAAATCGAATCTGCAATGGTTTGGGAAGATCCAGTTTTCGTGATTTAGTATTAAAAGAAATACCGAGCACCGGAGGTTTTTCATCTTCTGGCTTTTTTCGGCGTGAAGCTGTTGTCTGTTTGGGAGCAAGCGAAACAACAACAGTATCATTAATTATTGTATCCTGCTGCACCAGTAAAAACAGGCTGTCAGTGATTTGAGGCGGATAATACCAAAGCAGGGTATCAGCAGCCTGTGAATACACTTCAATAATTTCAAAGCTATCGGGTAATGGTCTTAATTCGTTGATTATTAAATTTTTTACAGGATATCTAAATGCAAACTGCAATAATCCAGGCCTTAGCATATCGGTGTGTAAAAGCCGTTGAACAGAATCTTGTTCTTCAAACATAAACAGATGAATGTCCAGCTCGGGCAGGAAGTCATTTACAGTTACTAAAGAATCAGCAATTGTATCCGTAAGTTGCTCTATTTCTGTGCGTAAGCTGTCCGAAACAAGTAATGAATCAAAATACGTGGAATCGTTCAGCAGGCTGTCGCTCAACATGTCAATTGAATCTGTAAAATTCTCTTCCACATAAACTGGCTGAAGCAAACTATCCAGAAAAGCGATTTTTTCGCCAGGCATATCGTAAAGCAGATTACTATTCATGTCGCTAAGCACAAATAACTGATATACAGTATCTTTAAGGTTATTCAAATTGAAATGCCCTGCTTCATCAGTGCGTGTAATATAACGCGGCCTGATAAGATACGGCACAGAATCCGGTTTAACAGTGTCAGGGATACTGGCATAAAGCATTACATAAGCCTGTTCGGGAGGCACAAGATCAAAAGCATTGAGCACAATACCTCCCAAACTCAGAGAATCGAGGACTGATCCTGTAGAAAAAACATAACTAAAACCACTAAGCGGGTTGCTCTCGGTAAGATCAACAATAGCATCACCAAAAAACAAAGTGTAAGTCGTTTCTTTTAACAGCGGTTCTTCAAAAATTATTTGGAGTGTTTTACCCCGGAGACGAAATTCGGGATTTTTACCAACGGGAGGAGAAATCAACAAGTTTTTTTGCATATTGGTCACTTTTACAAACTCATCAAAAGAGATTTCGATTCGTTTTGCAGCAAAGTTTACCGAATAATTTTCAGGAATAGCCGACAGCACCTTGGGTGGTTCTGTGTCCTTTGGCCCTCCGCCTGGCATCACCGGATTAGCACATTGTTGCAGAAGCAAAGCACTCAATAGCAAGGTGATAACAAGTTTTACAAATAAGATATGCTTTATTGATTTCACCATGCAAAGATGCAAATAATATCGCAGCGAATGCCAGTTGCAGAAGCAGTTTGAACAGCACTAAAGCAGTGTAAACCTAACCGGAATAGTAAAACGTACTCGTACCGGAATATTGCGCTGCTTGCCAGGCTTCCAGGGTGGCATATTTTTCACAACGCGAATAGCTTCTTCATCGCAGCCTCCACCGATACCTCTAAGCACTTTCACTTGCGAAACAGAGCCATCGGGTTCTACTACAAAGCCAACATACACAGTTCCCTGGATTCCCATTTCGCGGGCCTCCTGTGGATAATGGATATTTTCAGCAAAATAAGCCCTACGTGCTGCTTCACCTCCCGGAAATTCAGGTTGTTCTTCAACAATCAGAAATATTTCCGGCTCTATAATAGCCTCTTCCTCTGGCGGCCGCTCAACAGGAATATACTCCGGTATCTCAGTTTTTTGATCAATTTCAGCCTGAATATGGATTTCTGTTTCAACCTCCTCTGTGTTATCAACAACAGTTAATAAGGTTATTTGCTGTCTTGGCTGCTTGGGAGGCGGAGGTGTAGTGGGTTGATGCGTCTGGATCATCTCCTCCTGAATGATATTTAGTTCGCCATAGTCAAAATCGAGTGTTGTAGTACGCAATGGTCGCTTGATCTGGAAGACTAAAAAAATACTTAATAAGGCAACCGCTAATCCGATTTCAAAAAACAGGCCCCTCTTATTCTCAAGATCAGCCTGTGGTGTTTTATAACTGATCATGGCTTTTAGGTATTGATTTACAGACTAAAAGCACCAAAAAGCGTGCCGTATTAACATGGAATATATTACTTCCGCAACTGCCCGATATTAAAAATACTACCTGTTAAAAACGATCTTTTTTTGGTAGCCCTAAAATAGCCTTCGTTCACCTGCTGCACCTCTTCAATAGTATAAAATGCATGTGGATTGTGCTGATTAATAATTGATAAGGCATCAGCTAAGTCTTTCTTTTTTACGATGCTAAAAATCATTTGAACCGGTCCGCTTTTGCCGGTTGCTTCAACAGACGTAACACCATAATTTGCTTCACGAAGGTGTGCTATCAAGTCGGCTGTGTCTTTCTTTGGAATGATTCGGACAACAACAGTTCCGATCGACATTTTCTCAACCAGCCTAATTCCGATATAATTGCCCATGGCAAAACCGGCTCCATAACCAATATAACACATAATATTATCAAGCTGTTGCATAATTTGACCAATCGCCAGCAGCCAGATGATTACCTCAAAAAATCCCAGAATGGGCGCCAGATATTTGTAGCCACGTGATACAAATATCAAACGTATAGTGCCTACAGTTACATCCATCACACGAGCCAATGCAATTAACAAGGGCAGGATCACCCAGTTATAGACCTCACTATCAAAAATTTCTGCTGTTATCATTTATTCTTGTTGTAAAAAACACCCGCAAAATTACGCTATATTCTATCTGTCTTGAATTTAGTGCCTTCATTAAATAATTTACATGATATAAGGCAAGCTGAAACATTGCATGAGAAAAACCTATACCTAAAACGGTAAAAATGATTCTCTTCCTTAACGAAATATTTGGTAAGTATATTCCCTTGACTCAAAATTAACCTATGCTTTTTTGGGGCATACTCAAAGGCTGAAACTCAATTTCCAAGCTGGCTGCAGGATCCAATTATCAACCAATTCTTTATCAAATTAATGGAAAGCTTTTATCAGATGTTTCAACATTAAAAAAAGCCGATCAAAAACTGACCGGCTTTATTAAAAATTAATTTTCAATTATTTTAAAGTGGAATATTTCCATGTTTCTTGGGTGGATTAAGTTTGGTTTTCGACTGTGTCATGTCGAGCGTCTGAATCAGCTTTTTACGGGTTTCGTGCGGATAAATAATCTCGTCGATATAGCCTAATGCAGCAGCTTTGTAAGGGCTGGCAAAGGTTTTGCGATAATCGTCGATAGCTTTTTGCCTTTCTTCTTCGTTCAACTTGTTTTTATAAATAATATTAACAGCACCTTCGGGACCCATTACTGCAATTTCGGCTGTGGGATAGGCAAAATTCATATCAGCACCAATATGCTTGCTCGACATCACATCATAGGCACCACCATATGCTTTGCGAGTGATAACGGTGATTTTTGGAACGGTAGCTTCGGCAAAGGCATAAAGCAATTTCGCTCCATGTTTGATAATTCCGCCAAACTCTTGTGTAGTACCCGGCAAAAATCCCGGCACATCTTCAAAAGTGATTAACGGAATATTGAAAGCATCGCAAAAACGTACAAAACGAGCGGCCTTTGTTGAGCTGTCGATATCCAGCACACCGGCCAGTACAGCAGGCTGATTGGCAACAATACCAACAGGTTTTCCGCCAAGGCGGGCAAAACCAATAATGATATTTTTAGCGTAATAAGGCTGAACTTCAAAGAAATGATGATCATCTACTACTTTGCTGATGATATCGTGCATATCATAGGGTTTGTTCGGATCGTCGGGAACGATGGTGTCGAGGCTGTCGTCTTCGCGATTGATGCTATCCGTGCAAACTTTCACCGGTGGATCTTCCATATTATTGGAAGGCAGGAAGCTCATCAGCTCACGCAACATCATCATAGCCTGTTCATCATTTTCGGCCATCAGATGAGCCACGCCACTTTTGGAGTTGTGCGTCATGGCGCCACCCAGTTCATCTTTTGTAACTTCTTCGTGTGTAACGGTTTTTATCACATCAGGCCCCGTAACAAACATATAAGAAGTGTCCTTTACCATCATAATAAAATCGGTAATGGCCGGCGAATACACAGCACCACCGGCACAAGGTCCGAGGATTGCCGAAATTTGTGGAATAACACCCGACGACATCACATTGCGGTAAAAGATATCTGCATAACCACCCAGGCTTTCCACGCCTTCCTGAATGCGAGCGCCACCTGAATCGTTAAGGCCAATTATCGGCGCACCCATTTTCATGGCCAGATCCATAACCTTCACAATTTTGTCAGCATTGGCACGACTCAGCGAACCACCAAACACCGTGAAATCCTGCGCAAAAACATATACAAGACGGCCATCAATTTTCCCATAACCGGTAACCACACCATCGCCCAAAAATTTCTGCTTATCCATTTCAAAGTCAGTAGAACGGTGAGTCACAAATTTATCAATCTCGGCAAAAGTGTTAGGATCTAGCAAGTCGAGCAGTCGCTCGCGGGCCGTTTTGCGCCCGGCTGCATGCTGTTTGTTAATACGATCTTCCCCGCCACCCAGCTCAGCTTGTTGATCTTTTTCCTGAAGCAGTTTAAATTTATTTTCTGTTGACATGGCTTTTTGTTTTACTATTGATTTTTATTCGATAATTACCATTGGCTGATCTCCGGCTACTGTATCTCCTTCTTTCACCAGCACCTTCTTAATTACCCGATCCTGTTTCACCTTGTACTCGCTCTCCATTTTCATGGCCGAAACAACTACAACGGTTTCTCCTGCCTTCACTTCATCTCCTTCTTTTACAAGTACCTTCACAACCTTACCGGGCATTGGTGAAGCTATTACCTTCTCATCTTCACCATCATCTTTTTTACGATTCATCAGATATTTAGCTTCTGCATCAATGATTTGAACATCAAATGATTCGTAAAGTGTATTTACAATGTAACTCTTGGCATTTTTTGCTTGGACCAGCTCTACATTAAATGAGGTATTCTGGTGTATTATGCTATAAACCCCCCGTTCAACCTCCACAATATCAAGATCATAAAGCTTGTTATCAAGCATCACCTGGATTTGATTTCCGTTTCTGCTAAGTAGCTCAACCTGAGCAATGCGATCGTTTACTTTTATTTCGTAGGACATTTCTTCACAAATTTGTTAAATTACAATCTTAAAATAGAGCGTTTGCGACCAAAATCTTTCCAGCTGCTGCCCAGTTCCTTATTAGGAGGCTGAGGCTGAAGGTTTTCAAGTTTGGTCAGGTAATCAAAAAACGCGGTAATGACAGCTACATCCTCACAACGATCGCTACAGTTTGTTCGAGGTTTGAGGTATTTTTGGTTTTCTTCAATAAAATGGGTGTTGTAGCGACCTTCAACAAAAGCAGGAACTTCCAGGATACGATGTAAATATGGAATAGACGTTTTTACACCTGTTATTTTATAGTTGTAAAGTGCACGTTTTAGTCTGGCAATGGCTTCGGAACGGGATTCTCCCCAAACGATCAGTTTTGAAATCATGGGATCGTAATACATCGGAATTTCATAACCTTCGTAAGCATATCCATCATGACGTACGCCCAATCCCAGGGGTTCTGTAATATGTTTGATTACACCTGGTGAAGGCATAAAATTATTGTCGGAATCTTCGGCATAAATACGCACTTCGATAGCATGTCCACTTTGCCGGAGATTTTCCTGTTTAAAAGCCAGGGGCAAACCGTTAGAAATATTAATCTGCTGTTTTACCAAATCGACCCCTACTACCCTTTCGGTGATAGGATGTTCTACCTGAAGCCTGGTATTCATCTCAAGGAAATAGTAGTTCAGGTTGTCATCAACAATAAATTCAATGGTTCCTGCTCCGTGATAATTTACTGCTTTGGCAGCCGCCACTGCAGCCTCGCCCATCCTGGCCCTCACTTCAGGAGTCATAATAGGAGATGGAGTTTCTTCTACTACTTTTTGGTGTCGCCGCTGTACCGAACATTCCCTTTCGAATAAATGCACTACATTGCCATGCTTGTCGCCTAACACCTGAAACTCAATATGATGTGGCGATGAAATATATTTTTCGATATACACTGCATCATCTCCAAAAGCCGCTTTGGCTTCAGAACGCGCTGCCGAAACCGCTTCCAATATTTTTGATTCCTCTTTTACAAGACGCATTCCTTTTCCACCACCACCCGCGCTGGCTTTGATCATCACAGGTAAACCGATCTCCAGAATTACTTCTACGGCTTTTTTGAGATTGGTAATGGGCTCGGTAGTACCCGGAACAACAGGAACATTAGCAGCAATCATCGTTTTGCGGGCTGTAATTTTATCCCCCATTGTTTCGATGGCATAAGGATCGGGGCCGATAAAAATAATGCCTTCTTTCTGGCACAAAGCCGAAAAGGAGGCATTTTCGGATAAAAATCCATATCCGGGATGAATGGCATCGGCGCCGGACTGCTTTGCTATCTCCATCATTTTATCCATACGCAGGTAGCTTTCCGCTGATGGCGACGGACCAATGTAATAGGCCTCATCAGCATAGCGCACATGCATCGAGGTGCGATCAGCATCAGAATATACAGCTACGGTTTCAATGCCCATTTCTCTGCAAGAACGCATGATGCGTATGGCAATCTCGCCCCTATTGGCTACTAAAACTTTTTTGATCATAATGTAATTGTATGTTGTTCTATTTCAAATTATAACATAATAAACAACCTAAAATAAAGCGGGTAAAGATACAACATAATTCAAAAAGCGGTAATTTAGACCAAATAAGAATAGTGTTAATTATTTCACAGTGAGAGGTTTGAGAAATGGGGAATATCGGTTTCATAATAAATCCAAATTCAATAGTGAACGATAAATCATCCGAGGTGTTTTTGATTGATGTAAGTCGTCTCGGGCAAAACTCATTCTGGATTTAAGCAATAAAAACACGGATACGAAATTTAGTTTAACTTTGTGTAAGCAAACTCCGGCAGCTATGCAACACCAATTGTTGAGTAACTTATTTCCAATACTATACAAAAGTATCGCAACAACTCGGCTTGCTTTGTTAATGTTGCTAATGCTGCTTTTTTCGGGTCTTTTTAAAAATACCAATGCGCAATCAGCACACCTTGTTATTAGAATCGACAGTCTTGAAAAAAAACTTTCCGAATCCAAAAAACATGCACAAGCTGCTTTGCGTTTGGATCTTGCAAGAGCATATCTGAGTTTTGATACAACAGCAGCGTTGCTGCATTTAAGGGCTATCATTACTGATACGCAACAGTATGCAAATTCCAGCACAAGTCGTATTATTGCTTTGCAACTCCTTGCCCAAATTCAAGCGGCACAAAATAAATTCGATAGTGCCAATTATAACATGAACAAAGCCCTGAATCTTCTCGCACAACATGAAAATGAAGCTGTTAGTCAAATATCGAAACCGTTTGCGGTTTTTTCAGAAAAAAAACAGGAAAAACTTTTCGACTGGCCGCTAATTTTATTGTTTACCGCTTTGGTGTTCTTATTTATTGTTTCTGTTTTTTCATTTTTTAGCAGAAAAAAACTCAACAATAACCTTCAGATGCTTCAGTTGGAAAAGCAGCAGCTTTTAAATGAATATCAACAAAAAGAAGCTGCAATTGAAGAAGAAGTAAAAAGCCGGACAGCAGAACTGGAGGCGCGACTAAACGAAAGACGTGAAAAAGATCTCAAACTCAAACTTGCCCTCAAAAAAGCGGAAGATGCCAATTACTTAAAAAATGCCTTTTTGGGCAATATGAGCCACGAAATCCGTACTCCGCTCAATGGTATTATCGGTTTTTCGAGTTTACTTGAAACAGAACTTTCATTAAAAGAGAACAAGGTGCTGTATGAGTATGCCCAAGGAATACAACAAAGTGGCGATCGCCTCCTCAACCTGCTCAATAATATCATAGATATCAGTCGCATCGAAGCGAATGATATTGAGATAGATTTACATGAATGCTCTATAAATGAGATTTTGCAAAATGTGATCGATCTGACGAGCTTCTCGGCTAACGAAAAAGCACTGGTTTTTAAAGCTAAACTTGAAGACGTGCCTGCCATTATTGCTGATAATGCCAAGCTTATGCGGGTTTTTCATATCCTTGTGGATAATGCCATCAAATACACCAACGAAGGGTTTGTTACAATCCAAAGCCAATATGATCAACGAGGCAATCGCGTGTTAATTAAGATTAAAGATACCGGTGTTGGTATGGAAGATGATTATCAGCACCACCTTTTTGAAGCTTTCAGGCAGGAAAGCTCGGGTTATGGCCGCTCCTACCAGGGCGCCGGATTAGGTCTTCCCCTGGCCAAAAGGTTGCTGACTTTGATGCATGGTGAAATTCAAATCGATAGCAAACGCAATGTTGGCACTACTGTTACTGTTAGTATGCCGTGCACCGTTAATACTACGGAAAAGCAAGCAGTTATGTCAGCATTTCCCATTCCGAATGCACCAGAAATAGGCAAGCTGGACATATTTATTGTTGAAGACGACCGTATGAATCGTCTTGTGCTTCAGAAAATCCTTCAAAAAACCGGACACATCACCATGGCAGTTGATGGAGAAGAAACACTAAAGATTATTCGGGAACGTCATAAAAAGAATCATGTTTTTCAGGTGATGCTTTTCGATATCAACCTGCCATCGCCCTGGGATGGTATTCAATTGATGCACAAGATAAAGGCAGATTTTCCGGTTTATAAAAACATTCCTTTTATTGCCCAAACGGCCTATGCCATGGCTGGCGATCGCGAAAAAATGCTCAACTCGGGTTTCGATGATTACATTGCCAAACCCATCAATAAAAATGAGCTAATGACGATTATAAAAAATCAACTCGATAAACTCAGTAAATTGGATCTACCCGCTAAAACACTAACATAAAAATCAAATAAATTCATAACATAATTTTTTAACCATGTCGAACAAATTATCAGATCTCGTAAAACCAGGTGTTGCCAGTGGCGACGACCTGCAAATTATTTTCAAATTTGCTAAAGCAGACCATTTTGCCATGCCGGCTGTAAATGTTATTGGAACAAACTCTGTTAATGCTGTATTGGAAGCTGCACGCGAAGTGCATTCGCCTGTGATTATCCAATTCTCAAATGGAGGAGCAGCTTTTTATGCTGGCAAAGGCCTTTCGAACGAAAGCGAAAAAGCAGCTATTGCCGGGGCAGTTTCGGGAGCATATCATATTCATCAATTAGCCGAATACTACGGTGTTCCTGTTATTTTACATACCGATCACGCAGCTAAAAAACTTCTTCCATGGATTGATGGACTGCTAGATGCCGGAGAGGTTTTCTACAAACAACACGGAAAGCCCTTATTCAGCTCGCATATGCTTGATCTTTCAGAAGAACCCCTGGAAGAAAACCTTGAAATAAGCAAACGCTACCTCGAGCGTATGTCGAAAATGGGTATGACACTCGAGATAGAGTTGGGGATCACCGGAGGTGAAGAAGATGGCGTGGACAACAGCGGTGTCGACAACTCAAAACTTTATACCCAACCCGAAGAAGTAGCCCGCGCTTTTGACGTGCTAAGCAAGGTGAGTGATCGCTTTACTGTTGCTGCCGCCTTTGGAAACGTGCATGGCGTTTATAAACCGGGTAATGTAAAATTGCAACCCATTATTTTGCATAATTCCCAGAAATTTATCCAGGAAAAGTACAATACAGATTTCAATCCTGTGAATTTTGTATTCCATGGAGGTTCAGGATCAGAGCCTGCTCAAATTAAAGAAGCCATTGGTTATGGTGTGGTAAAAATGAATATCGACACTGATACACAATGGGCTTTTTGGGATGGTGTACGCAAATTCGAAGCAAAGAATCACGATTACCTGCAAGGCCAGATTGGTAATCCGGAAGGCGAAGACAGCCCCAATAAAAAATTCTATGATCCACGCAAATGGCTTCGCGAAGGCGAAAAAGCTATGATCGAACGTTTAAAAATTGCTTTTAACGATCTGAATTGCGTTAACAGGTATTAACCTTTTAGTGTTAAAACGAAAAATGCCGGAGAATTTGTTTTTCGGCATTTTTTATAAGCCTCTATTTCAACATTTTAAGCATCGATACTTCCTTTTCGGATAAATGACGCCAATGTCCACGCGGAAGATTAATCTTTGTGAGGCTGGCAAAACGCACACGATCCAGCTTTTCTACTTTATAGCCAAGACTTTCAAAAATACGTCTTACAATTCGGTTGCGTCCGGAGTGCAATTCTATTCCTACCTCTTTTTTCGACTCAACCCCTGTTACCCAGGCAATAGAATCAGCTTTAATTGGACCATCTTCAAGTTCTATTCCGTCGGCAATTTTTATCAGATCATTTTTGGTAAGTGCCTTATCCAGCGTAACATGATACAGTTTCTTTACGCCATATTTTGGATGTGTAAGCTTTTTGGCAAGTTCCCCGTCGTTGGTTAGCAAAAGCAGGCCAAGCGTATTTCTATCCAGGCGGCCAACAGGATAGATGCGTTCGTCGCAGGCTTTGGCAACTAATTCCATCACTGTTTTGCGATCCAGGGGATCATCAGCAGTTGTTAAAAAGCCTTTTGGCTTATTAAGTAACACATAGCGAAGCACTTCACGTTTCAAAGTTTGACCGCCATAAGCCACCTTATCATCACGGTTTACTTTTGTTCCCAGCTGAGTTACTACTTTTCCGTTTACGGTAACCGCTCCGGCCTCTATCAGTTTGTCGGCTTCGCGTCGTGAACACACACCTGAATCGGCAAGGTATTTATTCAGTCTGATCAGTCCGTTATCTTCTCTTTCAAAGCCTTTTGGTGTGGCAGGTTTACGCGAAAATGATCTTTTACCATGATGATCCGTTCCACCGCGATCAGCGCGTTCGGGATGTTCAAATTCATGGCTACCGCCTCTTGAAGGTCTTTCTCTGTATCCGCCCTGTTTACTGTCAGTTCTTCTTCGGTCTTTGTTGAATTGCGGTTTAGAATAACTTCTGTCACTTCCAGTCCGCTCATCAGTGTTCCGGCTGTTTGAGGGTCGTTGATCTTTGTTTCCGGCGGATTTATAAGGTTTACGCTCCGGTTTTCGACCATCTTCATCTTCTTTATGGTAAGGCTTCGAAAACCGGCTTTTTTCCGGCCTATCCTTGCTGCGTTCATCTGTTTTACGAATACGGGGTCTTTTTCCGGATTGATCTTTTGAGTTCATTATCAGAATTTTTGGGGCGGCAAAGATAGTCTGAATTAACGACATAACAAGGTTTTATCTCCGTCAAAAAAGATTACTCTTGCATTGGAATAATGGGTTATAACGTACAAAATTCCTATTGATACTGGTTACATGAGATTAACTTTAAAAAAAAGGTTGCTTTTAGGCTTAAACTTTTGTATATTAGATGGTTTTTAGGAGGTGAAAAAAACACTTAATAATTGATCTTATGCAAACATCTGTCATGAATGAACCCGCAATAATCCATCTTGGAACATACACTTATTCAAGGGCATTGCTGATTAAAGTTCGCCTGGAATCAGAAGATATTCCTTGTTTTATGAGTCAGGCTTCGGGATCAACTTCCGAAGTGATGCTTCATATTAACGAAAGCGACCTTCCTGATGCACAGCGCTATATAAGTGAATTAACCCTTGCAAGCGGCAGTGAAAAGGAAAAAAGCATCAAACTATTACGCAGTGTAAGGCGGATATTGGTTCCTATTGATTTCTCGGAAGAAAGCGAGAAGGCGGCGCGCTATGCACTTAAACTGGCCGCTTTTATGAAGGCAGATATCCGGCTGATGCATGCCTGGATGCCGATAGCAGCCGATCATTTTGCCTGGGGCGAAATGTATGCTATGCAAACCAATATTGAGGCAAAGCTTAAACTAGAAGAAACCGAAGCAGCAGAACGACTTCAACTTTTTCAGGAAGAGTTGAAATTGCAGATTAAGAGAAAGCACATTAAAGGTGTTGATATTGATTTTGATTTAATCAGAGGAAATGCTTCCGATGCTATTTCTGCTGTGGCACATCATTACAAACCCGGGCTTATTGTGATGGGGACCAAGGGCAAACAGCGTTTTGAAAGAGGATTTTTTGGCAGCACAACACTCAAAGCTATTTCAAAAGGTAAGATTCCTGTGCTGGCGATTCCTCCCACATATGACGAAAGCAGCTTTGAACACACAAAAAAACTGCTCTATGTTACCAGTTTTGATGACACGGATTTCGACAGCCTGAGTCGATTGATGGCCTTCGTAAGGCCTTTCAATGCGCGCATTTACTGTTTGCACATACATCAACAGGGAAGCCTTTTGGTTGACGAAACACGTATGCGAATCATGCGCGAACATTTTAATAAATTCTATCAGGGATATGATGTTGAATGCGGGCTGCTTGAAAGTGAAGATGTTTTAGATGGAATTGAACGTTTTATTCAGGATCAACACATTGATGTGATGGCTATTACGGCTAAAAAACAAAACCTCCTATCGCAATTGTTTGAGCCTGAATTGAGCCGCAAATTATTATTCCGCTCATCGATACCCTTGCTGGTTTTTGGAGGAGTAAAATAGTTTCAAATTACTTCAAGCGCAACATAATACGGAAAGTTGTACCTTCGTTGATGGTGGATGATTTCACAAATATTTTCCCTTTGTGATAATCCTTGATGATGCGTTTAGCCAATGATAAACCCAAGCCCCAGCCTCGCTTTTTACTGGTATATCCCGGATTGAACACTGCTGAAAACTCAGATTTGTGCATGCCCTTTCCGGTATCCTGCACATCAATTATCAGGTAACGATCTTCAGAATGCATTTTCAGCCTGATGGTTCCCTGCCCGCTCATAGCATCAATAGCATTTTTGCACAGGTTTTCGATCACCCAACGAAAAAGTGAAATATTTAGAGGAATGATAACCGGTTCATTCGGTATATCAAGCTGATAAATGATCTTTTTGGAGCTTCTTTTTTTGAGATAATCGATCGTTTCTTCAATAACCTCATTGATATTGGCGGGTTCCAAAACAGGTGAAGAGCCAATACGGCTAAAGCGTTCGGTAATGGTTTCGAGTCGTTGCACATCCTTTTCCATTTCATCCACACCTTCAATTTTTTCAGGACGCATTTTAAGCAATTCAATCCAGGCCATAAGCGATGATAATGGGGTGCCAATTTGATGAGCCGTTTCTTTGGCCATACCTGCCCACACCTGATTTTGCTCCGAACGGCGAGCATAGCTGAAAAGCAGATAAGCCATTACCAAAAACAAGGTGATAATCAAAATTTGAAGCAATGGAAAAAACTGCATCTGAAGCAATAAATCAGAACTTCTGTAAAAAATGAAAGTCTGGCCAACATTTTCCAGATTAATAGTAATAGGCATATTTTCAGAAGCCATTTCATCAAGTTGTTGTTTCACAAAATTGTCATCACGCATGCTAATTTCATCCAGATTTCCAAATTGTATCACATGCTTTTGAGTGCTATCTGTTATAATTACCGGCACACTGACTGCATTTAAGGCTACTTCATTAAAAAAAGAGCTCACCAAATCATCCAGTACATTTTTCATTTCAGTAAAAATGACTGATTCTTTGTAGTAAACCATGAGTTTTTTAGTTCCTCCCAAACTAATTTCGATGGGGTCGTAAACGGTATATTCGGTTATCAGCTCATCCGTTAAGCTATCCAAATCCTGCTGATGAGGTGGCAAATTTGCGCCTAATTGAATGTGACGGTTTTCGTCGGTAATAATTACCGGAATACTGTTGTTGTTGGAAATTATTTCAAGGTAAAAATTCAGATTTTCATTAGGTGCATCGGCAAGTAATCTGCGATAAGCCGAAGCAAAAAGCTCGATGCGCTTGCGTTCCTGCTCGCGCACCTCATCAAAAAATGCTTCGGTAATATTCATCAGGCTGGCACGACGCTGAACAGCATCAGCCCAAACCCTGATCTGAATACGTTCCTGCATGGCAAAACGATTGACCAGCAAATTAGTATAATAAACAGAAGCCCCGATAATGACCAAAGCGATAATGGCCAGGACGATCTTCCAACGTTTTTTCTGTGCGTATAAATTCACTGAGGGTTAACGTATAAGTGAGGTGTAAAAGTATAAAAACCAGCAGATTTAGTAAAAAGATGATCAGAACAACGGCATCTCTAGCCATTGTTTGTGTTGGAACTTCCAAATGCTGCGATACCCTGCCCTTTTTAACGCTTCAATTGCATCATCAAATAACAAAACGATTTCATGAGCCTGATGGGCGTCTGAGCTAATAATCACCGGGATTTTCAGCGCTTTCATTTCCTTTAAAATCCAATCCGAAGGGAAAAGACTATCGGAACGACCTTTGTATTTACCGCGTGTGTTAAGTTCTGCCACAACGTCAGTTTCTTTTATCAGATGAAGTGTTTCGCGCACTAAAGTACGATACCAGGGCTCATCCTCCCGAAAAAATCGATTTTGATTGTGCATCTTGATTTTATCCAGATGACCAATAATATCAGGAGTTTGCTGTTCGAGCATCCGGTTGGTTTGATGATAAAATGCTTTTACCGCTTTGCGGATATCACCGCTATAAAACTGCTGCAGGCCATCGTCATAAATTTTGCGCTTAGACCCGTCGATAAACCAGAGATTTGCCTGATCACGCTCACCAACCAGATGAACTGACCCAATGGTATAATCCAGTTTTAAATCATTATTTTGAATAAAAAAATCATCCATCATACCCGGGATATGATCCACTTCAAGGCTTAACAGTATTTCTATCTTATCCGCATATTTGGTTTTAAGCTGCTCAATTTTAGCGATATAATTTGACAACTCCCCGTCGGCGATACTAAAAGAATTTTGAAAAGGCACAGGCGCATGATCGCTAAAACCCAGACTATGAAGCCCGGAATCAATCGCTGATTTAACAACATCTTCGGGCGTGGATTTGCCATCAGAAAAAATTGTATGAGTATGCAGGTTTTGTGTTATCATGAGGCTTGCAATTTGGTTTCAACCAGTTTGTACACCTTGTCTCCTCTGCGAACCAGTGTATTGACAGGGATAGAGCACAAGTCACCTTTTTTGGTTTGTTCAATTTGTTGAAGCTCTGATCTAATTTCTGTTATTTGCTCTTCCACAACTCCAGTTGTAGGTCCTATGATCAGGATTTCATCTCCTAAAGCCATGCTGTGAGTTTCCATTTTTATTTCAGCCACCCCGATCTTAGTGAAATAATTGGTAACCAAACCCACATAAATCTTTCTTTTAGTAGCCTGTGAACCATACGATTCTGTCCATTCACCTATTTTTTTGCCCAGGTAATAACCATCCCAAAAACCTCGGTTATAAACTTCGGAAAGACGGTTTTGCCAGCCTTCCACTTTCTGCTGATCAAAAGTGCCATCCAACACAGCCTCAACAGCTTCGTGATAAACTTTGGTAACAACTTTTACGTATTCCGGTGAGCGGCCACGCCCTTCAATCTTGAGCACTTCGACGCCAGCATTCAGCAGTTTATCCAGAAATGGCAAGGTGTTCAGGTCTTTTGGCGACATAATATACTCATTATCCACCTCCATTTCGAGCTCGCTGTCGCGATCTTTAACCGAATAACCCCTTCGGCAGGGTTGCAAACAGGCGCCGCGATTGGCAGACGAATTCAATAAATCGAGGCTGAGATAACATTTTCCGGAAACCGCCATGCACAAAGCCCCATGAACAAACACTTCAATCCGCACCAGCTCGCCTGATGGCCCTGTGATTTGCAGCTGCTGGATTTTTTCGGTGATGGCTTTCACCTGTTTTAGGTTTAGTTCGCGAGCTGTTACCATCACATCGGCAAACTGCGCATAATAGCGAATAGCTTCAATATTGGTGATATTGGTTTGGGTGGACATATGTACTGTAACCCCCTGCTGCCGGGCATATTGTATAACTGCCTGATCCGAAGCAATAACAGCGGTGATACGATTGGCTTTTACAGCATCCACCAGCCGTTTCATCTCATCGAGTTCTTCATCAAAAATCACGGTATTGATTGTAACATAACTGCGCACCTGATGCGCTTCACAAATCGTGGCAATCTGTTGTAAATCGCTAAGCGTGAAATTTTTAGATGACTTCGAACGCATATTCAGTGCCCCAATACCAAAATACACCGAGCCAGCTCCGGCCTGAATAGCAGCCATCAGCGACTCATACGAGCCAACAGGCGCCATGATCTCAATGGAATAAGGTTTTTTAATCATGCTGCAAAAATAGCGATTTGCTTTGCTTATTGTTTTGATTGTTTGAACTTGCAAATTGTTGTCGGTGCTTTTTTTAAATACTATCTTGGTTAATAGTTTCTATTCTTCACTCAATAGCAGCCTTTAAGCAATTGATTTTTTATTTATCCTCACTGCGCAATATCTTTTTTAAACCTTTCCCATTCCTTGCGGAGGGCATCATCTTTGTTCAGGCGTTGTTGCTTGCCTGGCTTGAGGGTATTGACCAGCCCGTTTTCGATAGTTTTCCAATACATATTGAAAAAACCTTTGTATGGAACCCTCGCTGTTTGCATCTGCACCTGACGAATGCCATCGCCTTCGGCAGGATTTTCGCGCCGGAGAATCAAATTAGCAACAAGGCTTAGAAATTTATTGGGATTGTTAGACCGTTTTTGTGTAATATCAACCACAAGGTCGTGATACCGCATTTCGAATATTCCTGAAGCAGCATCCTGATTTCCCAAACCTTTGAAAATAACAGAATCTATAATCCCCGAACGAAAAGCAGCGCCGGCAGCAGTTTCACTTACAACGTTAACAGCATTTGCATTCATACTTCCCAATCGACCATAAAAATCAAAACTATTTTCGGCTGTAAAATGCCATTCTATATGATTTTCGAAATGTGCCTCTCCAAATAAAACGCCTTTACTATTTGCAATTAATGCAGGACGCTCAGCATTCGCTTTATCCCTGGAGGCAAAACCAGTAATCAAAGTGAACAAACTATCAAAATTAACGCTGGGTGTATCGGGTTTTTCTCCCATCAGCTCGGTATATACTACACTGGCATTTTGAAGCACAATACTATCGATACCGAAGTTTCCTCTGATACTTTTTAAAGCTTGCTGAGGCATTTTCGGGCGACGATCTTCGTCCATTGGTAGTCGTTTGTCGCGGATCAGGTGAATCTGTGGATGTTCCAGAAGCAACTTACGCATATAAAGGCCATGTCCGTTAAGCAATTTGTCCAGATCAAGTCCGTAGGTTTGCAGTCTCATTAATCCAATTTCAAAAACATCGTCCTGTTTTCTAAGCCCCACTGCCTGAGCATGTAAACCCCGAATTGGATATAGTTTTATGCCGGTTAATTTCAATTCTTTCTCTTGCTGTAGGATTTCGGAAGTATTCACAAACAGTTTGTAATAAGTTCCCGGAAGCCTAAAGCTTAGCGAATCTATTTGCATTTGTGAGGCTAATGAAATGCCTAATTGGGGTTTGTGGCTGATACTGTCGAAATTCACATGGATACCTTCGAGTTTTAGACTTACTGATGGCACAAAAATTTCATTCTCTTTTTGATTTGTTGTTTGAATACTTAAAAACCCATCTTCGAGAATAAATCGATCCAAAACAATCTTTTTAAGTCCCTGTTTTTTTGTTGTGTCGTTTTTCTTTGAAGCCTGAAACAACTTTTTATCAGGAAGTTCACCAACTTCCAGGCGGGGTTGATCCAACAAAATTTCTGTAGCATAAAGCTCTTTTTTGCTGATTAATCGTTCTACATCTAATTGCTTCAGTTCCAGTCGGTTTATTTTTAAACTCGCCTTGGGCATCAAAAGTGCAGCCGTATCATCTGTTTCAATAGGAATCAGGCTCAACTTGCGTAAGATCAAATTCTGTGTAAGAAAATCAAGACCAACACTTTTGATTTTTAGCTCGTAAAACGCACTGATTGGCGTTTTTTCAAATTGGATATAAAGTTCTTTTTTAATCCTCCAGACAGCATAAAAATAGATACCCGCTCCAATCGCAAATAAAAAGAACAAGCTAATAACAACCCATTTGGTAAGCCTTCGCATGAGTAAAATTTAGGGTAAAAGTAAGACTTCTACTCTAACTGATCAACTTTCTATTTTCTAAAAAAGTCTAAAACAACCCCAAAAAACCACTAATTAAGCAAATGATTCTTTAGAAATGCTTCCATTGCCCGGTAAAAATCAAAGCGGTTTTCTTCGTTTCTGAAGCCGTGACCTTCGTTATCTTTCACCATATATTCTACTTCAATACCTCTTGTACGCAAAGCCTCAACAATTTGATCTGATTCGGCCATGTTTACACGCGGGTCATTGGCTCCCTGAGCCACAAACAATGGAGCAATAATTTTGTCGGCATTCATGGCGGGTGAAGTGGCTTCAAACTGTGCTTTGTCGCGCTCCGGATTGCCCACCATTTCGTACATCATATCCAACATAGGTTTCCAATAAGGCGGGATAGTTTGCATAAAAGTAAAAAGATTCGAAACGCCAACATAATCAACACCGGCTGCATACAGTGTTGGGGTAACAACAAGTCCCTGCAAAGTTGCATAACCGCCATAGCTGGCGCCGTAAATTGCTATACGATTCTTGTCGGCAATGCCTTTGCGAATGAGCCAGTAAACACCATCGGTGATATCGTTTTGCATGCTCAAACCCCATTCCTTGAACGAAGCTTCCCAAAAGGCTTTTCCATATCCGGTTGAGCCTCTGAAATTCATCTGCAGCACAGCAAATCCACGATTGGCCAAAAACTGAACTTCAGGATTAAATCCCCAGTTGTCGCGTGCCCACGGGCCGCCATGCGGATTTATAACAACAGGCAGATTTTTAGCCTCAACGCCCTTGGGTAAAGTAAGGTAGCCCTGAATAATTAAACCATCGCGCGAGCGATATTGAATGGGTTTTACCTCTGCCATTTGATCTTCATTAAGCCATGGACTCACTTCCTGTATTTTGGTGAGTTTTTCTTCCTTTTTATCATAAAGATAATAGGCTCCCATCGAGCGATCGCTGTAAGTGCGGATGATGTAGGTTTCTTCGGCTTTGTCGCTGGCTGCTATGGTAATTTCATAACCACTCAACAAAGATTCGAGTTTTTCGAACATTGTTTTTGCCTCTTCATCAAAGAAATGACGTTCGCGCTTCCATGAAGTATAGCTGGCTGCTGTAATCACCTTGCGTTTGCGGGAATAACCGATTCCACTCACATCATATGCGTCATTTTCGTATAACACTTCTATTTCCCTGGCTGTTTTGGGATCAAAAATCACAGCAGCTGATTTATCACGACCAAGATTGGAAGTGGCGTATAAATATTTATTGTCGAAGGTGAAAAAATCAGGGTTCACCGACTGTTTGAAGTTGGTAGTAAGCACGGCTTCAAATTCCTGGGATTCATCATCGCGGTAAAGCAATTGAGCGTTAACACCATCAACAATGGCAATGGCGATGCGCAATTTACCTTGGTGATCGATCATCCAACCCTGGATATTACCCGGATTTTCGGCCAGTATTTCCATTTCGCCTGTTTTGATGTTGAGCCGATAAGGGTCGAAAACCATGGCATCGCGTTTGTTGAGGCCGATAATTACGAAGTCGGGCTGGTCTTCCAATTCGTCAATAATCTGCGTACGAACATTCTCAAAGCAAGTGAGGCATTTAGCGTTTTTTCCATCTTTATCTACGCCAAAAAGGGCAAAGTTTTCATCTCCACCACTGTCTTTCAAAAACAGAATACGGTTATCATTTGCCCAGTAATAGCCGGCAATATCGCGGTCTGTTTCGGAAGTGATACGGGTAGCTTGTTCGTTTCCAACCTTTTGAACAAAAATATTCATCCGGCTTTCGTAAGGAGCCATAAAGGAAATGAATTTTCCGTCAGGACTAATTTGATAAGCACTTTTATCCGGATTTTTAAAGAAATTTTCTAATGGAATTTGTGGGGCCATAGCAGCAAAAATTTGTTGAGAGAACAGTAAAAAGATCATCATACCAGGGGTTCTCTACCAGGTTAAGTGAATAGATTTTTTCATGATATTGTTATGGATAACATTTAAAAGTAGGATTAGTTTTGTTACATCCAGCGGCGGCGTTTAAAATAAATGATCATTATACCACTGATAGCTGCCATGGCAGCAAGCAAAAGCCAAAAGGCTGTTTTGTTTTCGGCTAAGGGCAACATCACATTCATACCATAAAGGCTGGTAATAAAGGTGAGAGGCAATATGATTGACGAGATCAGGGTAAGAATTTTCATGATCTCGTTGGTTTTATTGGTCTGCATACTGTCAAAAGTTTTGGAGAGGCCTTCGATCAGCTCTTCGTAATCTTCGGTCATGTCCCACATTTTTTGGTAATAGTCGAGGATATTGCCCCAGTAATCTTCCATTTCCTCGCCGGCAAAACCACTGATTTGTCCAGTTTCAAATTTATGAAACAGCCTAAGCTGTGGCTTAAAAATTGTGTTAAGCAAAATAATATTCTTCCGGGTTATCGAAATTCTTTCGATGATTTTTACCTGTCTATTACTAAAAAGTTCGCGATTGATCAGTTCCAGATCAAGCCCGACTTTCCTCAAAAGATAAAGCGATTCACGCATTAATCTTTCCAAAATTCTATAAAGAAACGCATCCGAAGTTTCGATTCTTAAATCTTGTTCCTGTTTACCAAACTCTTTGTATTCATCGAAAAGCTGACTGGCCAGCCAGGGCGATTTTTCGATGGTGATGATAAATTCTTCGCTCCAAAACATTTTTATTTCCTTGGTCTTGATAAACACATTCTGGCGATCAAAATTCGGAAAGTGAAGAATCAGAAAATAGTAATCGTCATAAATATCAATTTTAGGTCGCTGATTAAGCGAGCGGCAGTCTTCAATATCGAGGGGATGAAAGTGATGCCTGTTACTTAAAAACTCAAAATCTTCTTCCGTTGGGCTTTGAATATGATGCCATTTTATTCTTCCCATCTGTATGGTTTCCATCATAAACTTTTCTCCTCTTTCTTATTAAAGTGTACACTTACATTTTCATTTCTGTTTTTCCTTTCGGAAAAAAGCCAAAAGTAAGGCCTTTTTTACAGACCAGCCTTATTAATCAAGTCATCTTATGGAATAGGTATTTTTTTGCGTTGTAAAAAATCAGACACTTTCATTTGAATCACCTAAGTTCCACCCGTCAAAGCTATTAGCTAAAGATCTCTTTGCTTTTGTCCTTCCTGTCGTAAACTCAAATCCAGCATTTTGCAATCGCTCAACTTACGCTAAACTCAGCTGAGGTTCAATAAAATGCCTTTCTTTTAAAATACCGGCATCCAATGGAATATCCAGCATTGCAATTTGCTCTAAACAGGTGTTGCTAATATCACTACGGATCTTTTGATCCGATTCCGGCTAAGTCTAAACCTAAAAAATAATAGCCCTAATAAACAACAAACAGTTTTCTCATGAAAAAATATTTAAGGTTGATTCTGAATGAAATACAGTTCATCTAAAAGTTTTATAAACCTCTGATTGGTAAAAGTATAAAAAATGGGTTTAGCCGGATATTTTCAAGAAAAATGAAAATTCTCAGACACTTTGTTCCTTTATTTGAATCGGGTATAAATTGTCGCATTTTAAGCCCGTTTCGCTGTCTAATCAGCCCACTTTTAGTATGTTTGCAGCCTATTTGATTTAATTATTTGACCTATGAATGAATTCACTGCAATGAACCCCAATCCGCTGGTACAATATCTGAACAAACCGGCATATGAATTTACACGTGTTGATTTGATTCGTTTTATTGAAGATAATGATATTGAGATGATTAACTTTCGCTATGCTGCCTGGGATGGCAGGTTGAAAACACTCAATTTTATTATCAACAGCCGCGAGCATCTCGAAACACTGCTTTCATCGGGCGAGCGGGTCGATGGTTCCAGCCTGTTTCCATTTATCGAAGCCGGATCAAGTGATTTGTATGTGATTCCAAAATACAAAACCGCTTTTGTAAATCCTTTTACCGAAGTACCCACACTGGATTTATTGTGTTCATTTTACGATCGCCACGGAAAGCCATTCGAAAGCTCTCCGGAATATATCCTCAAAAAAGCCAATCGAATGATGAAGGCAGAAACAGGATTAGATTTTGAAACGATGGGCGAGCTCGAATATTACATCATTGCAGATGAAGAAGAACTTTATCCTGCTGATAATCAAAAAGGTTATCACGAATCTTCACCTTTTAACAAATATGGCGATTTTCGTCGCGAAGCCTTACGTCTGATAGCTCAAAGCGGTGGACAGATTAAATATGGCCATGCTGAGGTAGGAAACTTTTCGCTGGATGGTAAAAACTACGAACAAAACGAAATCGAATTTCTACCCACCAATGTTGAAGATGCAGCTGATCAATTGGTTGTGGCCAAATGGATTATGCGTAAACTGGCCTATCGTTATGGTGTTACGATCACTTTTGCGCCAAAAATTACTGTTGGAAAAGCCGGAAGCGGCATGCATGTGCACACCCGCCTGATGAAAGACGGAAAAAGTGTGATGATGAAAGACGGCCGTTTAAGCGATGAAGCCCGCAAAGCCATTGCCGGCTATCTTACTCTGGCGTCCTCTTTAACCGCTTTTGGAAACACAAATCCTACCTCCTATTTCAGGCTTGTGCCGCATCAGGAAGCACCAACAAATATCTGCTGGGGCGATCGCAACCGCTCTGTATTGGTGCGTGTGCCATTGGGCTGGAGCACTATAACTGATATGGTTGCTGATGCTAATCCTCAGGAAACACCTGTAAAACTCGACTTTTCTCAAAAACAAACTGTTGAATTCAGGGCTCCTGACGGATCAGCTGATATTTATTTGCTTATGGCTGGTTTAACTGTTGCTGCACATCACGGTCTTACTATGGAAAATGCACTTGAATTTGCTGAAAAAACTTATGTTGATGTCAACATCTTTGATGAAGAACATAAAAGCAAACAGGCCGAGCTGGAACAATTGCCAACAAGCTGCGTTAAGTCGGCCGAAGCATTGGAAAAACACTTTCACTTCTACACCAAAAATGGTGTGTTTTCTGATAATATCCTGAATTTCATTATCAAAAACCTGAAAGCATTTAACGATTTAAATCTGCGACAGGAAATTGGTAAAGATGAAGAAAAAATTTTAAAACTGGTGAGCAAATATTTCCATTGTGGATAATGTTTCTCTCTGTCTTTTTAACTAAATATTTTCGGCCATTCACCGACTACTTTCCTCTGTTCGCCTACTTTTTATTGAACCCACCTGTCGGGTGTTGTACTTTCGCTAAAAATTGAATTAGTAATTTTTATAAACGAAAACACTATGGAAAATAAACACTCATCAATCGACAGACGGGTAGTAACAGGTTTACTACTTATCCTCGCCGGTGGATTGCTTTTACTCGATCAGCTGGATTTACTCTCTTTTAATTTAAGCTACTACCTGATTTCCTGGAAAACCCTTCTTATCGGTATCGGAATCATCACCCTTTCGAATAGCCAAAACCGTACCACAGGATTTATTCTGATCGGATTGGGTATTATGTTTTGGCTTCCCGAACTTCTCGATTATCGCATCCGGTTTAGCACAATCTTCTGGCCATCATTATTGATCGGAATTGGTTTGATTATCCTCACCCGCCGAGGAGAAAGTGGAGCAGAAAAATCAAATCGCAGAAGCCGTCAGCATGTTTTTAATGCGAACAACAATCCAAACACCAACCCCGATGAGTACATTGATGAGCTGGCCATATTTGGTGGAGGCCACACACGTGTTACATCCGATAACTTCAAGGGAGGCAAAATTACTGCCATTTTTGGTGGAGGCGATATCGAAATGAAATCGGCCAAGCTTTCGCCCGAAGGTGCTGTAATTGATACTTTTGTGCTCTTTGGCGGATCAAATCTTATCGTTCCCGACGACTGGAAAGTGAAATCTGAGGTGGTCTCGATACTGGGTGGTTTTAGTGATAAACGACTTATCGTGCCTAATCCGGATACCGAAAAAACACTCCTGGTAAAAGGTGTTGTTATTTTTGGTGGGTTAGAACTCAAAAGTTATTAAATGTAACTTTTACCCGCCTGCCTCGTCCTATTAAAGTTTTAACCAACTCACCAAACGGCTTTTACTATGCTTAATCCCCTTGTAAAAAACCGCAGCTACCTTATCATATACCTGGCTGTTTGGGTGTCGTTGATGCTCATCCAAACGGCCATTCTTAATTATTATCAGAAACTCAATTTGGTTTCAAGTTTAAACGATGCTGTTGTTTTCAATGGCCTGCTCGCCCTGATTGGATTTAATATCTGGTATGTATTGAGATTTAATATGAAGGATGAACAGCGTAACTTTGATCTGATAATCAATCATATGCTTATTGGAATTGTTACTATTGCCATCTGGTTGACGAGTGGTTATTTTTTAATGCAGGCTCTGGAACCCACCAACGAAGTTTACCTTGATTTTTTATACAACTCGCTTCCCTGGCGCGCTGTAATCGGTGCATTTTTTTACCTCATCTTCATCCTGATTTATTATATGATGTTGTATTATGAAGACCTCCAGCAGAAAATGCGTGTCGAAACCGAACTTAACAATTTGGTGCGCGAAGCCGAATTGAACGTCCTCAAATCTCAAATCAACCCGCATTTTTTATTTAACAGCCTTAATTCTATCAGCTCGCTCACCATGAGCAGCCCCGAAAAAGCACAGGAAATGGTGATTAAACTTTCTGATTTTCTGCGCTATGCACTTAGCCACGACCGAAATGAAACCACAAGCCTTAAAAAAGAACTCGAAAACATCGAACGCTACCTCGATATTGAAAAAGTACGTTTTGGCCACCGGCTTAAATACGAAAAAAGTGTTCCGGAAGCCTGTTTACAAGCTGAAATCCCCAATATGATCCTGCAACCCCTTTTCGAAAATGCCATCAAGCATGGTGTTTATCACAGCACAGAGGAAGTATTGATCGAAATGCGCTGCCTGCCTAACGATCAATTTATTGAATTACACATCCTAAACGATTTTGATCCGGAAGCTGCCACACCCAGGGGAGAAGGTATAGGGTTGAAAAATATCCGTAACAGGCTTCAACTGATTTATCAGCGTGCTGATTTGCTGGAAATTAAACGCGAAAAGATTTCTTTTGAAGTGATTTTACGTATTCCACTTCAAAAACATAAAAAACACTAAGTTTGTCCTTAAAATCATCACCTAATCATGAAAGTTGCTTTACGAACCCTGATCATCGAAGATGAAGCTCCGGCACGTATGCTGCTGCAACGTTTTTTAAGCGATCACGAAGCTATTGACATCATTGGTGAATTTTCTGATGGTTTTAGCGGTCTGAAAGGCATACAGGAAAATAAACCCGATTTGGTGATTCTGGATATTCAAATGCCAAAACTGACAGGATTTGAATTATTGGAATTGCTGGACGAAGACTTGCCTGAAATCATTTTTACCACAGCCTACGACCAATATGCCATCAAAGCTTTCGAAATGAATGCGGTGGACTACTTGCTCAAACCCTTTTCAAAAGATCGGCTTCATCAAGCTGTTGACAAGGTATTGGAGCGTTTCAAACATAAGCTGCAAGAAAATGAAATAGTTAAAAAACTTGTAAACAATTTGCATGAGCAGCAAGATACGCTGGAACGAATCGTTGTAAAAAACGGCGTCCGGATTCATGTTATTCCCATCGAAGATGTAATCCAACTTGAGGCCCAAGATGATTATGTGATGATCCACACTCCTGAAGGCCGGTTTATGAAAAAAGACACCATGAGTTATATGGAACAACACCTTCCGGCTGAGCAGTTTATCCGCATCCACCGATCCAATATTGTGCAGATTAAACACATCAAAAAGATGGAACAATACGGCAAGGAAAGCTATGTGATTATCCTTTCGAACGGCAATCATGTGAACGTGAGCAAGAGCCGTATTAAAGATTTGAAACGGGAATTGAACTTTTGATTATTAGTTCAAACTAACTCCCTAATCCTCAACTTTTTTCAATTGCAAATAAAGCTCTTCAAGTTGTGCATCAGCAATGGTCGAAGGCGAATCGATCATCACATCCCTGCCAGCATTGTTTTTAGGGAAAGCAATTACATCCCGAATGCTGTCGAGGCCGGCAAACATAGCCGTCAACCTATCAAAGCCAAGTGCAATCCCGCCATGTGGAGGAGCGCCGTATTCGAAAGCATTCATTAGGAAACCAAACTGTTTCTGAGCTTCCTCATCCGTAAATCCTAAAATACTAAACATTTTACGCTGCAATTCGCGATCGTGAATACGTATCGAACCTCCGCCAATTTCCACCCCATTGATTACCATATCGTAAGCATTGGCGCGCACATCGCCAGGATTGGTATTTAACAAATCAATATCTTCCGGCCTGGGTGAGGTAAATGGATGATGCATGGCATAAAAACGTTGTGTTTCTTCGTCCCACTCCAACAATGGAAAATCAGTAACCCACAGTGGTTTAAAGATTTTTGGATCACGTAATCCCAATTGATTTCCCATCTCAAGTCGCAGCTCATTCAACTGTTTGCGGGTAGCATTGGCAGCGCCGGATAAAATCAAGAGCAAATCACCTGACTTTGCTTCAAAACGATTGGCCCAGCTTTGCAATATTTCGGGTGCATAAAATTTATCTACAGACGATTTGATACTTCCATCAGCATTTAGTTTCACATAAACGAGTCCTTTGGCACCAAGCTGCGGACGTTTCACAAAATCGGTAAGGGCATCCAGTTGCTTGCGCGTGTATTCGGCACAACCTTCTGCTTTGATGCCCACAACCAGTTCTGCATCATCAAACACTTTAAATCCATGACCCTGAGCGATATCGTTCAGCTCTTCAAAAGCCATTCCAAAACGCAGATCGGGTTTGTCAGAGCCATAACGTTTCATGGCAGTGGCATAATCCATGCGTTCAAAATCACCTATTTCAACGCCCTTCACCTCGTGGAAAAGATGATGCGCCATGCCTTCAAAAGTATTAAGCACCTCTTCTTGTGTCACAAATGCCATCTCGCAGTCGATCTGCGTAAATTCTGGCTGGCGATCGGCGCGAAGATCTTCATCCCTGAAACAGCGCACAATCTGAAAATACCGGTCATAACCTGCAACCATCAGAATCTGCTTGAAGGTTTGAGGAGATTGTGGAAGAGCATAAAATTCATTGGGATTCATGCGCGAAGGCACCACAAAATCGCGCGCACCTTCGGGAGTGGACTTGATCAGGTATGGCGTTTCTATTTCCAGAAAACCCTGACGATCGAGGTAAGCACGGGTTTCGAGTGCCAGCTTATGACGAAGGATCAAATTGTTTTTCAAAGGATTACGTCGCAAGTCAAGATAACGATACTTCATACGCAACTCATCACCTCCATCCGATTTTTCTTCAATGGTAAAAGGAGGTGTTTTGCTGGCATTGAGCAATTCTATTTTTTCAGGGCGCACTTCTATTTCGCCAGTAGGCAGATGAGGGTTTTTCGATTCACGTTCAACAACAATTCCTTCTATACGAATCACAAACTCACGACCCAGCTCACGAGCAGCTTTTAGCAGTTCGGGAGCACTCACACCCTCTTCCAAAAAAATCTGCGTGATGCCATAACGATCGCGCAGGTCGATCCACAGCAAGCTGCCTTTGTCGCGCACACGCTGCACCCAACCGCTTAAGGTTACTGCTTTGTTAACATCGGAAAGGCGCAATTCGCCACAAGTATGAGTTCTGAACATAGTGATCAATCCTTTAAGGTTTTGCGGCGCAAAATTACGAAAAAGAATGCAGGAGGCTCAGGTCGTTTAAAGATTTAGAGCTTGTGAAGGTTAGAAACAGTTTATTAGTTCTGTTTCATATAGAAAATCTTCCCAACCCTTTGAATATGCTCTATCAAGCTTTCCGATTCTAATTGATTAAAAACCGATAAATCAATGAGATATGGTGTATTAAGTTCATCTAACATCAGCCAAACCTGTTTCCTGATTGCTTCGTTCAAATCATCACCAACCAAACACAGATCAATATCACTTCCCTCTCTAAAATTTCCCTTAGCCCTTGATCCGTAAATAATTACTTTTTCTATCTCAGGAAATGAAGCAAAAGTTTTGTTAAACTTAAAACGTAAATCTTCACCTAATCCAAACATCAGATTTTAGATTTCATGTGATTATAAAACGCTTTCAACAACGGAAAATATTCTTCAACGATGTTTTTAAATTCTTGCTCTAAAATATTTTCTATATAGGTATGCACTGTCTTATTGCGGCTTTCAATCATCTTCATCCAACTATTTCCATGTGATATCAGTCCTTTATTAAACGCTTCCCTCGTGGCTGATCTTGAACCTGTAATATTGTTGATACCTTCATATTCTAAAAAATCTTTCATCACTTTCCAGGCTAATTCATGCGTGAATTCAAAACGATGAATTGTCCCCTCTTTTTCCAGATCAGTTAATTTACCCGCCAATTCGACGGCTTTTTGAAGCTGATTATAAGCTTGTTAAAAATTCTGAAAACGTTGCTTCCAGCGAATATCCGCTTCCATATTATCGAAAAATTTAGTTCATCTAAAGTAAGGCATTTACGGTAATTCTTCCTTACTTTTGTTTTGCATGCTTATTAATTGGGGAATATTGGGTTTAGGCAAAGTGGCCGAAAAATTCGCTGCTGATTTGCTCCTTTCAAAAGATGCAAAACTTGCAGCTGTGGCTTCCCGCGATAAAACCAAAGCCGAAGCTTTTGGGGAAAAATTTCATGCTGCATACTCTTACGATTCTTATGATGCTTTGGTGCAAAACCCTGAAATTGATATAGTTTATATCGCCACACCACACAGCTTTCATTTTGAGCACTGTATGCTCTGCCTCAAAAATGGCAAATCCGTTCTCTGCGAAAAACCCATGGGAATGAATTTTGGCGAGGTGAATGCCATGATTGCAGAAGCAACAAAACGAAATCTATTCCTGATGGAAGCCATGTGGACGCGTTTCATTCCGGCAACTGAAAAACTGATCAATTTGCTTCAGGAAAAAATAATCGGTGAATTATCCTATATCCGTGCCGACTTTGGATTCAAATCAACGGCAGCGCCCGAAAGCAGGGTTTTCAATAAAGCACTTGGTGGTGGCGCATTGCTGGATATTGGTATTTATCCGCTTTATCTCAGCCTGATCACGTTGGGAATTCCAACAGAAATCAAAGCGGTGGCCAAAAAAACAAATCAAGGCGTTGACAGTGTTAGTGCACAGCTTTTAAGCTATGCCCATGGCGCAAAAGCAATTCTTGAATCAACAACAGAGGCTGATACTCCAGTTGAAGCCATAATATACGGAAGTAAAGGAACAATTAAGCTTTTCAGTAGATTTCATCATTGCGAGCATATTGCGATTTTTCGCCACGGCGAAGCTGAAAAATCCCTTCAAATACCCTATATTGGCAATGGCTATTTTCATGAAATTGAGGAGGTGAATCACTGTTTGTTTGCCGGTGCTAAAGAAAGCGATAAAATGCCGCATCAAATGAGCTTAAACCTGATCAAATTAATGGATAAAATCAGGAAACAAACAGATTTACATTATCCTGCCGATGAAAGATTTTCATAAGCAGAGATAGCAGTTAATCTCTTATTTTTAAACCACTTTTGGCAGTTCCACCTCAATATCTTTCAAAAAATCGAGCTGATTGTAAAGCAGTGGCGCCACGTTTTCGACGGTTTCGTAAAACATGGAACTTTGGCGTGTTTTTTCATTAATCAGATCGCTGCCAAAACCAATGTAATTGAGCAACATAATCAACAAACTTAAAATCAACATGCCCTTTAGCACGCCAAAAACGCCGCCAGTCAGTTTATTCAAAAACCCAAGCAGCAAAATATCTATCACTTTTTCAAGTACCCTGCCTATTGTTACTACTCCAATCACAACCAAAATAAAGGTAAGTACAAAAGCAATAAGTGAGAGGTATTTTTTGCCAACATTGAAATATTCCACAAGAAAGTCTGCTGTTACATCGGAAAAAAACATGGCAACATAAATTCCAAGCACCAGAGCAACCAGAGAAACCAGCTCAATCACCAGACCTTTGGAATAGCCCCTGTAAGCAAACCATGCCAGCACAAGAGCGATAATTAAATCAATGTAATTCATGGAGTTATTTTTTAATGCGTCGTGTCAACTCTGTTGAAAACACAAATTCCTGTAATTCAGGATTTTCTTCTTCCAGTATAGTATGCATATCGCCCTTCCACCATAGCTGTCCTTTGTAAAGAAAGTTAATCCGCTGCCCGATTTGCAGTACCGAATTCATATCATGTGTATTGATGACGGTAATCATATCATATTCTTCCGTAATCTCGCTAATCAGCGCATCAATAACTTCGGCTGTTTTAGGATCAAGTCCCGAATTGGGCTCATCACAAAACAGGTATTGAGGATTATTTGAAATGGCCCTTGCAATAGCCACACGTTTCATCATGCCGCCACTTATTTCGGAAGGATAAAGCTTGTTTACGTTTTCAAGATTCACCCGTTTAAGCACAAAATTGACACGATCCAGTTTTTCTGACAAACTCATTGTGGTGAACATATTAAGTGGAAACATCACATTTTGTTCCACATTAAAAGAATCAAACAATGCACCACCCTGAAAAAGCACACCCATATCCTTGCGGATGTCTTTCTTTTTTTTCTCAGCCAAACGCGAAAACGGTCTTTGATCAAATAAAATTTCTCCTTCATCAGGATCAATAAGGCCTATACAGCTTTTCATCATCACAGTTTTTCCGGAACCACTTTGCCCGATGATAAGATTCGTTTTGCCTTTTTCGAAAATGGTACTTACATTTTTTAGCACCTGATTATCGCCAAATGCCTTAGAAATATTTTTAACTTCTATCATGTCAGCAATAATTGAGTGAGTACTAAATCGAAAAAGATTATCAAAATGCTGCTGTAAACCACTGCCTTAGTACTGGCCTCTCCCACCTCTACCGAACCACCTTTAATGCTGTAGCCCAGATACCCCGAAACAGAAGATATGATAAAAGCAAAAACCAGCGTTTTGATGATAGCATAAGTTACAGTAAAAGGCTCGAACCAGCTTCGTAATCCCATAATAAAATCTGTTGAAGTGACTAAACCTGTAACAATACAAGCCAACCAGCCACCACATAATCCCAATCCCATGCTAAAAACGATCAAAACCGGATTGAATAACATACTGGCTGTTATTTTAGGAAGAATCAAATAGTTAGCAGGATTCACCCCCATCACACGCAAAGCATCTATCTGTTCGGTAACGCGCATCGTTCCTATCTCGGAAGCGATTCGCGACCCAACTTTTCCAGCTAAAATAAGGCTGATAATAGTAGGCGAAAACTCCAAAATCATCATCTGTCGTGTGGTGAAGCCAACCGTCGATAAAGGTATAAGCGGAGAATCGATATTATAGGCTGTTTGTATAGCAACAATTGCTCCTGTAAAAATGGATATGATGGCAACAATACCCATTGAATCGATGCCTAATCCTACAAATTCTATCAGCAGCCGTCTTCTAAAAACCGGACCTTTATCAGGTCGTTTGAAAATTTCAACTAACAAAATAAGATATTCTCCCAGCATTTTCAGCATATGCGAAGTTTTTTGGGTCTGTTTTAAGGGATAAAAGTACAATTTTTTAATGCATATGGCACTCCATTATTTTCTTTTGATTACTGTTTTTAAGCTTAACAAGAATCCTATTTAAAAATGAATTACTGTACTTTTGTCTTATGAAACGATTGGCAATTTTTGTTTCGGGCAGTGGAACCAATATGCACCGCATTGCAAACTATTTCAGTAATCATCCTCAAATTGAAATAAGCCTTGTTGTGTGCAACAATCCAAATGCAGGTGCCATAGCCAGAGCAAAATCGCTCGGTATTCCATTGCTGATGATTAATCGAAAAAGTTTCAAAAATCCTAAGACCCTGATTGATGAGCTTTATAAAAAACAAATCGACTGGATTATCCTTGCCGGTTTTTTATGGTTGATCCCTAAAGCACTTATTCAGGCTTATCCCAACAAAATCGTAAATATCCATCCCGCGCTTTTACCTGATTATGGAGGCAAAGGAATGTACGGAGAAAAAGTTCATCAGGCTGTGATCAATAATGGAGAAAAAAAATCCGGCATCACCATTCATTTTGTGAATGAACATTATGACGCAGGTGCTGTAATCTTTCAACAACAGCTTGAACTTCATGCCGATGAAACACCCGAAAGCCTTGCCAGACGCATCCACGAGCTGGAATACAAACATTTTCCCGAAGTAATTGCTCAGCTGGTTTTAAAGGCTGATAACTAAGCTCCAAAGGGTTCCTCAGGAATAACAATCCAGCAGATAATGTAGGCCAAAATACCTGCACCACCTATAAGGGTCAACAACAGCCAAAGCAATCGCACGATGGTAGGATCCATATTGAAATATTTGGCCATTCCGTTACATACTCCTCCCAATACTTTATTAGTAGTTGAACGATACAAACGTCTTACATCACTCATAGTTCATGGTTTTTGACACACGAAAATACACATTCTTTTTGTAATTTCGCCACAAACACTTAAACATTGATTCCACAAAATATCGTTGCAAATATTCTTGAATCAGCCCGCATCGAAGAGGTAGTGGGTGAATTTGTAAGCCTCAAACGCCGAGGAAGCAACCTGATCGGGCTTTGTCCGTTTCATCAGGAAAAAACACCTTCATTTACGGTATCACCATCAAAAGGAATTTTTAAGTGTTTTGGATGCGGCAAAGCAGGTGATTCGGCACGCTTCATTATGGAGCACGAACATTATTCCTATCCCGAAGCATTGCGCTATCTGGCAAAAAAATATAATATCGAAATAGAAGAACGTGAGCCAACTGCCGAAGAATTGGTAGCACAAAACGCGCGCGAAAGGATGTTTAATGTGAACACCTTTGCACAGCAATATTTCAGCCAGGCACTTTTTGAAACGGAAGAGGGGCGCTCAATAGGATTAAGCTATTTTAAAGAAAGAGATTTCAGAGAAGCTACCATCAAAAAGTTTCAGCTGGGTTATAATCCGGATGGTCGTGATATTTTTAGCAAACACGCCATCAAAAATGGTTATAGCATTGAAGCTTTGCTGCAAACTGGACTCAGCACAGGCAACGAAGAACGTTTTTACGATCGTTTTCAGGCACGTGTGATCTTCCCGATTCACAACCTAACCGGAAAAGTGATTGGTTTTGGTGGCAGGATTTTGCAGTCGGACAAATCGAAAGCGAAATACCTTAACTCACCTGAATCGGAAATATATAACAAGAGTAAAACCCTTTACGGAATTTACTTTGCCAAGAATGCCATCAGCCGTCAGGATCAATGTTTGCTGGTTGAAGGCTATACCGATGTAATCAGTATGCATCAGGCTGGTATTGAAAATGTTGTGGCAAGTTCCGGGACCTCACTCACAACCGATCAAATCAGATTGATCCGGCGCTATACGCAAAACATCACCATGTTGTATGATGGCGATAAAGCAGGTATCAGCGCTTCGCTGCGCGGCACCGACATGATTTTGGAAGAAGGCATGAATGTACGCGTGGTGGTGCTTCCCGAAGGGGAAGACCCTGATTCCTTTGTGCGTAAAAACCGCACGGCAGACGTGGAAGCGTTTATTCAAAAGCAATCAAAAGATTTTATCAGTTTCAAAACAGACCTGCTTTTGAAAGAAAGCGCCAACGACCCCATCAAAAAGGCTGGATTGGTAAAGGAAATCGTGCACACCATCTCGCTTATTCCCGATCCCATTTATCGCACAGTTTACATCAAAGAGTGCAGCCGCATGCTGGATGTGGCCGAAAACACCCTGATGAATGAGCTGAATAAGCTCTTGCGGCAAAAGTTGAAAAAGGATCTTGGAAATGCCATTCCAGAGCCATCTACCGAACACCAGCCGCAGCAAGAAGAAGCCAAAAGACCAGAGGACGATTTGCCTCCCGGATATCATCAGGAACGCGAACTGGTGAAATTGTTGTTGCACTATGCTGATGAACAAATTACACAGGAAACACAGGATGAAGAAGGATTTCCTGTTCAATACACTGAATCATTGGCGGCTTATGTAATCAATGATTTAAAGAATGATCATTTGCGCTTTCACGATGCTACACATCAAAAAATATTGGACATCTATGCTCATTCGCTCGACGAGGGGACAATACCCGAAACACAAGTTTTTATTTCGAGTCCCGAGCCTGATATTGCGCTCCTGGCCAGCGATTTATTAAGCACGCCTTATGAGCTTCACGACTGGAAACGGAAGAATATTTTTGTTAAAACAGAATTGGAAGTGCTACCCGTTATGCTTGACAATGCATTGCTGATGTACAAAAAAAGAATACTGGAATCGCGCAGAGATCAGATCAATGCACAACTAAAAACAGAAGCAGACCAGGAAATGCAATTGGCTATGATTCAGCAGAAAATGAAGATTGAAAAAAAACTGGTTATCATCAATGGAATCCTGGGATCTGTAATTACAAAATAGAATCAGCAGCCTAAATCAAAACATAAAAAAACCGGAAACCCATTCTTTTGATCGAATCGACTTCCGGTTCAGCCTTCATTAGCCATAGCCAATGAATACTGGCAAGTTAAGCTCACGGACTGTTCATTCAGGCTTTCGCCTCCTGTGTTGCCGTAATCGGATTTTTGTTTTCTGTTTGTTGCCGTAGCAACGCCCCTACTCACTTTCCGTTTTCGCGTTTTGACAAATGTGACTCACTTTTCAGTTTGTCTTGTCATCGCATCAGGCTTTTTTTGATGCTCCTCAACAACAAAACGTTCCTTTCGGTGTGTTTTGCCAATTGATGCAGAAACATATAGAAGAACGCTTTTGCAAGTGGTCTTCAAGCTTCTTCATCATTGCCTGGTTTATGCTCACTTGCTGAAACAAAAATAAGCAATCAGAGGCCTTTTGTCAAGTCAAAATCAGGTTTTCTTATTCACCATCAATTAACAAGACTTATTAACAATGGTTAATAACTCACGAATGACCTGTTAAATATACACTTTTCAACGTCTTTGTTTAAAAAAAAGTTTAAGGATGCCACTACTTTCTGTTTCGAGCAAACCTTTTTGCACTTCTGTTTTTGGGTGAAGCAAGTTACCAAAACGCATAAATCCACCTTTAGCATCACTGGCTGCCCACACTACTTTGGCAAACTGCGCGTGATACAGTGCTCCGGCACACATTGGGCACGGCTCGAGGGTGACGTAAAGCGTGCATTCGCTGAGGTATTTTGCTCCAAAATGATTGGCAGCAGCAGTAATGGCTAGCATTTCGGCATGGGCCGTAACATCCTGCAATTGTTCTGTTTGGTTGTGCGCCCGTGCAATGATCGTATTGTTGCAAACCACCACAGCACCTACCGGAACTTCGCCTTCCGATTCGGCTTTCGCTGCTTCTTTTAAGGCTTGCTGCATGAAATAAGTATCAGAAAATACAGTGAGTTTTTCCATTTTACACTTTTTTAGTCAGGGAAATTCTAAAAATCAGAACTATAGCAGCAACAATAAAAGCCGGAATAAATGATGATTTGGGTTCAAATTGTTGTGGTGCGATCACACCCCAAACAAAAAAAAGGGTATTCACAACAAACCCACTCAACACACTCCACATAGCTGCCCTGTGATATCGCTGTGCATCAGTACGAAGCAATGCCAAAACCGTTACCGGCACAAAAATCACAATCGTGCCAATGCCAACCACCATCAAATCTACAATATCAGGTAGCACGAGCGCCATCGCCAATGCTACTATACCAAAAACCAAAGTCATCACCCTGATTTGCTTTTGACCGCGTATCAGATCATCCACAGTTTTACGGCGCCACCCACTAAAATCGCGCACGGCCGAAATAGCAATGATATTTAAAAAACTATCTCCCGACGACATCAATGCAGCCAATAAACCTGTGACGGAAAAAGCAAGAAAAAAGGGCGTACCATGTTGCTCAAGAAATAGATAAGTGGCATCATTGGCATTGATTAGATCGCCAAGCGAGATGCGAACACTCATGCCTACCAATGGAAAAATGAGATAAAAAGGCAGCATTCCAATACCACTCCATAAGCTGGCCTTACGGGCTGTTTTGGCATCTTTGGCCGAAAGTATGCGCTGCCAGATGTCCATCCTCACCAAAACTGAAGGCGACAGAAACAACAGTAAACCAATTAAAAAAGTCCAGCCATAAAAACTTCCGTTAAGCATATTGTTTGGCAGCTCATTCAACCGATTAAAGTTTGCTGTATCCGTAAAAATCCCTGGCAAAAAGATAAAGAAGATCAAAATCAAGATCACCACAAATTGAATCATATCTGTGTAAATCACGCCGGATAATCCTGAAATAGCAGTATAGCCAATCACAATCACAGCCGAAAGCACTGCTGCTGACTGATATCCCCATCCAAAACCAAACTTCAGCAAACTGGCCATCCCCACAAACTGTGCAGCCAGCAAAAAGAAAAAAATGAAAATGTTTACCCCACTTACTAGCGCTGAAAAACTACGATCAAATCCGGAAAAAGATTGCTGATTATCGTATTTTGGACTGAATCGGCTAATCAAAAACTGTGGAAAGGAATAAATTTTTTCCTGTGCACCCCAGTCTCTGATCTTTCCGGCATAGCGCATCATCAGCATAAAACCCAGCACATAAGCCAGCCCAATCCCAACAGCTGCAAAACCCGAACTATAACCCATGGCAATAAGGCCAATAGATGTACCGCCACCAACAAAAGTGGCCAGAATTGTAAAAACCAAAGGCAACAGGCCTGTGCTGCGGTTGTTAACAAGGTAAGACTCAGGATTACTGCTTTTTAGATGATGAAAAGCCAGCAGCAAAACTACCGCCAGATATATTGCCATCCAAAAAAGCAACCAATTCATTTTTAAGCTATTCTTTAATTATTTTTTGGGTAAACTGTTGACTGCCGTTATTCAAGCGTAAAACATACTGTCCTGACGGTAAATGTTTCAGACCAATCTGTAAACTATTTTCGGCCTGCAAAAACAGCTTTTCACTCAAAACAATTTTTCCCTGCATATCAAGGATCTGTAAATAAAAGTCACCTTCGAGATTAGTTTCCAAACCTACAAAATCAGTCACAGGATTAGGGTAAACCTTAAAGGAAGCCATTTGGTATTGATCTTCGCTTTCGAAAGTATAAACATCTTTTTCCCAAGGCGTTGTAAACAATCCCCTGCCATGTGTTGCAGCAATTACCGTATTATCAATCAGGCGCATACGCAGCATATCTATTCTCACATTTCCCATACCTTCGGTGGCGGGCTCCCAAAGCGGCTCTGCTTCAAAAAGCATATTGGTAGTCCATATTCCGGTTTCAGTTGCCAGCATAGCCTGCTCCGAATTTTCGGGATGCAAGATCGCCCAGCGAACAGGCATATCCGGAAGATTTCCTTCGCGCTCCATCCAGTTTTCACCTCCGTCAAAAGTGAGCCAAATGCTCGAAACGCCATAGTTGGAAAAACTTACAAGCAAAGTGTCCTCTGAGCCTCCAATGGCAACCGCAGAAACGCTGGCCATTGGAAAATCAGGTCTTCCAATTTCGGTAGTTGCCGGAATGGTATTGGCATTTTCAACTTTGTAAAGCCTTCCTGCCCCAGTCCCAGCAAAAATGGTACTGTTTCCAAGTGTAGAATGCTGCGACCAGGCAATATGTGAAAAAGGTATTGTATTAAAAGTGCCAAGATCAATAAACCCTCCTGATACCTCATTTCCAACATTGGTAATCCGATAAATCCTTCCGGCATAATTGCCCAAAAAATCTACTGCATTGGTGTAAAGGATGTTATTAATGTAATCATAATCAGCTGGTGAAACAAAAGTTCCTGAAACACCATCTATGTAATCGTATTGAATGTTGTTCTTGTAAAAATAATACCTGTTGTAATAAACAGAAGTCATATACAGGTTTGCTTCATTTTGATCCCAAAAACAAGCTGCTCCATCACCACCGCTCAACATATCATTGATATCGAGGGTATTACCTGTATATTTTAAACTTCCATTATCCTGCAGGCCACCTATCATCTGCACACTTCCTGCAGTTGGATTAATGGCTCCACTGTAAAACTGAAGGGTGTTGAAGTTTTGATTGCGTTCAGTAAAAGTTGGGATACTAAAATGGGCATTCTCTGAGAGAAAAACACCGCCATCGCAACCAAAAATAGCCGTTGAAGGATCATTAGGTCTGAAAGCTATCTGGTGCTGATCGGCATGCACATATTCATCACCACCGCCAAAATACATCAGCACCCAATCAGAAATATGGTTCCAGCTTTGGCCACCGTTTGAGCTTTTCCAAAGATCCAGCCCGCCGGTAAATACTGCATTAGGATCATCGGGTTGCACTTTCAGGATAAAGGCATGCCAGGCCAGTGTGCTCCAGTCATCAGCTGGTTTGTTCATTGTTGACCAAGTTTCGCCACCATCGGTTGATTTGGCCATATAGCGTCCGCGATAATGATAAAAACCATTTTCACTATTGAGATAGCCGGCTGCAAATTGCGCATAGACAATATCCGGATTGCTAGGTGCGCTGGCTATAATGGTTCGGGCAGGAATATTGTAGTAGTTTTCGCTGTCAATCAAGGTATTATAATCCTCAAAAGTCGTCCAGCTGCCAGATGTTCCTTCATCTGACCACAAGATGGTTGCCCCTCCCTTGAGTTGTAAGTTTTCGGTTGTTCCAACGAAAATTCGTCCATTTGAAGCTATTTCGATCATAGCAGGAGCATAAGGCTCATCCGTTTCAGGAATTAAAGGCAATACCTGTTCCCAGCTTTCTCCCTCATCTGTTGAACGATACAAACCATCTGAGGGTAGGCTTTGATGATCAGTACCCTGATAATTTCCTGAAACCACAGCAGCATAAATTACGCCAACGCCATCTTCGTCGCGCACTTTTACATCAGTTACATAAGCAAAATCAGCTGTTGAAGGAATGATTTCCCAGGTATCGCCACCGTCTTCCGATTTAAAAACTCCCATTCCCAGGCCACTGGATTCGCGGTAAATGATTCGTGCAGTTTGTGCCTCTCCTGTTCCGGCATACATCACCATTGGATCGGTAGGATCGTATGTAAGGCTGCTGATGGCCATATTGGGATAAAAATCACCAATAGGTTCCCAGTCTTCACTCAGGTCGAGGATGTCGTAATTTACCCACAATCCTCCCGTGACACCGCCGGCAAAAACTTTCTTTCCCTGGCTGTCGTTGGGATCGAAGAGTAGGGCGCGCGTGCGACCACCCATATCGGCGCGGGTTCCTTCCCACATCAAATTGCGACTGCGGGTGGACTGGGTTTCCAGCATTTGCGCCTGCTCGTAAGCAGCATATTGCCGTTTAACGGGTACGACACCCAAAGCCGGATCAAGGGTTTGAAAATAGTTCTGCAACGCAGCAACGTCTGGCCGATCAACTTTAGCAATAGTATCCAGTTTGCGCGATTGCGTTGGAATTTGTTTCATTACTTCATGTAATTGCTTTTCGTAAGCTGTTCTTTTCGATTCCTTTTTATAATCCTGAATTACAGTATTTAACAACACGATTGCAAGTATAATCAACACGATATAACTGCTGATCCGGAAAGTTTTTTTCATTTTTTGAAAGGTTTTATAATTGTTTAAAAATCTTCAGGGTGATACTCGCGAAGCCTAAAATCGCTTAATAACAGGAACAATCTCAGAGACAAAAGTAAACAATCACTGAAACAGGACATTTAACTGATCATTTTCTTTTTTGCCCATAAAATCAAAGCTTAGTCTTCGGATAAGACCTGATCAATTTCATTTAACTCATCTGCTTCAAAATTTGTGTTTTGAAGTGATTTTAGATTTGCTTCCAATTGAGCGGTGCTGCTGGCTCCAATTAAAACACTCGTTATCCTGGCATCTTTCAGCAGCCATGCCAGGGCCATTTGCGCCAGACTTTGATTTTTGTTTTGCGCGATATTATTGAGCTTCACAATTTTATGATAAACCCGATCCACCTGTTCTTTCGTAAGGAAAACTTCGCGGGCAGCACGCGAATCGTTGGGAATACCCTTGAGGTAACGATCTGTGAGCAAGCCCTGCGCCAGAGGAGAATAGGCAACACATCCAACACCTTCATTTTCAAGCAGATTGATTAAGTCACTTTCGACCCAACGATCAAACATCGAATAGCGTGCCTGGTGAATCAGGCATGGCGTTCCCAATTCGCGAAGCAAATGAAAAGCTTTTTTGCTCGCCTCAGCAGGATAATTGGAAATACCTGCATACAAAGCTTTACCAGATTTTACGGCATCTGAAAGGGCGGTCATTGTTTCTTCCAGAGGCGTTTCGGGATCGAAGCGATGCGAATAGAAAATATCCACATAATCCAGCCCTATGCGATTCAGGCTCTGATCAAGGCTGGAAAGCAAATATTTGCGGCTTCCCCAATCACCATAAGGGCCAGGCCACATGCTGTAACCAGCTTTAGTGGAAATAATCAATTCATCACGAAAAGGTTTCAGGTGGCGCAAGAGTATTTTCCCAAAATTTGTTTCGGCACTTCCCGGCGGGGGTCCATAATTGTTGGCCAGATCAAAATGTGTAATACCCTGATCAAAAGCCTTTAGAATAATTTTTTCAGCCATTTCAAAATTGTCGATATCGCCAAAATTATGCCACAAACCCAGCGATAAAGCCGGAAGTTTTAGCCCGGATCGACCAGAGCGGTTATAAAGCATTTGATCGTATCGCGTTGAAGCGGGTTGATAATTAATCATGGTATTTAGTGTTTAATAGAACTTATTATTTAATCTTATCCTCCTAAATTAATATAAAAAGCCAAAAAGCCAAAGTGGAATTTCACGTCCAAACCCTGCTTCCAGGCCGTCTTTTGCAAGAAAAGCATGCTCAATTCCTTGAATTTGTTTGGCATCCTTGTTTTTCCCTCCTACTTCGAAGGTATATTTCCGATCTACCAAAAAATCACCTTTTTCAGTATAAAAAACCTCATGCTTTGCTGACAATTGATTCAAGAAAAAAGTTTCACGAACTGTTCCAACATCAGCATCAGATTCAGAAAGGCTATACATTAAATTAGGATGATGTAAATATATTTTTTCGGGTTTTGTCAAACTGCTAATGCCCTTTTTTTCCGAAAAAAGCAGAGCAATTATTTGAGCCTCATCCAATATATGCAAATATTGTTTTAAGGTATTCCGACTTGTCGCAATTCTTTCACTAATTTTCTGAATATTTGGTTTAAAGGGTACACTTTCTGCAATTATATAAAGTAACTGCTTGATATGAAATATTTTACTATGGCTGATTTCAGTATTGTAAGGTAAGTCAATCTCAAGTGTAAGCGAAATAATTTCTCTTAACTTTTGATGATAGGTTTCCTGATTTTCAAGAAAAAACGGATAATAACCATAAGTCAAATAACTTTCGAAAAAAGCCAATGGTTTTACAGTTTTCCAAATATCTTTTACAATTTCCTGATGATGTTCGAGTATTTCGCTGAGCTTAAGCACAGGAAATGATTGATTTGTTTTAAGATTGAGAAACTCCCGGAATGAAAAACCTTCCAAATTAAATACCACAGCTCGTCGCGATAAATCAGCATAAGCTTCCCTGATTTTTAGCATGCTGGAACCAGTGAAAATAATTTTTAACTGCTTATGCCGATCATAAGCATTCTTAATCTCCTGACTCCAATTTGGATATTTATGAACCTCATCCAGCAATAAATATTCTCCCCCAAGCGCTACAAAATCATCAATAAAATCAATCAAACGATTTTCAGAGAAAAAAATATCATCCAAAGTCACATAAACAGCCTTGTGATGCGCCAATTTAGTCTTTATAAATTGTAATAATAAGGTCGTTTTACCAACACCCCGGGCTCCTTTGATTCCAATTAGCCTGTCTGATGTTTCCAAAAGTGCTATTTTACTCCTGATAAATTCCGTTGATACCTCCGAAACCAATTTATCAGAAAAATACATTAGCTTGTTTATCATTACTTTAAATATTTATCAGACAAAAATAATCAATTAATCGATCAATTCATTAACCATTTTTATGTTTTTTTGGTGAATGCGTTAACCATTTTTGCATCAAAACGATTAGTTCATTGATCAAATTTACACAAATTATGGCTTTAATGGATCATTCTGGCGGCCTGCGTGTGCGAGCCAGAAGTCATTTTCAACAGCCAGGGCCTATTGTTTTTTGGGTGCTTTCTTACAAAATCCTCAAGCGAAAAGCGATGTATTCCGGCAGATACGTTTTCATTTGTTTGTTGCCAAACCAAACGGCCATTCAAATCAAAAATGCTGATTTGCACCGTTCCGGCAAGTGGAATCTCAGTCTCACAAACACTGCTGAAATCAAGCGGATTGGGAAAAATAGCTAAAGCGTAAGTTTTTTGATTTTGTTGTGGCAAACCCATCATTATATATTCCATAACACCCATATCAATCCGTCCATATTGGATGCGTTCCATGCCCAATAAATCCGTTGGCGGTATTAAAAAACCTGTTGTATCAGGTGTTCCGGCGTTGATACACGGACTTTCATCCGACAACCAAAATTGTTCAAAAAGCGATGGGTCGACATCCAAATTGTTTTCATAAACACCAATAAAAGAGCTTCCGCCGAACCATTCGAGCCCGCCCTGTATATCACAATAAAGAAACTCGGGCTCGGAATACACATCCCAAATCCAAACCTGTGAACCCAGGGTGTCGCCGGTTGTATTGTTCCACAAAATGCTGTTGGCCAAAACAGGATTGGCATGTTCATTGCAATAATAGCCACCGCCCATTGCCGAACTGTTGTTGATAATCGTAAGATTTGTCATACGCGGCGATGCCTCCAAACAGGCTATTCCACCACCAAAAAACAGGGAGCTATTTTCGTGAATAAGCAGATTAGCAACCTGTCTTTCGGGTGTCGCACGAATAAATCCGATAGCGCCGCCCAACGCACTGTAATTTTGATAAAACTCGCAATTGACCAGTTTTGGATCGGAAAATTCAAAAGACAAAGCACCTCCAACGCCTGTAGAAGAATTGGCTTCGAAATAGGATCCGGAAACTTCGGGAAGCGATGCCCTGAAAGCCACAGCGCCACCATAGCCGTAATCCATGCCATCGTTGCCGGCAAAGCTATTCAGAAATTCACATTTTCTGATCAAAATATCAGCCTTGTTGGCATAAACAGCACCGCCGCGATAAAAAGCATAATGATGATCGAACGAGCACTGTTCAATACGAATTTTACTGAAATTATCAATCCTGAAAGCGCCGCCATAGCCATTGGCCGAATCGCCGGCTGCCTTACCATAATAAAACCTGCAAAACTCAAAAATGGAAGAATCGCTTTCGGGTAATGTTTGCTCAAACCGGAAACCATTCCAACCACCTGATGTGCTGTGATAATCTGCAAATCCGCTGGTATCAGCAATTGTAAAGCTTACAGGCTGGTTATAGCTGGCACGTGCATCCACACTGCCCAGCACATGGATGCTAAAATAACCTTCGAAAAGCACGATTGTATTTGGCGCAATAACAAGCTGTTCGCCTGCCGGAACAATGATGTCGCAACTCACAAAAACAGAGTCGTAATCCCACAATCCGCTTTGGCTTCCGCAGGCATTGTAATTATTTTGTGCAAAGGCAAAATGAGTTGCCAATAGCATAAATCCTAATAAAAATTTACGCATAAGATCAGGTTTTGGTTTGTTAGGTAAAAGTACTAAACAATAATGTTCAAAACCTGATCCAGTAGATACTGAATCTTCACAAGCTGATTGCGGATTGCGTAGCGGATAAGCTCAGTATTGTTTCTGATGCCGAGTTTTTTATTTAATTGATGCTTGTATGATGGCTTCATTTTCTTTAAAAGCATCCGTCATCACCTCATCTACGATGCCTCCCACCAAACGGCCTAACAATTTGGAGTTCATACGCGAAAAATATACCTTACCGTCAGCACGTTCGTAAATTGCTACGCGACAGGGCATCATACTGCTCACAATTCTTTCTTCATCTTCCTTAAGGATTTTTGCAGCATGATCAGGATGGCAAAGTTCAAATACTTTTACGGCACGCACATCGTGACCAAATTTATCCATAGTAGCCTGTAAATCATGTACTGCCGGAATTTTCCAATTGGCCTGGGCTACTGATTTTTCAAAACGCTCCACTGTTGTGTTAAAATCATAAGGACTTTCACTCTCAATCAACATCATTTTAGGTGCCATGCTATAAACGATTAGCAGTGCCAGCACCACACCAAAAACCAATCCGGCGATTCCAACTCCAATTTGTTTCATTTTAATTTAGTTTGAATTAATAAGTATGCAAAAATACATCAATTTTATATATATTTATCTACATATGTTAAATAAGTAATTGATTTAGTGGTTTATAGTAGTTTAATTACGTAATTGCAGAGATTAATAATTAAGTAAATTCTTCAAAATCCATAAAACAAAAAAAACTTAGTTTTGCCGGTATTAAAAACCATTGTTGCTTGAAAAAGTTTTTTGTTGTATTAGTTTTTTGTTTTCTAATGGCAGCCTGTTCGAGTCTTCGCAGCCCGCACAGGCCTGTGCAAAAGCCAAAGAAAAAAAGCCGTTGTAATGAATGTCCTTCCTGGTCGTATGTTAAGCCTGCATCGCACAAATTAAGCATTTATGAAGCCTGAAGAAAAAGCCATACTTAAGCGTTTCTTGCCGGCCAATTGTCTTGATATGGTGAGTGAAAGCATCAAAAAAGAAAACATCAGCTTGCGGATTACAGCCAGCCGGTCGACCCGTTTGGGCGATTTCAGGCCTCCAAAACAAAGCGGTAATCCTTTTCGTATTTCACTCAATCACGATTTAAACCCCTATCAATTTTTGATCACTTTTGTTCACGAACTCGCTCATCTTAAAGTATTTCAGCAATATAAAAGCAAAGTAAAAGCACACGGGCAGGAATGGAAACAATGGTTTCAGTTTTTGATGAGGCCTTACCTAGAATCGGATGTTTTTCCTTCAGATTTGCAAGATGAACTTGTGCGCTATTTGAGCAATCCCAAAGCTTCCAGCGGATATGACTTGAGTTTGACCCGTTGTTTGCAACACTATGATGCTAAACAAAGAGCCAACCCAACCGTTGAGGAAATCGCTGTTGGAACAGTTTTCAAAATTCCCAACGGACGCACTTTTAGGAAAGGAGAACGGCTTCGCAAGCGCTTTAAATGCCAGTGCCTGCACTCAAAACGCTGGTATCTCTTTAATCCTATTACAGAGGTATTACCTGTAGATCAATAATTTAAAGCTACATTCATATATTTCGCAGCAATTTCTAAAAATCCATACATTTGCCATACACTCAAACAAAAAACCCATGCCAATTTTAGGTACCATTATTAAAAAGGCCTACGAGCTTAGGAATTTACCAGTTGAAAAGAAAAAACAAAATCTCCAACCGATTCATACACAATATGTTGTTTTAAAAAAGCTGTTAAGAAAAGCGCAGTTCACAGCATTTGGTGAATATTACGATTTCGACAGCATATTAGAAAGTCAAAACATCACCGAAACGTTCAGAAATCAGGTTCCGGTTTTTGACTACAACAGCATGTACAAACAGTGGTGGTATCGTGCTTTAAATGGAGAACCTTATGTGAGCTGGCCAGGAAAAGTAAAATATTTTGCACTTAGTAGTGGCACTTCAGAAGCCTCAAGCAAACATATTCCTGTAACAGCTGATATGCTTAATGCCATCAAACGAGCTAGTATCAGACAACTGGTATCCGCCTCAAAATATAATTTTCCGGTTCATTTCTACGAAAAAGGAATGTTGATGATTGGTGGAAGTACGCATTTGCAATACAACGGAACCTATTACGCCGGAGATCTTTCGGGCATCACAGCAGGGAGCTTGCCCTTTTGGTTTCAACATTTTTACAAACCAGGCAAACGGATTTCAAAAACTGCAGACTGGGCTACCAAGCTCAATGAAATGGTTCGCAAAGCACCAAGCTGGGATATTGGTGTTATTGTAGGCGTTCCGGCATGGGTACAGATACTGCTCGAGCGCATCATTAAGGAATATAATCTCAAAACCATTCACGATCTTTGGCCAAACCTTACAGTTTATGTTCACAGCGGTGTTTCTTTTGCTCCTTATGTAAAAAGCTTCGAAAAGCTCTTTAGCAAACCCATGATCTATTCCGAAAGTTATCTGGCATCAGAGGGCTATATCGCTTACCAGAACAGCCTCGAAAGACGAACAATGGAACTGATCGTGGATAACGGCATTTATTATGAATTTCTTCCTTTCAACGAAGAAAATTTTGACGAGGAAGGCAACCTGAAAGATAATCTCAATGTACTGAAACTGGATGAAGTAAAAGAAAACACAGAATACGCCCTTTTGCTTTCCACAAATGCCGGTGCCTGGCGCTACCTGATCGGAGATACTATTAAGTTTACCAATGTGAACCGTTGCGAAATTGTGATTACTGGGCGCACCAAACACTACCTGAGTATGTGTGGCGAACATCTTTCGCAGGAAAATATGAATCGGGCAATTGAGCTTTTACAGGAAGAATTTAATATCGAAGTGCGCGAATTTACTGTAGCTGGTATTAGACATGGATCTCTTTTTGCACATCACTGGTATTTGGGCACTGATGATAAAATAGACCCGCAGCTTGCTATTCAAAAAATAGATGATTCCCTCAAACAACTTAATGATGATTATATGGTCGAGCGCTTGGAAGCTGTTAAAGAATTGTTTATTGATATCCTGCCTTCTCAAGTGTTTTATGATTATATGAAAAAAATGGGCAAAGAAGGTAGTGCGAATAAATTCCCTCGTGTTTTAAAAGGTCAACGACTGGAAGACTGGGAAAACTATCTAAAATCTATTCACAAATCCTGATTCATTTTGGTTGATTATGAGTGCGGTATTTTTTGAAGGAATCATATTAGGTTTAACTCTGGCAACATTTTTTGGTTTTGGACCAGCTTTTTTTGCTCTGGTGCAAACCAGTATTCACCGCGGTTTTGGGCCGGCAGTTCTTTTGGCAATCGGCATATTTTTTAACGATGTCCTAATGGTAGTATTGTGCCTGATGGGAGCCGTGCAAATTGTTACCGCTCCAAGCAACTATCTTTGGTTTGGGATAAGTAGCGGTGTGATTTTAATCATTTTTGGACTGGTAACCTTTAGCCGAAAAGTTTCTGAACCCAACGAAAATTCAGAGGAAGATATGAAACTTCCGGTAAAGGTGAAAGGGCCGCGCTGGTTTACTTATATCGCAAAAGGGTTCTTCATGAATATTGTCAATCCTTTCGTCTGGATTTTTTGGGTAGGCGTTGTGGTTGGTATTTCGGCACGCATGGGCGGAGATGAAACACGATTAACAAGCTTTTTCAGTGGAACATTAATCACCGTTTTGCTCTGCGATCTGCTAAAAGCTTACGGTGCATATTCCATAAAGCGATTTTTTACACAAAAAATGATCGGCCTGTTAAATAAAATTGCCGGTATAGGCCTCATTATTTTTGGGCTTTTTTTGATTGGAAAAGTTATCTTTGATAATTCGTTTTAACCTCAAAAATCATAATTTATGAAAACACAAATCACACGCAACTGGTGGTCGTTTGCACTCAACGGGCTCATTGCCCTGCTGTATGGGATTCTGGCGCTTACTCTTCCCCAAGATACGCTGATTGTTGTAGCGCGTTATACCGGAATTATAATCATACTTACTGGTTTGGTTTTTGGGTTGATAAGCTACAATCGTCATGCTAAGGGTTTGCGCTACGGCATTTTGCTCTTGCAAGCCATTACGTTTTCGTTGCTCGGAGTGCTTATTTTGGTTTATACAGAAGAAACACTTAACTTTTTTATCACCCTGATTGGGATATGGGCTTTGATAACAGGTATTATTCAACTTATTGCTTTGGTAAACCTAAGCAGTAGTCTGGAGTACAGAAACTTCTTTTTGATCGATGCCATCATCAGTTTGCTATTTGGTTTATTGCTGGTAATCAATCCATTTGCCGTAGCTAAAACACTAATAGTAATCAGCGGAATACTGGCGCTGTTTTTTGGTTTTGTGATGATTTGGTTTGCTTTCAGCCTGCGCAATTTGCATAAAACTACTTTCTTCGAAGACGTTTAAGCTAAAATTTGATAATTTACTAAGTATTCACAGGTAGTTTTTTGTCTGGCAATTCCTTTTATTTAAGGCAAAAAACCAAACAACAGAATATTATTCAGTTAGCTTTAATCCTCCTCAAACTTAATGTCCTTCACATTGAGTTGTAAGGTAACTTTGTTTTTCCATTCATTTTCTTCGAGGTGATACACAATACTGAATGGCTCGCCACTGCGGATTCGCTCATAATGGTGAGCCTGTTGAAAAGCAATGCCTGAAACAGCCATACTGCGACTAGTCTTTTGCATCATACTGAGCTTGAGGTGTTTTTGCCCAACAATTTTTGAACGTCCGGTATCGATCACCTGCTCCGAAACAAATACGGGCGCCATATTGCCCGGGCCAAAAGGCGAAAACTGTTTCAGTATGCGCATAAATTTTGAGGTGATATCAGAAAACAATATCGGCAGGTCAATTTCTATTTCAGGAATTAATAATTCTTCATCGATATGATCATTTACGTAGGCATTGAATTTATTTCGGAAAAGCTCCAGATTTTCAGGCTTTAACGAAAGGCCGGCAGCATACATATGCCCACCAAAATGCTCCAACAAATCAGAACAATGATCAATGGCATCATACACATCAAAATTTTTCACCGAACGCGCCGATCCGGTAATAAAATTATTTGATCGCGTGAGAATTATCGTTGGCCGGTAATAATTATCCGTTAAGCGTGAGGCCACGATACCGATGACTCCTTTGTGCCAGTTTTCGTTGAATAAAACTGTACTTTTGGCTGATTTTAATTTCTGATCACCTTCAATCATTGCCAAAGCCTCTTCTGTGATCTGATTATCCAGGTTTCGGCGCTCAGTATTCATATCATTAATAGCTTCGGCCAATTTTTCGGCATGGCTGGTTTTATCAGCCAGCAAAAGCCTCACCGAATCGCTGGCTTTCTCAATACGCCCTGCGGCATTGATGCGTGGCCCGATTAAAAAAACCAGATCACTTATCGTAAGCACCCGGCTGAGCACATTTCCGTCTTTGTCAGGGCCATCTTGCCTACGGATCACATGAGCATATTTAAGTACCGCTTCAAACCCGGGTCGTGGATTTGTATTGAGCTGGCGCAAACCAAAATAGGCTAACACTCTGTTTTCGCCTGTTATAGGAACAATATCAGCCGCAATGCTCACTGCTATCAGATCGAGATAATTTACAAGTTCTTCGAACGGATCCTGCAATTTTTTAGCCAAAGCCGAAATCAGCTTAAACCCAACACCCGCTCCCGACAACTCCTTGAAAGGATAATTACAGTCGGCCCTTTTGGAATCAAGCACAGCTACCGCCGGAGGCAACTCATCGCCAGGCCTGTGATGATCACAAATGATAAAATCCACATGTCGCTCGTTGGCATAGGCAATTTTCTCCACCGCTTTAATACCGCAGTCGAGCGCAATCACAAGATTAACGCTATGATCTGCCGCATGATCTATTCCTTTGTAAGAAATACCATAACCTTCTTCGTAACGATCGGGTATGTAAAACTCAATACGTTTTTTGAAATACTTCTTTAGGTAGGAATAAACGAGTGCCACAGCAGTGGTTCCATCAACATCATAATCGCCGTAAATCAGAATTTTTTCATTATGCTCGATAGCCCGCAAAATTCGATCTACAGCTTTATCCATGTCCTTCATCAGGAAAGGATCGTGCAAATGTTCAAGCTGGGGTCTGAAAAAATATTTTGCCTCCTCATAATTGCGAATATCCCGCTGTGCCAATAATCCGGCCAGCGGTTTTCCGATCGACAAAATTTCTGCCAGATGGTTAACCACTTGCTCATCACCCTTTTTCTTAAATACCCATCTGTTCTCCATGCAGGCTGTTTTTTTGAATGGTAAAAATAGCAATAAAATCGGAGCATTCAAGCCTGGCGCAAAAATACCAAATTGATAAACTCAATTGAATGGATAAGTATCCCGTAAAATCATAGAGATTTAAAAGCTCGACCGCATGGCTTCTACCGGATCGAGACGTGAAGCCGACCAGGCTGGAATAAAGCCTGAAAGCAAACCGATAAAAGCAGAAACAAAAATCCCCAACAAAATGTTTTGTAACGATAAAACCATTGTAAAACTGGTCGAACTGCTAATCACCAGCGCCAGTGCCATTACAATCAATAACCCAACTATACCTCCCAAAATGGATAAAAATATAGCCTCGAATAAAAACTGAAGCAAAACAAAATAATTTTTGGCTCCCAAAGCCTTCTGAATTCCAATTTGGCTGGTACGTTCCTTAACCGAAACAAACATGATATTAGCAACACCAAATCCGCCAACAAGCAACGAAAACCCTCCAATTATCCATCCTACAATGGCAATTACACTAAATAACTGATCAAATCCTCGGTTGATAATATCCATTTCGTTAATAGCAAAATTGTCTTCTGCAGCCGGCTTCAGTTTGCGCAGCGAACGCATAATTCCCGTAAGCTCATCTTTGAGTTGTTCGTTGGTGACTCCCGGTTTTGATCGTGCCAAAATGCTGGTTCCTGCATTACGCATATCAATCACATTTCGGGCAAAGTTAATGGTGATAAATGCTGAATTGTCGTCTGAATTGCCAAAAATATTATCACCGGTTTTAGCAAGCACACCAATCACATCCATGCGACGCCCAAAAACTTTTACAGAACGACCGATTGGATCAGCTCCCGGAAATAATGTTTCTGCCACATCAGCGCCAATGATGATCACATTTCGTCCGGTTTGCGATTCGAGCGGTGTAAAATATCTTCCATAAGCAATATCCATTGGCATCACACGATCATAATCATGCGAAACGGCATTGATACCGCTATTTTCGATCGTTATGTTGCCTGCGCTGATATTGCGCGACACTACCACCATAAAGGTAAAAGCTTCTGCTGCATTACTTCGGCTCTGCAGCTCGGCCAGCTCACGTAAATCAGCCTCAGGCCGTTGCCAGTATTTCCACCAGGGATAATCATTTCCACCCATCATCCATGGCCACTTTTGTATAAATAATACATTGTCGCCCAATGAACTAATATCATCGCGAATGGCTTTTTCAAGGCTATCAAAAATAGAAAAAACCGCAATGATAGAAAAAATACCAATGGTGATTCCCAAAAGCGATAATACTGTACGTACCTTGTTCACTATCAAGGCCGATAAAGCCAAATGAAAACTTTCAATGACCAGTCGAAATAAAATCATAAGCTTATTTTAGGCTGTAAAAATAAGGATTTCGTTTGGGAAAGCGATCATCAGAAAAATATTCCTGCACAACGAAAACAGTATAATGCAGTTTATCCTAAAAAATAGACCTTATTGATTGCTTCACCTGTCATTTTTTAATAATCTTGCAGTCTGAAAATCAAAATATTCGCTTGCCTTGAAAAAGATCAAAAACGCTTTAATTTCAGTTTTTTACAAAGATAAACTCGATCTGATTGCACGCTTGCTGCATCAGCTTGATGTAAATATTTATGCCACAGGAGGAACTTACGACTATATCCAAAAATTAAAGCTTCCTGTAACGGAAGTGGAATCGCTCACAGGCTACCCTTCCATCCTCGACGGACGAGTAAAAACCCTTCATCCAAAAGTTTTTGGCGGCATTTTGGCTCGCAGTTCTCAAAACAGCCACCGCCAGCAACTCGAACAATATGAAATTCCTGCTTTTGATCTGGTAATAGTTGATCTCTATCCTTTTGAACAAACTGTTGCCGCAAACGCTGAAAAACAACAGATCGTCGAAAAAATTGATATCGGAGGCATTTCGCTTATCAGAGCAGCAGCCAAAAATTATGAAGAGGTGCTTATTGTACCTTCAGTAAAATATTACGACGACTTCATCCAGCTGTTGAAAAGCCAAAACGGAAAAACCAGTCTGGAGAATCGCCTTTATTTTGCCGGACTTGCCTTTGGCGTAAGCTCACATTATGATGCAGCTATTTACAACTGGTTTGGTGGCCGTGCGGATGAAGGTGTCCGGCTAAGTTTAAATCATCCCAAAAAACTACGCTATGGCGAAAACCCGCATCAGGATGCTTTTTTTTATGGCGAGCTGGATAAACTTTTCATGCAACTTCACGGAAAGGAACTGTCCTATAACAACCTGCTCGATTTGGATGCAGGCCTCAATCTGATCAAAGAATTTGACACTACTACTTTTGCTATTCTTAAACACAATAACGCCTGCGGAATAGCCAGCCGCGATAACCTAAGCGATGCTTATGAAGCTGCATTGGCAGGAGATCCTGTTTCGGCCTTTGGCGGTGTGCTGATTAGCAACCACATCATTGACGAAAAGACCGCTAAAATCATCAATAGTCTCTTTTTTGAAATCATCCTTGCACCTGATTATGAAAAAAATGCGCAACAAATCCTGCAATCCCGAAAAAATAGAATAATTTTGCAGTTGCGGCCTGCTGCATTACCTCAAAGCATTTACAAAACAGCATTACACGGTTTTCTGGCTCAGGACAAAGACCTTAAAACAGAAACTGCTACTGATATGAAAGCAGTTACCCATAAGCAACCCGAAAACTGTCAGTATGACGATTTGGTATTTGCCAACAAGGTAGTAAAGCATACCCGTTCCAATGCTATTGTTTTGGTAAAAAACAAACAATTGCTGGCTGCCGGAGCAGGACAAACTTCAAGGGTTGATGCCTTGAAGCAAGCCATTGCTAAAGCGCAGAGCTTTGGATTTGATCTTAAAGATGCTGTAATGGCATCAGATGCCTTCTTTCCTTTTGCCGACTCCGTAAAGCTGGCAAACGAAGCTGGCATAACCGCAATAGTGCAACCCGGTGGGTCAATACGCGATCAGGAATCGATCGATTATTGTAATCTGCACGAAGTTAGTATGGTATTTACCGGAATCAGACATTTTAAACATTAAAAAACAGGGCACTATGGGACTATTTTCATTTTTAAATAAAGAGATTGCCATCGACCTCGGAACGGCAAACACAATTATTATTTACAACGACAAAGTGGTAGTTGATGAGCCTTCTATCGTGGCCATACAGCGCGACACAGGTAAAATTATTGCGGTTGGGAAAAAAGCTATGATGATGCACGGCAAAACCCACGAAAACATCAAAACCATCAGGCCGCTTAGAGATGGTGTTATCGCTGATTTTCAAGCAGCTGAATATATGATGCGTGAAATGATCAAAATGATCGGTATCAAAAGCAGACTGTTTCCCCCTGCCCTCAAAATGGTAATCTGTATTCCTTCTGGTATTACCGAAGTAGAAGAAAGAGCCGTGAAAGATTCTGCCGAACAAGCCGGAGCCAAAGAAGTGCGTTTGATACATGAACCTATGGCTGCTGCAATTGGGATCGGTATTGATGTGCTGGAACCTACAGGTAATATGATCATTGACATCGGAGGTGGCACCAGCGAAATTGCAGTAATTGCACTTGGTGGAATTGTAAATAACAAATCTATCCGCATTGCAGGCGATGATTTTAATGCTGATATTGAGGAATATATGCGCAAACAACATAATATCAACATTGGCGAGCGCACTGCCGAACGTATCAAAATTGAAGTTGGAGCTGCCCTGCCAAGTATTGATAATCCACCGGATGACTTCCCTGTCCATGGCCGCGATATGCTCACCGGCATTCCAAAAGAAATCAAAGTGAATTATACCGAAATAGCTCATTGTCTGGATAAAAGCATATCCAAAATTGAAGCTGCAGTGCTGAATGCTTTGGAAATGACACCTCCTGAGCTTTCAGCTGATATCTACCGAACAGGTATTTACCTGGCTGGTGGTGGTTCATTGCTACGTGGCCTCGATAAACGTTTGCATCATAAAACCAAATTGCCGGTGCATGTTGCCGAAGATCCACTGCGTGCCGTAGCCCGTGGCACAGGAATTGCTCTCAAAAATTTTGATAAATTCCCATTTCTTATCAAATAACAGGAATCCAGCTTAACAGGTATGATTAACCTGATCCGTTTTATTCAGAAACACCATGTACTGCTGCTATTTTTGCTACTCGAAATTATAGCCTTAAACATGCTTTTTCGAAGCAATGCCTACCACCGGTCGGCCGCTTTTACAATGAATAGCACAGTAAGCGGAGTTTTTTACCGCATGCATAAATCGATAACGGATTATTTTTATCTGCAACAAACTAACGAACAACTTGCTCAGGAAAACGCCTATTTGAGGCAACAACTTCAACATAATCCTGTACTTTCCGAAAAGGATTCAATGATCCTGACCGATACAGTTTTTCATTATATACCTGCCAGAGTGGTGAGTAACAATGTGCATTTTAGAAACAATTATATTGTTTTAAATAAAGGGTATAAATCTGGTATTGAAAAAGATATGGGAATAATTTCACCAGAAGGTGTAGCCGGAATCATTATAGGCGTAAGTAAAAACTATGCTATTGGAATGAGTATGTTACACAAATTTACCGCAATAAGTGTACGGTTTAAAAACAATGGAAATTTGGCCAACCTTAGCTGGCAAGGTGGCGATTACCGTTTTGGAATCATTGATCATATTCCCACACATCTTGTTGTGAACAAAGGAGATACATTAATAACAAGTGGGAATTCTCACTTGTTTCCCGAGGGAATTTTAGTGGGGACTGTCGAAAACTATATTACCAGCGATGATGGCGCATTAAATCAGGCTCGCATCCGTTTTGCAACAGATTTTAACCGCCTGCGACAAGTTTATGTTGTTGATAATAAACACCGATCAGAATTGGATTCACTATTAATGAATCGTGTGGATGAATAATTTTTTACGTCATAGTTTTCGGTTTGTTGCACTTATCTTTATCCAGGTAATGGTGCTCAATCACATCCGTATCGGCGGTTATGTAAATCCATTTATTTATCCATTATTTATTATGCTTTTGCCTTTCAGTATGCCTCACTGGCTGCTTTTGTTTATAGGTTTTGGCACCGGATTTACACTCGATTTGTTTATGTCAACGCCTGGTTTACATACAGCTGCAACTGTTTTAGTGGCTTTTGTGAGACCTTATATTGTACGGTTGGCCTCAGGTGCTCCTTTGCCCGAAAGCGCCTCTGCGCCTACAATTGCAGAAATGGGCAGCAGGTGGTTTTTGAGCTATTCCATCAGTCTGATCATTATACACCATCTGGCCTTGTTTCTTTTGGAGTCATTTGATCCAGCACATCTAAGCGATAGCATTTACCGAATTTTACTAAGTGTTCCTTTTTCGGAAATATTGATTCTTATGTTGGTATATTTTTTCCAGCCACCTCGTAAACGCTAAAACTGATTCAGCTCATTTTTTTTAAGCCAGTAATTGAACAAGAAAACTTAGTTTTGCGTTCATAATCATAAACACTTTCCCTATGAAACGACTTTCGATTGTACTATTAGCATTGATCAGCGTTTTCGCAATTTCATGCCAGTCACCTGAAAAACAGGCTCAATTTGCACTAACGGTAAATCTCAGTAATGCCGAAGGCAAACAAATAAAACTCGAACAAAGGGTGAATGATGAATGGGTTGTTGCTGACTCAGCTCATGTAGTTGAAGGAATAGCAAATTTTTCAGGTTCTGTTGATTCACCTGAAATTTATTATGTTACAATAGAAAGTGTTCGTGGCGCTATCCCGGTTTTTATAGAAAATACAGCCATAAATTTAACAGCTGATGCTTCCAATATCCGTGAATATCAAATAACCGGATCGGCAAGTCAGAATCGCTTAAAAGCATTTGATGAGACAAATAAAGTATTTGATGAGCAATTAAAGGAGCATTATAATGCCTATCGTGCAGCAGCTACTGAGCAAAATGAGGAAGCCATGGCCGAAGCCGAAGCACTGTACGACAAAACGGAGCTTGAGAAAAACAATTATCTGGTTGATTATGTAACGGAAAACAATGCTGATGTGGTTTCACATTATTTGGTTTACAGAAATAGTTATCAATTTGATCTTGAATCACTTGAAGGCATTGTTATCAATTTTGCTGAAAAACCCGAATCACCTTATCTTACTGCTTTAAAAGAGCGCGTTAAAACTTTGAAACGAGTTGCAGTGGGACAGCCCTTTGTTGATTTTTCACAGGAAAACCCGGATAACGAACTCATAGCTTTGAGTGATCACATTGGTTCTAAATTATTACTGGTTGATTTTTGGGCTTCATGGTGTCAGCCCTGTCGTGCCGAAAATCCAAATATCGTGTCGATTCACAACGATTACAAGGATAAAGGTTTTGATGTGTTTGGCGTTTCTTTTGACACCGACCGCGAAAAATGGCTCGAAGCTATTGAAGCCGATCAACTGAACTGGACACAGGTCTCTGATTTAGCCGGATGGGGCAATGCAGCCGGAAAACCATATGGTGTGCAATCAATTCCACATTCCGTACTTTTAGACGAAAATGGTATTATTATCGCAAAAAATCTGCGCGGAGATAAATTGCGTGAAAAAGTAGCTGAAATACTCGGTGAGTAATCATTTAAAACTTTTGCTATTCGTTACGCTCGCGCCAAAGCTGGCTGAAAGACTTTTTAGCAAATTTTGGCAAGGTGCGTTTGTCGCCCCACTGTGAAGCAAAGAAATATTTAAGCACAAGGTTTTTAGTACTACTGCCAGCAAAATCAACAAGCTTGCGACTTTTTAGCACTCTTGTTGCATTTTTCATAACAAATCTTTCCGAAGGTAAGGTCCAGCCTTCGCTAACTGCCTGAGCTCTGTTAAGTAATAATAATTCGTGCAGCGGAATTTTTACAGGGCACACTTCCGTGCAGGCGCCACATAAAGAAGAAGCAAAACTTAGGTGTTTATTTTCCTTCATACCCTGCATATGGGGTGTAATTACTGATCCTATTGGCCCAGTGTAGGTAGTATCATAAGTGTAGCCACCAATATTTTTATACACAGGACAAACGTTTAAACACGCACCACATCTGATACACGATAATGCCGAGCGCTGCCTGCTCTTTTCAAGCAATTTACTGCGTCCGTTATCAAGTAAAACAACTACCATTTGTGTCGAACTATCCGATTGATGACGGGCAGCAGTTACAATTGAATTATAAACCGTCATATGTTGTCCGGTGCCATGTGTGGCTAACAATGGCCAAAATAAATTCAGATCATCCACCGATGGCAATATTTTTTCAATTCCTGCTATCACGATATGAATTTTAGGAAAAGCCATAGACATCAGTCCATTACCTTCATTTTCGGTAAGTGCAATGCCACCAATATCAGCCAGTAGAAAGTTAGCTCCTGTTATTCCGGCTCCTGCCTGCTGAAATTCATCCCTTAAAAGTGAACGCGTATAGGCTGTTATCTGTTCTGGTGTGCTTTGTGGATCAATTTGAAATTTTTGATGATATAAATCTGCTACATCCTGCCTGGATTTATGCATGGCAGGCGTAACGATATGATAAGGTTTTTCGCCAGCTAACTGAACAATAAATTCACCAAGATCTGTTTCTAGTGATTGAATACCATTCATTTCGAGCTGATCATTGAGTTTAATTTCTTCGGTAGTCATTGATTTTGACTTCACTACCTTCTTTATATTTTCTTCCTTTAGCAGTTTTACAATTTGTGCACAGGCTTCTTCGGCATGACGCGCCCATAAGACTTTACCACCATTTTGCGTAAAATTAGTTTCAAATTCAACAAGGTATTTGTCGAGTTGTGCCAGGGTTTTATGCTTAATATTTGCTGCGCGTTGTTTGGCAATTTCCAGTTTATCATAACGTTGCTTGCCATTTACAACAGCACGATCGTACTGGGAAATATTAAAATTTATCTTTTGACGATGACCTTTATCAAAGGCAACCTTTTCAGCATTTTTATTAAAAATAATTGCTTTATCGTTCATGTGCTCAAAATGAGAATATTGTTAAATTAAATTTCAATTTTCTGTACCCTTTTTTCGTGACGTCCGCCTGCAAATGCGGTGTTCAAAAATACCTGAACCATTTCCCAAGCCAGATCAAATGGGATGAAACGGCCTGGCAGCGACAAAATATTGGCATCATTATGTTCACGAGCTAATCTGGCTAATTCAACATTCCAGCACAAAGCCGCCCTAACTCCTTTATGTTTATTTGCAGCCAGCTGCGCTCCATTACCACTTCCACACATAATTATTCCAAGAGGAAATTTTCGCTGAGCAACAGCATCTGCAAGCGGATGAATCATATCCGGATAATCTACACTTTCGGATGAATGTGTCCCAAAATCAACCACTTCGTAACCAGCAGCACGTAATTTTTCAGCCAAAAATGTCTTCATTTCATAGCCACCATGATCCGAAGCTATGGGTATCGTTTTGATTTCATTTGTCATTGTTGATAATTATTTTCTACAAAATTATTCATTTTTATCCGGCTTCTACTTTTTGTGCTTTTATTTCAAGGAATTATGTGATTTTTAATAAACCAACTTTAATTATAAATGTTTGTAAATGTGTTTGTTATTACTTATCAACAATAGGCTTGTTGATAAAGTTGACAAGCTGTTATTAACTTCTGATAACTGTTCGATTATCAACAATTCTTGATGCTACTCGTTTTCCATTGTTAATAAAGTGAATTTTATCATCAGTTTTCCACAACTTTTGCACATAATTTTTGAAGGAAATTAACAAGAAGTTATCAACAGATTCAAAAAAAATTGAACTCTTTAACTAATTTTTAAGCCTTGAATTTTAATATTTTAGTAAAATAATAAGACCATTTTTTAGTTAATAAATTGTGAATAACGATTTATCCAAATTTTTACTCAAAAACTTTTACACCTTATCAACAAAAATAACAACAACAACAATCTTTTTTAAAAATTAATAAGAAAGAATACTATTATTGATGATTTGGCTTGTTGAAAAAAGTGGGGTTTTAAAAAGAACGTTTGAATTATGTTAAATTTGTTGCAGGAATTAATTATAGAAATTTAAAATCATGTCAACAATAGTAAACGAAATAAACGAATTAAGAAAACAAAAAAATGCGATCATTCTTGCGCATTACTATCAGGTTCCTGAAATTCAGGATATTGCTGATTATGTGGGTGATAGTTTAGGCCTGGCGCAACAAGCTGCTCAAACTAATGCTGATATGATTGTCTTTGCCGGAGTTCATTTTATGGCCGAGACTGCTAAAATTTTGAATCCTAAAAAAAAGGTTGTTTTGCCTGATATGGAAGCCGGATGTTCGTTGGCAGCAAGTGCTCCGGAAGATGATTTCAGGGCTTTTCTTAGCAAATATCCTGATTATAAGGTTATTTCGTATATTAATTGTACTGCTGCAGTAAAAACCATGTCGGATGTGATATGCACCTCCGGAAATGCTGTTCAGATCGTGGAGTCTTTTCCAAAAGATGCTAAACTAATTTTTGCACCGGACAAGAATCTGGGTGGTTATATCAACAGGCTTACCGGACGAGATATGGTTTTGTGCGACGGAACCTGCGAAGTGCATGATATTTTATCAACGGAAGCTATAATAAAGTTGAAAAAAGAAAATCCTGATGCTAAACTTATTGCTCATCCCGAATGCAAGGCGGCTGTTTTGGAATTGGCTGATTTTGTGGGATCAACAACAGCATTGCTAAATTTTACAAGCCATGATGACAGTCAGAAATACATTGTAGCTACCGAAACGGGTATTTTGCACAAAATGCAGCAAGCTTCACCTGAAAAGTCTTTTTTAATTGTTCCTTCCGATGAAACTTGCAATTGTAATGATTGTCCTTATATGAAACTCAATACGATGGAAAAGCTGTTGAAAGCGTTAAAAAATGAACAACCAGCTATTGAGCTTTCTGAAGATGTAATTGAAAAAGCCAAAATTCCGATTGAACGGATGCTTGAAATTTCGGCTAAAATGGGTCTTATTAAATAAAATGCCTATGAAACGGTTTTTCTGTTTTGTGCCCGCAATAATTTTGCTTTTAAGTTTTATTTTGCCAGGTTGTTCACCAAAGACAATTGTTTTTACTCAACAGATTCGTCAGAAAATAGAACATGATAGTTTGAATATCAATGAAGTACAATTTTACAATTCGCATCCCATCGTTTTGCAGCGCAACCTCTCCTACGAGGAAACCAAATTAGCTTCGGGAGCGATAAATTTTGAAAATGGAAAATATATCGAAATCATACATATAAAAAAAGGAACACCAGGAATTTGTGAAAATGCTACACATAATTCGCTTGATGTGGCTTTTGAAGCAGGCAACAACAGAAACCTTAAATTTGTCTTAAATCCGCAAAAAAACTATCAGATATCTGCTCTGGAATGGAAAGACCGTTTTGGAAAAGTGACTTATGATTCCTTGACTTATTACCTGAAACCAGGCAGTGAAAAAGCACTTTTAAAGGTTAAAAGAGATCATATCTATAAATTGGATAAGAAGGAACGTGTGGCACCTGGTCGTAAAGTAACGCCAACAAGAGACAATTAAATTAAAATGAAGAAGTATTGGTTTATTTTAGTCTTTTTATCTCTTGCATTTCAGTTTGATATTCAGGCTCAATCAGCTGATTCAATAGTTGCTTTTTATTATCCTAACGGACAAAAATCGAGCGAAGGTAAGCTTGTAAATGGCCAACCTGATGGCTATTGGCGTACATTTTATGAAGATGGAACCCTTAAATCGGAAGGAAACCGGAAAAACTTCAAACTGGATAGTTTGTGGAAGTTTTATGATGAATCCGGTAAACTAACACTCGAAATAACTTACAAAGAAGGTTTAAAGCATGGCGAACGCCGAACCTATTTTGCTAACGATATTTTGATTGAACGTTTTGAAGCCGGTATTAAAAATGGTTTAAGCAAACGTATTGATTATAAAGGAAGAACACTACAATTAATCCCCTTTGAGCAGGGTTTTGAAAACGGAATTGCCCGTCATTTTGATACTACAGGAAACATCATCGAACTGATTACTTATCAAAAAGGTTTTATTATTGATCGTGAGAGAATTAACAGATACGACAGCGATCAAAAACGGCATGGACGCTGGAAATGGTTTTATGAAACAGGTGAATTGAAAGAAGAAGGTGTTTACAGGCACGGATTGAAACATGGATTTTTTAAAACCTATGATTTATCAGGTAATCTGAAAGAAATCGTCAAGTACCAGGATGGCGAAAAAGTGGACGATGCCGGCGAACTGGCTTTGCTTGAAATGCGAAGAGATTATTATCCCAATGGAAAAGTAAAAGTAGAAGCTACTTATCGCAATGGCCTTGCAGAAGGCATCCGCCGTGAGTTTGATGAAGAAGGAAATGTTGAAAAATCATTTACTTTCAAGAATGGAAAATTGATTGCAGAGGGAATTATTGCTGCCAATGGTCAGCGGCAAGGCTTTTGGAAACTATACTATCCGGATGGTTCACTCAAGGCACAGGGAAACTATAAAGATAATGAGCGAAATGGTGTATGGGAATTTTTTCATCCAAATGGTGTTTTAGAACAAAAAGGCAGTTACGACGAACAGGGCCGTCCTGAGGGTTTATGGAAATGGTATTACAGCGATGGTAAACTCCTGCGTGAAGAAAACTACCTCAATGGCTTGCTTGATGGTATCACTACTGAATACAGTCCAAAAGGTAAAATAATCACACAAGGCGATTATATCGAAGGTTTAAAAGAAGGCAAATGGTTTTACGAAACCGGCGATATGCGTATGGAAGGCGATTATTCAGCAGACATGCGAAACGGCAATTGGAAATACTTTTACAACAATGGCCAACTGGCTTTTGAAGGACGTTTTGTGGATGATAACCCAAACGGCACACACACTTTTTATTATCCCGATGGGAAAATCAGGGAATCAGGAAATTATGTGATGGGTCGTAAAAACGGCGACTGGAAGCGGTACAATGAAGATGGAAGTTTGATTTTGGTTATTAGTTATTCTAATGGAATTGAACGCAAATACGATGGCGAAAATATCCTGGAGGAGGATATTATAATGCCTGATTAATCACTTGCTGCTTTTAGTAAAAACAGCTTAAATATTAAAATTTCTTTAAGTTTTCGAGTGCTTTAAGGAATTCTTTACATTTGTAAGCGCAAAACCAAATACAAAGGAGAATACTATGAAAAATTTTTTTTTAATGGCAGTGGTAGCTTTATTTTTTGTTGCCTGCCAAAATCAAACTGAAACTGAAACAACAGTTGAAAATACTTCTGAAGCAAAACTAGCTGAAGGTCCTATTGCTGTCACAGTAGGAAATTTTGATGAAAAAGCTGCTGAACTTGTTGGAAAAGAAGTGATTATCACAGGAACAGCAGATCACATCTGCAAGGAAGATGGCAAAAAACTCTTCCTGATAGATGTGAATGAAGAAGGACGCGTAAAAGTTACTACCGGAGAAGGTCTTCCTGCTTTTAACAGCGAATATGAAGGATATGATTTTAAAGTAACCGGTATTGTTGACGAAATGATTATTGATGAAGAATACTTGCGCGAATGGGAAGAAGAAGTGATTGCAGGCATTGACGAAACCCGTCATTTGGGTGGTGGCGAACCTATGACAGAAGAAGAACGCGCTGCCGGTGTACATCTGGATGATCCGGCTATGAAACAGATTGCTAACTATCGCGAAATGATGGCCGAAAAAGGAACCAACAAGCTTTCTTTTTATTCCATTGTTTGTTCAGAATTTGAAGTAATCGAAGATCAGCAGTAACTAATTTTGCTCTGAACCATGCCATTTAAATGGAGAAAATGGAACCGGTACATTCATCGTGATTTTGGATATCTGTTTTTTGGGATGACAGTGATTTATGCGCTTTCTGGTATTGCAATCAATCACCGTCACGATTGGAATCCAAACTATGTTATCATTTCAAAAAGTATTCAGGAAGCACCTGTTTCGGGTAAACTAAACAAGGAACAGGTGCTTCAGATACTCGAAAAATATGATGTAGCCGATGACTACCGCAAACATTATTATCCTTATCCGGATTATCTGAAAGTGTTTTTGAATGGCGGTATTGCTGTGTTGGATCAGGAAACCGGTGAAGGTTCTATCGATATCTCACGCAAAAGGTTAATGTTCAGGGAAATGAATTATTTGCATTATAATCCAAGCATTTACTGGACATGGTTTTCTGATATTTACGCCGGTGCACTTATTATATTGGCATTAAGTGGTTTATTAATTCCCAGAGGAGCAGATGGCATCACCGCGCGAGGTGCATGGCTTACATTGCTTGGCATCATCATTCCTGTTTTATTTATTATTTATTACTTGTATTAGTGTATGACAGGTCTTTGGATCGGCATATTATTTCTCGTTTGGTACGTTTTGGCCCTTGTAATATCCGAGCAATACGGAAAATCGTGCCGGATTGGAAAACAGGGCTTGTTTTTTATTTCTTTCCTATTAAGTCCATTATCAGCTATTTTAGTGGTATATTTGTTACGTAAGTAATAAAAAACTCACATAGCTATGGATACTTTTTTTGCTCCTGCTGCAAGGGCTGATCATGAGACGGTGATACATGATTATAACCTGTTCACAGGTTTTGGTCAGGTTAACGAGCTGATTAATGCTTTGCCTGTAATTGCTGCCGTACTCAATGAACAACGTCAGGTGGTATATGGTAATAAACCTTTGCTAAAAGCAATGGGCTTCAAAGAGTTTGAAGAGGTTTTGGGATTACGGCCGGGCGAGCTGATAAATTGTATTCATTCCCGTGAAATGCAAGGAGGTTGCGGCACTTCCAGATCCTGTAGAGTTTGTGGTGCTGTTGATGCCATTCAGGAATGTTTGAATACTAACATGAAGATTGTAAATGAATGCAGAATAACCGCTAATCAAGAAGATAAAGAGATATCTTACGATTTTAAAGTTACCGCTTCACCATTCGAATATCAGGGCAAACGTTTTGTCATTCTTTCTTTTGAGGATATTAGTGACGAAAAGCGGCGGCAGATTTTAGAGCGCTTATTTTTTCATGATATCATCAATACAGCCAGTGGGTTAAGGGGATTTATTGAATTCATGGAGATGTCGAACGATCCGGCTGAGCATAAGGAATATCTTACCATAGCGTCTCGCTTAAGTGATGTTTTAATTGAAGAAATCATTTCGCAACGGCAATTACTGGCTGCCGAAAGAGGTGAGTTGAAAGTGAATAAGGTAGCCGTTGATATCAATGATTTGATTACCGAAACTATTCAACAAATTGCTCATCATCAGGTTGCAAAAACTATTCCGATTGTTTTTGTGAATGCGCATGAAAATTTAAATTTCACAACTGATCCGGTACTGCTGAAACGTGTTTTGTTGAACCTGTTAAAAAATGCCGTAGAAGCTTCAAAACCAAATCAACAGGTAGAGATTGGTTTTTCGACCAACAACAATAATGAAGTGATCATTTCAGTAAAAAACGATACGATCATGTCGCAGGAGATTCAGCTTCAAATCTTTCAACGGTCTTTTTCAACCAAAGGAGAAGCCAGAGGAATAGGAACCTACAGCATAAAAATGTTTACGGAACAATACCTGGGCGGTAAAGTTTCTTTTGTTTCCAATTCGACTGAAAAAACAGTATTCAGTATAAGTTTGCCTTTGGCTTAGTTTTTGGATAAATCCAAAACTTACCAACCTAGCAAATAAGCAAAAATCAGCGGCGCTACAATAGTAGCATCTGATTCGATGATATATTTGGGCGTATTGATATCCAGTTTTCCCCAGGTTATTTTTTCGTTTGGAACAGCACCTGAATAGCTTCCATAACTTGTAGTTGAATCCGAAATCTGACAGAAATAAGCCCAGAATGGTACATCTGTCCATTCCAAATCCTGATACATCATAGGTACTACACAAATAGGGAAATCGCCTGCTATTCCGCCTCCAATCTGGAAGAATCCTATGCCTTTGCCTCCAGCATTATGGCGATACCAATCGGCCAGCCAAACCATATAATCAATACCACTTTTCATGGTTGTTGATTTTAGTTCACCTTTGATGCAATAGGAAGCGAAGATGTTTCCCATGGTTGAATCTTCCCAGCCGGGTACAATAATTGGAATATTTTTTTGAGCAGCAGCCAGCATCCACGAATTTTTGGGATCAATTTCGTAATACTGGTCAAGCACACCCGATAGCAACATCTTGTACATATATTCATGCGGAAAATAGCGCTCGCCTTTGGTTTCAGCTTCTTTCCATATTTTGAAGATATGTTGTTGCAAACGCCTGAAAGCTTCTTCTTCCGGAATACAAGTGTCTGTAACGCGATTGAATCCGTTTTCGAGTAGTTCCCATTCTTCCTTTGGACTCAGGTCGCGATAATGTGGAACGCGTTTATAATGCGTATGTGCTACCAAATTCATCAAGTCTTCTTCCAGATTAGCACCTGTACAGGAAATAATTTGCACTTTGTCCTGTCGGATCATTTCGGCAAGACTAACACCAAGTTCGGCTGTACTCATAGCGCCGGCCAGTGTTATCATCATTTTGCCACCTTCAGTAAGATGTGCTTCATATCCTTTGGCTGCGTCAATGAGCGTGGCAGCATTGAAATGACGATAATGATGTGTGATAAATTGACTTACAGGACCTTTTGTTGCTGACATATTTGTATTGTTTAGCGTTTAATTAAAAATGTGAACAAAAATACGCAGAATTATGGCGCTAATATTCATTCTGATTGTAATGGAAAAATTCCTTCCTGTTCAAGATATGTAAAAATATTTGTTATAATTGATTGATCTTCAGGATTTAAAATGAGATCAGAACAGTCAGGTTTTTCATAAATTTCATCAACACCCGGAATATATGAGATCAGATTTTGTTCAGCTTTTTCATAGAGTTCGGGCTTGTTTTTGCGGCAATAATCTATGCTGGCATCCATAAAGAAAAGTTTGAAACGTTCTTTTCCAATGATTTCGGCTACTTGTTCACGGATTTCGGCTTTTGGTGAAATAAAAGAACAAATCGTTATAATTCCCTGATCGTTTAAAATGCGGCATACATGGGCTACACGACTCATATGTTCTGCCCTGTCGGTTGGGGAATAATCCAGTTCTTTTGAAAGGCCTGATCTAACGGTGCTTCCATCCAATAAAACGACAGTGGCACCTTTATCAAACATTTGTCGTTCAAGTGTATAAGCCAGTAAATTTTTTCCGCTTCCGTGAAGTCCTGTTATCCAAAGTGTTACACCTTTTTGACGATAACGTTGTTGGAGTTCTTCTTCGGTTATCAAACTTTGGCCGTCTTCGACCAAACGCTTGGTTTCGGGATCTGTTATGCGCGAATACAAATCGTCAGCACTCATTTTGTCAATGATCATACCTACTGCACAGGTATTGTTGGTGATTGGGTGTATCAATACAAAAGAACCTGTTTCGTGGTTTTTATGATAAGGATCAAAAAGCAAAGGTTTGTTGGTTGTTAAGACAACCCGACCAATTTCATTTAATTCAAATGCATCGGAGGGATGCTGTTCGAGGGTGTTTACATCAATGCGGTATTTGATCTGATCCAGACGTGCACGCGTGGTTTGAGTGGTATGTTTGAGGAAAAAGTTAGTAAAGGGATCCATTTTTTCTTCGTCCATCCAAACCAGCATGGCTTCAAATTGTCGCTCGATGCGTGGCAGATTATCCGGATGCACCAGCATTTCGCCTCTTGAAAGGTCGATTTCGTGCGATAAGGTAATGGTAACTGCCTGAGGCGGGAAAGCCAATTCAGTGTCGCCATCCGAGCCTATTATGCGTGTAACAGTAGCTATATTTCGGGATGGAAGACTCATCACCTGATCACCTTTTCGGATGATTCCGGAAGCCATTTTACCTGAAAATCCTCTAAAATCTAGGCTTGGACGAAGCACATATTGGATAGGTAATCTGAAATCATCAAAATTGCGATCAGAAACTACATGAACAGTTTCGAGGTAGTTGAGCAGACTTTTGCCTTTGTACCAGGGCATATGTTGAGATGTATCCACCACATTATCGCCATTAAGAGCCGAAAGCGGGATAAATTCGATATCCGGAATAGCGAGTGGCGTGGTAAATTGTTTGTAATCCTTACAGATTTGATCAAAAACATCCTGACTGTAATCCATTAAATCCATTTTGTTCACAGCTAGCACAATGTGTTTAATACCGAGCAGTGAAACCAAAAAAGTGTGTCGTTTGGTCTGTGTGATCACGCCTTTGCGGGCATCTATCAGAATGATTGCCAGATTTGCCGTGCTGGCTCCTGTAACCATATTTCGGGTATATTGCTCGTGGCCGGGAGTGTCGGCGATGATAAATTTCCTTTTGTTTGTGCTAAAGTAGCGATAGGCCACATCAATGGTTATGCCTTGCTCACGTTCAGCTTTCAATCCATCAAGCAGCAGGGCATAATCAATTTTATCGCCGGCATGGCCTATTTTTTTACTGTCGCGCTCCAATGCCGAGAGGTGATCTTCATAAATCTTTTTGCTGTCGAACAAAAGCCGTCCGATCAAGGTGCTTTTTCCATCATCTACTGATCCGGCCGTTAGCAGCCGCAACAAGTCTTTTTCCTGATCCTGATTGAGGAATTGTTGGATGTCAAGGGGAGATATTGTTGTCATTGTTGTTAAATTTAACAATTGATGTGCATTGGCTTTGGCGTTAGCTTTGGCTCTTTTTGAGTAAATTTAAAAGATGATTTGTTTGCTTTTGAATTGTGTTTAAATCACTTAGTATTTGTTGAACATCAGAACTCTTTAAATAACCAATTTCAATTGCAAGTAGGATTTGAGTTTCTAATTCAAATGATGAGCCAATAGATATATGAAGGTATTGACTAAATTCTTTTTCTGTTTTTCTGGCAGCACCTTCTGCAATGTTCGAGGGAATTGAAATAGCAGCCCTTTGAATTTGTGAAATCATTCCAAATTTTTCTTCATTAGGCATATGTTTAGAGACAAGATATACCTCTTTAGCAATCTTCATTCCTAATTTCCAAATATCATATTCTCTAAAATTTCTCATTTTTTAAATTGTTTTCTAGCCAAAGCTAACGCTAATGCCAAAGTTTTACTTTAAAAATACCCCTCCCGTTTTTTCTGCTCCATGCTGCCTTCCTGATCAAAGTCGATTACGCGGGTGGTGCGTTCTGATTTGGTTACAGTCATCATTTCTTCAACGATTTTTTCTATTGTATCGGCTTCTGAATCAATGGCTCCGGTAAGCGGGTAGCATCCTAAAGTACGGAATCTAACTTTACGCATCACAGCTTTTTCGGCCAGTTCTTTTGGCATGCGATCATCGTCAACCATTATCAGGTTACCATCTATATTAACAATGGGTCGTTCTTTGGCAAAATATAACGGAACGATAGGGATATTTTCCAGGCGGATGTATTGCCAAATATCCAGTTCGGTCCAATTGGAAAGCGGAAAAACGCGAATAGACTCACCTTTGTGCACCCGAGCATTATAGATACTCCACAATTCAGGGCGTTGATTTTTTGGATCCCATTGATGAAAGCGATCGCGGAAGCTATAGATGCGTTCTTTGGCACGGCTTTTTTCTTCATCGCGCCGGGCACCTCCAAAGGCAGCATCAAAACGGTGTTTGTCGAGGGCTTGCAGCAAGGCCTGTGTTTTCATCACATCAGTATGCACTTTACTACCATGCGTAAATGGCCCTATTCCGGATTCAAAACCTTCTTTGTTGTATTCAACGATCAGATCCCAGCCTTTTTCTTTGGCATAGCGATCCCTAAATTCAGTCATTTCACGGAACTTCCACTTGCTGTCGATATGCATCAAAGGGAATGGCACTTTGGCCGGATAAAAGGCTTTTTCGGCCAGACGAACCATCACAGAGCTGTCTTTGCCGATACTATAAAGCATAACAGGATTTTCAAATTCGGCAGCCACTTCACGGATGATATGGATGGCTTCGGCTTCTAGTTCGCGCAGGTTATTGATAGCATAGTTATTCATAGGAAATAAAGATTCGATATGGCATAAAAAACGCTGCAAAGTACGGAAAAAAAGCCTTATTTTGCAGCATTTGTATATTCTGACAGCCTTTTACTGTCTGTTTTTATTTTTGTCTTTCAGGTGGATAGGCAATAAATGGCGGGTTTTCCATCTGTTCATTGTTGTAAGAAAGCTCACGCGACTCATCAGCAATGGCTACAATGCGACCACCGGCTGCTGTAACAATAGCATGTCCGGCTGCAATATCCCATTCTGAAGTAATACCAAATCGGGGATAAACATCAGCCAGTCCTTCTGCAATCATACAAAGTTTAAGCGAACTTCCACGCGAAACGATACGGATGTTATCGTGTTCTTTCTTGATATCGTTGATAAATTGTGTTGTTTCAGGATTCAGATGTGAACGGCTGGCAACGATAGTGAAATCTTTGTCCTGTCTTTCAAGCGGCAGCTTGTCGGCTTCGCGGTGTAAATTTTCAATTGAATTGTTGGCTTTCACAATGCCTTCAGCATGAAGCAGTTTCCAGGCTCCCTGATCATCATTAAAGTAAAGCGTGTCAGTTACCGGTGCATAAATGATTCCTAAAACTGCTTTCTTTTGGTTTATCAGAGCAATATTTACGCTGAACTCGCCATTGCGGTTTACAAATTCTTTGGTTCCGTCGAGCGGATCAACTAACCAGTATGATTCCCAGTTTTTGCGCTGGTAGTAGGGTGTTTGGCGGCCTTCTTCGCTGATAATTGGTAGTCCGGTTTCTTTTAATGCTGCCGTAATCAATTCGTCAGCTTTGGTGTCGGCTTTTGTAAGTGGTGTTTTGTCTGATTTAAAATCAACTCTAAATTCTGTTGCGTAAATATCCATTATTGCCTTGCCGGCTTGAATTGCTACTTTGATTGCTGTTTCGATTTTTTCTTTCATAAGATTGTTTTTGAGTTGGTATTTATTTGTTGTTTCTGATGTCGTGAACGATTTGAATGGATTTTCTGGCCGCTTCAATTCCGAAGCCGGTGCCATTTAAAATGTGCTGATAGCTCAAAGTGTGAAGATCAGTAAATCCCCCACTAAATTCAATTTCTTCTCCATCTACCGTGATGGTGCGATAAGTGGTTTGTCCTTTTGACCGTGCTATTTCGGGCAGGTGATTGCGGTTGATGCTCAAGAGCCAGTTTACGCTTGCTTTTTCAAGCTCGAGCCGTCCGATGGCATGATCGTGTGTGTTTTCGTGCACGATATTTTGTTGGCAATCGCCAAAAATCCAGGTGAGCATATCAAAAAAATGAACACCGATATTGGTAGCTATTCCTCCGCTTTTTTCGATTTTTCCTTTCCAGCTATGATGATACCAGGCACCACGCGAAGTGATGTATTGTAGCTCGATATGGTATCTTTTTTCCTGGTTTGTGTTCTGGTCTATCTGTTCTTTTAATTTGATGATAGCCGGATGATGGCGCAATTGCAGTATAGTGAAGATTTTTTTTCCGCTTTCTTTTTCTATTTCCTGAAGGGCGTCAATGTTCCATGGATTAAGCACAAGCGGTTTTTCGCAAATAGCGTGTGCATCATTACGCAAAGCCATACGGATGTGCGCATCATGCAGGTAATTGGGCGAACAAATACTCACATAATCTACCTTGCCCTGTCCTTTTCGGCGAAGCTTATCCAAGTGACGATCAAATCGTTCAGGTTCTGTAAAAAATTGAGCATCAGGAAAATAACTGTCAATTATTCCAACGCTGTCGAATGGATCCAGAGCAGCAACCAATTGATTATTAGTATCTTTGATAGCACGCATATGGCGCGGAGCGATGTAACCCGCTGCTCCTATCAACGCAAAATTATAAGGGTGTTCGGCTAAAGTCATGATAGTTAAACCTCGAATTATGTAAGTTTAGCTTTTTTAAGTTAAAGCTATTATATTACTTCAACAGATTTCAAAGAAAGCAAAATTGAAGCTTTCAGATTTAATAACCTGAAAAATTAATAAATATTTTACGTTTTCTTTATCGGGAAGCCATCAAACACCAAACGCAGATGTAAGTCTTAAAGTCTTCCATCGATTTGATCCAAAGGCAAAACAGCCTTGATGTCGAACACAACAGCTTTATCAGCCTTGAGTGCTTTCAAATCCAGGCTTAGAAATTCGTCGTGAGCAACAGCAGCTACGATTGCATTGTATTTATTTTTGCTCAGTTCAGATGCTTTAGTAAAAATCTCAATACCATACTCTTCTTTTACCTCTTCGGGATCGGCCCAGGGATCATAAACAGATACATCGCAACCGAAAGATTTGAGTTCGTTCACAACGTCAATGACGCGGCTGTTGCGGATATCAGGGCAATTTTCCTTGAAAGTGATACCCATAACCAGTACCGGACTTCCTTCGATTCTAAGGCCTTTCTTAATCATCAGTTTGATCACCTGATTAACAACTACGATACCCATATTGTCGTTGAGGCGCCGACCGGCAAGGATAATTTCGGGATTGTAGCCCAATTCCTGTGCCTTGTGTGTGAGATAGTAAGGATCAACGCCAATACAATGGCCGCCAACAAGGCCGGGCTTAAAGGGGAGGAAGTTCCATTTTGTTCCGGCAGCTTCCAGCACTTCGTTGGTGTCGATGCCCATACGCTGGAAAATCACGGCCAGTTCGTTCACAAAAGCAATGTTGATATCACGTTGTGAATTTTCTATCACCTTAGCCGCTTCGGCAACTCTGATGCTGCTAGCTTTGAAAGTACCGGCCACGATAATGCTTTTGTAGAGTTGATCTACTTCTTCTGCTATTTCGGGAGTACTTCCGGAAGTTACTTTTTTGATTTTGGTTACGGTATGCACTTTATCGCCCGGATTAATACGTTCAGGAGAATAGCCGCAGAAGAAATCCTGATTGTATTTCAATCCGCTGTATTTTTCCAGCACAGGCACGCAATCTTCTTCCGTGGCACCAGGATAAACGGTGGATTCGTATATAACAATATCACCTTTTTTCAAAACTTTTCCAACTGTTTCGCTGGCTTTGATAAGCGGTGTAAGATCTGGACGTTTGTTTTTATCAATAGGTGTTGGAACAGTAACGATAAAAATCTGACAATCCTGAAGGTCGATAAGAGCTTCGCTGTATTGCAGTTGTACGGCAGCTTTCAAATCTTCACTCGTTGTTTCTAAGGTGCGGTCGTGTCCGTCGTGCAATTCTTTGATGCGTTGTTTGTTGATGTCGAAACCGACAGTTGGTCTGATTTTTCCAAATTCAACGGCTAGCGGAAGACCTACATATCCCAGCCCGATAATAGCGATTTTTTTCTGATCCATGGATGAATTTTTTGTGATAGTAATCTTAATTTCAGTTGTTTATTTAAATCATTAAGTAATCATTCTTCAAAAAATAAATTTTCAGAAAACCAGCGTTTTCCATGGTTGGATTTCACGAAAAGAGCAACAAAATTACTCAATATGGCCAGCTTTCCAAAAATGTTGAGGATTAAATTTAAGAAATTTCAACCTAAGCTACCATAATGCTGTTCTATTTTGTGTTTCAAGTTAAAAGAGTGCTGTTTGCCCCGGGTTTGTGTTTTTCTGAATGAACGCCATAAATTTTCGCATGAAAAAATTCATGTACTTTTGCAGCAATTTTTTTAATCATTTGTGTTCAGGAACAAAAGAAAGGAAACTGATGCTGAAAAATCTTGTCATTGTTGAGTCGCCAGCCAAAGCCAAAACCATCGAAGGATTTCTGGGAAAAGATTTTGTGGTAAAATCCAGTTATGGCCACGTAATGGATTTAAGCAAAAACCAGCTAAGTGTTGATATTGAAAAAGGTTTTGAGCCGCAGTATGAGGTTTCAGCCGACAAGAAAAAACTGGTTAATGAGCTCAAAAAACTCGCTAAAGAGGCAGAAATAATCTGGCTCGCCTCTGATGAAGACCGTGAAGGAGAAGCTATTTCGTGGCATCTGTTCAAGGCTTTAAAGTTAAAACCAGAGCAAACCAAACGCATTGTTTTCCATGAGATTACTAAATCTGCAATAACGAAAGCCATTGATAATCCCCGTCAGATAGACATCAATTTAGTTTCGGCTCAGCAGGCGCGGCGCGTGCTTGATCGATTGGTAGGTTATGAGCTTTCTCCCTTGTTATGGAAGAAGGTGAAGCCAAGCCTTTCGGCTGGTCGCGTGCAGTCGGTTGCTGTTCGTTTGATTGTTGAACGCGAAGACGAAATTAAAAATTTTAAGTCAACCAGTGCTTTCAGGGTCACAGCAGTTTTTACCTTTAAAGTAGATGGTCAACAACATCAGTTGCAGGCTGAATTGCCTGAACGTTTTGCAAAAGAAGCAGATGCAAAGTCCTTTTTGGAGCAATGTATAGGTGCATCATACAGCATTACCGATATCGAGAAGAAACCAGGCAAAAAATCGCCTGCACCTCCATTTACTACTTCAACGCTGCAACAGGAGGCCAGTCGAAAACTGGGATTTTCCGTAGCCAACACTATGCGGGTTGCCCAGCAACTTTACGAATCCGGAAAAATAACCTATATGCGTACTGATTCGGTAAACCTTTCGGGCTTGGCTTTGGGATTAGCAAAGGAAATGATTTCGGCTACTTACGGAGATAAATATGTAAAAACACGCCAATATAGCACCAAATCCAAAGGAGCGCAGGAAGCACACGAAGCCATCAGACCAACTTATCTCAACCAGCCGGAAGTGAATGGCAGTGCCGATGAAAAACGTTTGTATGAATTGATTTGGAAACGTACTATTGCTTCACAAATGGCTGATGCTAAACTCGAGAAAACCAACGTAAATATTTCAATTTCAACCAATAAAAAGCAGTTTACTGCCAGCGGAGAAGTAATATTGTTTGATGGTTTTCTGAAGGTATATATGGAAAGCAGTGATGACGAAAATGGTGAAGAATCCAACAATATGCTTCCTCCGATCAGCAAAGGTCTGTCACTTGATTTAAAGGAAATGACTGCCCAGGAGCGTTTTACGCGCCATCCCGCCCGATACACCGAGGCCAGTTTGGTAAAGAAAATGGAAGAACTTGGGATTGGCCGTCCTTCAACTTATGCACCAACGATTTCTACTATCCAAAAACGGGGTTATGTGGTAAAAGAAGACCGGCAAGGCGTTGTGCGTAAGTATCAGGTACTTCAGCTGAAAAGTGATAAGATTTCTACAAAAACTGCTTCGGAAAACACTGGTTTCGAAAAGGCTAAACTATTTCCAACTGATATTGGAATACTGGTAAATAAATTCCTTTGCCAATACTTTGATAGCATCATCGATTACAATTTTACAGCAAAGGTTGAAAAAGAGTTTGACGAGATTGCTGAAGGTAAGAAAGAGTGGAATCAGATGATAAGCGAGTTTTATGGTCCTTTTCACAGCAAAATTGAAAATACTACTGATAATGCCGGCAAATTTAGTGGTGAAAAGCTGTTAGGTGTTGATCCGGCCAGCGGAAAAAACGTATTTGTAAAAGTAGGTCGGTTTGGCCCGATGGTTCAGCTGGGAGATACCGATTCAGAAGAAAAGCCACGATTTGCAGGATTACGTAAAGATCAAACCATGGAAACCATAAGCCTGGATGAGGCGCTTGAACTTTTTAGTTTTCCGCGCTCGCTGGGCAACTTTGAAGAAAAGGAAATGACAGTGGCTATCGGACGTTTTGGGCCATACGTAAAACACGATAATAAGTTTTACAGCCTTCAAAAAACGGATGATCCAGCCGAAATTGATGCTGATCGAGCCATCGAACTCATTGAGATGAAACGCGAAAAGGATAAGAAAAGCATCATTTGTGAGTTTAAGAATGAGCCAGAACTCAAAGTGCTGGATGGCAGATATGGTCCTTACATCAGTTATAAAAAGAAGAATTATAAGATACCTAAAGGTATTGATCCACAAAAACTTGATCTTGAGGCTTGTATGAAAATCGTAGAAAATCCGGATAATGCACCCAAAAAACGGTTTACAAGAAAGAAGACCAGTAAATAATGCTTTCCTTTAAATCCGCAAGCATTTAATAAAATCGGCTGTCAGGGAATTTTGTGTCACCAGGATGACTATTTCCAGATATTTTTTCAGGTTTCACGTAAAGAAATGCCAACATTTTAGACAAAATCCCCTTTCAGGCACAGGGTCTTGAGGTAGGTGTCCGAAGTTGGCACA
>JACCQN010000085.1 GCA_015709215.1 Bacteroidales bacterium
GTATCCTCCCCCGTTTGGGACGCCAAAGATACATACTTATTTGTCAGTTTTAAAAGGGTTTTAAAAAAATTGATCTCTTTGGTAATGATATTGTTACATGTTATAAGGTGATAATTATGCTATTATCCACGAGTGAAAACAGGCTTAGATTTTGTTGATAAACTTTCGTTATAATGGTAACCATCCTTCTGAAAGCCTAATATTATCTCTTTGTCTGTTGCATTTTCCTGAATCAAGTAGCGAGACATGCGTCCTCTTGCTTTCTTGGAGAAGAAACTGATTATCTTGTACTCGCCATTTTTATAATCTTTGAAAACAGGTGAAATAATATCAACTTCAAGTTTCTTTGTATCCACGCTTTTGAAATATTCGTTGGATGCAAGATTTACTAGTGTGTTGGTATTCAGTAATTTCATTTCCTCACTGATTTGCCTGGTAATTTTTGTTTTCCAGTACTCATATAGGTTTTTGGCTTTTCCCACGGACAAGTCTGTTCCCATTTCTAGGCGGTAAGGAGCGATTTTATCAAGGGGTCGCAGCAAACCATATAATCCGGAGAGGATTCTCAGGTGATTCTGTGCAAACTGGATTTCGTCTTTCGATAGTTTTTCTATCTCAAGTCCTTGATAAACATCTCCCTTGAAGGCGAAAGCAGCTTCTTTTAATTGATTATCAGTAAGATTACTCCATTGTTGATAGCGGTCATAATTAAGCCTGGCCAAATCATCACTTATCTTCATCATTTTTGATAAGTCGTTCGGCAGCTTCTTCTTCAAAATGGCAGCAATTTTATCAGCTTCAGCCTTGAAAACAGGTAGGCTCGATGGCAAAAACGTATCAATAGTATTAAAATCCAGTGTTTTAGCAGGAGATATTAATAGGTACATCTTGATTTGATTTAAATTCAAAAAGGGCTATTTCCAAAAAAAGTACCTCTATTATTGTATGGTGAAACACCAATAGGTGAAAATGGGTTTTGAAAGTCGTTGTAGCGATAATTACCAGGGTTTCCATGGCTGTAGTTAAACGAAGCGTTAATCTGAACATTATCAGATATTTGATAATTCATGTAGATTTGAAACCCCTGAGCATCAAAGTTAGGTGATTCTGTTTTTCTTTGCATAACAGATTGCTGATCAGTTTGTTTCCATACTAATCCACTCAGACGTATTTTTGGGTTGACCTGATAAATTCCTCCGCCATACCATAACAAATAGGAGGAGTTGGTTTGCATGACAGCTAATTTTCCATCGTGATTCAACTGAAATTGATTGAGGTTTTGAATCCAGGTTTGCTGAACTCCTGCAAAAGCAGTAAATTTTTTCGATAACATGTAATTAATTCCAGGGCTTAAGCGCTGAAAATAAGTGCCTTCCTTAAAATAAGGACTGGATTGAAATCCTGCTTCCATATTCAGTGATACGTGAAATGGGGTCTTAGGTGAATTATTTCTCTTGTTGGCAATTGATACACCTTCTAACTGATTATATGGCAAAACTGTTTGTGAAATAGCACTAAGACTTATTCCACAGAAGATTAACAGAAACAAAGAGAATATTTTAAAAGAAATAGTTTGATACATAGTTAAATTCTTGAAAAATAATTACTTATTGAGGAGCCAGACGAAGGGACATGTTCTGAAAACGATGTGATTCGTTCCATAAAATCTGTTTCAGATAGGTGAAATCTTGCTTCTTTTTCAGTGAGTTCGATCGAAATTATTCCTAAAAGAATAAAATCTACCAGGATAGCTTCGGCACGACGCTTTTTGATACCGCTAAGTTGCAAAAATTCTTCCAGATTTATGGATTGATGTTCATTCAGATAACGCAGTAATTGCATTTCTGTTTCAGTAATAGAAATTTTAACCGGAAGCTTTTGCTTTTCTTTCTTCCATACTTTCAACATAATTGGTGTTGCCAGTAAGTTTTGATCACCAACTCGGACATAAACTTTGTAAATATTATTCTTATCAGGTGCTTTGTGCTTTTCTTTTTTATTTCTTGGCACGAACACCTCGAGGATCAATTTGCCATTGATGTTCCATTCTTTTGTTGTAAACTGAACTTCTGGCTGACAATAAAGCTGAGCAGCTGCTTCAACCATATGAATTTCTTCGTCAGATCGCACTCCGGCAAGGGCACCGTTATCTTTCACGCCAATTAATAAACGACCGCCATCAGTATTTGCAAAGGCTACAAGTGATCTGGCAATTTTCTTGCTATCTGATATCTCGAACTTAAAGTCCTGTTGCTGATGCTCGCCCTCTTTGATTAATTCCTGAATATATCCTGACATGAGTTGATGTAGCTTTGCGCAAATTTATAACAATACAGCCAAAAGAAAGTTTTATCAGCAGGATTGCTTCACAAAAGAAAGGCTCTGAAAGTTAATTTAAGGCTTTTGAATTAAAATTTGCCAGCACTTAATTGAAAACCATATTATTTTGTGAGGTATTCTTTTCGCAATAATGACATGCCAGTTTAATTTCGCCATCAACTTTGATCACTTTAAATTTTGTGGGAACCTGTTCTTTGTTAGTTACACAATTAGGATTGAAGCACTTGGCTATTTTTTCGATATGTTCGGGGATGCTGACAGTAGATTTTCTGATCACTTCAAAATCTCTTATTTCGATTAAGGTGGCAGTTGGAGCGACTAATGCAATTTTGTCGGTTTCGTTGGCTTCAAAATATTTCTCACTAATTTTGATGATGCCCTTTCGGCCATATTTTTTACTTTCCAGGTTTGTGCCGAAATAGACCTCTTTATCTGATTTTTCGAGATCCAGAATTCGAATCACCTGAAATAATTTATTAGCAGGAATATGATCGATTACTGTTCCATTGCTTATGGCCGATACAATTAATTCTTTACGCTTGTTATTCATGATATTCAATTATTTACGGTTTTACTTTAGTCCTAAAATGGCGGCGATTAAAGCTTGCCTGACAAACACACCGTTCAAGGCCTGCTCAAAGTAATAGGCTTTGGGATTGCTATCCACATCGGTGCTAATCTCATTTACGCGCGGCAGTGGATGTAAGACACGGCAATTTTCTCTGGAATCATCCAACATACTGTTATCTAGTATGTAAGCATTTTTTACCTTTTCGTATTCCAACGGATCAGGGAAGCGTTCACGTTGAATACGTGTCATATAGATAATGTCTGATTTTGGAATCACCTCACTAAAATCAGTATATTGTTCATATAGAAGATTAGCTTCTTTGATGTGTCTCTTTACAGCACTTGGAAGCTTCAATTCAACCGGAGAAACAAGATGAAATTTGGTATTAAACTGGCAAAGTGCAATTACAAGACTATGAACTGTTCGGCCATATTTTAGATCACCAACAAAAGTTACTTCCAGATTTTCGAGTGTGCCCTGGGTTTTTTTGATAGAATAGAGGTCGAGCAAACACTGGGTAGGATGCTGATTTGCCCCATCGCCGGCATTGATGATTGGCACTGTGGCAACTTCACTGGCATAACGGGCAGATCCGTCAACGGGATGTCGCATAACAATCAGATCAGAATAGTTACAAACTGTTAAAATAGTGTCTTTGAGCGATTCGCCTTTTTGTACACTGGAAGTGGCAGCGCTGCTGAAGCCAACCACATTCCCACCCATCTTTTGAATGGCGCTTTCGAAACTCAGGCGTGTGCGTGTAGAAGGCTCGAAAAACAGGGATGCTATCACCCTGCCATTCAGTAGATTTTGGTGTGGTTCTTTTTCAAATTCTGCTGCTATTTCCAGAATTTGCATGATCTCCTCTTTGGAGAAATCATTGATGGAAACGAGACTGCGGTTTTTCATTGATCATTTTTGGATTTAGGGGATTATTGAAGGAAAAGTTTTTTAGAAAAGGACAAAAAAAAGACGGCTAATGCCGTCAAAGTATCTTTATATGTAAGAAGTAAATGCTGAGCTTTCAAGGTTTTATAAAATCCGAGTAACTTTATCATAAGTTTAAGGTTATCGGGATACAAAACTATACTATTTAGTTGAAGGTTGATGCATTTTTTTATTCACAATGTATTGTTTTCTTGTTAATAACTACTAAATTTTCAATATTCGTCCCAGGCTTTTATTTTCAAATCCTCAATATTGTATCTTCCTATACTATAGATAAATGCGCTAGCTAATCGCGCATTTGAGATTAATGGGATGTTGAAATCAACAGCTGCACGGCGAATAGTGTAATCATTCGACAATTCTTCTGAGCTTAGATTTTTGGGGATATTAATTACAAGGTCAATTTTCTTTTCTCTAATCAAATCCAGTGCATTTGGATATTCATCTACATCCGGCCAGTTAACCTGCGTAGAGGCAATTCCGTTTTCGCTCAGAAATGAATGACTGCCTTTTGTTGCATAAATTTCGAATTTATGATCGGCAAGCCATTGGGAACTTTTTAATAATTCTATTTTGTCACGCATTGTGCCAGAGGAAATTAGCACTCCTTTTTGGGGAATTTTAAAGCCAACAGCAAGCATTGATTTTAAAATGGCCTCGTAATAATCATCGCCAATGCAACCAACTTCGCCTGTTGAAGCCATGTCAACACCTAAAATGGGATCGGCTTTGCTTAATCGCGAAAAGGAAAATTGCGGGGCTTTCACGCCAATGTATTCTAGTTCAAACAATGATTTAAAAGGTTTTTCTACTTTTTCGCTCAACATAATCCTGGTTGCCAATTCGATAAAGTTGGTTTTCAGAATTTTTGAAACAAAAGGTAAGCTTCTGGAGGCTCTTAGGTTACATTCTATTACCTTAATATCATTGTCGCGTGCCAAAAATTGAATGTTAAACGGGCCGCTGATGTTTAAGGCTAATGCTATTTGCTTACTTATTCGCTTAATCCTACGGATAGTTTCCACATAGACTTTCTGTGGAGGAAACATAATGGTAGCATCTCCGGAATGAACGCCGGCAAATTCGATGTGCTCGGAAATGGCGTACACAATTATTTCACCCTTGTCGGCCACAGCATCAAATTCTATCTCTTTGGTATCGGTCAAATATTTTGATACCACTACCGGATATTGTTTGGAAACTTGTGTTGCCAATTCAAGAAAATGCCGGAGTTCTTTTTGATTCGAAACAATGTTCATGGCTGCTCCCGAAAGCACGTAGGATGGCCTTACCAGCACGGGAAATCCTACCTTCATGGTAAATTTTTCAATGTCATCAATACTGCTCAGCTCTTTCCAGGCTGGTTGGTCAATGCCCCAACTATCAAGCAAAGCCGAAAATTTATGCCTGTTTTCGGCCATGTCGATCGAATCTGCTGATGTGCCCAAAATTGGAACATTGTAGGCCTGCAGTCTCATAGCCAGTGTGTTGGGTATCTGGCCTCCGGTGCTGACAATAACGCCTTTGGGATTTTCAATGGCAATGATATCCAGCACACGTTCGAGACTTAGCTCATCAAAATACAGGCGATCGCAGCTGTCGTAATCAGTGCTAACAGTTTCAGGATTAAAATTTACCATCACTGATCGGTAGCCTGATTGTTCAACAGTTTTAATGGCATTTACGGCCGACCAGTCAAATTCAACGCTGCTTCCAATCCGGTAGGCACCGGAACCCAAAACAATTACAGATCGCCTATCTTTTTCAAAAGTAATGTCGTGACTGCTGCCATGATAAGTAAAATAGAGGTAGTTGGTTTGTGCCGGATGTTCGGCAGCCAGGGTGTCGATCTGTTTTGCATATGGAAGGATTTGCTGTGTCAAACGATAGGTCCTGATTTCTCGGATTCTATTCTCAATAGCTTCATGGTCAACTTCATTGTAGAGTAGTCTGGCGAGTTGGAAATCAGAGAATCCGGCTTTTTTAAGGTCAAGCAGAAACGTATTATTTAAGTCTTCAATTTTTTGAAAATTAATCAGTTCCTGCTTGAGCAGATGAATGTTTTTGAGTTTTGCCAAAAACCAGGGGTCAATTTTTGTGGCATTATAAATTTGATCAACTGTCCAGCCTTGGTCAAAGGCTTTAGCAATCCAGAAAATGCGTGTATCTTTCGGATTATTGAGTTCATCTTCGAGATCATTCTCGGGTAATTCATGATTGGCAACAAAGCCATGCATACCTATGCCAATCATCCTCAATCCTTTTTGAATACATTCCTCAAAGGAACGCCCTATCGCCATAACCTCTCCAACACTTTTCATGCTGGATCCGATTTCCCTGTTCACGCCTTGAAACTTACTCAGGTCCCAACGAGGAATTTTGACGACCAAATAATCCAATGCTGGTTCAAAAAAGGCAGATGTAGTTTTGGTAATATCATTTTTGAGTTCATGCAAACCATATCCCAAGGCCAGTTTTGCTGCAATAAAAGCCAGTGGATAACCTGTAGCTTTGCTTGCTAGTGCGCTTGAGCGCGAAAGCCGCGCATTCACCTCAATCACGCGGTAATCTTCTGATTGCGGGTCAAGTGCATATTGAACATTGCACTCACCAATTATCCCGACTCTTTTTACGATGTCGATCGAAATTTGCCTTAGTTTGTGATATTCCCTATTTGTGAGGGTTTGTGAAGGAGCAACAACGATACTCTCACCGGTGTGAATACCAAGAGGATCGAAGTTTTCCATATTACATACTGTAATACAGTTATCGTACTGATCTCGAACCACTTCGTATTCAATTTCTTTCCAGCCTCTTAAGGATTCTTCAACCAATACCTGAGGGCTGTATGAAAATGCCTGATGAATTTTTTGAGTCAGTTCTTCACGATTGTGGCAAAATCCACTTCCTTGTCCGCCCAAAGTATAAGCTGCCCTGATGATGATAGGATATCCGATTGTTTCAGCCGCCCGGATGGCTTCTTCGGGTGATGTTGCAGAAAGCGAGCGGGCAGTTTTTATCCCGATTTCATCTAGCATTTCAGAAAAAAGCTGCCGGTCTTCGGTTTCCTGAATGGCCTTAACTGGTGTTCCCAACACTTTCACCTCAAATCGATCCAACACTCCTTTATTGAATAATTCTAAACCGCAGTTGAGTGCTGTTTGGCCTCCGAATGACAACAAGATTCCATTAGGTTTTTCTTTTTTTATCACCTGTTCAACAAAAAATGGCGTCACGGGTAAAAAATAAATCCGGTCAGCGATCCCTTCGGATGTTTGCACTGTGGCAATGTTGGGGTTGATCAGAACGGTTTTAATACCTTCTTCTTTTAATGCTTTCAAAGCATGAGAACCGCTGTAATCAAATTCGCCGGCTTCGCCTATTTTAAGTGCTCCGGAGCCCAGAACAAGGACTTTTTCTATTACTTTTTGCATTGCTCGATAGTTTGAATAAATGTGTTGAAAAGGAAGGATGTATCCGTTGGGCCACTTGATGCTTCGGGGTGAAACTGCGTGCTAAAAAAGGGTTTGGTTTGATGGCGTATTCCTTCGTTTGTATGATCATTAAGGTTAGTAAACCAGCTTTCCCATTTTTGTGGAATAGAATCCTGACTTACTGCATAACCGTGATTTTGCGAGGTGAGATAGGCCTTTGGAGTGCCATTAAGCAGAACAGGTTGATTATGCGACCTGTGTCCGAATTTAAGCTTATAGGTTTTTGCTCCTGCGGCCAATGAAAGCAGTTGATGTCCCAGACAAATTCCGAAAATTGGTTTTTCACTTTCGAGGGCAGACCTCAAATGTTCAATTGTAGTTTCACACTTTTCAGGGTTTCCTGGGCCGTTTGATATAAAAAGGCCATCAAAGTCGAGCTTGCGGAAGTCATAATCCCATGGTACCCTGACTATTTTTGT
>JACCQN010000010.1:0-58434 GCA_015709215.1 Bacteroidales bacterium
TTGTGGCTTTTTAGTGCTTTTTCTAAAGAGTATAATCAACGTGATGATACCGCCAAGCAACAGTAAAAGAAGTACTAAGATGTAAAATGTTGAAATGGAAAAAGACATAACAAAAAGCTTATTAGATCAATAATTCAAAATGTTGGGCTAAATTAACAAATAATTACCCAGTTTTATTTTACTGTTTAATCTTTTGCCATTAATTATTTTCTTTGTGAATTGCCTAACAACAAAATGTTTACCTTTGCCCTTTTCTGAAAAAATTGCCAAGATAATGTCTGACTATCATCATCTGTTATCCAGACGGGTTGCAGCACTTAGCGAATCTGCCACCCTTGAAATGACGCGCAAAAGCCGGGAACTTAAAGAACAAGGCATTGATGTGATTACATTAAGTATTGGGGAACCAGATTTTAACACCCCTGAAGCTGTTAAAAATGCCGGTATTCAAGCCATCAGAGATAATAAAACTCATTATCCTCCTGTACCGGGAACAAATGCTTTGCGACAAGCCATTGCTCAAAAATTGAAACGTGATAACGGACTGGATTACAAGCCATCACAGATAATCGTTTCAACCGGGGCGAAGCAATCTATTATGAACGCCTTTTTTAGCCTTTTAAATCCGGGTGATGAGGTGATAATACCTGCTCCTTATTGGGTTTCCTATCCTGACATGGTAAAAATGGCTGAAGGTGTTCCCGTGTATATTTCAAGTACGGTAGATACTGATTTTAAGATTTCAGCTGATCAGCTCGAAAATGCAATTACAAAAAAAACAAAAGCTATTATTTTCAGCAGTCCCTGCAATCCGAGTGGTTCTGTGTATGAACTTCAGGAATTGGAAGCATTTGCAAAAGTTTTGGAACGAAACCCTGACGTATTTGTAATTTCCGATGAGATCTATGAATACATTCGTTTTGAAGGTGAGCACAGCAGCATTGCTTCTTTTGAATCGATCAGAGACAGAGTAATATTGATCAACGGCCTGTCGAAGGGATTTGCCATGACGGGCTGGCGATTAGGCTTTATGGCTGCTCATCAGGATATTGCAAATGCCTGTAACACGATTCAGGGGCAATATACCTCCGGGACTTCTTCCATATCGCAGGAAGCTGCCGTAGAAGCTTTTAATACTGTTCCTTCCCAATCGGAAGATATTAAGCAAATGGTAACCAGGTTCAAGCAACGTGGTAAGTTGTTGTTTGATAGGTTGTCGGCTATCCCGGGCATTATTCCAAACAAACCCAAAGGTGCATTTTATCTTTTTCCTGATATCAGTGCATATTTTGGGAAAAGTTATGAGAAGTATCAGATTACTGACAGTAAAACATTGGCTTTGTATTTATTAGCCGAAGCGCATGTGGCACTTGTAAGCGGTGATGCTTTTGGGTGTGATCAATGTATTCGGTTTAGTTTTGCAGCTTCTGAAGTACAAATTGAAACCGCCTGCAACAGAATAGAGGCTGCGCTTAAAAAGCTGAGCTAATTACTGTTTCAGACAATAGCCTTACTTTTGTACAAAATTTCACACCATGCTCACTGCAGAAAGTGTTTCCAGGCTTTTTTCGAACTTTGATAATTTAAGGGTGTTGATCGTTGGAGATGTAATGATCGATAGTTATCTTTTTGGTACGGTTGATCGCATTTCGCCGGAAGCTCCGGTGCCTGTTGTTGCTGTTAAAGAAAGGTCGGAACGGTTGGGAGGTGCGGCAAATGTTGCTGTGAATATAAAAGCATTGGGTTCGGAAGCAGTAATTTGCACAGTAGTTGGTAATGATGACAAAGCCAGGATTTTTGAAAATTTGCTAAAAAATCATCTATTGCCTGTAAATGGTTTAGTTAGAAGTGATAATCGCATTACAACAACTAAGTTCAGAGTGATTGGAAATAATGTGCAGATGCTTCGGGTTGATGAAGAAGACACAGCCGAATTGAACCAGACCGAAACGCAGCAACTGCTTGATCGATTTGAATATTTGCTTCAAACAGAGCATTTTGATGCGGTCGTTTTACAGGATTATAACAAGGGCGTACTCACTGCAGAGGTGATCAGAAAAGTGATTGAACGGGCTACAAAACATAAAATTCCGGTGACTGTTGACCCCAAGAAAAAGAATTTTTTGGCTTATCAGGGGGCTACTTTATTTAAGCCTAACCTAAAGGAATTGCGTGAAGGTCTCGGTAAAACATTCTCGGCAGGTAATTTTAACGAGCTTTTCAGAGAAGTAGCTGCTTTGCAGACCGAAATGCAGGTGAAAAACATCATGGTTACCCTTTCTGAAAAAGGAGTGATAATTCGCCAACACGGAAAAAGTAAAAATAATGAGATTTATATTCCAGCTCATTTGCGTAATATTTCGGATGTTTCCGGAGCCGGCGATACCGTTATCAGTGTGGCAACGCTTTGTTTGGCCTTAGATATGGATCCCGCTAATATTGCTGCAATTGCCAATTTAGCCGGAGGCTTGGTTTGCGAAGAAGTGGGCGTTGTGCCGATTGATAAGAACAAATTACTCAACGAGGTGTTAAGACTTCTGGTACGTTAAAACACGTTTATGACAGCTTCAACAGGAAAGAAAGAACAAGTAAGGGTGATGTTTGATAATATTGCCTATAAATATGATTTTTTAAACCATTTTTTGTCGGCCGGAATCGACATTGGCTGGCGCAAAAAACTGGTTAAAATGATTAATAAGCATCAGCCACAGCACACCCTGGATGTTGCTACTGGTACGGCAGACCTCGCTATCGCACTGGCTAAGAAAACCAAAACCCCCATTATTGGAATTGATATCTCTAACGGGATGCTGGATATTGGCCGAGAGAAACTTAAAAAGTTGAATCTGGATCAGCAAATTGTGCTCCAGCAGGCCGACTCGGAAAATTTACCTTTTGACGACAATGTTTTTGATGCCGTGATGGTTGCTTTCGGTGTAAGAAATTTTGAAAACCTCGACAAAGGTTTAGCCGAGATGAACAGGGTTCTTAAACCAGGCGGAATGCTGGCTGTGCTCGAGTTTTCGAGGCCAAGGAAATTTCCTGTTAAACAATTGTATAACTTTTATTTTCGCTTTATCCTGCCATTTTTGGGCAGGCTCATTTCAAAGGACAAAGGGGCTTATACTTATTTGCCGGAGTCGGTTGGGAAATTTCCTGACGGACAAGATTTTATTAATCATCTTACAAGTTGCGGTTATCATAAAAACTCCGAAAGAAGGCTCAGCTTTGGTATTGCAACCATTTATACGGGATTCAAAGCTTAACTTAGCATGGATAGCTTTAAATTCCTATTTTTGCTCGCTGAAAACACAATGATTTGCCCTGCTGCTGTAATAATAAGCAGCATTTATCGTTTGAGCAATAAATCGAAAAATTTAATCTCTTGAAATATTTTTGGCCTGTATTTTTTCTTGGAATTTTGATGTTTGGCATGGCTTCAGAAGCCGATGCACAGCGAAAAAAGGTGATGAACCTTCCGAAATATGATTTGGAACCTTATCATTTTGGTTTTATCCTGGCAGCCAATGAAATGCATTATTCACTCAAGCTTAAAGATGATTTCCAGCTGATATTTCATGAACCTGAAATGTGGCCGGAACGTCCTTCTTCAGATTCTTTGCAGCTTATCAATATGACACCAGCCCCAACGCCTGGTTTTACTATTGGTATAGTTGGAAACTTAAGGCTGGCAAATAATTTTGATTTACGATTTGTACCATCTCTCAGCTTTGGAGAAAGGCATATGGATTACCAGATCAAAGAATATAAAAATGGAATAGATAGCGTATTTTCTTTTCGAAAAAGTAATGCCTCTACTTTCGTTGAGTTTCCTTTACATATTAAATACCGTTCAAAACGACTCAACAATGCTGCGGCTTATCTCATTGGAGGAGTTAATTATAGAATTGATCTTGCTTCTCAAAAGAAAAATGAGCGCGACATCGCTCTTCACGAGGGTGGCACAATAACAATTATTGAAGGGATACGAATCAAAAGAAATGATATTTCTTTTGAGATTGGAACCGGGTTTGACTTCTACACCAACTTTTTTAAGTTTGGCGTGGAATTAAAAATGAGCTACGGACTTGGAAACATTATTGAAGCAGACGAATATATTTACAGCTCAAGTGTTGAAAGTTTAAAAAATAAAGTCTTTCAGATATCATTTACCTTTGAATAAAGTATAGTATGGAACCAGAAAACCAACGCGATGCATTGTTTCAAACTTTGATTCAAAAATCAACTTTAAAACAAGATATTTACGCCAATACTTTTGCCGCTTTGCGGTTGTTTAAATCAGTGATTGAAGAGCTTACAAAAGATTATCTGGTGAAGTTCGAATCAATGAAAACGCATCGGAATATCGCTTTTGAAAACCGATACAGGGGCGATTTTGAGATTGAACTGAAGTTTGGTGGCGACATTTTGTTGTTCCTTATGCATACCAATGTTTTTGAGTTTAACCGTGATCATGAAATTATGCGATCTCCCTATATCCGGCAGGATAAAGATCGGTCATACTGTGGCATTATCAATATTTATAATTTCCTTTCTGATTCTTTTAAGTACAATCGTTTCAATGATATTGGCTATTTGATAGGACGGGTTTTTATCAATAAGGAAAATCATTATTTTATCGAAGGAAAAAGGGAACTAGGACTGCTGCTGAATAATTTTAGTAAAAACGAGTTGAATCGTGAAGCAGCTGCCAAATTGATAGAAGCAGCTATCACTTATACCATTAATTTTGATTTACTTACGCCACCCTACGAAACTGTAAAAATGGTGTCGGTTAATGAAATGAAAAATACGCTGGATGCTATTTCAATGAAAACAGGAAAGCGCTTAGGGTTTCATTTTCAGGCAGATAAAGAAGAAATAGAAACGACTTAAAAATTTTTAAAAAAGTCTTGGAGGAAAATAAAATTGTAGTACTTTTGCTGCCACTAACGAAAAAAAGGCTCCCATCGTCTAGCCCGGTCAGGACGCCAGGTTTTCATCCTGGTAACAGGGGTTCAAATCCCCTTGGGAGTACAAGGTCTCTGAAGCAATTGTTTCAGAGACTTTTTCCGTTTTTGGAATATTATTTCCCGTTTCCTTATATCGACTTTTCTTTTTGTCAGTTTACTAAATTGTGAGACTATCGGTAACCCTAACTTTCAAACTTACTTTCTGCTTTCAGGATTGAAAAGAATCAGGAAACTAAGGTTTTAGCATTTTTTGTCCTTAAAAAATTATAGAATATTTGTTACCTTTGTTACAGAAAACATAATTAACAAAATTGAGGTATATATTTGAATATTAATTATTTATAGAAGATACATACCTCATTAATAGAAAAACTTTTATGCAAAGAGACGAAAAAATATTTGACCTAATCCGCCAGGAAAGAGAGCGTCAAATGCATGGCATTGAGCTTATTGCGAGTGAAAACTTTGTAAGTGATCAGGTACTTGAAGCTATGGGATCGGTACTGACAAACAAATATGCCGAAGGCTATCCCGGTAAGCGTTATTATGGAGGTTGCCAGATAGTTGATCAAACAGAGCAATTAGCCATTGATCGTGCCTGTGAACTGTTCAATGCTGAATATGCCAATGTTCAGCCGCATTCCGGAGCCCAGGCCAATATGGCTGTTTTTTTGGCCTGCCTCAAAGCTGGCGACACTTTTATGGGTCTTGATTTATCGCATGGCGGGCATTTGTCGCATGGTTCACCGGTAAATTCTTCCGGAATTCTTTACAATGCTGTTTCTTATGGTCTTGACGAAGAAACAGGCCTGTTGAACTACGATAAAATGGAAGCCATAGCTCTTGAGCATAGGCCTAAGCTGATCATTGCAGGTGCATCTGCATATTCCCGCGATTGGGATTACGAACGCATGCGTGATATTGCCGATCAGGTGGATGCTATTTTGATGGCTGATATCTCACATCCTTCCGGATTGATTGCCCGTGGTTTACTCAATGATCCTGTTGAACATTGCCATATTGTAACAACTACAACCCACAAAACCCTTCGCGGGCCTCGTGGTGGCTTGATTATTATGGGACAGGATTTTGAAAATCCATGGGGTTTAAAAACTCCTAAAGGAGAGATCAAGATGATGTCGGCATTGCTTAATTCTGCTGTTTTTCCAGGAATCCAGGGAGGTCCGCTTGAGCATGTGATTGCCAGTAAAGCTGTTGCTTTTGGCGAGGCTTTGACAGATGAGTATTTTCAATATATTCTTCAGGTGAAGAAAAATGCTGAAGTGATGGCAAAAGCATTTATTGATAAAGGCTACCACCTTATTTCTGGTGGAACGGATAATCATTTGATGCTGATAGATTTGCGTTCTAAATTCCCAAATATTACGGGTAAGTTAGTAGAGAATACTTTAGTAAAAGCTGATATCACCATCAATAAAAATATGGTCCCATTCGACAGTCGTTCGCCATTTCAAACTTCCGGATTGCGTGTGGGAACACCTGCTATTACTTCCCGTGGACTTAAAGAGGAACATATGGCTCCAATTGTTGATCTAATCGATGAGGTAATCAGTAATATAGAAGATGATAACACTATTGTCAATGTTAGAAAAAAGGTTAATAAAATGATGGAACAGTTTCCGCTTTTTGCCTGGTAGTTTTTGATTCACATTTAATCAGGAAGGCCTGGTCAGTTTTGCTGGCCGGGCTTAATTTTCTAAAATAATTTGGATCTCAAGTACAGATGGAAAAAAGTGCATTATGTCAACCTCCAATTAATTTTACAATTATTTAACCCTTTCAGCGTTAACCCTTTCAGATAGTTATGTAGTTTTATACTAATTTTTTATGATGCCAAGCAAAAGCGTCTTAACATATTGAAAATAAATACATAACAAATAATCCAGATAAACTATCCAAAACAGCTTATCAAATGAAGACACTATACATTGTACGTCATGCCAAATCATCCTGGGATTTTCCGGCCTTACCGGATCACGATCGTCCATTACTTGAGAAAGGAAAGAAACGTACAAAAAAGGTGATCGATTTTTTAGTGAAACAGAACGTAAATGTTGATTTTATTATCAGCAGTTCTGCTTTACGTGCACGCGAAACAGCTGATTATATTGCCCGCGGACTTGGTTATGATCCTGCCGATATCAAACTTGATCCAAGTTTGTATCATGCTGATAATGAGTTGCTATTTGATCAGTTTTTAGATCTGAATGATCAGTATAAATCGCTGATGATGGTTGGCCATAATCCAACACTTACTAACTTTGTTAACAATTGGCTAAAACCGCCCATTGACTGGCTTCCAACTTCCGGAGTGGTTTGTCTGAAGTTTGATACAGATCAATGGGAACACATCAGAACGGCAACTGCAAAGGTGGCATTTGTGGCCTTTCCAAAATTGATTAATGGAAAGTAAATTGATTGGGTCGTAAAAGAAGAGTTTGTTTTTGTGAGGGAATGCTATGAAAAAAGATTTGATCAATAGAGAAGTGAGTTGGCTGCATTTTAATGCCAGGGTATTACAGGAAGCGATGGATAAGTCCAATCCGTTGCTGGAACGTTTGCGTTTTATCGGGATTTATTCCAACAACCGTGATGAATTTTACCGGGTAAGGGTGGCTACTTTACGTCGACTAATAAAGTTGAAAAAAGATAAACCGGAATATCTTTCCTACGATCCTTTAAAAATTCTGAATCAGGTCAAACTGATTATTCAGGAACAGGAAAAAGCCTATATGGCGACCTATCATGAGATTGCCGCTGAATTAAAAAATCACGGCATCAAAATTATTGATGATCTAAATTTGAGTAAAAGCGAAGGTGAAGCGGTTGAAACTTACTTTAAGCAAGCTGTTCATCCTCACCTGTTTCCTATTATGCTAAGTGGATTAAGTTATCCGGATAACCTAAAGGATAATGCTATTTATCTGGCTGTATTATTAAAGAGTTCTAATCCCGAAATTGAGGAAAACTACGCATTGGTAAAAGTCCCTACCAGCCGTGTTTCGAGGTTTTTTATTTTGCAGGAAGATGTTTCAGAAACCAAAGTGATGCTGCTTGATGATGTGATTCGTTATAATCTTGGCGAAATTTTTCTACCATTTGGATATGATAGTTTTGAGGCATATTCTATTAAATTTACCCGAGATGCTGAGCTGGATATTGATAATGATATATCGAAAAGCTTTATTGAAATAATGGCCGAAAGTCTCAAACAACGCAAAAAGGGTGTACCAGTTCGGTTTATTTATGATGAGAAAATGCCTGAAGTATTGCTAAGTAAGCTGCTTAAGAAGTTTAAGGTGAGCAAGAATGATATCATCGTGGCGGGATGGAAGTATCATAATTTCAGAGATTTCATCGACTTTCCTAAACTTGGACAAAAATCCCTTTGGTCGCCCGAAGTGCCTCCTTTGCGTCATCCTGATTTGCCATTATACAAAAGTATTTTTAGCGTGGTAAATCAAAAAGATATCATGCTTCATTATCCTTATCAAACATTTTCGCACCTGATCGATTTGCTAAGAGAAGCATCTCTTGATCCCAAAGTAAGGTCAATAAAAATGACACTTTATCGTGCAGCCCGCGATTCGAAAGTGATTAATGCACTCGTTAATGCGGCTAGAAATGGTAAATCGGTTACCGTGTTTTTGGAATTGCAGGCTCGTTTTGATGAGAAAGCCAATATTCAATGGGCAGAAAAATTACATGATGAGGGCGTAAAAGTGATCAAGACAATTCCAGGGCTAAAAGTTCATAGTAAATTGTTATTGATCAGGAGAAAAGAGGAAGGTAAGAATGTTTATTATTCCTATATTTCAACTGGAAACTTCAATGAAAGTACGGCACGTGTTTATGCCGACGACAGTCTTTTTACCAGTGATGAACGTATTGGAATGGAGGTTGGGCAAATGTTTCAGCTATTTGAAACGCCTTATGCACCACCCGATTTCCGCGAATTGATCGTGTCGCCTTATTCCATGCGTACGCATTTTTTAAAGCTTTTAAATGCTGAGATCCGTAGCAGGAAGGCTGGAAAAGAAGCATGGGTAATTCTTAAACTTAATAGTTTGGTTGACGAAAAGCTGGTAGCCAAACTTTATCAGGCAAGCAGGGCAGGCGTCAAAATCCAGATTATCTGCAGGGGAATATGCGTTTTGGTTCCCGGCATTCCGGATAAGAGTGAGAATATTGAAGTGATCAGTATCGTTGATCGTTTCCTGGAACACAGCAGGATTTATGTTTTTGCCAATGGTGGAAAACCGCTTTATTACCTTTCCTCAGCCGATTGGATGATTCGAAATCTTGATCATCGCTTTGAAGTTACAGCGCCCGTAAAAGATGAATCTCTTCAACGCGAGCTATATGATCTTTTGCAAATACAGCTTAGCGATAATTGTAAAGCCCGACTCATAAATCAAAGCAAGGTGAATGTCTATAAAAAACGATCTAAAAACGAACCAATAGTGCGTTCACAGCTGGAAATCTATAACTATTTCCGCAAAAAATCTGAATGACTTAAGTTCTAAAGATTAGAAATAGAATTTAATTTTCTTGGTTTTATAATTGATGATGGCTTTATATTGTTTGAGTAAATCGCCGCCCAAAACCCCATCGATTTGTGGTAAACCAAGATTTTGATAGGAAAAATGTACATGCCTCAAATCAATTGCTACTGCTTGATAATCAGATATTATTAATGTACCAAACTGCAATCTTTCAAGGGTAAGAACCTGCGATTGCATTTCATTTGTTCCCAATCCTGTAGAGAGTTTTTCATTATCTTCGAAAGAAGCGTTGATGGCAAACTTTTTTATTCTTTCCTGGTCAAAAACCGAACGCGAAGCTCCGGTATCGATTAGGAATGTGGCTTCGATATTATTAATAAAACCTCTGACCATTAGATGAAACCCGTCGTCTTCAATATTAATCAGTTGAATAGGAATTTCGGTGATATGCATCAGAAATTAGGTTTAAGTGCATACTTTTTGTAGAATTCTTCAATTATTGCAACCGCTTCTTCAGCTTTATCCACTAGTTGAAAAATTTCCAGATCTGTTTCGGTGATATTTCCTGCTTCCAGCATACGCGTTTTTATCCAATCGATTAGGCCTTTCCAGTAATCTTTCCCAACCATCACTATTGGGAATTTCACCAGTTTTTGTGTTTGAATTAGCGTGATAGCTTCAAATAGTTCGTCCATAGTTCCAAACCCGCCGGGCAAAACGATATAACCCTGCGAATAGCGCATAAACATTACTTTGCGCACAAAAAAGTAATCGAATTCAAGAAATTTATCAGGATCAATGAATGGATTAGGGCGTTGTTCGAAGGGTAGCTCAATATTAACACCAACACTTTTGCCGCCAGCAAAATGAGCTCCTTTGTTCCCGGCTTCCATGATGCCCGGACCACCGCCGGTAATTATTCCAAAGCCCTTTTTGGTAAGCAGGTAAGCGATTTCCTCTGTGAGCCTGTAATAATTGTCGTGTGGCTTCGTTCGTGCCGAGCCAAAAATTGCTACGCAGGGTCCGATTCGTGCAAGTTTTTCATAGCCATCTACAAACTCCGACATGATTTTGAAAACCGACCATGAATCATGGGTTTTGATTTCGTTCCAGTTTTTTGCCTTAAAGGCATTTCTGATTTCATTTTCATCTTGTTCCTTCATAACATGCTTTCTTTATCACTGAAATAGCGCATAAATTGCACGCGCTCAAAAAGATCGGGTCTGTTATATTTTTTCTGACTCAGTTTGCCTCTGAAATCGGATATTTTTTCAAAATTATGCGTTTCCATCCAGCTGCTTAGTTCGTGATGCATAACATCCAAATAGGGAATTCCGTGCCGGTATAAGGCGCTTGCAACTTGAACGGTTTTGGCTCCTGCCAAAAGGAGTTTTGCTGCGGCCAAACCATCTGCAACACCTGTTGATGCTGATATGTCGCAACCAACATGTCCGTGCATCAAAGCAATCCAGCGTAGTGGCAAGCTGATTTCTCCGGGGTGACTCAAAACGTTAGAAGGTGACACTTCAAGTTTGTCCAGATCAAAGTCGGGACTAAAAAATCTATTGAATAAGACCAATCCTTCAATTCCGGAATGCGAGAGATCGCGAATCATTTTCCCCAGATTAGAAAAATAGTAGCTGATCTTTAAAACAATAGGTATTTTGACTTGTTTTTTAACTTGTTTAATAATCTCAAAATAAATCTTTTCGTTGTCCTGACTGCTGTTTTCAAGGTTGGATGGCATCACAAAAACATTGAGTTCTAATGCATCAGCTCCGGCTTTTTCGATCTCCGAGGTAAAGCTGATCCATTCATAAGCTGTTCGGCAATTGACAGAAGCAATTACAGGAATCTCCAGTTCTTTTTTAGCCAATGTAATCAGTGTTGTATATTTTTCAAGATTTTCCTGCCGAAGACGCACATCAAGATAATCAAGAAATTCTTCTCTTCCTGTTTTTTCTGCTTCAGCTTTTATGGTTTGATCGTATTCGTGGGTTATTTCTTCTTCGAACAACGACTTTAGTATTACTGCGCCAGCACCATGCTGCTCCAGACTTCTTAGCTTTGATATGGAATCGGTGAAACCAGAACTTGCCGCAATGATGGGGCTTTTGAGGTTTAAGCCCAGATAGATGGTTGATAAGTCAATCATATGTTTAGCAGATAAGTGATAAATAATGGAGCTAAAGTACGGCATGAATCTGAGAACTGCAATTAGACCGGATGTTTTTTTTAGAATAGTCGTTCTCATTTAAAAGCTATCCCAAATTTCCGGGCGACGGTATAATATTTTGTTCTGTTTATTACATCGGTCTATTCTTCATCTTTTCAAGGCAATTGGCAAAGCTAACCAATCCGAACCATGTTGTAAACATCGGAAACTACTGCACTATTCTTTTCTCTTTTTCATCGTCAGTATGCATTTTCATGCGTATTTCTGCAGGCATACTGCTGTGTCTGGTTCTTGAGGTGCTTTGGGTATCTCTCTCTACTTTATAATTAAGGCCATTGATAAATACGATAACATCTTCTTTGGCTTTTCCCTGTATTTCTAGCGCATCAAAGCCGGAAAACTTGTGGAATGAAAAAAACTACCCACATTACTATCTATAACCGAATCAGTTGGAGGAGAAATGGATACACAAATAGCTTTTCCTGTACCGGAATATTTCTGGATACCGCCAATTGGTCCGGAGGAAATAACAATCTCATTTTCAGGATCGTTCCATTTGGTGGCTGGCTTGGTGGCATCCCACAAATAACGAAGGCCGTAATCGCAACCACCAATAAATTTCCCCTTTTACAATAAGTGGTACAATTTTTTCAAAAATTTGATTATCATGCAGGTTAATGTAAAGTACTTTATCAGTATAACCTCTTTCTAATGCTGTCCAATTAAAAGGCAGGGCTTTTAGCAGATGTTTTGATTTGATGCCTTCAATTTCCAAATCCTTCGTTTTATTTATTACTAGTAATATTTTGTATAAAAACAAAAAGCAACTTGTGTCAGGAGCATCTAATTACTTCAAAATATGTAACATGTAAATAATTGCAATTCGACAAAAATGAATTAAGTAGTTGTCTGATACGTTAATAAGTACATTTTTAGAATCGTTATAAATTTTGGGGAAAGTGTCTGTTTTCGCAACTTTTAATCATTTGCTTAAAGGGTTAAATAATATCTGTTTTGGTTTTGTTCTTCTGTTGCGGAAAGCTTATTTTTATGCCATAATTGTCGGTCAAAAAACAGAAAAACAAATTCGAAAATACCTTGGTAAATATAAAGATGCCATAACAGGATGCGGCGGACATGGTTCAAATGCTGCGGTTGCCCTTAACAGAAATGGAAGTTTTGAAAGTATCAGACAACAACAATGGGATTATCGGGTTTATATTTGTGGGGATTTTGAAAGTGAAATTGCTGATGACAATCCTTCGTTGGCTATGAAGGTTGGAATAGTTTCGAATATGCAGACAAATCTGGCGCTTGAACAGCTATTAAAAATGAAAAAGTAATGCAGTTTATCTTAAATAACAGAACAGCACCATTTGAAGGTGAAAATTTGACAGTGAATGAACACGTCAAGCAAAAGAATTATACATTTAAACTATTGGTTACCAAAGTGAATGACAAACTTGTAAAGATAAACGAGCAGGATCAGGTTTTGGTGAGAGATGGAGATAGGGTAGAAGTGTTACACTTAATATCGGGTGGCTGATCACAGCTATTTAACGATGAAATGGCTCAAAAAAATCTTTATTTCTTCCGTAATAATTCCCGGTATTTTTTTGCTGGCATTGTTCGTGAATTATAGATTTATATCGGAGGAAGGCAGTCCGAAAATTTATTATGATTTAGATTCTTTGACGCCTGTTGAAGTTGGTTTGGTGTTGGGAACCTCCAAGTATTCCGTATCAGGCAATATAAATCCTTTTTATAAAAACCGCATCGATGCTGCAGTTCGGCTTTTCGAAGCAGGAAAAATAAAATACCTGATTGTTAGTGGCGACAATCGGCATGCCTCTTACAACGAGCCCCGTAATATGATGAAAGATCTGATTGAAGCCGGTGTACCGTCTGATCTTGTTATTCCTGATTACGCTGGTTTCAGGACTTTTGATTCTATGATAAGAGCTAAAAAAGTATTTATGTTGGATTCGGTATTGCTTGTTTCACAGGCTTTTCATCTCGAAAGGGCTTTGTTTATTGCGCAAAGAAGCGATCTGAAGGCAATCGGATTTGCTGCCGAATTTCCAAATAACGAAGGTTCCTTTAATGTGATAGTGCGTGAGTATTTTGCTCGCATTCGTATGATGCTCGATCTATACGTGCTTCAAACAGAGCCGCATTTTTTAGGAGAGAAGATTCCGTTTCTTCCTCCGAAAACAGAGTAATCAGGCGTTTTTAATTATCACAAGGCTTGTATCCTTATCAGGAATAATAACCGGATTTTCGGGTATTTGAAGCACAAAATTGTCAACAACTTCCATCAATGCAGGCCATTTGGGGTTGTAGTCATGAACAATAATCACTCCGCCTGGCAGGAGTCTTTCATAAAAAAAACTTAATCCTTCGGATGTTGGTTGGGCCAGGTCAACATCAATACTCACAAAACAAAACCTGATTTTGGAAGCTTTGACGCATTGTTCTGAAAACTTTCCGGGGTAGAAAACGACTTTCTCAGACTGGCCAAGTTTTACTTTTACTTTTTCGAGCGAGGTGTCGGCAAAATGTTGTGGAGTGTAGGATGCAGCTTCGCCTTTTTCTTTTTCAAGATCAGCTGTTGGAAAACCCGAAAAAGTATCGAAAAGATGCAAATGTTTCTCAGGATTCATCAAATGAAGGATCTGTGCCGTTGCACCCTGGTAAACGCCAAGCTCTGCAATGTCGCCTTCCAGGTTTGAAGCCTTAATTCTTTGCATTTGAAGCCATATCAGCAAAAACCTTTGTTTATCAGGGTATTGCTTAAAAGCTTTTAATAAGCTGTCGTCAATTGCTCCTGTTTTTCTGGCCCGGATAAAAGCTTCCGGAAGTTTTCCACTTCCTGTCTTAAAATCCCGCCAGGCGATTAAAAGCATTGCGGCAAACACAACGAAAATTATTATTCCAAACAGCTCAAGCAGCATCTAAAAAAATAATTGAGTTCATAGCGAAGGTACAGCTTTTGGAGATAAGATTAATACCAGTAATGAAATGCTGCCAAAAAAACACCAAAAACAAAACGCTTGCAAAAAATTATTTACAAGCGTTTTTTGTGACCCCATCGGGACTCGAACCCAAATCGTCAGAACCGGAATCTGAAATTCTATCCATTGAACTATGGGGCCGGTAATAGTGCTGCAAAATTAAACTTTTCTACTGATGTGCAATGTTGCTGTTTGCCGCTTCCTTCAAAATAAAATATGCCGGAGGCTTTCTCCGGCACTTTAGAATGTTGTTATACTATTCAATGATTATTTTCTGCTTAAAAGTTTTATCACCTGAATTAATTTTCAGGATATAAATCCCTTTAGGTAAAAATGAGAAATCATAAGTATCATCTGTTGTAGGTGTCTGGCTAGCAAAAAGTTGTTTTCCGGTAATATCCAGTACTTCAATATTTTCGGGTTTTTCTTTTTCGTTCCATTGCATTTTGAAGATTCCATTGCCGGGATTCGGCATTATTTGAAATTCCGAAACCTCTTCAGCAATTTGAGGAACTGCGACAGTTGCTCCAAGTTCTACTGCTGTGATATAGAGTGGGTTACCATAAAAACTATAAGTTTCAAATGCAACGCGAACATCTGTTTGTCCGGCCCAATCATTAAGACTCAAACTAATGCAATCGGCACCCCAATCTACACCGCACCAATCCCAAACATTCGTTGGAGTAAAGCCATCAATCTGAGGATGCGTTGCAAAATTACCAGAACCGTTTTCAGCGTCACTAAAAACTCTTGTCCAGCTGTTGCCGCAATCGTCACTCACATAGATGATTAGTGAGTCAGCGTAAGCATCATGGCGTTTGGCGTAGGCATGTTTAAAGGCAAGGTTAAGCTGTTCAAAACCACTAAAGTTTAAAGGCGGAGAGATAAGTCTGTCGCGTTGGCCAATAGCAAAGTAGTTTGTGAAATCGAGCATGGCAGCTTTGTCAGTTTCTGGCAAACCACCTACCGTTGTTATTTCCCAGGTATTTTGATTGTCGGGATTCCATATTTCCCAGCCGGCAGCTTCAAAGGATACTTCCTGAAAATAGGTTTCGTAGGGTAACATTTCACCGCCAACCCGAACAAAGTCGAATTTTGTTTCAGAGGCACTTCCGTTAAGGTTTGTTGCCGCAAGCGTTACTGTATATTCGCCAGGAGCATCAAACATCACTACAGGATTTTGCGAAAAAGCATCGGTTCCTTCCACAAAGGTCACTGTTTCAGGAGTGAAACTCCATTCCCAGCTTCGGGGCATATAAGTGCTCAAGTCAGTAAAACTAACTGAACTTCCTGTACATACTAAGGATGCTGAAGCTTCAAAATCAACTTCCGGAAGCAGTGTGCTGCTTGTGGTGATGTAAGCAGTTTTGGTCACATTATTAGATCCAAAACTATTTGAGGCTGTCAAACTTACCGTAAATGTACCTTCTTCAGGAAACTGAATGCCGCTTGGATTTTGAGCAGTTGAAGTTGCAGGTATAGCACTTTCAAAGGTCCATTCCCAACTTTGCGGAACGCCGGCAGTAAGGTCTTTAAAGTTGATCACTTCACCAACCGGAATTAGGGTGTGTGAGGCTTCAAAATCGGGTATAGGTTCGAAAGCTACTCTAAGATAAGCCCATTGTGTTCCCCAGCGATCGCCCCCTGAAGGTAGTTCGGCATATTCCTGTAAAATCCAGAAATCGTGTCCATTAGCAGGATCCAGCATGGTTGCGGAATAATCGCCCCAGCGGTTGCGGCCGCCGCCGAACGTTTTATAATAAGGAGCAAGGCCATCTTTGTATTGGTAAGGATCGCGAAATGTGTTGGGTGGGTCATCGTGGTAGCGGAATGAATAGGCCGCACTGGCGTATTGTTCTTCTGAAAAATTGTTGTGCCCGATCACCACATCTTCAAATTCATTCACGGCAATCGTGGCAAAGGCATACGACATGCCGCCATCAGGATCGTCGATGCGACCCCATTGCAGGATTTCCCCTTCGGGAGTTAGGTTCCACCATTGTACGGCTGTACGCTGTGGATTGTTAGCCGGCAAAAATACGTGATGGGTAGCCCATAGTTTACCGTTTCGCATAATCACATTTTCCATGCGATGGTCAACAGCATTAATGTCCTGTTCCGATCCCATTTGCGGCAAAAAATCACCACTACCTCCCACCGAGCCCGCCCAGGGGTTTGGGGTTCCAACAGTTCCCAGGAATTCAAATTCAGGCAGGGCTGTTTCACCACTCACTTTGAACATGCGGATGTAACCGTTGCCTCCCTGGTCGCCATTGGCTGATGAGATCAGATACACGTCTTCTTCATCGGCATCGAAGGTGATGGCCGGTACTAGCGTGAAACCCTGTGTTGTTGTAAATCGCGTGAAGTCAGGAACTTCAGCTCCTGCATACATCGCCATTTTATCAAAAACATAAACTGTGCTGTAAAAACCGTTTCCGAACATATTTCCTGAAACTACGATCCATTTGCTGTTGAATCCCATGCTGGGATAATCGAACCACACCTGGTTTGTTACATCAGCAAGATAGGAGTAAAGGTACCATTCGCCAGCAGGATCGCTATTGGCCGAAACGCCCATATAAATCCTGGATTCCCCTGGGGTGCTTCCCGAACAAGTAACAAAAATCCATCTTTCTTCTTCAAAATCGTAAAGTATTTTTGGGTCGAAAGTGCTTCCGCCTGGCAGATCTGTCCAAAACATACCCAGAGAAACTGTTCCCAGATTAGCACCGATGCGATCTTGAATGCGGACTTGTGTGTTGAGTGTAACCATAAGATGATCAGGCCCCGGAGCGCCATTCACATCTGGTGGAATAGAATTTCCGGTATCTTCCAATCCCAGAAATGTGGTATCTGGCTGTGGGGAAACTTCTCTGTTACCATCGTCTTGAATCAGTTGGCCACCAATGAATAAAACTTCATCGGAACTGATTTCATGGGCTGGAAATACACGCTGCGGATTAGGTTTCTTAAATTGATTGTATTCAGGATCACCAAATTTAGCTGCTTTTTCCTTGATTTCAGAAAAAGAAGTTTTTACGCTTGATTCGGCTTTGCCTCTGTAGGTTCCGGATTGTCCGAAAATTGTTAGGCTAAGTAAGAGAAATAAAGGGGTGATGAAAACTGTTTTTTTCATTATAATAGTGTGTTGGAAATTCTTAATAGCAAGTGGTATTATTTGTTAATGATCAACTTTCTTTGAGCCGTTTGGCCGTCAGAAGTTACCGTAATTAGGTAAGAACCATTGCTGAGCGTTTTTGTACTGATAATTAGTTCCTCATTTGAAGTCAATTTTTCATAAATAACTTTTCCGCTCAAATCAGTAAGCTTTATAAGGGTATTGCCTGTTTCTGATGCATGTTGTACAACCACATAATCGCTGGCTGGATTTGGAAAAACATGTAAGGATTGGCTGGTTTTCCAGTCTTTTACATCTGTGATATTGGAGATAGTCAGGTTCTTTATGAAAAGGTTGTTACCATAATTGTTGTAAGATTCGAGACGAATGCGAAGATTTGATTGTCCGGCATATGCTGATAAGTCAATTAAAGGGCAATCAGCGCCATAGCCTTGTCCGCACCAATCATCATCTGTGCTTGGCTCAAAATAACTGTTGTTAGGCTCTGCTGTTTCAAAAATGCCATTACCATCAGGGCCATTGGCGTAAAGTCTTGTCCAGGTATCTCCACAATCAGCGCTAATACTGATAATCAGCGAATCTTTTTGCATATAGCGTTGTGCATAGGCATAATCGAATCTCAGGTAGGCATTGTCGAAATCCCTTAAATTCAGCACTGGGCTAATTAAATAATCGCGTGCTCCCATGCTGGTATAGTTAAAGAAATTCATCCAAACGGAATGTGCTTCATCTACCAGGAGTAATTCCCAGGTTTTGCTATTGTCAGGATTTTCGCGTGTCCAATCTGTTTGGCTAAGGTCGTTGGCATCAAAATTTGCTTCGTAAGGAATTGCAATTCCTCCGGTTTGGATAAAGTTTTCCAGAACCAGCTCGTTGGATCCTGTTGCATTACCAGCAATAAGCGTTACAGTATAGTCGGCATCTTCATTGAATTGTACCACAGGATTTTGAGAGTTTTCGTTTGTTCCTTCCACAAAAGTAACAGAGGCAGGTTCAAAAGCCCATTGCCAGTTGCTAGGGCAATTTTCTGAGAGGTCGGTAAAATGTACCACCATACCAGTGCAGCCCGAAGTTTGATTTGCTTCGATAGCTACCACAGGTGCTGCTGCTGCTGTAACAGTGATGTAATCTGTTTTTTGATGTGTGTCCATTCCCAGAGGATTGGTCACTGTAAGCGTCACAGTATAAACACCTTCATCTGCATATAAAATGTCTTGTGGATGTTGTTCTGTTGAGCTGGAAGGAGTTCCGCCACTAAAAGTCCATGACCATTCAAAAGGTGTTCCGCTAGTAAGGTCTGTAAAATCTATCGTGCAGCCTGCAGCAAGTGTAGTTGAAGAAGCTTCGAAATCTGCTTCAAGTGTTCCAATGAAAGGTGCAGAGCTCCATAATCCACGACCATAAGTTGCCGCACGCAGACGATCTCCGGCCATATCTTCGGCATCATAGTAAAATTCCAACTCTGTTACTTTAGCACTGGCTGGCAGGCCATTTCCGAATTCGATCCAATCGGCGAGGCTGGCATCTTTATAAAATACGCCAACATCAGTTCCGATATAAATAGCTTCCTGAGCGTTTTTGTAATAAGCGATTGTATTGATTTGAATATTACTCAAATTAGCGGTGATTTCGTTCCAGCTGGCACCTTTGTCTTCCGATTTATAGATACGGGTTTGCTGAGCCATATACACTATATTTTCGTCGAAGGGACTGGTTTCCAGGGCAGTGACAACATTAGGCAAAGGCAGGTTGCTTGATCTGCTTATCCACTCAACATTTTGGTCTTTGGCGTTTTCGGTGTACCATAATTTTTCGCCACTCGAAACATATAAAATGGATGAATTGGCTCTGGATTGCGCCATCACATTCATGTTATTGTTATTCATATTGCTGATTTTCTGCCATTGAACGGTATTGGTACTGCCTGATTTGATATTAGTACTTCGCCAGATATTTTTATAACCTACAAACATAATGTTTCCATCTTCGTGGTCAATAAGAAATGGTGTAACCCAGCCTCCACTTTCTGTGATGCCATTAGTGCCTTCACCAGCAATTTGGCCCTGATTGTTGTTGTTAAAAATCCTGTCAATTGAGCCATAGTAGATAGTTGAGTAGGAATAGCGATCGTCGGTAGGATCAAAAGCACATTCCATGCCGTCGCCACCACCTACGTTTACCCAGTTTTCGGTTCCTCCAACAAAAGTTGAAGAGCCATTATCCTGATAACCGTTAATGACATAATCGGGATTTGTTTGACTAACACCCAGTTTATATGCCTGGCTGATTACCAAACCATTTGTGATTTCTTCCCAATTCAATCCGCCATCTTCTGTCCAATAAACTCCGCCGTCGTTTCCAACGAAAAGTCGGCCATTCACGGGATTGTATTCTAAAATATGAAGGTCTGCGTGAACAGACTCTACATTACAGCCTCCATACCAGTGTGAACGGATAAACCAGCTGCTTCCGCCGTCTGTTGATTTAAAACTGTTTACACCTCCAGCTATGATTACATTTTCATCAAGCGGATCAACAGCGATATCCAAATCGTACCAGGCCTGGCCACCGCTTCCTCCGGTGCAATCCCAGCTCATGATATTAGGAGAATTGGAACGAACGGTGAAGCTTAATCCACTATCATCTGAGCGATAAATACCTTTGAAGGAATCGGAATTAGTGAGCAGGAAATAAACCACTTCAGGATTAGCATTTGACACGCCGATCACACCCCGGGCTCCACCCGGAAGTCCGTTATTTATCTGTAAAAAACTATTGCCGCCATCAGATGAGCGGTAAAAGCTTCCGCCGGTAGCAGCATATATGATTTCCGGATCGCCTGGTTTAAAAACAATTTCTTTGAAATTTCCTGAGCGTACCTGATTCCAGTTAAGTCCTGAGTCGTCCGAAACGAATATTCCGCTGCTTGTAGCGGCCAAAATTGTTTCCGGAAAATCCGGATGTTGTATCATTCTTCCAACCGTGGCATTACCCATGCCATTATTGCTAACTTCCCAGTTCAGGCCTCCGTCGTTGCTGCGCCAAACTCCCAATCCCGGCGCGTCGCCGGCATCGCGGTCACCTGTTCCGATGAGGATTAAATCCGGATTGCTGTAATCAACAATAATTGCCGAAACGCCTAATGTAGGCAAGTGGTCGGTCAAAACTTCCCAACTTGCACCATGGTCCGTTGTTTCCCAAAGTCCACCTGCAGGCGCACCGATGTAGAAGTGATTTTCATCAGAAGGATGGAATGCCAGGGCGTTGATTCGGCCCAGTCCACGATAACCGTTGTATCCTGATGGTACGGTAAACGGTCCGAGTGCTTCCCAGTCGCCACCTGTTGTTTGGCTGCTTCGGGTATTTCTGAATTGTTGAAGAGCTTTGAGTTCGCGATCAGGAGCCGGTCTGCTTCCATCAGTATTAACCCTTTGGCTCATCATATATTCCCAGCGTTTAAAGGGTTTGTAGCCACTTCCTTTCGTTATTTCACGGTTTTCCCAGTAAGCCTCAAAAGCCGCTACCGTGGCATTGAAGTTGGCATTTTGATCCTGCATCATTGCTATCCAATAGGGATATTCTGATGGTTCTTGTTGATTTTGAGCATTTACAGTTGAAAAAGCATTAGCAAAAAAGAGAGCAAATGCGACTGAAAAAAGATAGAAACTTTTCATTAATGAATAAATTAACGTTTTAATAAACTTGAATTCAGCTACGAAAATACACTTTACGGAAAAATAAAGACACCCTAAGCAGGTGAAAAGCTGCCTGAATAATTGTAATCAATTGAAAAATGATGTCTTAAGGCCAATGTTACCGCAACAAACTACTGATTAATATGATAATATTGCGGAGATTAAAATTCTGAGGTAAAATAAAAATTGATATCCGGATATTTTTCCATAGCTGTTTGCAAAGCATAAGGCGAATCGGCTAAAAACACATCACGTCCTTCCTTGTCGAAAGCCAGAAAAGAGGCTTTGCGTGCTTTAAAATCGTCGAGCATGGCTTTGTTTTCACTGGTTATCCATGCTGTTTTATAGAGGGTTATTGGTTCGTAACGACAGGAAGCTCCGTATTCGTGCAACAGACGGTATTGAATTACTTCAAACTGCAGCGCACCAACAGTTCCAATGATTTTTCTTCCGGTGGTTTTTCCTGTAAACAACTGTGCCACACCTTCATCCATCAGTTGATCAATACCTTTGGCCAGCTGTTTTGATTTCATTGGATCGGCATTTTCAACATAGCGGAAAAGTTCAGGCGAAAAGCTTGGTATTCCTTTAAAATGAAGGTTTTCGCCTTCGGTAAGCGTATCACCAATTTTGAAATTACCGGCGTCATACAAACCAACAATATCTCCGGGAAAGGCTTCATCCAGAATAGATTTTTTTTGAGCCATGAAAGCTGTTGGGTTCGAAAATTTAAGGCTTCGGCCAAGCCTTACATGATGATAGGGCTTATTGCGTTCAAACTGGCCCGAAACCACCCGAACAAAAGCAATTCTGTCGCGGTGATTAGGATCCATATTGGCATGAATTTTAAAGACGAAACCCGTAAAATTCTCTTCTTCCGGAATAACTTTTCGCTCCTCTGCCTCACGTCCAATAGGGGTTGGGGCGATGCGGATAAAACAGTCGAGCAGTTCTTTAACACCAAAATTGTTGAGTGCGCTGCCAAAAAAAACCGGGCAAATGCTTCCGGCAAGATATTGCTCGCGTTCAAATTTGGGATAAACACCATCGATGAGCTCCAGCTCTTCGCGCAATAAATCAGCATCTTCGTCAAGGTATTCATCCAATTCAGGATCATCCAGGTCGCTAATAGAAATGCCTTCTTCGATGCGTTGTTTGCCGGGCTCGAAAAGATAAAGACTCTTATCGAAAATATTGTAAACACCTTTGAATCCCGGCCCCATATTTACAGGCCAGCTTAGGGGCGTAACTTTTAGGTCGAGTTTTTGTTCCACCTCATCAAGGAGATCAAAACCGTCTTTACCGGGGCGGTCGAGCTTATTGATAAAAATAATAATAGGGGTTTTACGCATCCGGCAAACCCTGACCAATTTTTCTGTCTGAGGTTCAACGCCTTTTGCCACATCAATCACAACAATAACGCTATCCACAGCAGTAAGTGTTCTAAATGTGTCCTCGGCAAAATCCTGATGGCCTGGCGTATCTAGTATATTGATATTTAAGTTGTTATATTCAAATCCCATCACTGATGTTGCAACTGAGATGCCGCGTTGCCGTTCAATCTCCATCCAGTCGGATGTAGCAGTTTTCTTAATCTTGTTGGATTTTACAGCTCCGGCCACCTGTATGGCGCCGCCATAAAGCAAAAGTTTTTCTGTTAAAGTTGTTTTTCCGGCATCCGGGTGACTGATGATCGCAAATGTTCTTCTTCGTTCGATTTCTTTTTTGAGCTGCTGTAAGACCATGAAAGGGTTGAATATTAATGATATAAGATAAAGGGTGCAAAATTAGCGAAAAAGTGTGTATTTGGAATGAATTATGAAATGAAGTTGAGCACTTGAATACTTAGGGTTTGCTGAAAAAAACAACTTGATGATTATGAGATAATTATAAGTATAATTGAAGAGTTAAATGCAAAATAATATGCAAAAACCCTATAAAAAGCTTGAAGACACCCCAAAATAGGTCAGCCCAAAGCAACTAACAATCGAAGGTTTTGAGATACCAATTGAACAAACACTTAACCCATTAAATCGCTGGGTAGTTTTAGCCAAGCTGATCCCTTGGGGCGAAGTATGCAGTACAATACCAAAAGCATAATGGTTTTTCAGCAACAGGTCGGCGTCCCATTAGTCCCGCGTGCTTATCGGTTCAATAATCATCAAGCATTTGTGCATTTTCGACGACAGGGAAACGGTTGCTCAGATATCGGAAAACATTTGCATGCAATCCTTTCGGGGCTACAGTAGTTTTAGTAATCAGGGACCTTTTGAAGCTTCGCTGCTGATAATTTTCCGCAAACGCTGGGAATTGATCTGGTAAATTCCATCAATGAACAGTTCATAACACTAAAGGCTATGTTTGACTCACAAAATCAAGAACCATCAGAACAAGAGCAGGATAATGATTCATCAGCTAATGATGATCAATCACCAGGCAATAAAGGTAAATTGATCATAGATGCAACAGCTTATCTCCAAGACATTGCATACCCGACAGATTTAGATTTACTTTCAGAAGCCAGATAAAAATTGGAACGCCTTATTGATCAGCACTATGAGATGTGCATTCACAAAGAAAAACCTGGAACATATGGGCAGGTGGCCAGAAAAAGATATTTGCAGACAGCGCAAAAGAAAAACAAATCAGCTAAGCTTATTCGAAAAGCAGTAGGCAGCCAGTTAAGGTTTCTCAAACGCAACATCAGAAAATAAATAGGTTTTGGACATCTATCCGGTCATATCACTAACCACCACCACGCGAGCTGGTTATTGAGCTAAGGTTTAGATGTCTGTTGGGTGGCGGCTACCTCTTGGCTTACGAATCACTTTTGCCTCATTACAACCAAACGCTTATTGACCACACCTTTCGCTGTTTCTATGCGAATCAAGTAGATGCCTGGTTCAAAAGAAGAGGTATTCAGCGTAATGCTTGGGTTTTGGATGGATGATTCAAAGACTGGCTGTGCGATGGCATTCACAACAATAATGCTGCGCATATCGTCACCCTCAATGGTTAGGCTGTGGATGGCAGGATTAGGGTACATCTTAATTGCTTCATCATCAATTTCTTTCAAGTCATAATAAATCCAAATACACCAAAAATCCTCATCAGGTATCTGAAGTGCATATGCTGGTGCAGATTCACAAGTGTCTTCTCCATTCACATATACTGCGGTCACCTGATAACATACAATACTGTTCATAACGACATCAGAATCAAAATATTCATATGTATCGCCAGGCACACTTATTAGAAAGTTGAATTCATTTTCACCGTACGGACTGCGATATAGGTTGTAATAATCGGGCTGTAGGCTGTTGGTGGGGACAACTTGATGTACGCTTCCGGCAAGTTGTGCTTTTAGGGGTCTGTGATTACTGCTTGCACCAAATTCTACAGGAAGACTTGCAGTTTCGCCAGTTGCCGTTGTCACATAACCACGCAGGTTCCAGGTGTAATCCAGTCCATAGTCGCTCAGGTGTTCCCAAGTCAGTCCATCCATTGAAATCAGGTCTCCATTGGGTTGGTTTTGGCTTGGTCCGCAAGCTGCAGGTTCGTTGGCGCCATCAGTAGCATGCACAGCAATCCATAGTTCCTTCGTTATATCAATCAAAACCGTTTCGGTTAGGAAAAACTCTTGCCATTGCTCATTTTCAAGCCCGCTCAGCATTTGCGAATGCACCAGGGTGGCAGCATTTTCTCCTTCATAAATACGGAGCTCTTTATCGGCTGTGGTTTTGTTGTAAACTACTATTTTTGTAAGTGATGTGCCCTCATAGGCTGCAAGTTGAGCCGGATCGAATTTAATCGCCCAGGTCAAAGCATCTGGTCCGCCAATTCCTTCTACATTTGTGCCATCGTCATAATACAGCCAGCCGGTGATATCCGGAGAAGCCCATTCAACCTTCGCCCCATAAACATCATCCCAATGTACACTGCCTGCTATGTTTTTCGGAGATGCACACGGAACCTCAAGCTCCACACAATAGGCATCCTCGCAGGTCATTGCGCCACTTTCGTAAACATAGCGAATACAGTAATTGTAAACATCTCCAAATACCTGATGATCAACATAAAAAGTATCAGTCAGCATCTCAGCAATCAATTCGCCATTGCGGTAAATATTAGCGCCGGCAAAGGGATCTGTTAGCTGCTTGTGTACGTCAAACAATTGACTGTTAGGATTATCAAAGGTATTTGTCATGCTCGATTTTGCCATCGGTGCCTTTACTAAGCTTGCCTCTGTGCTTGCCGACTGCTTCGTACCATAATGGGTGTAGATGTACAATTCCATCAGGAAGTTGCCCAGGGTGGATGAACTGATTGCGTTTACATCGGACAGCGACCCATAGATAGATCCTTGCGGATCGGCAGCCTGATCGGCAGAAAGACAAGGATAAGCATCAGAAGGCGAATGACCCAGAGGTTCGATGAGTATAGCGATTGTGCTGATTCCTCCGGCATTGAGGCTGCTAAGACTAACATCCGTTTCCCATTGGTCGTCACCAGTCGTTTGGTATGGGCCGAAACTCTCTATAAGGGTTCTGTTTTCCCAGTTATAAATATGTATTTTGTAGTCCCAAATACCAGAAAGACCATAGGACATATGATGAAAACCAATTGAACTGAGAACAGCATCCGGATAGTTGCTCAGATCATAAGCAACACCATATCCATTGCCAAAAGTTTGCCAATAGGCAATTTCAGGTTCTCCAGGGTTCTGGCTTATCCTGACGAGTTGCATGGGTTCAATATCAGACCATGTCAAGAGTACATCATTGTTGTAATAATTTAGCATTTCAACAGTAAAAAGCTGAGGACCGGCATAGTCTGCGCAAGGCACATAATTCCAGCTATACTGCTCTTTTTCAGATACTCCGGTTGTATAAACGGCTGCAATTTCGGTCAAATAACTTTGGCCGGATACAAGATTCATTTCATCATATTGCCAGCAGGTATCCTGTGTTTCGCCTACAAACACACCGTCAAGCCATACTTTGTAGCCTGTAATGGCTCTGCGGTGATATCTTTTATTACTCGTTTTCAGCTTGTTTTCATTTTCGAATGTCTTGATTTGCTTTTGCTGTTTTCCTGAATTGTTACTGTAGTTTTCTGCATCATCTGCAGATTTTTGCACAAAGCCGCCAGCAACTGAATTTAAGCTACTGTTTGACGACCATACAGCAAAGCCATTGGGGTTCACAAAGAGGTCTTCAACAGGCAAAAACAATTCTTCGAGCACCCATTGAAAGTCTTCTGGCTCATCGATCAGATAGTTAGTAACCGAGACAGGGCTAAATCCAGATTTAACAACCATTATTTCATAGGTTCCCTTACGGAATTCTTCCCATAAATAATAACCGGAATCATCTAACTGAGTTTCATAAATCAAGCCAAGAGCCGGCTCAGAAACATTTGTAAATTCCACCTGAGTTCCGGCAGGACTATCCTGCGAATTGGTTTGAACTGTAACGGAAACCTGTGTAATCATGTCTTTATCAAGGCAATTAGAGAAGGCAATCGTCGTGCTTTCGTCCATCACACCCCATTTATACACGCCACTGCCAACAGCACCCCAGCTGTTGTCGATAAAACTGTTAGTCGTTGAGTTTCCAAGGTAATGCAGCTCGCCAGTTTCGCAGCTGGTACGATAAATACTAAAGCTGGCACCTGCATGCATTTCTTTTTGACTCCATTCAATCATCACATGCTGATCGCTCAGCTCCGTTGCCACTACTGTCAGCATGCTGCTATTGTGTGCCGGTGAATAAGGTGAATAAGTTGCCTGATAACCGCTTAAAAAGCCAATACAAACTACGTAATCAGTGTTATGGAAGTCCGCTATATTTGTTTCAGTGTGTTCAATAGATGTGTACGACATCAATTTGCCAGAAAATGACAGTAAAAGCAATACAAGAAACAAGGTAATAAATCTGTGAGAATGATGGTTTTTGTTTTTCATGATCAATTTTATTTATTGATTAGGCTCAAAACAATCAATTATTTTAAACACATTTTCTTCCGGCTTTATTCATATTAATTAAAAGTGAAGAAAAGTATCGGTATTCAAAGTCATGATAAAACCTCACGCTGATCTTCTGATCCGGCATATTGACAACGCAACTGCTTGTAAATTGTATAGTTTGTATTTCAGATGAAGAAGCATCCATAGTTGACACAATATGCTGTTTTTGTGACACGATATATTGCCGGAAAAGCCATCAATTCAAATCATTTAGAAAAGGCAAAGCGAACAGGCTGGCTTTTCAACAACCGCTTATTTCAATGAGCACAGGCCTTTAATTTGAGTCACATATCTAATTGAAAGACAATTTATCAAGTGAATTCCCCTATTCAACCAGAAAGCAATTGAGGCAGAAAAAAAGAAAATAGCTTGTGAAATTGCTGTAGTAAACCATATATAAAGTCTGATAAAAAACGGCTTTACCAGCGTTCGGCATAGTCTGTAACTACATCGAAACCGCTCTCCAAGTCAACACAAATCCTTTTTTCGACAATTTCAATCCTTATTAGCGCTAATTTCTTGGTGTGGTTTCCCGTAAACCCTTAAATCTTGGATTCCTTCAGTCCCGGGAGGAGGCAAAACGATTTGGTACTAAAGGCCCGAGAACGAAGCGCTTCGGGATTGAATCGCTTAGGAGAATTTCATATATAACTGAATGCTAGTAGTTTGTTGATAAGTTAGGTTGACATTCCTGTAGTTTCAACTTTTTCCTCTTCTATTTTGTATTTCCATTTGAAAACAACAGACTCCTGGTTTATTTCCTCAATTCCCTGATAGATCCTTTGTTTAAGCTCATCTTTGCTTTCAACACGTATTGGTCTGAGTAACGACCGTGAGTGATATCTTACTAAAAGCCAAAAGCCTCATTAAAAAATTCCGATGCTTACTTCGATGGCGCTTTCGTTAAGGGTAGGATTATAACCCAGTTTAACATCTACCGGAAAGTTAACTAAGGTTGATTCAACTTTTTTGCTGACCATAAGCCCAATCTGAACGATTCCTGAAGCCTTGTCTCCGGTATATAGACCGGATACGGCATCAGCAGCCAGTGTGGTTCCAAAGGCTATAAAAGGTTCAATTTTAGTGCTGTGCAGCATAAAACTATAGCCGGCTTCCAAATAGGTTGAATAGCGGGCATCACCCGAAGCAAGAAGGTCGTTGCCATATAAAATAGTAGCTGCCATGATATTTAAGGGAAATGATTCACCAAAATGATAGCCCACCGAAAGGTCTAATAAATGAATGGTTTCATCTTTGTTGTAGTTAAAAAATTCCGGATTTTCCTGTCCCGAGAAATTGAAAATATCAAGCAGGGTGATGTTAAAACCTCCTGTTTCGAAACTAATAATCTGACTTACTTCGCGATAGCTGCCATTCACTGACATGCCTCCCCAGGCATAAGCCGAAAAGCCACCTTTGTAATACCCTATGGTAGGGGCTGTTACCAGGCCATCGCTTACGCGCAAGCCCCGCCAGTAGTGCATGTTTTTTACGCTTAAGCCAACATCAAATTTGCCTTCGTTCTGCGCTGTTATCAGCTGTGTGCTGCCAATCAAAAGGAGAATGGCTATAAGTATTTTTTTCATGTTTTTATTTTTTAGTTTTCATGGGTCACCATAGCATCGCATAAGCAAAATAATCATGGCAGTGAGTATGCTAATCATTATTTTGCTTATGCTTATTCTATAATAAGTCAGTTTTAGTTGATATTGAGCAAACCAAGGTAAAGCAGAGCAGCCGCTACGGCGCCAACCAATGGTCCTACAACAGGTATCCACGAATACGACCAACCGCTGTCGCGTTTTCCTTTGATGGGCAATAAATAATGTGCAATACGAGGGCCGAGATCACGTGCAGGATTGATGGCATAGCCTGTTACACCTCCCAGCGACATACCGATAGCTACAACCAGCAGCGCTACAGGCAGTGCACCTATTGATCCTAATCCGATTTTTGCTTCAGCAAGCGTAGAGGCTTCAAAACTTGGGTTGCTAAAATGCAGGATAACAAAGATCAGCACAAAAGTTCCTATCACCTCGGCTATAAAATTATTGAAGCGGTGGGGAATGGCCGGCATGGTAGAAAATACGGCCAGCTTAGCCTCCTTGTCATCAGTAATGTTAAAGTGGGAACGAAAAAAGATGTAAACCAAAACGGCACCGGCAAAGGCACCTGCCAGTTGCGCCAGGATATAGGGTATTACCTCCGCCCACGGAAACAAAGCTGCTGTGGCCAAGCCAACTGTAACAGCTGGATTTATATGAGCGCCGGAGTGCGGGCCGGCAACAATTACGGCAATAAACACACCCAGTCCCCAGCCAAAAGTTATATTTACCCATCCAGCCCCATTACTTTTTGTTTGCGTAAGGACAGAATTGGCTACCACGCCTCCTCCCATCAGAATGAGGATCGCTGTGCCTATAAATTCATAAAGTAAAGCTTTTTCCATTTTTAAAAGTTTTTAGGTTTTCTAGTCGTTTTTAATCCATGATTTTGCACGTAATACAGCATCCTGCCATTTCGACTTTTTAGCTGCCACAGTAGCATCATCCATTTCTTTCTCGAAACTGCGGTCGAGTTGCCATTGCTGTTTTATTTCATCCAGATCGTTCCAATAGCCAACGGCAAGTCCGGCCAGATAGGCGGCTCCCATTGCGGTTGTTTCAATTACCTGTGGTCTTACAACAGGAATCCCCAGCAGGTCGGCTTGTATCTGCATCAGCAGGTTATTGGCCGAAGCACCGCCATCCACACGTAATTCTTTAATAGGGATATTGGCGTCTTTTACCATTACCTCCAGCACATCCATGGTTTGAAGTGCAATGCCGTCCAATGCTGCCCGCGCAATGTGGGCTCTTGTGGTTCCTCTGTTCAGGCCGATCATCATGCCGCGTGCGTATTGATCCCAATGAGGAGCTCCCATACCTGTGAAGGAAGGAACGAAAAATAAATCGCCGCTGTCGTTTACCTTTAAGGCCAGCTCTTCTATTTCGGGCGATGTTTTAATGATTCCCAGTCCGTCTCTCAGCCATTGTACAGTTGCACCGCCCATAAAAATACTGCCTTCGAGGGCGTAAGTGGTTTGTCCGTTGATTTGCCATGCAATTGTGGTGAGCAGGTTGTTTTTGGAAATAAAGGGCTTTTGTCCTGTGTTCATCAGCATGAAGCAACCAGTGCCATAAGTGTTTTTTACCATGCCTTCTTCAGTACACATCTGTCCAAACAGAGCTGCTTGCTGATCACCAGCAATGCCTGCTATTGGCACTTTTGAGGCAAAAATTGTGGTATTGGTGTGATCATAAATTTCGCTGCTCGAAGCTACATCTGGCATCATAGAGTGGGGGATATCCATCAGCTCGAGCAGTTCATTGTCCCAGGTCAGATCATTGATGTTATAAAGCATGGTGCGGCTGGCATTGGTTACATCGGTTACATGGCGTCTGCCTTGGGTAAGTTTCCAAATTAGCCATGAATCAATGGTGCCAAAAGCGAGTTGTCCTTTGTTGGCTTTTTCGCGTGCGCCTCCAACATTATTGAGAATCCAGTTGATTTTTGTGCCACTGAAATAGGCGTCAATGACCAGGCCGGTTTTTGCTTTGATAGTTTCAGCAAGACCTTTTGCTTTTAAAGTATCGCAATAATTGGCTGTTCTGCGATCCTGCCACACGATGGCATTGTAAATCGGCTCGCCAGTTTTGCGATCCCACACTACGGTTGTTTCACGCTGATTGGTAATTCCGATGCCGGCAATCTGCTTCCCGTTGATTCCGAGTGAGGTGATGGCTTCTGCGGCCACAGCAGCCTGCGACGACCAGATTTCATGCGGATCGTGCTCTACCCAGCCCGGTTGTGGAAAAATTTGTTTGAATTCCTTTTGAGCTACAGCACGTATGTTTCCGCTGCGGTCAAAAATTAATGCCCTTGAACTGGTGGTTCCCTGATCAAAAGCGAGCATGTAATGTTCCATAGAGGTTATTTTATAGTTAACAAAAGAGAAGTTTCTTTGTATTAGTTTAGGAAATATTGTTGCGCTACTAATTCATATTCTTGCAGTTGCTGTTTTTCCCATTGTTCATCTTTTCCCAGTTCGATAGCTAGCAGGTGAGCTACTTGAGGAGCAATGCGAATCGATTCACGGGCATCGAGTAATAAGCAGCGCGTGCGCCGCGATAAAACATCTTCTACCGTCCGTGCCATTTCGTAACGAGCTGCCCACACAACCTGTGCTTTGTAGAGCGGGAAAGAATCGCTTATCAATCCTTCAAATGCTTTGTTTTCTTTGGCCAGCGCAAGCATAGATGCTTTGTCGCTGCCATACACGTATAATGGGTCACTGCGGTCAACATCTTTTTGGTAACCATGCAGTTTTAGTTTTTTGGTGGGCGAAGCTTTCCTGGGCCACGATTTTGTTTGTTCTATTTTATCCATCATATCTTCTGCCATTCGCCTGAAAGTAGTCCATTTGCCTCCTATAATGGTGAATAAATGACTTGGTGATACAATGATTTTGTGGCTTCTTGAAATTTCGCGGGTTTTCTTGCCTTCACTTTTTGGGGCTGCCAATGGCCGTAAACCCGCAAAAATACTGCGAACATCCGAACGTTTTGGTGCTTTTTCCATGTATTTTGCCATGGTATTGAGGATAAATGAAATTTCATCCTCGAGAGCAACAGGTTCCAGCGATGCACTTTCGATAGGTGTGTCGGTTGTTCCTACTACAACTTTATTGTGCCACGGCACAGCGAAGAGCACCCTGCCATCATCTGTTTTGGGTATCATCAAGGCGTCATCGCCCGGAAGAAAGCTTTTGTCCAGGACGATATGCACACCCTGGCTGGGTTTTATCATGCCCGGCATTTCGGGGCGATCCATCTGCATGATTTTATCAGCGAACACACCGGTTGCATTTACGATGGCTTTGGCTTTAATAGGAAGATTGATATTATTCTCCAGATCGGTGATATCAGCTCCGTCAACAAAGCCGTTTTGGTCTTTGGTAAGTCGTGTGACTTTGGCATAGTTGAGCAAATGAGCCCCCAGCTCGGCAGCTGTTTGAAGCACATTAATGGCAAGACGCGAATCGTCGAACTGACCATCGTGATAAAGAATGCCCGCCGAAATTTTCTTGGCTTTCAGCGTGCTGATCCTTTTTAAGGTGTTTTTTTTCGAAATGTGTAACGATCTGCCTAGGCTGTATTTGCCGGCAAGCAAATCGTAAAAGGTAAGACCAGCCGTATAAAGCACTTCATCATACAAGCCAAAAGCCGGGATAATAAAAGATTGGTTTTTAACCAGATGAGGTGCGTTGTGCAAAAGTCGGCCACGCTCTGTGCAGGCTTCACGTACCAGACCAAGGTCGCCCTGAGCCATATACCGTACACCACCATGTACTAACTTAGTGCTTTTGCTGGATGTTGATTTGGTAAAATCAGCCTGCTCAACTAGCAGGGTGCTGTAGCCTTTGCTGGCCGCTTCCAAAGCAACTCCAATTCCGGTTGCGCCTCCACCGATGATGAGCACATCATAGGCTTTGTTTTGATTTTTTACCTGCCGAAGCATTTCGTCTCTTTTCATTTTACTTTCGTTTAATTTCTAATACGAAAGCAAAAGTACAAATAACGAAAGCAAAAAAGCAAATAAAAATAACAAAAAATTAAAAATAATTTTTTAAAACCTGTTTATGAGTTAGTTATAATCTTATGTTTTTTATGATTTTAAACTGTTGAAGTTTCGTAAAAAGAAAATTTATACTATTTTTGTAAAAAAAAGTAGCTATGGCACAGAGTATGGCCGAAAGGCATCAGCAAATTCTGGAAATACTACAGGAGAAGAAATTCCTGAGTGTTGCCATGCTTGGAGAAAAAATCGGTGCCTCGCTGGTAACGATTCGTAAAGACCTAAGCATGCTTGAAGAAAAGGGTTTGGTATATCGTTCGCATGGAAGCGCAGGCTTGCAAAATCCTTATGTAACTGACAGACATGTGTCAGAAAAGGAGAAAATTAATGCTGCTGAGAAAATCCGAATTGCTAAGCATGCCGCATCTTTTATCAGCTATGGCGATACTATTTTATTGGCTTCAGGTACTACGATTAACGAGTTGGCGAGACAAATAAAAAGTCCGGGTAATATTACGGTGATATCTGCTTCGCTCACGGCTTCTGATATTTTGAGTAAACAGCCCGAAGTAGAAACTATCCAGCTTTCGGGAATGGTACGTAAAAGCTCTTTGTCGGTAGTAGGCTCACTGGCCGAGCAAATGCTGCAAAGCTTTAGCTGTAATTTGTTGTTTATGGGAGTTGATGGAATTGACTTAGATTTTGGACTCACAACAACCAATGCACTGGAGGCCACACTTAACAGGCAGATGATCAAATCTTCGCAAAAAATAATTGTACTAACTGATTCCAGTAAGCTTGGACGCAAGGGGTTTGGTCATATTTGCCCACTCAGCAAAGTTGATGTGATTATCACTGATAACAAAGCATCAAAAGAACTGGTGGGTGCTATAGAAGAACAAGGGGTTGAGGTTGTGCTGGTTTGATTTGTTGCTCATGCTGGAGTCGAATGGATTGAGAGAGCTGATAGCTGAAGCCAACCGCCAAACCAATACCGATAGTTCTATTGCAGAACCCTGTCTGCCTGCCAGGCAGTGCTAGCAGGCAGGGGTTCTTTTGTAACGGGTGCTGCATGCAATACTAATAAAAGCGTTGCGGACTTACTCTTCTCAGGGGTTCAGGAGTGCGCAGGAAAAAGCCAACAGCCTAAAAAAATCCCCGCCAGCATATGCTAACGGGAGATTTTTGTATTTAGTAAGAACCTCAATTACTTTTCTAGTTCTTCTTTTTGTGATTGCCAGTATTGATATACTTTGCGACCGCCATAGGCCGCGCCCAAGGTGAGCAATATGGCAATGCCTGAGCCGATGGGAGCACCACCGCCGCCAACAGGACCTTCACCTGTTGGATCACTTGGCGGTTCTGGAGGGCCTTGAGCGAGGAGGGCTGTGCTTGCGATGGTTAAGGTGGTAATTAAACTGAGTTTTGCTATTATCTTTTTCATGGTAATACTATTTTAGCGGATGAATATTTTGTTTGTCTGAACCAGTTTTTCGTTTTGAATGCGAACCAGCATGATGCCTTCATAATCCGGAAGTGACAGGATCATAGGCTTTTGTACTTGTTGGTTAATTGACTGTATTAATCTGCCACTTAAATCGAATAATTCAATTTGCAGCTGTCCTTTGGTAAGCTCATCTGTTGGAAGCACATAAAGCTGGTTTTCATTTGTCCAAACCCTGAAGTGATCCGCTGTTGCCATTTGCTCGTCAAGAGATGTTACTCCCATAAAGTGAAGCTTAAAACGATCAGGATCATGGGATGCTTCATGGCTAAACGTATAGTTGCTGTTTTCACGGAGGTCAACCATTTGATTGGTGAGCAGGTCTTCCAGAAAGATTTGTACTGTTGGTTCAAAAGTCTCGAGGTATTCAAAACTCATGACAGCTTCAGCAGAAACCTCCAATTCAAAAGCTAAAGGCACGATCATAGTTTCCTGACTGGTAGCCAGGGTGTTAATTGAGAGCGCTCTGTTATCAGTTGAATAGGTATAGAGCTGTGGTGCGCCGCTGAAACCTTTTAGTTTACTGGCATCATCAAAGCCATTGTAAGTGTTATCGGCCTGCTCACGGAAACGGATAAAGGTGGCATCGGAAGAGTTGTTGGCAGAGACGGCTATTTTAATCATATCTGCTATCGTTTCATTTCCGGATTTATAAAACCCGTTGCCCTGATTATGCGTACGATGTGCATTAGTAAAAGTGAGGGTAGGGTTGGCTGTAGCAGCTTCGGCAAACACGGCCTGTCCAACCGGAATATAGCGCTGTCCTGCACCGACACCGGCATTATAGGATTCGTAATTACCTGTATTGCTGTTGAATAACCAAATCGTAGGATTTAAGCCTGTACCTGTCAGGTCAACGGCTTCCCAGTCGATGGCAGATGGATAGGGGTTGGGGATAAGCTTTACATTACCTGCATCAATGTTTTCGGCAGCTACTGAAAAACTGCCATTATTCATTGTTCCGGTGAAAGTGAATGTATTTTCAGTTTCTTCCACATAAGATAAAAATCCTTTTTGGTTATCGAGATTTTCGGTGAGGCTGGTGATTCCTGACCAGGCATTTTCTCCGGTTTGGTTGGGAACGAAATGCCAGAGGTAAGTACCCGTGAATACATCACCTGCCTGAATATCGCCGGCCAACGGGATTGAAATCAGGTGGTATTTGTATGGACTTGTACCGCCGCCAGCGTTTTGTCCGCCGCTTACATAGCGCTCGATAGTAAACGGTACATTGTCTGTATTATGTATAAGGGAGCCTGTGCCATTGGCGGCACTATGGATATAAAGTCCTGTAGTTCCTGCATTGTTGGTGAGTGTTCCCGTTACAGAGAGCTGACCACTTGTTCCAATGTTTAGTTTTGCACCTGAACTAATGTTGAGCGATTGAATGGTATATCCACTTTGCAATAAAGGATCATTTGTTCCACTATTTATTACGACGTCTGAAACTATGCCTGGTAAGCCATTCGACCAGTTGTTTGGATCATTCCAGTTGCTTGAACCAGCATCTGCCAGCCAGTTAGTTGCGGCTTCACCTACAAATGCAGTCCACTTGAAATTATCGATCATGATTCTTTCAGTTGAACCGTTTGCTATGAACCTGATCATGATGTTACTAGCAGTATGGTTTATTGTACCAGTAAAGGTTTTCCAATCGGAACTATTATCCAGACTGGTGTTATTGATGGTGGTTATATTTGTCCAATTATTTCCACCATCAACCGAATAATCCAGATTGTAATCCGGACTAGGACTGCCATCCCAACGACGAACATCAACTTCAAACAGGCCAACACCACCAGAAGCAATTGTTATTGTCCATTCCACGGAGGTATTATCTCTTAGTCGCCATGAGTATGTACCAAGAGCTCCAGGGAAACCATCCTGTGTACTTGTCCCATTTCTCAAGGCTTCACCCCCTGTTGCGGAAAACACACCATCAACATAATTGTGATCTATGGCATAACTACTCAGAGAAACTGCTCCTGCTATCCAATTGTCAGCATTATCAAAATCGATAACAATAAAATCAATGCCTTCTAAAGTTGTTGCATCATCCTGTGGTGCTCCATCAACTTTATAATTGATGGTAGTTTCCAAACCGTTGTAGGGGAATATTTTAAAATAATAGGTGGTTTCGGCGTCCAGGCCAGTAAACTGATGATTTTGGAGGCCAGCTGAAACATTTTGTACCAAAGCCCCGTTGGCTACGGGTGTGCCGTCAACTGGTGCAGCGATGTCGCCAAAGCCTACACTGCTGCCCTTAATAAGATAAGACGCAGCGTCTGAATCAGCCCAGCTTACGGTTATGGCCGATGAAGAGTTGGCCGTAGCCTGAAATGCTGTTGGGTGGTTGGTGGGTTCGGATGCTAAATGATTTTCGTAGATTAAAATGTCATCTACCCGCCAACTCGTTGGGTTATCAGTTGAATAGTATTGGAAAGCTAAATAAACATTGTTGCCATTGATTGATGAAAGGTCAATCATCCCAGATGACGTTTCAATTTCAGTGGTTCCAACTAATCCGGCAGCAGGTTGATCAAATGCCAGTTCATTCCATGTATAGGTTGTTGGATTACCAATACCTGGATAATCAGATGAGTAAAATAATTTCAGGTAATTGTTCTCGTCAATAATGCCATATCTGGCGTAGTTTGTAAAGGTAATTACTTCATCAGAGTAGGCATTGAAATCAATTCCTGGGAGTACCAGCCAATGTTCCTCTGGGTTTTCACCGTTATAGCCATTAGCTTGTGCACCATCCGAAACAATTGCCCAATGATTGGATCCGGCCACCGTATAAGTATAAATATCACCAAAATCTGATGAAAAATCTTCGATGTAAGGCAGGGTTGTGGTAGCCGGATCAGTTACTGTATAACTTTGCTCCGCTGAGGTCGCCGACTCCCCATCTACATCTTGTGCATTTACGACATAATAAACAGATGTACCATCGGGTTGTGCAGGGATATTTGTTACGGCAGTGTAATTAACTCCTGCTCCGGCTGCCATGTTAATTGTGTTGCCATAAACTCCGGTTTCAGTTCCCCATCTTAGCTCTACAAAATCAATGGCTGCATCACCAGCTGTTACATCCGCTGAGACAGAGATACTAGATGATGAAGTGATATCGGTGGCTGGATCTTGAGTGATGTTAGCAATGAAAGGTGGAACAGAACTACCATTAATGCCATAAACACTAACATCATCAATATAAAGTCTAGATGTTCCTCCAGGAATAGGATCAGGAAGTGAAATCTCAAACTTTACTCTAATATTGTCGAATTCCCCAGTAGCACTTACATTATAAGTGTATTCTGTTGCTGTACCTGTCAAAGTAAATAACTGATTACCTATGAATGATTCCCCGCCATCTATTGAATAGCTAACAATAACATTTATGCCTGATGTACTTGATGCTAAAAAAGTAACTTTTGTTACATTAGCAAGATCAAAATTCATAAATGTGTATCCAAGGTTAGCAGTTGCAGATGTATACCAACGCATTTGCATTGATTGAGCCTCAGAAATAGGACTTGTAGTTGATGCAGTTCCATAATAAGTACCCCACTGCACACCTGTGGAACCATCATACTTAATTGTTGTATTATTATACACCGTTCCAGCTGTAAATCCTTCAGATGATTCAAAACCAGTAGAGTAGATAACGGACTCCTGCCCCCAGCCCGTAATGCTCAACAGCAAAAAGCCAAAGGCCATTAAAAAGATAATAATTTTTTTCATGTTAGAATGATTTAGTTAGTTTTCTGTTTTATGCTTACAAAGTTAGGCACTTATCTTGTTTTTATTAAATGCTCTGGCTTTAACTCTGTGCTAAATTTAGGTTAAGAGAGTAGATAGCAGTTATATTTGCTGGTTTTTTTTTGGTAAGGTGTTGATTATTTACCGTGCTTCCAAACTGATTTGCAATACATCACCATCGGTTTTATAGTCAACAGAAGCGCCGCTGCCGGTATAGCCCCACATTTTGAAATAGTAAGTGGAGCCTGGTGTTAGGCCGCTAAAAACGACTTCTTCGAGGCCATAACTCACATTTTTTACCCAAAAGCTGTCATTTTCAACAGTTCCATCAGTGGGTGTGGTGATATTGTCAAAGCTTGTTGCACTCATCTTGATCAGATAAGCAACTGGTAGCACTCCGCCAACAGCATCAGTCCAGCGGAGGGTGATGGTATTAGCCGAAAAGTATGTTACATGGTTGGTAGGTTCCGCTGCCAGAGCAGTGCCCCAAATAAGATTAACATATTCCGGATGATCGATAAAGGGGTTGCGGTTGCTCTGATAGTTGGAATAGATCAGGTTATTTCTGGTTCTTTCAGCATCGTCCACAGGGTCGTCGTTATGCCATTGCAACAGGGTGGCCAACACTCCCAGCGAACCATTTCCGGTGGATGTATTGGTGTAGGTATCAGCGATTTCCAAATCTGTTTCACCGTTGGTGCCCTCGTAGCGTACAGTCATATAAAAAATGGCGCGGGCAATATCTCCTTTTACTGCTGTGGGTGGCTCCCAGCTATCGGAAGTAAAATTACAGGCGGTAGCTTCGGGATGGGCTGTGCCTCCATCATCAAAGTCTTTGTCGCCACGATCGCTGTTTACGCTAACATCAGTTGGCCTAAGGTGATGCAGATCAGTGCCTTCAGGTGGTGAGGTGCCAAAATTGCCATGTGAGCTGGGCCACAAATGCTCCCTATTCCAGTTGTCCACTCCGGAACCAAAATTTGTTTTGGGTGTAGAAGTTCTTTTATAAAGTAAAAGCACATTACTGCTATTGTCAGGGTCTTCAGCAAGCACTTTCAAGGCTTCATCAACCCAATCGTAAGCAATTGTGGTATGGTTGTCGATAATGTTATGCAATGCTGTTTTGAGTGCGTTGCCGCTAAGGCCGCTGGCAGCATCGTAATAACCTGCAGGTTGTGTCTTTGCGCTAAGAAGAACTAATAAAAGAAAAAGGGTAAAAAACCAGGGCAGTGATCGCTTGATTGTCATATGCTTTTTGTGTGATAAGGTAATAGGGTGTCTTTTGCGGACAAAAGTAAAATAAAAGAGTAGTTTGTAAAAGCAAAATTGCAACGCTACCGAAAATCTTGTTTTACTGTTTTCAGGAGGATTTGTGCAAATAAAGATTCAGCAAATCACCAAAACGCTATTTGTAAGGAAATCAAAAGGATATGACTTTTAGAGCAGTCTTAGAAGGAAGGAATTCGATAATTGTGCTTTTGTGAAAAACGTTTTATGTTCTGACAAATTTGTCACCATCAGCCTTAAAGACAAGTTGTTTATTGCTTACTTTCAGTATTACTTTTTCAATTTGCCCCTCAAAATAATTATTGTTGAGGTCAGCATTTTTTTTATAATCGAGTAGTACTGCTGTTTTTAGACTGATGCTTTTGAATTGATAATTGTAGGCTTGCTGCATCTGATTGTAAACAGACACCGTTACTTGATCAACTTTTTTTGATCCCTGGTTATAAATGATCAGTTTTTCGGTTGAAGCCTGATGATATTGATAAGATAGATCCATTTTTAGCTGTTTAGCCTTTGTTTCTGAACCAAATAAAATCAAGTTTATCATTTGTTTTGGGGGGTTAAGTGGTATTTTTGGTTTATTTGGTTTTAAAATTAATGTAGGTGGGTTGAAATTAGCGTTAGCGAGGTTGATAAGTTTTGCTTAATTATGTTTATTCATGCAGGTAGAAAGAGCTTTGGTTGATGGCGGAGTATAATTCCAGTTTATTGTCACCGATTTCGGAGAAAAAATAAACACGATCTGTCCCAATGTAAATTCTGCCCTGAATAGGTTCTGTTTTTTTGAAGGGTCGAAGCCCCATATTTTCAAGTTCTTTTTCAGCATAACATGCATGAAGCCTGAGTGAAGGGTCTGAATGTTTCATGACGTATTAATTTGTGGTTGTGTCTGGATTTTTTTGAAATGTAAACTTCGAAAAAAGTTTTCATTCCGGAAAAAAACGGCTTTTTTGAATCAAAAAAGATTTTGCGAATCTATACATCAAGGAAATGAATTACATGTATTTAATATTAAGTTTTTTTTAGCTTGAGCACCATCGAATTAACAATAGAAAACGCCAGCAGACAAAGCTTTGCTAATCAGGTGTTTTATAGCAGAACCTCTTCTGGGTTTTTTCGAGTCTCGGGTTGCCAAAAGCTAATAGCCAAAAAAATCCCCACCAGCTAATGCCAACGGGAGATTTTTATATTTGGTGAGAACCTCCATTATTCCTCCAGTTCTTCATTTTGCGATTTCCAGTATTGATAAACCTTGCGTCCGCCATAGGCAGCGCCCAGCGTCAATAGTATGGCAATTCCCGAACCCATGGGAGCGCCTCCGCCAACAGGACCGTCACCGGTGCTTGGATCGCCCGGTGGTGGTGGAGGTCCACCATCGGCTAATAAGTGATTTGAACTAAAAGCAAGCGTTAGGGTAAGAAGTATTAAAAATATCTTTTTCATGAGTGTCTGTTTTTACCGGATGATAACTTTTTGATTTGTTACGCTTTCGTTGCTGCTTAGACGCACGATCAGCACCTGATCGAGTGGTAGCCCGCCAACACTGGTACTACTGTTGCTGTTCAGCTTTTCGCTGTAGAGCAATCGTCCCTGCAGGTCGAAAACCTCCAGATGTGCAGGAGCATCCACCAAATGACTCAGATAAAGCATTCTGTTGGCAGTCCAGATGCGGATGTCCTTTTCGGCATTGTTGAGTTCATCCGCTCCGGTAACGCCCATAAACCGCAGGGCAAAACGCAGCGGATCATTATCAGCCTCATGAATAAAGGTGTAGGTATTTTGATCATGCAAGTCGATGCGGGAACCAGTGAGCAGATCTTCGAGGAAGATCGTTACCCAATCGCCAAAGCTTTCTATGCCCTGCACCTCGATAGCAGCCTCACCCGAACCGTTCCACTCAAAACCTATCTCCATCAGGTAAGTCTCAGCTGAGTAGGGAATGCTGTTGATGCTCAGCTCTGTTTTGTCGGGAGTGAGGGAATAGATATTGGGAGCTGCACTCCAGTTTTTAAACTTGAGTGCATCATATTGTCCGTCGAAATCGTGACTGCTTTCGGGCAGGTAACGCACTACGATCTCATCCGTAAAATCACCACTATGGGCAAACAAACGCAGCGTTTCTGTCTCTTCTTGGGTTTCCTTGTAAAAAGGCTGTGCATTATGGATCCTAACATCATTGATCATTTCCAAAACCGGAGCAGCAGCATTTGTTTGAACGAAGAAGGCCTGTCCGGCAGGGATGTAGCGGGAACCACCATTGGCACCAACGCCATTGATATAAGATGCCCATACGACATTAATGCCTTCTCCGTTTCCGGATGATTGTGCTGTGTTATATATGTATATAGCATCATTCATATTTGTCTTTGTCCAGCCACTTGCCGCATCCCAATCTATAGCAGAAGGGTAGGGGTTGGGTACAAGATTGTAGTGGTTACCAACACCATAATCAACTGCCGCAGCAAAACTGCCATTGTTGGCTTTGCCGGCAAAATCGTAGGTGATATTGGCATCGGGGTAGTAAAGCAGGTATCCTTCGTCCACCTCCAGTGGGGTGGTAGTTGAAGTACCCATGCTCACATAATCCTGAATAGCAAAATCAAAACGGTAGAGGTACGAGCCCATAAAGAGACCTGATACTGGATTACTGCCAGCTGTTAAGGGTACCGAAACCGTGTGGTATTTGGCATTGCCTGTATTTACATCGCCGGTAAGGTAACGCTGGATAGTCATATCTACATTATCCGTATGGTGCAGCAGTGAAGCTGTGCCGGTGGCATCGGATTGCAGCAGCAAAGCAGCAGTGCCGGCCTGATTATCGATAGTGGCATTTACCGTCAGGTTTTTAGTGGGTTCAACGGTAATACTGTTTCCTGTTTCGATGATGAGGTTATCAACAGTAAGGTGAGTATCTACTGTTACTATGCCTTTTGCAACAGCATTAGCATCCGTTGGGATTTGGTTTAAGTCGCTAACAACCGTTATATTATTGAAGCCTACATTTTGTCCACTCCCTTGCTTTGTTGAGTATATCTCTATTCTATCAATAGCAAAGCTGCCAGAGTTAGCTGTATAATCTGTTCCTGTATAGTTATCAACTCCTTGATCAATTTGAATGGAGTAATTACTTCCGTCACCTCTTGTTAATGCAATGCTTAATTGTGTATTGCCTGCCCATGGAATAGAAGTTCCGAAATCGCTTCCACCATCATTTAGTAACCATTCTGAACCACCTCCCTGAAATTTTATATTAAACCTGAAACTAGCTCCTGCAAAGAAAGAAATCCCAATTTCACCTCCAATATCAACACCGGTATAGCCTAATTGAATGCCAATACTTGTTCCAACAGGAATAGCACCGCCTAGTTCTCTTCTTGCAGTAAAATAATCAGTTTCGCCATTCCCTCCCGCATAAATGCCAAAAGTAGGATTGCCTAAACCGGTGCTACCTATATAATTACCTCCATTGCCACCGGATAGGAACTCCCAATTGCCGAAACCAGTACCCTGGTTGCTGCCATCCGTCCAGCCATCTCCGTAATTAGAGGCATTATCTGAGGCATTAAACAGGTAGGTGTATTCAATATCCTCGTTTCCGGTAATGATCAGCGAATAGTTTTGAGGGCTGCTTAAACTTCCCTTATGGGTGATAGTAAGGGTATAGATCGCCCCGGCTACAGGAGAAGCAATATTGATTACTTCTACATTATCCCTGAAATTATCGCCTGTAGTGGCCACATTAGCCGGATTGGCCGGATCTAAGATATAAGGGGAGCTGATTGTGCCTCCGGCATCTGTAATACGTATGTCAAGGTCGTTTACCAGCATCAAATCTGTTGGGTTTAATGAGATGGCCGGTGGTGTTCCTGCTGGGTCTGTCCATACCAGGGTTGCCTTTAAGGGCTCACTGCCAGTAGCTTTTATATCTATGCTATAAGAAGCACCATCGCTTAAACTTGCCTCGTAGATATGAATAGGGTTGGAAGCATTAGCTGTCATCACTTCAGCAGCTGCCTGTGTATTCATCAAACCCCAGCCAAAGCTATAATCCGGACCGGCATTGCCCAAATCGGTTGCAGTGTGAAGTATCAATCCTTTTATTGTTGATGATAAAAGCTGATTTCCCGGATGCAGGTTTTCCTGATGCTCTAATAATAAACCAATGGAACCGCTTACCATAGGGCCTGACATGGAAGTACCATTTGAATAAGCATAAGCTGTATTACTATCGTCGTGCGAAGAGTAAACACTAACCCCTTTTGCAACAATATCCGGTTTGATACGTCCATCATCAGTAGGACCCCAGCCACTGAAGGATGACATGGCACTTGCAGCCGATACTGCACCAACTGTCATAATATTTTTCCCAACACCACGATGGCCAATACAATCGAATCCACTTGCTCCGCCATCAAGATCACGTGCTGTTGTGCTAGCTACCCAGTCCGAGCCATTCCAATAGAAGTGACTGCTACCTGGTTCCGGCCCTTCACCTCTGTCGTTTCCTGCAGACTTAACAATAACATAATTGGGTGCATTGTGTGCAATAACATCCCATGCATTGGCATATGAATCGTAAAAGCCCCAATTGTAATCCTCTGTCTCGTTAATCGATGTGTTTCCATACCAATACCAATCCACGCCGTTTTTGTACCAACCAGTTATCAATCCATAGGAGTGCTGTGAAACTTTCAATCCGCCAGCAGCTTCAGTTGCCATTTCTGAAGCATCATCATCCCAATCATATGCTGATAAGCTGGCTGCATAGGACATTCCTTTTGCACTGTTTACTACTCCAGAAGCAATCATAGTACCTGCCACATGGGTTGCATGCCAATGTGTTGAAGCGGGGCTGTCTTTCTGAGTAACCCTGCCTGTTAGTTCCTGATGGGTACTTAAAACCGCACCCCCATCCCAGATGCCTAATGTTTGCCCGGCTCCGCTCAAATTCAATCCGGCAGCGCCACCATTGTACAACTCATCCGAGTTGATGAGGGCAGCACCTTCGGCATTGAAAGTGGTGTAATACATGGGCATGCCGTTTTCGTCCAGACGCATCAGTTCCATAATACGGCCATTTTCGTCTTCGGTGCGCACAGGCCAACCCTTTTCGTTAGCCACACGCACGGCTTCGGCTTTTTCGGCCTGAGATTTTTGTTTGAGCTGGGCAGCAAAATCCTGCAAACGTGCTACTTGTTCAGGGCTTTGTGCATATGCCAGACTGAAAAATCCGACAAAAAGCAGTGCAAGCACTAGTTTTATGTGTTTCATATTGGTGGTTTTATTTGTTATGTGAAATCGATAGGCCAATAAATTAGCTTTGATGGTCTTGCTGATCTTTCCACGCCCGATACACCTTTCGGCCGCCATAAGCAGCACCCAGTGCCAATAAAATGCCCAGGCCTCCACCAATCGGTGCTCCGCCGCCTTCGCCCGCTCCCTGATTTGTACTTTCACCATGCCCGCCGGGAGGTGGTGGCGGGACACCCTGTGCCAGAAGATATGTGGAAGAAAAACTTAAACTCATCAAAAACAAGGCTGTTACGATAATTTTTTTCATGGTTTGTATCTTTTTATGGTTATTGTACATTGATTTTTGCGGCACGACTTTCGCTGGCATTGTTGAGCCTTACGATATACACACCGGCAGGCAGATCCAATGGCAGCGACTGCAAACCACCACTATTCAGCGACTGCTCAGCTACCAAACGACCCTGCAGGTCGTAAATGGCCAGCTGTGCCTGCTCCAGACTGTTATTTACATACAAGCGGTTGTCCACCATATACGCCTGCAAAGTGGGTGCCTGCTCCTGCTCGCCTATGCCTACCACACCAAAGTGAAGGAGGAAACGGTTGGGGTTGTCGCTGGTTGAAGCCGAATAACTATAACTTCCATCATTTGTTAAGCTATGTCTTATTCCGGTTAGCAGATCCTCAAGATAAATAACCTTGTCAGCAAAATCAGCGCCTTGTTCATTCAGACTGATTTCATAATTACCATTTGCGGGAACAGTAATTCCCATAACTATCGGTTCTTCTATCTGAATTGAAGGTATGGTATTGATGGCAAGTTGTCTACCGTCTTTGGAAATGGTGTAGAAATTTGGCATATTGGCATTGTTGCTATAGAATTTAATAGCATCCATGCGGTCCCTGTCAAAGCTTGCAGTCTCGTTTATATTTATTGTAGCAAGATCATAATAGCTGCCATTCGATACTTTTAGCTTTAAACCAGAAAAGTTTGTGGGCGCTTTCGTAAAAGTTCCACCATGGGCCCGCATGGCATTTGTGAATGTGAAATCAGATGAACCAGCTACATCTTTAATTACAAAGAATCCTTGATGTGGAGCAATAAAGGCATCAGCAACTGAACCATCAACTAATGCATAACCTTCGTAGGTTTCTCCTACATTACTTACTCTGTCATAAACATAAGCATAATTATCACTAAAGAGGCTGCGGTCTGCATCATTCCAGTCGATGCCAGATGGGTAAGGATTACCAATAAGATTGGCACCTGCATAATCACCTGATCCGTTTTTAGTTACTGCAATTACAACATTGCCATTGTTTAAGTAATTTGCTTCTCCATCCCCAAATGTTTTGGTTTGGTTAGCAGCTTCAAAAGACACTAAATAACCTTGGCCGGGAGTAAAGTTTGTAATATTGTTTGCACCAACCTTTTGGTTTAACCATGTAGCAGATGATTCCTGATAAGCATAAAAATCATAACCATGTCCGCCCTCATAACTTCCTGTTGGAGTCCAATTATCAACATCAATAATCACTTGATTATCTACAGGAGAAGATACTAACCTCCAAGTTTCAGACTCACTCATGTAGCGCTGCACCGTAGCTACAACATTATCAGAATTATGTTTTAAAGATCCAGTGCCATTTACATCCGATTTTATGACCAAACCCGTAGCTCCTGCATTGTTGGTAAGGTTGCCGGTAACAGTGAGAGATTTGCCGGGTTCAATTGATAAAGAAGTACTTGCATTTACTGTTAAATCATTTGCAACAGTTATTAATTCTGCACCATTTATCGAAACACCTGCACTATTAGCTATAGTAACATAGCCAAAGGAAGTAGGTCCTGTGCCCTTAATTTCTTGACTAGTAGTACCATTAAAAGTCACAAGTCTTGAATTTGAATTAAAGGTGCCTCCATTGTTAATAAAATCTCCTTTGATAAACAAATCAGCTCCTATAGTCTCTGATAGACTAAATATTTTTCCGGAGGCGATGGTTAAAGTGCCATTCATCGTGTGATCCTGATTCCCTGAAAAATGCACTTGTGTTGATGAGCTAATATCAACATTATAAGGAACTCCTGCCCCTGATGTCTGATCAGCATACCATTCTGATGAAATTCCGTAATCCGTTCCTGTGTTATATCTTAATATTGATCCAGTTTCATAAGTAGGTGCTTTTGTGTTAACATAACCGCTAGCGTTTATTTGTAAAACACCTGCTACAGTTGAGTTATCACCAAAATTCACTCCCCCGGAAATATCCACATCATTAAAAGCCACAGTACCTGAAACCGTGCCTGCTCCGTCAAAACTAACTTTGCCATTGCCAGCTGTGAAAGTGCCGTTATTAGTTAAAGTTCCTTCAGAAGCAATTGATAGAGTGTAATTATTAAGGATTAAGGTTCCCCCTAATAATATTGTCACATAGGGCGCAGAATAGTTATCTGATAAAGTTGCTGTGTAGGTATTCGGGATTGTGTGTTTACTGTTAAAATCTAATGAATTTAAAAAAAGATTCCTTTCACCAGATCCACCATCATTATTTGTTCCTGCACTAACATTGTAGAAACGAATATTTGTTATAACTCCAGACGCGATATCAGAAATTGTTCCATTTTGACTTGCAGTCAAGCCTCCAGATCTATCTGCTGTCCACGAGATAGAGTTTTCGTTTTGTATAAATGTGAAAGTAATTACCGTATTTGCATCATAGGTGTTTGTAAATAGATCAGTTCCAGCTAAATTATACCTATCGCTTCCAACATTAAAATTTACGATCGAAGCATTAGAATTATCTCTCAAATCAAACCCCTTGGCACCGTCTCTAAAATTAACTCCAACTTTTACTGTGAATGAGTCTCCTATTTGCATTGATTTTGGAAAGTTGACCGAAGCTCCTGCTGTCGCATCATTTCCCGAATTTGCAAATAGAACAAAACTATCACTATTTACATCTAAATCAGCAGAGAATGAGCCGATAAATCTTCCAGAAAATCCTCCATTAGGAGTACTATTGTCAAATGACCAATTACTGAAACCATCTCCTTGATTGTCTACTACCCAATTATCAGAGTAATTGTTAGCATTATCTTGTCCAATTGTGGTTTCAGTTGTGCCTAGTGTATAGACTTGTCCGAATCCAATTCTCAGTATTAAGAGGAAAAAAATTGATATTGTAAATACCTTCTTCATAACCCAAATTTTTAAATTGTTTATTAAATTCTTTTTTTTCTGCGACTAAAATAGAAATATTCTAAATATATAACTGTTAAAAACTAAATATTTTTCCTGTTAATTACCTAACAATCAGTTTGTCGGTAAGCACTTGCCGGCCATTCAACTGCATCAACACATAGGTGCCGGGGCTGAGGTGGCGTATCGGTATCTGCACGGATTCCGCTTCGGCTATGCGTTCCAGCAGTAGTTGTCCTTGCAGGTTGTAGAGGCGAAGAGTGCTTCCGGCGGCCTTTTCAATCCTTATCCATTCCTCTGCGGGATTGGGATAAAATTGTATGCCGCGTTTTGCTGCCTGTTCGTCCACACTGCTCAGGTCGCGCTCCAGTTCAAAAGTGAGCTGCAGGTTCTGGCTCAGACTGCCGCTACTGCTCTGGCTCAGCCAGCCAAACTTCTCGGCAGTGATGGTGTAGGCTTCGTTCATGGCCAAAAAGTCCGCTTCGCCCTCAGTATTGGTCTGGCGCACCACGGCGCTGTTGTAGCGGATATTCACCTCTTCAAGCGGTAATCCGGTTTCCTTGTCTAATACCGTTACGCTCACAGCATGCCAGGGCAGGGGCATAGGCTCGGAGGTGAACACATAGTAGTCGCCGGGACCAAAGTTGAGGTTCATATTCACATCATTCACCACCAATTCTTCGCCGGTAAAATAGTTGTACCAGCTACCGGTTTTGGTAAAGCCGGGGCTCATCTCAAGGCTGCTCACGCCCATATTGGCAGCTACTACTACATCCATACTGCTGTGCGTAAGCCAGATACGTTTGCCATCGCCTTGCAGGCTTTTACTAAAGCTGCCCATGCGGAAGGCATCGCTCTTGCGTAGGTTTGCCATGGCGCCCAGCACACGGCTCAGCTGCTCGCGGGCAGGCTCGTACAGGTAGTCCCAGCGGGGCGGTTTGGGCGCCAGGCGGTCGTCGCCGTAAAAGATGCTGTAGTCGTAGCCCACTTCCTGAAACTGCCACAGCATCTTGGGGCCGGGCACGCTGAGGAAGAGCACCAGCGCCTGCTCCTGGTGGCGGATGGCCGTGAGGGTGTCCTTGAGGTCGTAATCACCGCTGCTGTTGCCGTATTGCAAGGCCTCGGACATCATGCGTTCCTCGTCGTGGTTTTCCATATAGTCGATCAGGTTGGGGTAGTTCCAGCCGCGCTCGCCATGGTAGGCCCACGAAAAGTCGGAGGCATCGCTCCAGCCCATCGCCAGCTGCTTGTAGGTGTTGTGCATCCCGCTCCAAAGGAGCATGCCGCTATTGGCCAGCACGGTTTCTTCGGCATTGTCGGCAAAGTGTTCCAGAATCACATAGGCATTGGGGTTCACGGATTTGATATGGTCATAATAATCGGTGAGTATGTTGATGCGGCTCTGATCGTACGCACTCCATGCGCCTACATCTTCGCCGCTCCAGGTTTGCGTAAGGCCTTTCGAAAGGTCGATCCGGAAGCCGTCCACCTTGAATTCGGTGAGCCAGTGGGCGAAAACTTCTTTGAAGAATTCGCATGTGGCAGTGCTTTCGTGGTTAAAGTCGTAGCCCACGCTAAAAGGGTGTGTAGCCTGCGGATTAAACCAGGGATTTTGTACCGAAGGCTGCCCGTGATCACCGGCATCGGGATTAAAGTACATTTGCACCATCGGGCTTTGCCCAAAGGCATGGTTGGGCACAATATCCAGTATCACAGCCATATCGCGTTCATGGGCGGCATCCACAAAGGCTTTGTAGGCGGCCTTGGTGCCATAGTATTTGTCGGTGGCAAAGAAGAAGTTGGGTGCATAACCCCAGCTTTCGTTGCCATCGAACTCTATCACCGGCATCAGCTGCACGGCATTCACGCCCAGTGTTTTCAGGTAGTCGAGCTTGTCGGTGGCTGCTTTAATATTTTGTGCCTCATCAAAATCGCGCAGCAGCAGCTCGTAAACAATCAGATCGCTTTGTGTTTCATTGACGGCAGGCGGCGTAAAGTCGGTTACCTGCCAGTCATATGCCGGCTGGTTGGTTTGGAATACACTTACTACACCAATGGTCTTATCAAAGGGATAGGTCTTCAGGTTGGGATAGGTCGCTGTGGGTATCCAGCGGTCGTTCCAGGGGTCGAGTATTTTTTCTGACCAGGCATCTGCCAGTTTCATTTGGCCGTCGATATAATACTGGTAGGCATATTCCTTGCCGCTGGTGAGTCCATCAAGCACCACCCAGTAATGCTTTCCGTCAGGCGTGCGCTTCATATAGTTTTGGTCGTTGGGCAGCCAGTTGCTGTATTCGCCAATAGCGAAGGCAAACTGCTTAAGTCCGGCAGGGTCGGGGAGGACAAGGGCAACAGAGGTGTTGCTCAGGTAGTTCACACCGTTTTTATAGTCTTCGGGCAGTTCTTCCACTTGCACGGGCGGACGGAGGTATATCTGCACCGAATCGCGCACGCTGGCACTGCCATCGGTTGCCACGGCCCGCAGCCAATGTGTGCCGGGCTCCAGCTCTTGCAGCAGCAGCGGGAAAGAGATGCTGCTGGCGTTTTCCTGCCCGAGGAGCTCATTGTCCACATAGAGGCTGATGCTGGTATTTTCCATGGCTTCCACGCATACAGGCAGCACGCTGTTGGGGCTCACCAGGGGTTCCTTGCGGTTGGGACTGATGATCTTCACCTGTAGCGAGAGGGGATAAACGTCGATAAATATGTCGGAGCCGTCCGCATTTTTCTGCTCGGGATAATAGCCTTCGGGTGTTTCTTCGCCTCCGCGGAAAACGAAAGCCAGGCGCTCAACAGCTTCTGAAGCCGGTACTCCGTAATAACTTTCTATATCATTGATCGTAAGGCTGTAAAGGTTGTCTTCGAGGCGTTCCATTTTGGTTTCCGGTGTGTTTTCGCCCCATTCCGTCTTCACATATTTCCAGTCGGAAGAATTGGTGCTCTCGCTGGTGATCAGTCCGGTATGCACATACACATCGCCTTCGTAGTCGAATAAACCACCATTGCCATAAGCGGCATTAAAGAAGATAGTCACCGGTTGCGACATCAGCGGGAAGGCGGGTTCGGTGCTTACCAGACTTTCATAGCCGCCACAATCAAAGGTTTGGTCAACGATATAGCTGAAGTTGGCACCGCCATTGTTGTTGAGTCGCAGTGTATAAAAATCAGGGTCGGAAGCAGGATCATCGAGCACCGAGCTGAACACATAATACTGCACTTCGGTCTGACTGGCTTGTCCGGGGATAGTGGCACTAGCCTGTGTGCCATTGACGCTCAGATTGAGCAAGGAGGCGCTGGCCCAGTCGTCGGTGCTGTAGCGCAGAAAGAATTTCTCGCTGGACGAAGGCACGCCTGAGAGGGTGGCGCTGATGGTTACCGGCTGCTGGGCAGTCACGAGCACAGGCTCCTGCAACAGCTCAACGAAGCTCACCGGCTCGGCAGCCGTTTCCATGAAGATGGCGGTGGTGTTTTCGTAACCGTTGTCGCGCCATACCACGGTGTACCAGTAGTTTTGCTGCAAAACGATGTTGTTATCGGGATCGGAAGGTGTGCCATAAGTGAAGTTGCTTTCGCTGTTCGGACTCACGCTTTCGTTGCCAGCCCATTGATTGCCCCAGGGATCGCCGAAGGAAGTACTGACAAACTTAAACTGCTGGGCTCCGCTTTGGCCGGTATGCTGGAAGCTGGTAGTCCAGCGTGCAGTTCCTCCGGCAACTTTTTGCAGCTCGAAAGGCCCGCCCATATTGGGAGTGTTGTTCCATTCGTTCCAGCTGCCAGGCATGCGCAGACCATCGGGTTCGTAGATCTGTCCCTGGAGCGAAAAACTCAGGATAAAGATCAACATACTGAGCAGGTAGCTGGCTTTCTTGATGTTAAAGATATTCATAGGTGTTTTGCTTAGCTGATGATGAAAGGCATTACAGCTGCTGAGCCATTTTGGATTATAATCGTTGCCGGCTCAGCGCTGCTCTGCTTTCTAAGATTTTATTTTTTGATGAATTTCAGTTGCTGTATACTGCCGGCCTGTCTGATTTCGAGCAGGAAAACACCTGCCGACAGTTGTGATAGCGGGATGCTTTCGTTGGGCGCCATGATTCCTCTTTGAATCATTCGTCCGCTTAGGTCGTTGATGCGATAGCTTATGGATTTCTTTAAGCCGTTGATCCTGAGGTGATCCTGTGCCGGATTGGGATAGAGTTTCAGGGCTTGTTCCTGCATACCGTTCACCGAAGTGATGAGGGTGGTATAGAGTGTATCGCCGGTTATCACTCCATCTTCCGTAATGTTCACCACCAGATTTGGCCCTTCGATAAGCCAGATGCCATCCGGACTGCCATCGTCTTCAATGGCGCCCCATTCGTAGCTACCGGGCTCAACAAGCAGACTAAGCGTCCAGGTATTTCCGTTGGGAATCATAGGAACAGGTTGCCAGTCGGTCATCTCGCCTTTGAAGTGGATGTTGTCGTGTAATTCGGTAGCATCGATTATCGTAAAGTTAACCGGCCAGGCCGAAGGCGATTCCGTTACGGTAAGCACACCCGAAAGGTTTGTTGTACCATCCCAGAAGCCGCCCCCACTTTCTGAAAAGCCGCCATACACATAGCTGCCGTCGCCCATTTTGAAGCGGGAGGCATAGTAGTAGGTTCCTGTCATATTAATCCAGGCGCCGATATTGGCTCTGAACTCATCGTTGTCGCCAATGCTGCCGTTAAAGCCTGCCGTAACCCAGTTGGTCCAGCCGGCGGGATCTGTATTTTCGATGCTGAAGCCAACCCAGGCATCCAGTTCATCCGGAGGGTTGCCGTTGCCAGTAAGACCTTCGATATATGCCCGTCCGTACACATTAAACACTTCGTTGATATAGATATCGCCACTTCCCGGCCATTGCAGGTTAGCCCAGCTAATTTCCGGATCCGGAATTTCTGTCTCCACCACCAAAGTGCCCGATACGAAATTCACACCATCCCAAAAGCCACCACCATTCACGGAATAGCCGCCATACACATAGGTGCCTTCGTTGTAGCGGAAGCGGCTTGCATAGTAATAAGTACCCTCTTCGGTGATGGCAGAGCCAATCTCGGCCATGTATTCGTCGTTACCGGCAATGGCTCCATTAAAGCTGGCAGGAATCCAGGTGTCCCAGCTGTTGGGATTGCTGTTGTAGGTGCTGTAGCCAATCCATGCCTCGAGGCCTTCAAGGGGTTCATCACCTCCGGTGAGGCCGTCGATCCACACCCGGGCAAACACATCATAGCTGTCGCCGGGTTCAATCAGTCCGCTGCCGGGGTATTGCAGGTTGGCCCAGTCGATCTCAGGATCGGGCGGGGTTTCCTGAACAATCACTACGCCCGAAACATTTGTTGTACCATCCCAGAAGCCACCGCCACCGGATGAATAACCACCATAATAGTATGCACCATCTCCCAGTTGAAAGCGCGAAGCATAATAATAGGTTCCTTCGCCGGGGAATTCGGCTCCCAGATTGGCCATAAACTCATCGTTATTGCCTTGGGATGAGGCAAAAGGTGCTGTAATCCAGTTGGTCCAGCTGTCAGGGCTGGTATTGGAAGTGCTGTAACCGATCCAGGCACTTATTTCGGGATTGGCAGTGCCACTACCTGTGAGGCCTTCGATATAGGCTTGTGCATAAACATCATAGTCGTCTCCGGGTTCTATCGTGCCGCTGCCGGGATATTGCAGGTTCACCCAGTCGAAGTCAGGGTCGGGCTGGTCTTCGGTAACGGTTAGCACTCCTGAAACATTGGCAGTGCCATCCCAGAAACCACCACCCGAAGGGGAGAAGCCGCCATAGACATAATCCTGATCGTCCAGCTTGAAGCGTGAGGCATAATAGAAGGTTCCTGTCGCCGGGATCTGAGGGCCGATATTGGAGAAGTATTCGTCATTATCTCCTACATTACCATTAAAGTCGGCACCAATCCAGCTGGTCCAGCTGGCAGGGTCGGTGTTTTCGGTGCTAAATCCTATCCAGGCTTGTATGCGGTCGGAGGCAGTACCTTGGCCTGTTATGCCTTCTACATAGAGCTGTGCATAGGTCATAAAGTTTCCGCCCAGTTCTATTTCGCCATCAGGAGGCCATTGCAGGTTGGCCCAGGTGATTTCGGCTGGTGTGATATTGTCGGTAACGACCAAAACACCCGAAACATTGGTGGTTCCGTCCCACAGGCCGCCACCGGCTTCGCTGTAGCCACCATACACAAATTCGCCATCATCCAGCTGGAAGCGGGAGGCATAGTAATAGGTTCCTTCTTCGGTGATTTCGGCGCCTATATTGGACAGATACTCATCATTATCACCATCGTCAGCATTATAAGTTGCTGCTAACCAATTGGTCCATGTGGCAGGATCGGTGTCTGTGAGGCTGTAACCAAACCAGCTGCTGATGCCTGCTCCCTGGCCTTCTTCATCGGTGATACCAGCGGCATACACCTGTGCATAGACAGTGAAATCATCACCAGGGGCTATTTCGCCATCAGCAGGCCATTGCAGATTGGCCCAGCTGATTTCGGGTTGCGGCGTGCCTTCGACAGTATAAGTATAGTTTTCACCAGCATTATTATTGAGCTTGATCGTATAGAGGTCGTGATCTGCGGTGATGTCGCTTACCGTAGTGCTAAAAGCATAATAGTTTACTACGGTCCCTGCTTCTTGTCCGGGGATGCCTGCTGTACCGGTGGTACCTGCCATAACGACTTCAGCAATTGCAGAACTGTTCCAGCCATCGGTGCTGTAGCGCACATAGATCAGCTCTTCGGGCGAGACTACTGCTGATACCGTAACATCAATAGCTACAAAGGTATTGGGCTGAACGTTGGTTGGGACAGTCACCGTCAGGAGATCAACGGGTTCGTTGCTGGTTTCCATAAAGATGGCGCGTGTGTCTTCATAACCGCTGTCTTCCCAGTTCATGGTGTACCAAAAACCATTGGTGACCGTGAAGTTATTGTCAGTTGCTCCCTGGTAGGTGTAGAGCTGAAGGGTGTTTTGATCTGTATTTACGCTTGCCCATTTGTTAGAGAAAGGAGACCCTTCGGGGCCGCTGGTAAACAGGAAGTCGTAAGAGCCTCCAACCAGATCGGCACCACTTGCTGCAACACTGAAGATTGTTTGCCAGCGTGGGATTCCTGTGCTGATTTTGATCACACGGCCATCGGGCACTTGGGTGCTGCTGGCCAGTGCCAGGTTATTGACTGGGGGATTGGTCCATTCGTTCCAGGCGCCTGGCATGCTAAGGCCTTCCGGCTCATAAATCTGAGCCTGAAGGCCGGGAAGAAAGATCCCGGCTAACAAAAAGCATGTAAGGAGAATGGAGAATAGTGAAATTAGATTTTTCATAGTGGTTTCTGTTAATAAGATGATTGATGTTTTTATTGTTTGATAAATCTTTTCGTAATTACTTGATTGCCAAAAATGATATGCAGCATATACAGCCCTGGCTTAAGGCCGGAGAGGTTCATCATAAAATTGTTTTCGGCTGAACGGTATTCACGGATCAAGTGTCCTTGTGCATCAACCAAACTGATAGTGGATTCCGCTGCCTTGTCAGACTGCAAGAATAACTTGTCTTTTGCAGGATTTGGATAGAGCTTGAATTCGGGTTTGTTATCGGCAAGGCCAACGTAAGTAATCACATAAGTTGTATCACCGGTGATGGTGCCATCAGGAGCGATATTTACGACAAGATTAGGTCCTTCGATCAGCCAGATACCATCGGGAGTGCCGTCATCTTCTATCACGCCCCATTCGTATGATCCTGGCAGTATGTCGAGGGTGAGTGTCCATTCGCTGCCGTTTTGCTGCATGGCGATGGTCTCCCAGTTGGTCATCTCGCCTTTGAGCTTGATATTTGAATAGAGTCCTGTTGCATCTGTCACAGTGAAGGTTACAGGATAGGTAACGATTTCATTGACAACGATCAGCTGTCCGGAAACATTATTATCTCCGTCCCAGAATCCACCACCTGCATCGGAATAGCCACCATAAACGAAATCCTGATCGAGGTATTGGAAGCGGGATGCATAGTAATAGGTTCCTTCTTCGGTGAGGGCAGACCCCAGGTTGGCCATAAACTCATCGTTACTACCAACGGCAGTATTGAAGTCGGCAGCAATCCAGTTGGTCCAGCCGGCAGGATCGGTATCTTCCGTTGACCAGCCAATCCAGCTTTGTAAATCATCTGTGGCAGTGCCACTGCCGGTTATATTTTCAATCCAGACCTGAGCATAGGCGATGAATTCCTCTCCGGGCTCAATCACACCGGCAGGAGGCCATTGCAGATTAGCCCAGCCGATTTCCGGATCGGGCATTTCTTCAGAGACAGTGAGCACACCTGAAACATTATCCACACCATCCCAGAAACCACCACCAGAAGCCGAATAGCCTCCGTAAACGAATTCCTGATCTTCAAACTGGAAACGTGTGGCGTAGTAGAATGTTCCTGGCGAACCCATTTCGGTCCCCAGGTCAGCCACAAACTCATCATTATTGCCTACTGCAGCATTAAAGTCGGCTTCGATCCACATCGTCCAGGTAGCAGGATCCGTATCGCCGGTTGAATAGCCGATCCAGGCTTGCAGACCTTCGGTGGCCGTGCCCGAACCCGTGAGACCGTCAATCCATGCCTGACCATACACATCATATTGTTGCAAAGGCGTAATCGTTCCCGAAGGCGGCCATTGCAGGTTAGCAAAGCCGATTACCGGATCAGGCGTTTCTTCGTTCACTGTCAACACACCGGATACGTTATTCACGCCATCCCAGAAACCGCCATCAAAGCCGCCATAAACAAAAGCTCCACCATCCAACTGAAAACGGGAGGCATAATAATAAGTACCGGCAGTAGTGATGTCGCTGCCAATTTCAGCCAGATACTCCGGACGTGAAGTAAAGCCCGAGATGCCATTGTAATCAGCGATAGTCCAGTTCGTCCAGCCGGAAGGATCAGAATCCTCATCGGAATAGCCAATCCACACCAACATATCTTCGTAACCTGTATCATTCAAATCCACACCAGTGGCTTCTACCTGTGCATACACCTCCACGCTTTCGCCAATCAAAATGGAAGCCGATCCAGGGAACTGCAAATTGGCAAAAGTTATTTCCGGATCTGGCATTTCTTCAGAGACAGTGAGCACACCTGAAACATTATCCACACCATCCCAGAAACCACCACCAGAAGCCGAATAGCCTCCGTAAACGAATTCCTGATCTTCAAACTGGAAACGTGTGGCGTAGTAGAATGTTCCTGGCGAACCCATTTCGGTCCCCAGGTCAGCCACAAACTCATCATTATTGCCTACTGCAGCATTAAAGTCGGCTTCGATCCACATCGTCCAGGTAGCAGGATCCGTATCGCCGGTTGAATAGCCGATCCAGGCTTGCAGACCTTCGGTGGCCGTGCCCGAACCCGTGAGACCGTCAATCCATGCCTGACCATACACATCATATTGTTGCAAAGGCGTGATCGTTCCCGAAGGCGGCCATTGCAGGTTAGCAAAGCCGATTACCGGATCGTCAGGAGCAGGAATGGTATAACTCACATCACCTGAAACTGTTCCGTCACCAGCGATTGTCACCGATAAATTAGGCCCATCGATCAGCCAGATGCCATCATCCGATCCATCATTTTCAATGGCTCCCCATTCGTAAGTACCGGCAGGGATATCCAGCGAGAGCGTCCAGGTAAAATCAGGTCCTTCCGTCATGGGAACCGTCTCCCAATTGGTCATGGCGCCTTTAAATTCAATAGCCTGATACGATGCTGTTTCGTCAATAACGGTGAACAGCACAGGGTAGGTTTCAATGACTTCTTCCACAGTCAATACACCGGAAACATTATTTGTTCCGTCCCAGAAACCGCCATCAAAGCCGCCATACACATAATCCTGTTCCAGATATTTAAAGCGGGAGGCATAATAGAAAGTACCCTCGGCGGACATTTCAGCACCCAGGTTCAGCACAAACTCATCATTATTCCCTTGTGCCGAGCTAAAGTCAGCTGCCACCCAATTGGTCCAGCCAGCAGGATCAGTATCCGTTGTAGAATAACCAATCCATGCTTGCAAGTCAGCCGTTGCCGAACCTGAACCCGTAATATTTTCAATATAAACCTGACTGTAAACGTTAAATTCCTGCAACGGTTCGATATTGCCCGAAGCCGGCCATTGCAGGTTAGCAAAGCCAATCACCGGATCGTCAGGAGCAGGAATGGTATAACTCACATCACCTGAAACTGTTCCGT